>JAHZAW010000031.1 GCA_019423725.1 Clostridiales bacterium
GAAGAAAGGGACATATTGGAAAACTATGTTGTAAGGTATGGAATAAAGGGTAAGGAATGGCTCAAGGAAAGATGGCAGCTGGGATTCGAAAATGAAGAGACCAGTGAAAAGGAAGATACCATAAACGAAATTAAAAACAAAGCCATCGGACCATTTATAGATTTTTATAAAACCTTTAGAAAGGGAAAACATAGTGTTAAAGAAATAACAGTAGGCCTTTATGAGACTGTTCAAAATATGGACGTGATAGATAAGCTGTCGGAGAAATCACAAAACGCCGAAGAAAACGGAGACCTGGACAAAGCCCAGGAATATATAAGATGCTTTGAGCTTATAGGAGAGCTTCTGGAAAATATGACAAAGCTTCTGGGCGACGATGAGGTAAATATTAAGGAGTATTCTGAAATACTGGAAGCTGGTCTTGGCGGCCTTAAAATGGGTATAATCCCCGCTGGCATAGATTCTGTGGTGGCAGGAGATATTGAAAGGACAAGGCTGCCGGATATAAAGGCTTTGTTTGTTGTCGGTGTAAATGAGGGTGTAATACCGTCCAGCAGTTTTGACAGCAATAGTCTTTTTAACGAAAGGGAAATAGAGAACCTTGAGAATATGGGTGCCGATCTTCCACATTCCGGAGCAAGGCTCGCCTTTGAGGAGCAGTACCTTATTTATCTTGGCATAACAAGGCCTTCAGAGATGTTATATCTATGCAGGAATAAAAACGACTTTGATGGAAGGGAGACAAGGCCTTCATCCATCATAGGAAGGATAGAAAAAATATTTACTGAGGTAGAAAGTGAAGAATTTGACGAGCTGTCCATAAAATCAGTGGACAGGCCAATACCTGTGCTTCACAGGATGGGTAACGGATTGGCTGAAAACAGAGTTTTATGGCAGGAGACAGCAAAATGGATGGCTGAGGCAAAAGAATATAAGGACAGGGCTAATATGATCGAAAATGGCTCCAAGATACAAAATGTTGAAGGCACCCTCAGCAGAAAAAATCTTAATACGCTCTATGGCTCTAAACCATATACCAGTGTATCAAGGCTGGAAACATTTGCAAAATGTCCATTCAGCTACTTTGCCCAGTATTCATTATGTGCTAAACCTAGGAAATTATATGAGATAAGAACGCCTGACATAGGCTCCATCTTCCATAAGGTATTGGAAAAACTCATATGGAAGATGAGGGAAGAAGGGCTGACATGGCAGACCTTAGATAAGGAAAAGGCCAGAGAAATGACTGAGACTATAATAGATGAGATGGTGCCTGAGCCGGAAAATAAAATACTTCTAAGTACGGCGGCCTATACTTACCTTGTTAAAAGGATAAAGAGGATAACAGGCAGAGCTGTTTTTGCCCTTAAGAAGCATATGAGTTCTGGAAAGTTTGAAACATTCGGAAGTGAGATAACCTTTGGAAGCGGTGAACTGCCTCCCATAGCTGTGGCGATGCCAGGAGGAAGGGACATACTTTTGAGGGGAAAAATAGACAGGGTGGACATATACAGGAAAGACGGCTTAGGATATGTAAAAATAATAGATTACAAATCAGGAAGACAGGATTTTAATCTTTCCGATATATACTATGGCCTTCAGCTACAGCTGCTTTTATATATGGATGCATTTATAAAGACAGGAAAAGTTCTAATAAAGGATGAGCCGGGCATAGGCGGTGTATTTTATTTCAGGATAATGGGCCCAGTCGTAAATGATTATGAGCTTAAAGGTGCTGACCCTGAACAGCTGTTATATAAGAAATTCTGTATGTCAGGACTTGCCTGCAGTGATCCGGAAGTGCTGGAGGCTTTAGATGCTGATCTTCTTCCCGGCGTACGTTCAGAGGTAATAGGTGTATATAAGAAAAAAGACGGCACAATAACAGGTTCAGCAGTTAATAAAGATTTTTATGAGTCGCTTATGGAATATACTGTCTCAAAGGCCGGAGAGATAGGCCAGAAGATAGTTGACGGCGATGTGAGCATAAGTCCTGTTGTCAATGGCAAAATACTTCCATGTGACTACTGTGATTACAGATCAATCTGCTGTTTTGACGAAAAAAGTGGAAATAAACAAAGGAAACTGAAAAAGCTTTCAGCGGATGAAGTATGGGACAGGGTCTTGTCGGGCAAAGACGACCGGTCAGATATCGAAATATAAAGTGATTGTTAAAATTGTATAATAATTAACACATTCCTTGTTTGTTTGTTACAAAACTAACACTCGGATGTTGTGTGCAATAATAACTAAAAATGTTTGATACAAGATATATTTTTTGTATGTGCTGGTATTTTTGCTTAATACAGCATAAAAAATAGAACATATTTGATGATAAATATGTGAAAATACACTATGGCATACTTGGCCCCATAATGGTATACTAACATCATCAAAAACAAACACTTGCTGTTTAGTATTTGAGTTTGGGGGCGGTAAATATGAAAAATATTTCAAATATATTGTTACTTATAATCTCTCTTCTTTTTATTGTGACGGCTATAGCCATCATACCCATGGCAGCGACAATTCAGAGCCTCGCTTTTCTGATTATGCTGCTTGTCATTGTAGGTCTGTTTGGCGTAATAAGATTCATTGCACATAGGACAGCAATGAGATAACTGTCACAAACGACAATCAAAGGTCTGTGTTATTGCACAGACCTTTTTTGTTTATCATTTTTATGAAAATGTTTAAATTATCAAAGGGTATTATTAACAAAAATGCTGGTAGTACCAATTAATGCCTTTAGTTATAAGTGTATTAAAAAATAAACAATCTTTAAAGTTTTATGTACTTAGAATAAAATATTGGACTTATTGCCTCATAAAATATGTGCATTTTTGGTGAAATATGCAAAGCTTTCTTTGTATACATCGTATAAATAGATTTGACATTTGCACATTTATTACATATAATTTGATGTATAGGTTTATAGCCTTTTATACATAATATTGGAATTTAAATTGTATTTTTGAGGCTGTAAAATATTATTGCCACTGTAATAATACTTATAATATGATATTATTCAGCTAATGCTGATAATATATAAAGTCTATGCAAAAGAGGTGAGGAAAGAATGGCGTTAGACATTATAAAAGATATTGTTGAGGCTGAAGCCAAGGCAGATGAGATGATCAAAAACGCTGAGGCTGATGCGGCGTCACTCAAATCGGAAGCTGAAAAAAAAGGCGAGGCTATCATTGCTGATGCTCTGCAGAAATCCAAGGCTGCGCTAAATGCAGTTGCGGCTCAGGCTGTTGAGGAGAGCAGGGATAAGGCTGATGAGATCGCACGGCAGGCTGAACTTGATTGCAGAAAGATTAAAGAATCGGCGGCCGCTAAAAAAGAACAGGCCGTTAATGCTGTAATTGGAAAGGTTGTGGGAACTAATGGCAATAGTTGAGATGAGTAAACTTTCTGTTATTTGTCTGAACAGCCAGAAGAAAAGATTTATTAAAGAATTAATGGATTTGGGTGTCGTTGAGATAAACAAACCAGAAGGAAATTCTTCAGAAAATCCTATCCCTGAAGGCACATTTATAGCAAATAACAGCGCCGAGGTATCTCATCTTGATGCACAGATCGCCGTTTACGGCACGACTCTTGATACCCTTAATAATTATTATGAGGGAAAAAGTCCGCTGATCAAAACCAGAAAAGAAGTTCTGGCAGATGATTTTATTAAGGAAGTTCAACAGAATGAAGGTTATGTTGAAAAAATGGCAGCTGATACATCAGCAGCAGCAAAGAAAATAACCGAAGACAGAAATGAGATAAACAGACTGTCCATTCTGGTAAAGGGACTTGAGCCATGGAAGGAACTCGATCTTCCCCTTGAAAAAACAGGTACAAGATCTTCAGTTGTATTTATGGGTACTGTCCCGGCAAAAACAAATATGGACATACTTCTTAACAGCGTTCTTGAAGATGCACCGTCAGCGGTCATACAGAAAGTAAGTTCTGATAAGCTTCAGACCTACCTCTGTATCATCTGTCTTAAGGAAGAGAAACCAAAGGTTTTGGAATCTCTCAGGCAGTTTAGCTTTTCAGTCGTATCCCTTGGAGAAAATGTCGGTACTGCCGCCCAGGCTGCAGAAGACTATACAAAAAAGATAGAACTTCTCCAGAAGGATATTGAAATCAACGAGGAAAAGCTCAAAGAACTGGCCCAAGAAAGAGAAAAGGTGGAATATGTATACGACGACCTGCTTATCAAACGTGACAGGGCAAAGGCAGTCGGAGACATGATCAACACCAAAAAGGTATTTTGTTTTGACGGCTGGCTTCCTACCCAGGAGGCTGACAGAGTCAGCAAGTTCCTTGACAAATACGGCTGCTATTATGAAATAAGCGAGCCGGTAAAGAACGAGGACACACCTATCCTCTTAAAGAACAACAAATTTGCGACACCGTTTGAGGCAGTTACGGAAATGTACAGTCTGCCTTTAGCGACAGAAGTAGACCCTACTGCGATAATGGCGCCGTTTTACTTTATATTCTTCGGACTTATGCTTTCAGACGCGGCCTACGGAATCATCCTTGCCGCAGCATGTTTTGCCATTTCTAAGAAGTTCAAACTTGAAGGAACTATGCAGAAAATGATAAAACTGCTTTTCTGGGGAGGCATTTCTACATTTATATGGGGTGCCTTATTCGGAGGATGGTTCGGAGACGCAGTGTCAGTATTCACTAAAACATTCCTCGGAAGAGAAATAGCCATAAATCCCATATGGTTCGACCCTCTTGAGGAGCCAATGACACTTCTTGTATTCTCGATAATTTTAGGCGGCATACACCTGTTTACAGGTATGGCTATCCAGGCATATATGCTCATTAAAGCAGGTAAACCCTGGGACGCACTTTTTGATATCGGATTCTGGTACATGCTCATCATAGGACTTGTACTTTTCGGTGTCGGCGGTTCAGTGGCTGCCATACTGGCAACGGTAGGAAAATGGCTGGCCATTGTAGGAGCTGTAGGCATACTTGTCACAGGAGGAAGAAATAAAAAAGGATTTGGAAAGATCACAGGCGGTCTTGGAAGCCTCTATGGCATAACAAGCTACCTCTCGGATGCTCTTTCATACTCCAGACTTCTTGCCCTGGGACTTGCAACCGGTGTTGTAGCTAAGGTTATCAACATACTCGGTTCCCTTGCCGGAAGCGGTATAGTCGGACTCATTGTATTTATTGCAGTTTTTCTTTTTGGTACGGTGTTCAACATCGCAATCAATGCTCTTGGAGCTTACGTGCATTCATGCCGTCTTCAGTATGTAGAATTCTTTGGTAAATTCTATACCGGCGGTGGAAAAGGATTTGCTCCATTTGATAGAAAGACAAAATTCGTTAAGATAATTGATAAGGAGGATTAACAATATGGATGGTTTATTAAGCGGTGAAGTATTAGCTTGTTTTGGTGCTGCGATCGCTGCAGGTCTTGCAGGTATCGGAAGTGCTGTTGGTGTAGGTATTGCTGGTCAGGCAGCAGCGGGAGTCGTTTCAGAAGACCCCAACAAATTCAGTAAGGTGCTCGTGCTCCAGGCTCTTCCCGGAACACAGGGTATTTATGGACTTCTTATTGCTTTCATTATAATGGTTAAGATCGGTCTTCTTGGCGGAGACGGAATGGTAGACCTCACAGTAGCTCAGGGCGCATCAATTTTTGCAGCAGCTCTTCCCATGGGTATCGTTGGTCTTATTTCAGCTATTTCACAGGGCAAAGCAGCAGCTTCAGGCGTTATGCTCGTAGGAAAGAAACCCAACGAACTTTCAAAGGGTATGCTTTTTGCAGCTATGGTTGAGACATACGCAGTTCTTGCACTTCTTGTTTCATTCCTTATGCTCAACAGCATCCAGTTATAATAAAGTTAAGAGAAGGAGGATACTCCTATGAATGATGGCAAAATTATTATTGATAAAATAATAGCCGATGCTGATGAGACAGTTAAAAAGATAATGGCTGATGCCAAGGAACAGGCAGACGCCATAATAAAGGAAGCAGAAGACAAGGCAGCTAAAGAAAAGGCAAGAAGCGACAAGGCTGTTAACGAGGAGAAGGAAAAACTCTGCGCAAAACAGATCTCTGGCGCTGAGATGAAGGCAAAGAAAGCTGTGCTTGCCCAGAAACAGCAGATACTTGAAGAAGTAATAGAAGAAGCTGAAAAACGTCTTATAAGCCTTCCTGATGCCCAGTATACTGAGGTAATAGGAAAGATGCTTGATAATATTGATAAAAGCCTTGGAACAGAAGTTATCGTTGCTGAAAAAGACAGGAACAGGCTTGCAGATGTTATCAGGGAAAAAGGCTTTGTCCTCTCTGACAGAACAGAGGAGATAAACGGCGGACTTATCATCAGAAACGGAGATATTGAATATAATTATTCTTTTGGTTCTATAATTTCCATTGAAAAAGAGGAAATTCAGCAGATCGCAGCAAAAATTCTTTTTGAGTAAGGAGGGGTATATATGTCAAAACATAAGATTTACCCTTTCGCAGTTGCGGTAGTACGTTCAAAGGAAAATAATCTGGTCACAAAGGATAAGCTGATGCAGATGGCTGAGGCACCGACGGCAGAAGATGCCCTCAGGATATTAACAGAGAGCGGATATGGCACACTTGCTCCCGGAGAGATACATGATTTTGAAAAACTTCTCTCGGCTCAGCTTTCGGATGCCTATAAGTCTTTGGCAGGACTTATTCCCGATGACAAACTGGTGGATATTTTTCTCTATAAAAACGACTATCATAACATAAAAGTACTTATAAAACAGACTGTATCCGGCATTGATGGAAGTGCGTATCTCATAGATGGAGGAACAGTGTCCCTTGACAGGCTGAAGGCAGCCTTTGAGGAAAGAAAGTTCACAGACCTTCCTGAAATAGATATAAAAGCAGTAAACGATGCTATGGACGAATATGCCAAGACGAAGGATGGAAGATATATCGATCTTATACTTGACAGAGCATGCTTTGCCACAATGTCTTCAGCTGCCAAGAAAACAAAAAATGACTATGTCATAGGATATGTTGAAAGACTTGCTGATGTCACAAATATTAAAACATTCGCAAGGATAAAGAGACGCGGCAAAAACTATAAAATATTTGAAGACGCGTTTGTGGACGGCGGTTCAATAGAACTTGATGCTTTTAAGGATGCCTTTGAGAGCGACAATCCGGAGGCGGTGCTTTCAGGCAGAGGATACGATCAGGTATGCGAAGGTTTTATGAGTGAAAGCTTTACGGAATTTGAGAAAAACTGCGATGATTTCATAATGTCTTATGTTAAAGACGCAAGGTATAAATCTCTTACACCAGAACCCATTGTAGGTTATATAATCGGAAAAGAGACTGAGATAAAATGCGTCAGGATCATAATGACCTGCAAACTTAACAATATTGATACAGAAACTATTAAAGAAAGGGTGAGGGAGTCTTATGTCTAAGGTTGGAATAATAGGCGACAAGGACAGCGTAATGGGATTCCTTGCTCTTGGTATTGACACATTCACCGCATATGAGCCTGATGAGATCAAAAAAACGATACACAGGCTGGTAGAGGAGGATTATGCCATTATATATATAACCGAACAGGCAAGCCTGCTGGTAAAGGACTTTATCGCAAGATATAAGGACAACCCGCTTCCGGCGATAATCGTTATCCCTGGAATCGGAGGCAGCATGGGACTTGGCATGAATGAAATCAGAGAATCCAGCAAACGAGCGATCGGAGTGGATATTCTGTTTAATGACTGAGAGTGAGGTTGAATACAAAAATGAAGACAGGTACAGTAGTAAAAGTATCAGGTCCCCTCGTAATTGCGGAGGGAATGAGAGATGCTAATATGTTTGACGTTGTACGTGTTTCAGAAAAGCACCTTATCGGTGAGATAATCGAGATGCACGGAGACAGAGCGTCAATTCAGGTATATGAAGAAACAAGTGGTCTTGGCCCCGGTGAACAGGTAGTATCAACGGGAATGCCTATGAGCGTTGAGCTTGGCCCTGGCCTTATATCAACTATCTATGATGGTATCCAGAGACCCCTTGAGAGCTTATATAAAGCAAGTGGAACAAACATCCAGAGAGGTGTCGAAGTACCTTCCCTTGACAGGGAGAAAAAATGGGATTTCGTACCCCATAAGGCTGTAGGTGACAAGGTAGTTGCTGGAGACATCTTCGGTGTCGTTCAGGAAACACCCGTTGTTGAATGCCGTATTATGGTTCCCTGGGGCGTCAGCGGAACTATAAAGGAAATAAAAGAAGGCAGCTTTACCATTGAAGAAACAGTTGCTGTAGTAACAGATGAAAAAGGAAACGATGTTCCCTTAACAATGATGCAGAGATGGCCGGTTCGTAAGGAAAGACCCTACAAAGAAAAGAGGACACCTGATACCCTTCTTGTAACAGGACAGCGTGTTATCGATACATTCTTCCCCATTACAAAGGGTGGTGTAGCTGCTATTCCCGGACCTTTCGGAAGTGGAAAAACAGTTACACAGCATCAGCTGGCAAAATGGTCAGACGCTGACATCGTCGTATATATCGGCTGCGGCGAGCGTGGAAACGAAATGACCGACGTTCTTAATGAGTTCCCTGAACTTAAGGACCCCAGAACAGGGGAATCACTTATGCAGAGAACAGTCCTTATAGCAAACACATCAGATATGCCCGTTGCTGCCCGTGAGGCATCAATTTATACAGGTATAACTATAGCTGAGTATTTCAGAGATATGGGATACAGCGTAGCCCTTATGGCTGACTCAACATCAAGATGGGCAGAGGCCCTTCGAGAGATGAGCGGACGTCTTGAGGAAATGCCCGGTGAGGAAGGTTATCCTGCATATCTGGGAAGCCGTCTTGCACAGTTCTATGAAAGAGCCGGACGTGTTTACTGTCTCGGAAGCGACACAAGAGAGGGTACACTTACAGCCATCGGAGCCGTTTCACCTCCCGGTGGTGATACATCAGAGCCCGTATCACAGGCTACACTCCGTATCGTAAAGGTATTCTGGGGACTTGATGCATCACTGGCATATAAACGTCATTTCCCTGCCATCAACTGGCTGACAAGTTATTCACTTTATCAGGATAAGGTAGATGCATGGGCTGACAAGCACGTTAATGAGAACTTCTCAAAACAGAGAACAGAAGCCATGAAGCTTCTCCAGACTGAGGCTGAACTTCAAGAAATAGTACAGCTGGTCGGTGTTGATTCACTTTCAGCTCCAGACAGACTTATCCTTGAAGTATCACGCTCTATCCGTGAGGACTTCCTGCATCAGAACTCTTTCCATGATGTAGATACATTCACATCACTGCTTAAACAGTACAGGCTCCTTGAGCTCATACTTCATTTCTATCATAAAGCAGGAAAGGCTATCGAGCAGAATGTAAGCATCCATAAACTTATACAGATACCGGCACTTGAAAAGGTAGGCCGTGCTAAATATATAAGAGAAAGATATGTAACAAAGGAATATGATGAGATACTCGCTGAGATCGACTCAGAGATCGACGAACTCATAAAAGAGGGGGCTGAGGAATTATGATAAAAGAATACAGATCCATTCAGGAAGTTGCCGGCCCTCTTATGCTTGTCACTGGAGTTGAAGGCGTTAAATACGATGAACTTGGAGAAATAGAGCTCTCAAACGGAGAAACAAGAAGATGCAAAGTCCTTGAAGTTAACGGAGACTCTGCTCTTGTTCAGCTTTTCGAAAGCTCAACAGGTATCAACCTTGCTGAAAGTAAAGTAAGATTTTTAGGAAAATCACTGGATTTCGGTGTTTCACCTGACATACTTGGACGAGTATTCAATGGTATGGGCAAACCCATCGACGGCGGCCCGGAGATAATACCTGAAAAGAGGATGGATATAAATGGCGCACCCATTAACCCCGCTGCCAGAGAATATCCTTCAGAGTTCATTCAGACTGGTGTATCAGCCATCGATGGACTTAACACACTGGTAAGAGGACAGAAACTTCCTATTTTCTCAGGATCAGGTCTTCCTCATTCACAGCTGGCTGTACAGATAGCCAGACAGGCTAAGGTTAGAGGTACAGATTCAAAATTCGCGGTTGTATTCGCAGCTGTAGGTATCACATTCGAGGATGCTGAGTTCTTCATCGAGGACTTCAAAAAGACAGGTGCCATAGACCGTTCAGTCGTATTCGTAAACCTTGCCAATGACCCTGCCGTTGAGCGTATATCAACACCTCGTATGGCACTTACGGCAGCTGAATATCTTGCATTTGAACAGGGAATGCATGTCCTTGTAATCATAACAGATATTACAAACTATGCTGAGGCTCTCCGTGAGATATCAGCGGCTAAGAAAGAGGTTCCTGGACGTAGAGGATATCCCGGATATCTTTATACTGACCTTGCTACAATGTACGAAAGAGCCGGAAAGATCAAAGGCAAAGAAGGATCTATCACAATGATACCTATCCTTACAATGCCCGAGGATGATAAGACACATCCCATCCCTGACCTTACAGGATATATCACAGAGGGACAGATCATACTTTCAAGGGATCTTTACAAAAAAGGCATACAGCCTCCTATAAACGTACTTCCCTCACTTTCACGTCTGAAGGATAAAGGTATAGGAAAGGGCAAGACCCGTGAAGACCATGCGGATACAATGAATCAGCTCTTTGCTGCTTATTCAAGAGGTAAGGATGCTAAAGAGCTCATGGCTATCCTTGGTGAGTCAGCACTTTCAGATATTGATAAACTTTATGCTAAATTTGCTGATGAATTTGAGAAGGAATATGTATCCCAGGGATTCAGGACAGACCGTTCTATTGAGGAAACTCTTGATATCGGCTGGAAACTTCTCAGACTTCTTCCTAAGAGTGAGCTTAAACGTATAGGCGATGAATATCTTGACAAGTATTATTCAGAAAATGAATGATATATCGCTTTTGAAGGGAGTGATAGAGATTGGCAAGATTGAATGTTAATCCTACGCGTATGGAGCTTGCTAGACTTAAAAAACTTCTTGCTACCGCAACGAGAGGACATAAACTTCTCAAAGATAAACTGGATGAGCTTATGAAGCAGTTCCTTGATATCGTAAGGGAAAATAAGACTCTCCGTGAAGAAGCAGAGGCTGCACTGGGTGAGGCATATAAGAGCTTTATAATAGCCAGAGCTGTTATGAATGAGGAATATATGGGTGAATCTCTTATGATGCCCGGAAATTCCGTAGAAGTTTCAGTCAGCGAGAGAAATATAATGAGTGTGCTCGTTCCGCAGTTCAAGTTTAATACGGCTGAAAATGAAAAGGCAGATGTTTGTCCCTATGGATACGCATTTACATCAGCAGAACTTGATGGAGCTGTAGAATCATTTTCAAAGGCTATGGAACCACTGCTCAGACTTGCGGAAAGTGAAAAGAGCGCTCAGCTCCTTGCGCAGGAAATAGAAAAAACAAGAAGACGTGTAAACGCCCTTGAAAACGTAATGATCCCCAACTATGAGGAGACTATAAAATATATAAAGATGAAACTCGAGGAAAATGAAAGAGCCGGCACAACGAGAATGATGAAAGTCAAAGATATGATCGCTGCAAAGGCCCTCGAGGAAAGAAGAATACGCGATGAGATGCAGCTTAAAAAAGCTGCCAAAGAAATGGCGTGATCTTAAATATTGGTATAAAAAGGCTGTCTGTAATAGACAGCCTTTTTAATTTAGTTTATTCCATTATACAAACTTATGATAAGGCCCCAGGTAACGGGTCCAGCAACACCTGATACGGGTATACCATACATTCGCTGTATAGCTGATACAGCTTCCTTTGTTTTTTCGTCAAAAGTACCGGTCACGGTAACAGATGGTATTGATGGATAGAACTGTGATATCCTTTCAAGGAAAGTCTGAAGACGCCTTACGTCATCATTGGATACTCCTTCGGAAAGTACATATCCGGGATAAACAATTTCTGCCTCACTCTTATATTCATCAGGGATCGAATTTATAGAAGTTTTATAGGCTGAAGAAAGAGCTTTCCATGTATCCCTTCCGACTATTCCATCAGGAGAAAGTCCAAACATTTCCTGGAATGCTATGACAGCTGCCTTTGTTTTTGGTCCAAATATGCCGTCTACAGCCAGCATGGGTATCTGGGGATAGAAATATGATACGATATTCAGATAATACTGAAGAGTTTTTATATAGTCTCCTGTCATGCCCTCTTTAAGCAGCGAAGGATATATTGGTTCAACTTCTTCAAAAGTAAGATTTTCTGCGGTGAGTTCAGCAAGACGTTTTACGCCGTTAAATACATTTTTGATCCTGTACCAGGTGGCCTTACCGACAACACCGTCCTGGGCAAGGTTAAATATATTCTGGAAACGTCTGACAGCGGCTTCTGTCTGGGTGCCGAAAATGCCATTAGGATCGTTGATTTTAGGAATAGAAGGATAGGCGTCGGCTATACGGTTCAGCTGCTGCTGTATCGTCTTTACCTCATTTCCGCTGCTTCCAAGTCTTAAGGGGAAGCCAGGATAGGATTCTATATTTGGCTTGATAGGCGCATTTTCAACAATAGCAATGTCATCTCCATAGTAGTATTGGAGTATTTCTATGGGTGTATATCCATCTTCCGCAAGAGAAACCGTACCCCACTGAGACAAACCGCTGCACTTGCTGGTGGTTCCGTTGCAGTAAGAGGTAAACAGGGGAGAAATACTCCCTTCCCGGACTACATAATCATTGAATATTTCATCAACGATCCTGGATATATTCTCAAATACATCACGGTCTTTTACAAAATACTGGTCATACTGTGTTGTGTTGGTTATATCAAAATCATAGCCCCTGCTTCTGTACCATTCGGTATACACACGGTTAAGGGCATAGGTTATTTGGGCGTAAATATTTGCACGTATAGCGCTTTCCGGCCAGGTAGGATAAATTTCGCTGGAAGCGACATTTTTAATATAATCTGAAAATGAAACTGTCACATTTTCGGCCGGCTGGTCAGGAAGACCAAGGTGAACAGTTATCGTTTCAGGTACATATGGCAGACCTTGTACTGACATGGTGATCCTCCTTAAAGATTATTATATCCTCTCTCATATACAGGCTCATTGTTTTTTATGTTGGATGCTCCGACATCAGGCTTTAAATCAACAGCCTGAACAGAAGTTATGCTTTCAAATACTGGTACATCGTAAAAGACAGCATCGAGATAACCATCCTTTGACACTCTAATATCATAGGATGCATATGGAGCAAAATTTCCAGGTACCATAGACAGAGCCTTTTCCGGCACAGGAAGCGCTACTGACTCGGTTTTTCCGTCAATATCTGTTTTAAGTGTCTTTCCGATGTATACATCTTCGCCGATGTTTTTACTTATTACGATTTCCGCATTTTCAAGGGGTATGACTCCTGAGGTCACCTGGAATTTTAGATAACCTTCCTTTGGATTTTTCGTTATATAGTCGTTAAGAAGCCTGGTAAAATTAACTTCATCAGCCTGAGCTGATTTTAACACTTTATTTTCGTAATCGATCGGTTTCATATAAACCCTCCTGCAGCAGATCATTTTATATTATTCCGAAAAAATAAAAATGTTACAATTTAGAAAATAATAGGAGATATTTTAATTTAAGTTAAGATTATTTTAATTAAATTATTTATACAAAGTGATATACTTGTAAGTGTTTGATAAGTTTAATAAGTTGACTAAGTTTGCTTTATTTAATAGGAGGAATATCATATGAAAAATTTTACTATTAATGTTATAGCCTTAGGAATCATATCTATAATATCCGTTTCCCAGCTGGCATATGGAGCGGAACTGCCTGCTGAAGATACAGAAAAAGCCGTTGTTAACGGTGTTGAGCTTAAAAATAATATTTATGAAACTGATAATAACGTAAAAATGTACCCTGTAAGGGAAGTAAGTGAACTGCTCGGATATACTGTGGAATGGAATGGAGAAGATAGATCATGCACCATAACCGATGAAAACAACAGCCTGTCCTTTGTCATAGGAGAGGATAAGTATTCCTTTGGAAGCGGCTCATCTTCCCTTGGAACAGCGCCTGAACTTAAGGACGGTGTGACATATGTTCCTTCTGAGTTTTTAAAAGGATTCCTTGATCTTAATATCACAGATGAAAATTCAGAAACTATAAATATCACTTCAGAGCCTGAGATCACACTGGAGGCAGATAAGACTATTACTGTCAATGCCGGTGATTTATTTGCCGTAAGACTTGAGGAAAACGCAAGTACAGGATATTCCTGGACAGTTGAGAAGGACGAAAATATAAAACTGCTTGATTCATACAGCACAACAGTCACACAGACAGGATCAGATACTAATTTATCAGAGAGTTCTGTAGCTGTAGGCACACCTTCCATGAAAACATGGGTATATAAATGCGACGTTCCCGGAGAATACACCTTAAAGTATACATATTCAAGAAGTTTTGAAGAAAATGGAGAAACAAAAACTGCTGAATTTAAGGTAGTTGTTGCAGATAATAGTTCATCAGCTGAGGTAAAAGAGGTCACAGTCAATTCTGGAGAGAACTTCACAATAAGCCTTGAAGAAAATACAAGTACAGGATATGCCTGGACAGTCGAAAAAGATGATAAAATCGAACTTGTAGAAACGGCTGACGCTCAGGAAGAAAATACTGATGGTAAAGTAGGAGTACCTTCAACAAAAACCTGGACATTCAAATGTGATGAAGTGGGAGAATACAATATCAAGTTTACATATGAAAGAAGCTTTGAACCCGGTAATCCTGCTCAGATAATTGAATATAAAGTTATTGTGAAATAAATCTTATTTTGAGATAGGTATATCATGCTTCTATTAAAATATAGTTGAACGTATACGGCAGAGTTTAGGCTCTGCCATATTTTTATATAAAAACCACTCTTTTATATAAGAGCGGTTTTAAAATTTATACTTCTATGATCTTTGAGCAATATACACAGATATTTATTTTTGATTTCATCAAGGCATCAAAATCTCAGCTGCTTTTTGTATTTGTTCCTGGGTAGGAGTCCAGTAAAATGTTATTTCAACTATACGATTTTCCCAGCATACAAGATAGTGGTCCAGGATGCTGTCGCTCCAATGAAGCTGATATGCTTCCTGAGCATTCCATACTCCTGGGTCGATCGGTTCAAAGTGGTCAATGAATAGGGTATCGCCGTTTATTTCATCCTGTCTTGAATTTATTAGCTTATTTTTAATGAAGTCATAAAGAAATGACATCTTTACATCGGTTATTTCATAGTTTATGGAATAATCAGCGTAATTTTCAGAGCCAATGTTTTCCTCCCTGTATTCGCCATAGGACACAAGGAAGGTCTCCTGCTGATGTGCCTCCTTAGACCATTGAGAGTTGGTATCCATAAGTTCCTCAACTTCAAGGGGCAGGGTATCGTCATAGATATCAAAAACATATCCATTATGTTCATAGCTCCCAACGGGAACTTTTTCTTCGGTCAGTGGAAGCAGCTCGCCAAGGGAAGCAGCCAGTAAACAGGCTGTACCGGCAAAGACAAAGACAGTCAAAATCACAGTGCTTACAATAACATTTTTATGGCGTGAGAATCCTTTTTTCTTGAGATAAGCCGTAAGTTTATAAGCAAGTAAAAATGCCACAGCCATAAAAGCCGCAAATACTATGACCGCTGCTGTATTTGAACTGCTGCCAAAGTACGATAAAAGGAGAAGCAGTGCGCCCAGTATGACAATTATCCAGTTTACCCACCTGTTTTGACTGACTGGAAGAAATATATCATTTTCAGCAGCAATTTTTGCCCGTTTGTGCCATCTGAAATACGAGCATATCTGAAATATAGCTCCAAAAAGAGACAGCAGCCAAAGGGGTATAAAAAATATTCGGCTTGTGTCAGAAAGATATTGGGACGGATCGCGTAACAGCTGAGATACCTGTAAAAACAGGCTCCAGAATATCAGCAAAATAAAGATCAGCTGTCCTGTAAGCATCTTTTTCATCATAGTACGGTGTATGTTTTCCACATGGGGAACGGGATCAGTCTCTATGGGAACGGCATCATCCCTGTCGGTACAAAAAATCTGCATGGCGTCCCAGCGGAGAACAAGACGCCATCCGTCCTGAGAACAGAAATCCTCCTTATCCAGCTGTTTTTCGCTGGGCTTGGGATCTAGTTCAGAGGCTCCGGGAAAATAGGTAACAGCAAATCTAAGTTTTTTAGGCTCGATTTTTTCATAAGTCCAGAAGAAACTGCCAGCTTTGTATATCATCCAGCCTTCAGAAGCCATCTGCTCAAGTTTATTTTCAATAGTTTTATTATCGTAAAAAGAAAAATTTGCAATACTTCGCTTAAATGTTTTCATAATTCTTCTTCCTTTCCAAGCAGTTTCTCATAGTCTGCAGCCTGGGAGCGTATACGCATGTATTCACGCTCAAGCATTTCTTGTCCTTTTTCAGTTATCAGGTAGCTGCGGCGCCGTCCCTCTGTCTTTGTTTCCATTATCATTCCTTCTTCTGAAAACTGTTCCAGAAGATCGTATAAAGTTCCAGAACCTATGCTTACTCGGCCGTTTGTAAGGGTTCTGACCATTTCCAAAATATCAACTCCGCGGCATTCTTTATTCAGACAAAGCAGTATATAAAACATCTGTTCAGTGAGGGTCTTGAATCGTTCCCTGGGCATATCCACACCTCTTTTCTCGATTATCGAGTTTATCTATTTTTATTATAACTCGAATATCGAGAAAGTCAACAGGCGATAAAAATTTTACTTTCTTCAAGCGGCGCAGAAGTAAGTTCAAGCCAAAATGACAAATGATAAAGTAGAGTGATACAGGGCGTAAAATGGATGCAGGGTCAGTTTATATTTGAATGTATAGGTGATTTTAAGCGGAAATAATTATCCACCGGCCTAGCCGGTGGTTTTTCTTATGCGGGCATAGCCCTGC
>JAHZAW010000032.1:0-27892 GCA_019423725.1 Clostridiales bacterium
GATAACCCTGTATTGATAAATGATCCAAGATTTTCTCCTGCTGGAGTACTGGCACCTAAATCAAAGGCTGACCTTGCTTTTATTATGCATTCTCTCTCTTGGCTTGCATCCAATGGAACGGCAGCAATAGTATGTTTCCCCGGTATTATGTACCGTGGAGGTGCTGAAAAGAAGATCCGCCAGTATCTTATTGATAATAACTTTATTGACTGTATCATTCAGCTGCCCAGCAATCTGTTTTTTGGAACAAGTATTGCTACCTGCATAATGGTTTTGAAGAAAAATAAGGTTGATAATAAAACACTGTTTATTGATGCCTCTTCAGAATTTGTAAAAGTTACAAACAATAATAAGCTGACTGATGAAAACATTTCCCATATTGTGGACGAATTTGTATCCCGTGAGGATAAAGACCATTTTGCCCGCTGTGTACCCTATGAGGAAATAAAGGAAAATGACTATAACCTGACAGTAAGCACCTATGTAGAGGCGGAAGACACCAGAGAAGTGATAGATATTGTAAAGCTCAATGCCGAAATAGAACAGATAGTAGCAAGGGAACAGAAACTTAGAAACGAGATAAACAGGATAATTATGGAGATAGAGGGGTCAGAAGAATAGTGAATTGTTATGGAGCTTACATTGAAATAGGATTACCTATTATTGCTATTATAATTTCTTTAATTGCTGTTTTTCAGACAAATAAACAAATTAAACTTAGTAATAAGCACAATTTATTTGATAGAAGGCTGAATACATATTTAATGATAAAGGAATTCATTGATTCTTATAAAGAATATTCTGTAAAAAGTAAACTGTCAAATGATACTGATTTATCTCTGTATTCTGGATTGATTTTAATGAATTTAATGAACAATCTATATTTTGAGCCGGTTATGGATGAAATTTATGACAGCCCATTAAATAGAACAAAAATAAAAGAATTTTACTTGAAAATAACTGGGATACGAAGAATAGCAACTGAGATAGATATGATATTTACTTCTGATATTTCAAAGCCGATAAATGATTTTTTGACAGCTTACGAAAATACCATAGTAGAATTGTATAAATATTATTCGACTTTAAAATTTGCTGAATGTGACCCTGGTTTAAAAAATCTCAGCTATGAAGATAAAGCTCGCCAAGTTGGTGAGGAAAAATTCAGGAAAAAAGTATGTGATGAACTTAATCAATTGAATCGTACCTATAGTAAGATATTAGAAGAAAATATTGAAGCAAATATGAAAAGATATATAAAATTTTAATAATTAAGAAGTGGGATGGAAAAATGTATAAACTAGATAAATTGATACAAGAATTTTGCCCCAATGGTGTTGAGATCACTACTTTTGGTAAAGTGGTAAATTATGAACAACCATCAAAATATATTGTAAATAGTACAAATTATAGCGACGATTTTAATACTCCGGTTTTGACTGCAGGCCAAACATTTGTTTTGGGTTATACTGATGAAACAGATGGCATTTACTACGCAAATAAAGATAATCCTGTAATAATTTTTGATGATTTTACAGGAGCGTTTAAGTGGGTTGACTTTCCGTTTAAAGTAAAGTCATCAGCAATGAAGCTATTGACTGCTGATGAAGCACAAGCTGATTTAAGATACATATATCATATGATGGGACACATAGGATTTACATCTGATGAGCATAAGCGTCTTTGGATTGGAACATACTCAAATTTTAAACTTCCAATTCCCCCTCTCCCAGTCCAGCAGGAAATTATCCGTATACTGGATAATTTTACAGAGCTGACCGCAGAGCTGACCGCAGAGCTGACCGCAAGAAAAAAGCAGTATGAGTATTATAGGGATAGTTTGCTGACTTTTGGGGATGAGGTAGAATGGTCTTTTTTGGGTGATATATCGGAAATAACAGATTATGTCGCAAACGGTAGCTTTGCAAGCTTAAAAGAAAATGTTAATTATAAAAGTACTTCTGATTATGCAGTACTTATAAGAACTGCTGATTTTTCGTCTAATTTTAATACTAAAAATATGGTTTATATTGATAAACAGGCATATGAGTTTCTTGAAAAAACTAAGCTGTTTGGTGGTGAAATTATAATAAATAATGTTGGGGCAGGTGTGGGTACAACATTTAGATGTCCATTTCTTAATACACATATGAGTTTAGCACCAAATTCTGTTATGGTTAAAACTAAAAATGACTCATTTTATTATTATTGGTTTAAGAGTAAGTGGGGGCAATCAGCAATATATAAAATTATAGGTAAAAGTGCAATGCCTAAATTTAATAAAACTGGACTTAGAGGAATAAAAGTCCCTGTTGTCCCTGAAGAAATTCAGAATAAAATCGTTTCCATCCTAGACCGCTTTGAAACCCTCTGCAATGATATTACCAGCGGCCTTCCTGCTGAGATTGAAGCCAGACAAAAGCAATATGAATATTATAGGGACAAGCTGCTGACATTTAAGCCATTGGAGGTGTAAGAAAGCATGGCTAGAATATTTACATCAACAGATGTTAAACGTTTGATTGGTGAACATCAAGGCTATCTTTCGGATTTAAAAGAGGCTGAAAAAGAGGCTGAAAAATATCGTAATGAAATTATGCGGGCTGCAGATTTACTTGCTGAGCAAGAAGTACAAAAAATTCTAAAGGATATTCCTGTTGAAGAAATTAATCGAGACAAACGCGGTTTTAGAGTTAAAGCTTTAAGGGAATACGGATTTTCAAATATTGCAGATATTATATCAGCTTCTGTTTACAGTATTGCTTCTGTTCAAGGAATCAGTGAAGATGGTGCTTATGATATTAAGCGTATAGCTAATAAATTATCATATCAAGCAAGTAAAGATATAAAGATTAAGCTTAGTTTAGACAACAAGACTCCCGCTGCAACAGAGCTGGTGTCAGCAATATGCAAGTACAAAAGAAGTTTAGAGCCTGCAGAAAGTTGCCATAAAATTTTGATGGAGAACTCTCAAAAAATTAAATATGCACTTGAAGATATATTATCTGGGCAGAGCGTATTTAAATGGATATTTACTTCAAAACTTAAAAAACAGAGAGCTGAAGATGCATATAAATTTCTGAAAAACCTTTCAGAAGGAGAATATGCAAGAGCGGTACAAAAAGTACTATATGAACTGGAATCTGTTAGGAATATTTCGGGAAGCGATGCTTGGGAAGATTTTGAAAAAAATTCTATTAAATTTTTTAATTGTCTTGAAGATGTGCGGCCTGGTCTTATGGGTACTGATGACACAGTTTATGGGCTGCCTGACGATCTAGCTCGTGAAATTCAGGAGGAATGCTTTTTCCCTGATGGGCTTCTTTGTGAACTTCGAAGGTATCAAGAATGGGGAGTTAAGTATATTCTTCATCAAGAAAGAGTATTGCTGGGTGATGAAATGGGTTTAGGTAAAACTATACAAGCTATTGCAGCTATGGTCTCGCTTAAAAATACCGGTGCAACTCATTTTATCGTTGTTTGTCCTGCAAGTGTAATTGAAAATTGGTGCCGTGAAATTAATAAACATAGCCGCTTATCAGTAACTAAGGTGCATGGCCGTGAAAAAATGTCTGCACTGCAGTATTGGATTGATAATGGTGGTGTAGCGGTGACTACATACGAGACAACAGGTTATTTTTTGTTGGAAGACAGTTTTAAGTTCTCTATGTTAACGGTTGATGAGGCTCACTATATCAAAAATCCAGATGCGATTAGAACTAACAATGTCAAAGAGCTTGCTATGCATGCTGAAAGATTGTTGTTTATGACAGGTACGGCACTTGAAAACAGAGTGGATGAAATGATTGAACTTATTAATATCCTTCAACCGAATGTAGCTTCTCAGGTGAGGGGAATCGCTTCTCTTTCTTATGCACCTCAATTTCGTAAGAAGATTGCACCTGTATACTATAGAAGAAAGAGGGAAGATGTGTTAACTGAACTTCCTGAACTTATTGAAAACCAAGAATGGTGTGTACTACGAGGAGAGGAAGAAGAAGCTTACGAATATGCAGTGCTTAATAGACATTATAACGGTGCTAGGCGTGTTTCTTGGAATATAGATGATCTCCATAAATCGTCTAAGGCAAATAGAATGATGGAACTTATTAAAGAGGCAGAATCGGAAGGCAGAAAAGTCATAGTTTTCTCATTTTTTCTGGATACAATTCGTAAAATTTCTCTTTTGTTGGGTACTAAATGTATAGAACCTATAAATGGATCGGTGTCACCAAAGAGAAGACAAGAAATAATTGATGAATTTGATAGTGCACCGGCTGGAACCGTTCTTTTAGCACAGATTCAAGCAGGAGGAACGGGACTTAATATTCAGTCAGCTAGTGTTGTAATTATTTGTGAACCTCAGTTGAAACCATCTATTGAAAATCAGGCTATTTCCAGAGCCTATCGAATGGGACAAACAAGAAATGTATTAGTATATCGCTTACTTTGTCAAAATACGATAGATGAAAAAATTACTGATCTTTTGGAACAGAAACAGACAGCTTTTGATGCATTTGCTGATAAATCAGAGGCTGCAAAAGAAAGCCTGGAACTGGATGAAAAAACATTTGGAAATATTATTAAAGAAGAAATTGATCGTATCAATGCAAAGAATAATAATGTGACAAATTCCGATAGGGAGTGATTTTGTGGCTTATATTAATATTGTGGCTTCAACTAACGAAAGCACTGTTGTAACTGAATACAGCCCAGAGAAGAAGCGTTCTGACGCATACCAAAGCGAAGCGGAGCTTGAGGCTGCCTTTATAAATATGCTTGGCGAACAGGGTTATGAGTATGTGACTATACATAATGAGAAAGATTTGATTTCCAATCTCCGTATACAGCTGGAAAGGCTCAATCAATACAGTTTTACAGATAAGGAATGGGAAAGTTTCTTTAAAAACAAGATAGCCAATGCCAATGAAGGAATTGTTGAAAAGACAAGGAAGATACAGGAGGACTATGTTCAGAATCTGACCTGTGAAGACGGAACGACCATGAACATATCGCTTATTGACAAGAAGAACATACATAATAACCGTTTACAGGTAATAAACCAGTATGAGGAAAGCGGCGGAAGCCATGACACAAGATATGATGTTACTATTTTAGTAAATGGACTGCCTCTTGTGCATGTAGAACTTAAACGCCGTGGTATAGCCATAAAGGAAGCCTTTAATCAGATAGACAGATATCAGAGGGACAGTTTTTGGGCTGGTTCAGGGCTTTATGAGTATGTACAGATATTTGTGATATCCAATGGCACAAACACAAAATATTATTCAAATACAACAAGATTCAGCCACATAAAGGAGAATGAAACCACATCCAGAAGGAAAGTCAAAAAAACTTCCGACAGTTTTGAATTTACTTCATACTGGGCAGATGGAAAGAACAAACCGATAACTGATCTTGTGGATTTTACAAAGACATTTTTTGCGAAACATACGATATTGAATATTTTAATAAAATACTGTGTTTTTACAACGGAAGATGTTCTTATGGTAATGAGGCCATATCAGATAGTTGCCACGGAATGTATTTTGAACAGGATAGAGGTATCGACTAACTATAAGAAGACAGGTACCATTGAAGCCGGCGGATATATATGGCATACCACAGGAAGCGGATAAACTTTGACATCATTTCAGACAGCGCAGCTTGCTACAAGTCTGCCTTATATTGATAAGGTGCTTTTTGTAGTTGACCGTAAAGATTTGGACTATCAGACCATAAAAGAATATGAGAGATTTGAAAAAGGGACAGTAACACCTAACAGAAATACTGATATTTTAAAAAGGCAGCTTGAAGATAGGGACGAAAGAGGAAATTATCACCCTTATAAAATCATAGTTACTACCATTCAGAAGCTTGATGTATTTATAAATAAAAATCCAAATCATCCAATAAGGGAAAAACATATAGTTCTTATATTTGATGAATGCCACCGCAGCCAGTTTGGAGATATGCATACCCGTATTGTAGGAGGCACCATCAAAAAGGGTGAAAAAACTATCAAGGTAGATAAGTATTTCAAAAATTATCATATTTTTGGATTTACGGGAACGCCGATTTTTTCGGTTAATGCAGGAACGGGCGGCAATCCTAATTTGAGGACTACAGAGCAGGCCTTTGGGGAAAAACTCCATACATATACCATTGTTGACGCCATAAATGATGGAAATGTTCTGCCATTTCGTATTGATTATATTAATACCATAAGACAGAAAGAGACTGATAATGATAAAAAGGTTGCTGCCATAGATACTGAGGAAGCACTTTCATCTCCTGAACGTATTTCTGAGGTGGTAAAGTATATATTGGAGCATTTTGACCAGAAGACCAATAGAAATATTTATTATAATCTGAAGGGCCAGCGTGTAAATGGCTTTAACTCCATGTTTGCGGTCAGTTCAATTCCCATGTGTAAAAAGTATTACTTGGAGTTTAAAAAACAGATAGAACAGACCCATAAAAATCTTACCATTGCTACTATTTTTTCATTTGTACAAAATGAGGAGGACAGTTCCAACGGAATACTTGAAGATGAATCCTTTGACACAGATGGACTGGATCAGAGTTCCAGAGACTTTCTGGATATGGCGATAAGTGACTACAATAAAATTTTTAAAACCAACTATGACACTTCAAGTAAAGGTTTTCAAGATTATTATAAAGACTTGTCAGATAAGGTTAAGAATAGAGAAGTTGATCTGCTTATTGTAGTAAATATGTTTTTGACTGGTTTTGACGCAAAGACACTGAATACGCTCTGGGTTGACAAAAATCTCAAGATGCATGGACTTATACAGGCATTTTCAAGGACTAACCGTATTTTAAACTCTGTAAAATCCTTTGGAAATATTGTATGTTTCAGGGATCTTGAACAGGAGACCAATGATGCCATTGCTTTATTTGGAGATAAAGAGGCAAATGGTATTGTTCTGTTGAAATCCTATGAAGATTATTATTATGGATGTGTCGATGATAAGGGGCATGAAATAAAGGGATATGAAGAGAGGATAAATGAGCTTATTGAAAAATTCCCTCTTGGACAGCCTATCATAGGAGAGCAGAACAAAAAAGATTTTATTGTACTTTTTGGAAATATACTCAGACTTAGAAATATACTTTCTGCATTTGACCGTTTTGCCGGAAACGAAATATTATCGCCAATAGATTTCCAGGACTACACAGGAACATATCACGATGTATATGCTGAGATTAAGCCTAAAATAGGTGAAAAAGACAGCATAATGGATGATGTTGTTTTTGAATTAGAGCTTGTAAAACAGGTTGAAGTAAATATTGATTATATTCTTATGTTGGTTGCAAAATACCATGACAGCAACTGTAAGGATAAAGAAATACTTGTTGCCATAGACAAAGCCATAAAATCAAGTCTGCAGCTGAGATCTAAGAAAGAGCTCATTGAAAACTTTATTGAGACCATAAATACAAGTACGGATGTGGATGCTGACTGGAAACGCTTTGTTATTCATCAGCGTGAAGCTGATATCAAAAAGCTCATAGAAGAAGAAAAACTTAAACCCGAAGAGACGAAAAAGTTTGTCGAGAATGCGTTCCGAGATGGAGTAGTAAAAACAACAGGAACTGATATTGATAAACTTATACCATCAATTACCCGGTTTGGTGGCAGTGGATTAAGAGACCAGAAAAAACAGACGATAATAGAAAAACTGAAAGCGTTTTTTGAAAAATATTTTGGCCTTGTTAATCCAGCTGAACCTATAATTACGAATGCAGATAGCAAAGAACAGTAAAATGACCTTTAATATCGCAGCTATATGGTAAATTGGTGATTTTAAGCTGTTTTTTATTAATTTACATATATGTAAAAGGATATCGTGCTTTATAATTTATGATGACATACACCTATTTACTGCTCATAATTATTAATATGAAAATTAAGCCAATATAGTTGCTGACATCAATTGACGATAGAAATAAAGTATGATAAACTTTCCATAAGTACGAAAAATATAGTTGTTTTTGGTACGATAACGAAAGGGTAATTTTATATTATTTCGAACAGAGAATTGAACGGTTTATATTTAAAATGGTTGTTTAGAAGCTAAAGCCGTAGGCAAGGTAATCCCTGAACTTAACGGAAAACTTACAGGAATGAGCTTCCGTGTACCTACAATCGACGTATCAGTAGTAGACCTCACATGCAGACTTGCAAAGCCCGCAACATATGAAGAGATCAAAGCAGCAGTAAAGAAAGCATCAGAAAATGAACTTAAGGGTATCCTTGACTACACAGAAGACGATGTAGTATCAAGCGACTTCCTTGGCGATCCTCATACATCAATCTTTGATGCAAAAGCAGGTATCGCCCTTAACGATAACTTTGTAAAACTTGTAAGCTGGTATGATAATGAGTGGGGCTACAGCAACAAAGTAGTTGACCTCATCAGCTACATTTCTAAAGTAGATGCTAAATAATTTGATATTGAAAAAGCACTTCCGAAAGGGAGTGCTTTTTATTATAGATACGGGCGGTTCTGTAGACACAAGCCCGCTGTTTTTGGTCTGTACTTACTTTGATGATATTTTGGCTTTATTTTGATTTTATGATGCCTTTATGCTGCTCTTATTCTGCTTTTATGGTCTCAACGGCTTTTTCGGCAAAACTGTTGTCGATAAGCTCATCAAAACCTATCCTTCTTGAAAGCTCTCCGCCTTCTTCCATGATGTCCTCGAACAGCTCGAAATCTTCTTCGCTGTATACGGGGTTGGCCCTCCAAGTATCCTGGCTCTTATATCTTTCTACTATGCCGGTAAGGGTCTCCACATCATTTTCCGGGAAATAGGGCTGAATGACTTCTGCGATCTCTTCTGTTGTGTGGCTATCGGTCCAGAGCTGGCCTTTATAAATGGCATTGGTGAATTTCTGGATAATATCGGGGTTAGCTTCCATATATTCTGAAGATGCCATATATACGGTATAGGGGATGAAGCCGCATTCTGTGCCAAGGGAGGCTACAACATATCCTACGCCTTCCTGTTCAAGGGATGTGGCTGTGGGCTCAAATTCCACCGTATAGTCTCCGACATCAGCCGCAAAGGCTCCAGATGTAGACTCAAAGGATATGTTGTTTATTACTTCTACATCGGTGCCTAATTCAAAGCCCTTCTGCTTAAGGACATACTCAAGTACCAGTTCAGGCATACCGCCCTTTCTTCCGCCGATGACTGATTTGCCCTTAAGGGAGCTCCAGTCAAAGTTTTCCTCGTCACTTCTGGAAATAAGGAAGTTTCCGGCCCTCTGGGTGAGCTGGGCAAAGGCCTTTACACTGTCCTCACGGCCTTCATTGATGATGTATATGCCGGCTTCCGTTCCAAGAAGGGCGATGTCTGCTGAGTCTGAAAGAAGAGCTGTCATACTTTTGTCCGCTCCGTTTCCGATAGACATTTCTATTTCAAGGCCTTCTTCTTCAAAATATCCGTTTGCCAGTGCCACATACTGTGGAGCGTAAAAAACAGAATGTACCACCTCATTCAATCTGACTTTAGTAAGGCCGCTGCTTTCATCCGCCGATGAGCACCCTGCGACAAGACATATGGCGGCAGCTGCTGCTGTAACTGCTGAAAGAATTTTTTTCATGGGGTTCCTCCAATGGGCTATATGTTTTCAATATATGAATAAAAACTCAATTGTTGCGTTGTCCTGTTATTTTTTATGTATTTATGTATCAGGACGTGCGGAGTATGCATAAGAATGCCGGCAAATTAATAAAAAAGTAATGTCATTCCACTTAAAATAGTGTATAATATTTTTTAGCCTAATATTAAGATACATAAAGCTGTTATATTTATGAAGCTTTATATCTGGGATAAAATATAGGCAGGTAAGTTGCCGCGAATGATTTTGGAGGATACAAATGGCGGAAAAATTAATGATAATAGACGGAAACAGCATAGTTAACAGGGCCTTTTACGGCGTTCCTCTCCTTACGGATTCCGAGGGAAGATACACAAACGGCGTATATGGCTTTTTAAACATATTTTTTAAACTTTTTGATGAGGAAAATCCCGATTATGTGGGAGTTGCCTTTGACCTGCATGCGCCCACTTTTAGACATAAGATGTTTTCTGATTATAAGGGCACAAGAAAGGGAATGCCTGAGGAACTCAGGGGACAGATGCCCATACTTAAAGAGGTGCTGAAGGCCATGAACATAGCCTGCTTTGAAAAGGAAGGCTATGAGGCCGATGACATACTTGGCACCCTTGCCAGGATGGGAGAGAAAAAGGGCTTTGATACGACTGTTATTTCAGGCGACAGGGACCTTCTTCAGATTTGTACTGAAAAGACAAAGGTAAGGATACCCAAGACATCAAAGGGAAGAACAGAGGTAGAGGACTACGGACCGGATGAGGTAATGGAAAAATACGGTGTCACACCCTCTGAATTTATAGAAGTAAAGGCACTCATGGGAGATGCTGGTGATAATGTGCCTGGTGTTCCCGGCATTGGCGAAAAGACTGCCATAAAGATAATACAGCAGTATAAGACAGTTGAAAACGCCATAGAGAATTATGAGAGTGTAAAACCTAAGAAAGCGTCGGAGAACCTGAAAACATACGCTGAACAGGCCAGACTTTCAAGGGTGCTCGTGGAAATAGACACCAATGCACCCATAGAGGCGGACTTTGAGCAGATGAAGGCAGGAAGACCCTATTCTGAGGATACATACAGTCTGTTTAAAAAACTTGGATTCAAAAGTATGCTTGAGAGGGTAAAGACAGAAAGTGCTGACAATAAGACGGAAATACTCATACTCAAGGACAGAAATGACGTTGAGAACTTTGTAAATAAACTTAAGGGCGAAACGGCCTATGTGATAATTTCAGACAATGACAAAATACAGGGCATAGCCTTTGCCGGAGAAAATGTGACTGCCTGGGCTGAGTGCGGAGAAAATTTTTCTGACACAGAACTGGCGGAAAGCGTAAAGGGCTTTTTCACAGGCGATATAAAGAAGATAGCCCATGACGGCAAAAAAGACATAAGGATACTCAGAAAATACGGAATGGAAATAGAGCCGTTTATATTTGATACAGCAATAGCGGCTTATATACTGAACCCCATGAGGGATACCTATAATTATGATGATATATCGTCGGAGTTTTTAGGTGAGATATGCCCTTCGGAAGAGGAGATACTTGGAAAGGGAAAATCCAAAATAAGCATATTTGACCTGGAGAGTGAAAAGAGGGCGGAGTTTGCCGCAAGACAGGCCCTTGTCAACTACAGAGCCAAATATGTGATGGATAAAAAGCTGGAAGAAAACGGCCAGAAATCCCTGTATTATGATATAGAGCTTCCTCTTATATTCGTTCTGGCGGATATGGAGCACTATGGCATAAAAGTGGACAAAAAGACACTGGAGAAGTATCAGGCATCCCTTGAGGAGAGCATCGAGGAGACAACAAAGGAAATATATGAGCTGGTAGGTGAGGAATTTAATATAAATTCACCTAAACAGCTGGGCACCATACTTTTTGAAAAACTGGGCCTTCACGGTGGAAAAAAGACAAAGACGGGATATTCCACGGCGGCTGAAGTGCTGGAGAGCCTTAAGTATGAGAGCCCCATCGTGGAGAAGATACTTTACTACAGACAGATAGCGAAGCTTAAGAGCACATATGCGGATGGACTTTTAGCGGTTATAAATGAGTCTGACAGCAGGATATATTCCACATTCAACCAGACCATAACAGCAACGGGAAGGATAAGCTCCACTGAGCCAAATCTTCAGAATATACCCGTAAGGCTTGAACTGGGCAGGGAATTCAGAAAGGTATTCATACCCGATGATGGATTCGTATTTGTGGATGCGGACTATTCCCAGATTGAGCTGAGGGTGCTGGCGCATATGGCTGATGATGCCACTCTTATAAACGCCTTCAAAGAAGGACAGGATATACACCGTCTTACAGCATCCCAGGTATTCAATGTGGACTTTGATAAGGTAACGTCCAAACAGAGAAGCGATGCAAAGGCTGTAAATTTTGGTATAATTTACGGAATGGGAGCATTTTCCCTGGCAAAGGATCTGGGCATAACTAAAAAGATGGCCGAAGATTATATAAACGGCTATTTTGCCAAGTATCCCAATATCAAAAAATACATGGATAAGACCGTTGAGGATGCGGCAGCCAATGGATATGTGAGCACCATATACGGCAGAAGACGCCCCGTACCGGAAATAAATTCCGGAAACTTCAACAGGCGTGCCTTTGGCGAGCGTGTAGCCATGAATATGCCTATACAGGGAAGCGCTGCGGACATAATAAAGATAGCCATGATAAATGTGGCAAAGAAAATAAAAGAGAACGATCTCAAGTCAAGGCTCATACTTCAGGTCCATGACGAACTGCTTATAGAAGCGGCTGAGGACGAAGTTGAGTTTGTGAAAGAGATGCTTAAAAATGAAATGGAAAATGCGGCAGACCTGAAAGTGCCCATGGATGTGGATGTACACAGCGGCATGAGCTGGTTTGAGGCAAAATAAGGTGATAGTATGAAAATTATCGGATTGACCGGAGGAACAGGCAGCGGAAAGGGGTTCGTATCAGAAAGACTGAAGGCCAGGAGGGCCTTTGTTATGGACGCCGACGCCATAGCCCATGAGATAATTGAAAAGGGTAAGCCTGCCTATGATGAGATAGTAGATTATTTTGGTAAAGACATACTGGATGAAAATGGGGAGATAATCAGGAGAAAACTGGGTGATATTGTTTTTTCTGATAAGGATAAGCTTGCCTTTTTAAATTCATGCACCCATAAGTACATAAATATGGAAATAATGAAGAAAATAGAAGAAGTGAAGCCTCAGACCAACGTATATTCAGCCATCGTTATCGATGCACCGCTTCTGGCGGAGGCAGGCCTTACGGACATATGCGATGATATATGGGTGGTATATGCGGATAGCGAAGTAAGGGTAAAAAGGATAATGGAGAGAGATTCCATTACCGAAGAACAGGCAAGAAACAGGATAGCTTCCCAGAAGTCATGGGAGGAGTATAAGGAGCTTGGGGCTATTATAATCGATAACAGTTCTGATGATGAAAATGTTGAGAGGCAGCTGGATTCGCTGCTTTGATGGAATAAAACAGGGAGTTTATAATGGGAAAAACTAAAAAAATTGCGGCAGCGGCTGTTATAATAATAATTGCCGCCCTGCTCTTATACAGATTTTACGTTATTCCGAATATACTTTATCCTACAAAATACAGTGAGTATGTTGACATATATTCGGAAGAATATGGACTTGAGAAAACTGTTGTATATGCGGTAATAAAGGCAGAGAGCGGATTTGATGCCGATACCCGTTCGCATACGGGAGCCAGGGGCCTTATGCAGATAATGCCTGAGACAGGAGAATGGGCAGCTGATATAATAGGGCTTGAGGATTATGATCCGGAGAAGCTCTATGAGCCTGATACCAATATACACATAGGGTGCTGGTATCTTAGGTATCTGCTGGATATGTATGAGGATAATCTTCCCACGGCTCTTGCGGCATATAACGCAGGTCTTGGCAATGTTTCCAGCTGGCTTAAGGATTCTTCCTACAGTGCCGACGGAAGTTCCCTTGACTCCATACCATATAAGGAAACAGAAGGTTATATTGAAAAAACAATGAAATACATTGATGATTATAACAGATATTATAAGGAGCTTTAAAATGAAAAAAATCACAGCGGTTTTATGTATCATTTTGTTTGCTGTGACAGGCTGCAGCAAAAATGCGCAGACAAGGACTGTTGAAGGGGAAATAACAGGGCAGGGAGCCTCCATAGACACGGAGACTGACAATGAGGATTATCTTACCATATCATCAAATATGGCCAAAACTTTGAATCCTCTTGTAAATTCAGATGAGACCGTGGATGCTGCCTTATCACTGCTTTATGAAAAGCTGATAGTGATCGATGCCCAGGGAAAGGCGCAGCCAAATATTGCCGACAGCTGGACCTTTGATGATGATGGAAGCACGGTATATATAAATCTTAAAAATAATGTATGTTTTTCAGATGGCACCAGGCTTACGGCCTATGATGTGGCTTATTCCCTTAAAACCATAGATAACGCGGAAAATTCATATTATAAAAGCTGTGTGGATAATATAAAGACTTGGTCAGTTACCGGGGATTACAGCATAAGCGTTACATTTTATGGTTCAACGGGCAGGAACATATATTATCTGGCCATACCCATCATAAGCAGGACATTTTACGGCGGAGAATATGCCGATGAGGAGACCAACACTGATACGGCTCTTGGAACGGGATATTATAGATTTGAAAGCTATGAAAAACCTGATAAACTTACTCTTATAGCTTCCCTCAACTGTTTTAAGGGAATGGCTGGGGTAAACCGTATCGATGTTATAATGACAAAGGATTCAGAAACAACTATAAATCTTTTCTCCCAGGGCATCACTGATATAATAGCCGTTGACAGTACAAAAGCCGGTGATGCGGCTGGAAGGATAGGAGTAAAGAGCACACCCTATAAGACCAACGAATATGATTTTATAGGATTTAATTTCAATAATGAGATACTTAAGGACAGAAACGTGCGCCAGGCCATTGCCTATGCCATAGATAAGGACAGCCTGATAGAGGGCATATATCTTGGCAATGCTGAAAAGGCATATTCGCCTGTAAGTTCGTCTTCGTGGCTGTATGACAGTTCCGTTTATGGGTATGATTATGACCTGTCAGTGGCCAAAATGCTCTTGGAACAGTCAGGATGGATGTTCAGAAGCGGCAGTGATGATGTAAGACAGAGCAGCGGAGACAGTCCTAAGAAACTTTCCCTCAGCATACTTGTTAACGGAGAAAATAATGAAAGAAAACAGGTAGGAATCAAACTTGCCGAATCATTAGAAGGCCTTGGATTTGAAATAGTACTTGAAACAGTCAATTTTGACACATATAAACAGAGACTTGAAAATGGAAGCTATGATATTTTCATAGGGACATGGAATCTTTCTCCCGTTGAAGACTATACGTTTATGTTTGGTTCACAGGAGCTCAACGGTGAGGACTGGAACCTTATAAACTACAGCAGCACAAAGATGGATGAATATCTTACAGCCTGCAGGGCGGCGGTCAGTGATGAGGATATGAAAGCAGCCTATTCATCCCTTCAAAAATATATATCCCAGGAGCTTCCATATATAAGCCTTGTATTCAGAGAATCTAATCTCTATACAAGCTCAAGGATAGACGGAGATATGGCGCCGATAATGTATAGTGTCTACAATGGTATTGAAAAGGTAAAGATCAAGGAATGATATAGCTGATATTTAAACTTAGAAACTGACAGAGGGGTGAGGATTTTGTCGCAGTTAAGACAGGATATTTTGACCGGGGAATGGGTCATTTTTGCCGGAAACAGAATGAGGCGGCCCTATGATTTCATAAAAAAGAGCGTCCCTAAAACAGCGGATAAAAGAGAATGTCAGTTTTGCCCGGGAAATGAGCATCTTACTACCGAGCCGGTTTATCAGGATGGAGACAACGGCCAATGGAGCATAAGAGCCTTTCCCAATAAATTCCCTGCTGTGGATACGGGGGATGACTATATGTGTTCAGACGGAGAGGGCTTTTATACGAGCTGCTGTGGAAAGGGGATACACGAGGTCATAGTGGATACTCCAGATCATCTTGAGATAATCGAGGATTTTTCCGTTGAGCACATATATAGAGTATTTAAGGTCCTCAGATTGAGATACGAAGATATAATGTCAAAGGACTTTATAAAATATGTCCAGATATTCAAAAACTGCGGGCCTGATGCGGGAGCATCCATAATGCATTCCCACTGGCAGATAATAGGTGTGCCTGTGGTGCCCAGTGAGCAGACAAACATAGTAAACAGCATGGAGAACTATAGAAGTAAAAATAATAAATGTGTTATTTGCTCAATAATGGAGCACGAAAGGGAAAAGAAGATAAGAATGATTTCTGAAAATGAGCATTTTATCGCGATTGCCCCCTATGCTTCTAAAATGACCTATGAATGCGATATAATACCAAAAGAACATATATCCCATTTTTCCCAAATGGATGACGAAAAGCTTTCAGCACTGGCACATATGCTCAAGGATATATTGTCTGCTGTAAAAACATTAAGAAAGGGTGTATGTTATAACCTGTGTTTTGAGGATACTCCCAAGGGATATGACGGACACTGGTTTATGAAGGTGCTGCCAAGAATGGGGAATCTGGCAGGGTTTGAATACGGCACCAGCAGTTATATAAATCCCGTGCTGCCTGAGGATGCCGCAGCCTATATAAGAAAAACAATTTCTGAAAACAACAGAGGATAAAAATATGGCAAAGGAAACAAAACTTTATGAAGTTGAAAAACCGGCAGAGAGGGTAATCCTTGTTGCCGTAGATGAAGACGGAAGCATGAAAGATGACTTCCTCAATGAATTAGAGGAGCTTGCCCAGACGGCTGGAGCCGTAACTGTGGGAAGGCTCATACAAAAGAGAGAAAAGAGGCATCCGGGCCACTATATCGGCAAGGGCAAGGCTGAGGAGCTGAAACTTATGATAGCTGCCTTGGACGCTGATGGAATAATAACTGATGATGAGCTCACGCCGGCTCAGATGAGAAATCTTGAGGATATGCTGGATACAAAGGTAATGGACAGGACAATGGTCATACTTGATATATTTGCTGCCAGAGCCTTATCAAATGAAGGTAAGATACAGGTAGAGCTTGCCCAGCTGAAGTACAGGCTCACAAGGCTTTCTGGCCAGGGTACATCTCTTTCGCGTCTTGGAGGCGGTATAGGAACAAGGGGACCTGGTGAGAAAAAGCTGGAGACCGACAGAAGATATATTAAAGAAAGGATAGCCGAGCTTGAAAGCAGCCTGAGGGATATAGAGACCCATAGGGAGCTGCTTAGAAACGGAAGGGATAAGAAGGGTGTCATCAATGTGTCGCTGGTGGGCTATACTAACGCTGGAAAATCCACTCTGCTCAATAAGCTCACAGATGCGGGAATTCTGGCTGAGGATAAACTTTTTGCCACATTGGACACTACAGCGAGAAATCTGAAACTTCCCGGAGGAACTTCCATAATACTTACGGATACCGTAGGATTCATAAGAAAGCTCCCCCATCACCTCATAAGGGCCTTCAGAGCCACACTTGAGGAAATGAAGTATGCGGATATACTTATTCACGTTGTTGACGCTTCAAATCCAGACAGGGCGCAGCAGATGAATACGGTATATTCCACTTTGAAGGATCTTGGCTGTGAGAGAACTCCGGTAATAACAGCCTTTAATAAGATGGATAGGGAAGTTGAGCTTCCTCTTCCCATGGATAAGGCGGCAAGGGAGACAGTAAAAATTTCAGCTCTTGACGGAAAGGGAACTGATGAACTTGCCACGGCCATTGAAACTCTTATCAAGAGCTTTAAAAAGCATATAAAAATAGTTATTCCCTATTCGGAGGGAAAACTCATGGCAATGGTATATTCCAGATGTGAGATAATACATGAGGAACACCGTGAGGATGGCATATGTGCTGATCTGTATGTTGATGGTGAAATGGAAAACCGTCTGGAACCATACACGGTGCTCAAAGAACTGTAATAAAGCGTTGGAGAGCTGAATGTCTTTAGGTATTTGTGATGTCTGACTGTTCGAATTTTATCGACATACTTTTCAGATGTTTTTATAAAGATACCTGCTGAGAGGGCATTTTTGCTCTCTTTTTTTTATTTGTGCAATTTGTTTTGATGTCGGTTTTGTCGAGATTATGTCGATGGAATGGGTATTGTTATTTGTTTGAGGCTGTTTGATAATATAATGGTAATTAAGGGAGGGTAGAAAATGAAAGCAACAACAGTTTTAATCGGTGAGGTTTCCGAACGGCCGTTTAACAGCTACTATCTTTTGGAAAGCCAGACCGATAAAGGGAAGATCTATGGAATAATGGTATCAAATAAAAATGATGAATGCTGTATTCCTGGGCTTTTTGATGATTTTGATAAGGCGAAGAGCTTTGTGATCAAGATGATGGAGAACAATGTCTGTCCGCTTCACCTTATCAATATAGCTGATGACTATTTTTGCGGAGCATTTTAAACTTAATATCCTTTTTTGCACAGCAGGGACAGCAAAAGACTTGTTTTTACTCCTGTAAGATGATACATTATTATAAAAACAATGGGAGTGATTTACTTGGAAAAACTGACCTGTAAATATATATTTTTTGATCTTGACGGTACTCTTACTAAATCAGACCCGGGGATAACCCGTTCTATACAGTATGCGCTTAAAAAGCATAATATGCCCTGTCCGACCCTTGAGGAGCTTAAGGTATTTGTGGGACCGCCGCTGGGTGAGAAATTTATGGAGATGTTTGGAGTCTCTAAGGAAAAAGCTGCGGAAATGATACTTTCCTACAGAGAAAGATACAATACCATAGGCAAATATGAATGTGAGGTATTTGATGGTGTCAAAGATACGCTCAAGGCACTTAAAGACATGGGAAAAATACTTTGTGTGGCTACGTCTAAGCCTGAAAACGCTGCCAAGGATGTAATAGAACATTTTGGTCTTGCTGAGTATTTTGAAATGATAGGTGGAGACACGCCTGACCATAAAAGAAAAAATAAGACAGCTGTAATAGATTATGTTATAAAAACAATGAAAATAACAGATAAAAAAGATGTCATTATGGTCGGAGACACACATTATGATGTAATAGGAGCGGCTGAAAGCGGCATTAAATGCATCGGTGTCCTTTATGGATATGGTGAGAAAAACAGGCTTGAAGAAGCCGGAGCCTATAGACTTGCTCAAAAACCCGGCGATTTAGTGGAGATGTTCAGATGAAAAAAATATTCTATTATGATACATATGCAGGAAGGATAGGTATAGCTGAGGAAGACGGAGCAATAACTAATCTTATTTTCTCTGAAAGAGACTGGAAAGTCGAAGAGACAGAACTTATAAAAGAAACAAAAAGACAGCTTGATGAATATTTCGCGGGAAAAAGAAAGGAATTTGATGTTCCTACCAGAATTGAGGGGACTGAATTTCAAAAGAAGGTATGGAATGAACTGAAAAACATTCCATACGGAAAGACCGTGACATATAAGGATATCGCTGAAGCGGTAGGCTGCCCAAAGGGGTATAGGGCAGTAGGACTTGCTAATAACAGAAATCCAATATCCATCATTTATCCCTGTCACAGAGTTATAGGTTCAAATGGTTCTCTTACGGGGTACGGCGGAGGTCTTGATGTCAAGGAAAAACTTCTGGCATTGGAAAGGGGAAATTAAGATGTATGCCGTTGGAGCAGATATAGGCGGAACAGCCGTAAAAATAGGAATATTGAATGAAGATGGAAAAATAATAGCCAAAAGCCAGATACCGACTCGACAAGATAATAAATGCGGGTTTGTTCTTAAGGATACGGCTGATGAGATAAAGAGGCTCATGGAGGAAAACAAAATTGAACCGGAAAATACAGCAGGTATCGGAATAGGAATACCCGGACCTGTGGCTGACGGCATTGTTAAGCACTGTGTAAATTTATATTGGGAGGACAGTGTTGATGCTGCGGCCATAATGGAGAAGCTGACAGGCATCAGGTCCGTTGTTTTAAATGACGCTAACGCTGCGGCTTTAGGAGAGCAGTGGATGGGCGGTGGAAAGGGCCATTCAAGTATGGTGCTTGTGACCATAGGAACTGGAATAGGCGGAGGAATAGTTATCGATGGAAATGTCCTAACTGGTTCAGGCGGAGCAGGCGGAGAGATCGGACATATAGTAGTTGATTATGACAGTAAGAGAAAATGCAACTGTGGAAGGTATGGATGTCTTGAGACCTATGCATCTGCGACAGGCATAGTGCATACCGCTGTGGAACTGCTTGAAAAGGACAGCAGGCCGTCTGTTTTAAGGAACACGGAAGTGACAGCAAAGGCAGTTTTTGACGCTGCTGAAAATAATGATGAAACAGCTTTGAAGACCGTGGATATATTTGGGAGATATCTCGGAAGGGCCCTTGCCAATATAGCCGCTGTTGTTGACCCGGAAGTCATAGTGCTTGCGGGAGGCGTAGTAAAAGGCGGAGAAAAGGTAAGGAGACCTGTTGATAAATATTATAGAGAGTCGGCTTTTAAAAGTGTAAAAGGTACAAAAATCGTTCTAGCCGAACTTGAAAATGACGCCGGTATTTTTGGAGCGGCTAGGGAAGCTTTTAAGACGAGAAAAGAAAAAATAATTTGAAATTTGGTATATAAAAAGGAACTGTTTGTTTTACGGTTCCTTTTTATATGCAGTAAATCCACAGTCTGTAGGATAATCTAAAATAAGCTTATCTCTGTTTTTGTAGGCCAGCAATGTGTTTGATACATCGCTTCCGCATCCAAACGCATTAAAAAGAGAGAAATAAAAAATAACAGGTATTTCAGTCAGGAATGATATAACTGCGGGAATGATACTCAAAACAATAATAGGCATAATATTGCCGATGATATAATGTTTGTAATTCAGCGGCTCGGTACAATGGCAGTAAGCGTCGCTTATTCCCAGAGGGAGATATATATAGATGTTTTTAAAGCCGTTTTTTGTAAATATGCTCCATCCAAGGCCATGAAGAAATTCATGCAGTGGTGTGGTAATAAAAAGAAGAACAGCCGTTAGAATAAATACTGTAAAGCTGAATTCAGGTAAAAATGAGTTGAAAAAACAGTAAATAACTATATATACAGCTGCAAAAGGTATACCATAAACCAATGATAAAAAATCAGATATGCCGTCGGATTTTATAAAGCGGTATTCTTTGAACCCGTCATCGAGAAAAGTCTGCCTTATGGTTTCATAAACTGCTATTGTATTTTTAATGTCGGTTTCGTTTTTTATCAATGGCATATAAACCGCCTCCTAAGGTATACCTGACTAAATAATATCAAATAAACAGTATTATAACAACCTTAAAACTATTGCAAAAATATTTTTGTAAATGTAAAATGTATACGTTAGATTTTAGTAAAGGTGATAATAATGCTTAGAGCGATAAATTATTGTGGGCTTAGAGTAGAATATGAATTTGTAAAAAAGGATATAAAAAATATAAATATAAGGATAACTCCAGATGGAAATATTTCCGTTTCAGCACCGGTCCAGATGCCAGCCAATAAGGTTGACAATTTCGTGGAAGAAAAAGCGGAATGGATCTTTAGAAAAATGGCAGATGTGGAAAAACGAAGGGAAAGTATGCCCGATGACAGTCTCTATGATGGAAAGACACTGTTTTTCCTTGGCAGTGAATACACGCTCAGAATAGTCAGCGGAAGAAAATTTGATGTAGAAATAACCGGAAATGAAATAATAATAAGTTCAAGATATGGCGATGAAAATTTGAAGGGGAAATATATAAACTGGCTTTCAGAAAAGGCGGCACCTGTATTTGATGAGGAGCTGGATAAAATGATGAAGCTGGTATCTGATTATAATATAGAGCGCCCTGAGATATATATTAGAAATATGAAGAGCAGATGGGGAAGCTGCAATGACCAGAAAAAAAGGATCGGCCTTAATGTCCAGTTGATAAAGGGTGACAGGGAGTGTATAGACCAGGTAATACTGCATGAGCTGGTGCATTTTGTTCATTATGACCACAGCAATAAGTTTTATGCCCTTTTGGGCGGGCTCATGCCGGACTGGAGAGAACGAAAGGAAAGACTGGAGACAAAATATAATGACGGCATAAGATAAGAGAAAATAGTAGAGCGGTCCGCTAAAAGGGACCGCTTTTTTGTATTTCAGAGGGGATATTTTATATACGCGGAAAGGGAATTTTGTGAAAAATGACCTTTGAAAACAGCTCTAAATTTTATTAAAATAATCTATACAACGTGTGGCTTTAAGCGTAATTCCGGTTGCGCATAAGCTGCACTTTTTTATTTAGAAAGAGAGGTATATAAAATGAAAAGGGTAAAAGCAGCATGCATCTGCCAGACACTGCATTTTATGTTAAAAGAGGATGTTGCTCACGATTATGCGGTAAGTCTGGTAAAAAGAGAAGTGGAACAGTACAAAAATGGCCTGGAACATAACCATATCCAGTATAAGATCGTTGACGAAAGCCAACAGGCGGATGGCTCCATTATGGTCAAGGTAATAAAACAGTATAATTCCAGTCCGGTAGGAAATTATCTGGACTGATAAAATGAGCGTGTAGCCTGCGGCGTAAATCCAGCGATGATCCACAGGGCTGCACGCTTTTTTCATAGAAGGAAGGGGAATCCAATGGAAAATTCTAATCAATATTTAGGTACAGAACGTATAGGCCGGCTGATGAAACAATATGCTGTACCCTGTATAATATCGCTTCTTGTGGGAGCGCTTTATAATATCGTCGATCAGATCTTTATCGCAAACGCCAGCTATCTTGGCTCTTATGGAAATGCGGCGAATACTGTAGTATTCCCACTTACGGTGGTGGCACTTGCGATAGCTGTCATGATAGGTGACGGATGCTGTGCCTTTGTGAGCATAAGCCTTGGAAAGGGTGAAAATGATGCTGCAAAGAAAAGCGTTGGAAATGCGGTCATTATGAGCGTCGTGAGCAGCCTTATTCTTACGGCCATTTATCTTACCCTTCAGACGCAGATAATCGCCATGTTCGGCGGCACAGTAAATGATGAGACATTCCATTATTCCCAGGAATATTTCTTTTATATAAGCCTGGGGATACCTTTTTATATGTTTGGCCAGGCCATCAATCCCGTTATACGTGCAGATGGCAATCCTAAATTTGCCATGGCTTCGACCCTTGCGGGAGCAGTGGCCAATATCATTCTTGATCCGGTTTTTATTTTTATATTCAAGTTGGGAATGATGGGTGCAGCTGTGGCTACGGTAACAGGCCAGATAATAACAGCGGTGCTTTCTATATGGTATATCATGCATATGAAGATTATAAAACCATCAAAAAAGGACTTTCACATTGATAAGAGAATATGCAGCAGGACGCTTCTGCTGGGGATTACAAGTTTTCTCTCTCAAATCTCATTGGTAGCGGCCATGGCTGCTATAAATAATATGCTTAGAAAATACGGCGCCACAGATGAGATATTTGGCCAGGCTCAGTATGCCCAGATACCAATGGCTGTTGTAGGTATAGTTATGAAATTTTTCCAGATAGTCATATCCATAGTCGTTGGAATGGCAGCCGGATGTATACCTATCGTAGGATTTAATATGGGAGCGGAGAAAAAGATGAGAGTAAGAGAATTATTCACAAAACTTCTTATAGCTGAGGCAGCGGTCGGAACGGCCGGATTTATACTTGTGGAGTTTTTCCCACAGCAGCTGATATCTATTTTCGGAGCCGCCAGCGAAAGTGTATATTATACTGATTTTGCCATAAGAGCCTTTAGAACTTACTTATGTATGATAATACTTGCCTGTGTCAATAAGGCTTGTTTTATATTTCTGCAGGCCATGGGAAAGGCCGCCGCATCAACAGCCCTTTCCATGATACGAGAAGTGGTTTTTGGCGTTGGTTTTGCTCTGATTCTTCCGTTATTTTTTGGACTTGACGGAGTATTGTATTCCATGCCTGTATCAGACATACTTACATTCATAGTTGCTGTATTCCTCATAGTACGCACATATAGGGAACTTAATGTGAAAGGAGCTCAGATAGCATGAAAAACAGGATCATAACCATCAGCCGTGAATTTGGCAGCGGGGGACGCACCATAGGCAAGAAAACAGCTGAGAAACTTGGAATACATTGTTATGACAAGGAGCTTATACAAAAAATAGCCCAGGAAAGCGGCTTTACGGAGAATTATATAAAGGATTCAGGAGAATACTCACCTGGGGGCTTTCTTGCATCTGCCTTATCCAGCCGTGCCTTTGGACCGACAAATGAAGACTATCTCTGGGAGATACAGAGAAAAATAATACTTGAACTTGCACGGAAAGGACCATGTGTTATAGTTGGAAGATGTGCTGACTATATATTGAGAGAAAAGGCTGACTGTCTTACGGTATTCATACATGCCAGCATAAAGTACAGGGCTGAGCGTATAGTGAGGGTATACGGCGAGAGAGAAGAGTCTCCGGAAGAAAGACTGAAGGATAAGGATAAGAGAAGGGCGGCATACCACAGATTTTATACGGATATGAAATGGGGTTACGCTCCAAACTATAATATTTCCCTTGACAGTGGAGTTATAGGAATTGATAAATGTGTAAACATAATATCCCAGCTATATGACGAAAAAAATACCGCAATATAAAGTGATAACAAGTGGATACAAAAATAAATGATATTTTTTTGTAAAGTGTGGATAAATAAAAAGGAAAAACAAATGGAAAAGTCCGGTCAGAAGACCGGACTTTTTTAATCGGTAAATTATAAGTTATTTTTAAGCTGCTGTAGTTTCAGCTGCTGCGGGAGCCTCTGTTGCAGTCTCAGCTACAGCTGCATCCTGAGCGGGAGCCTCTGTAGTTTCAGCTGCTGCTGGAGTCTCTGTTGCAGTCTCAGCTATAGCTGCATCCTGAGCGGGAGCTTCTGTAGCTTCAGCTGCTGTCTCGGGAACTGCAGTTGCGGGAACTTCAACACCGTCAGCTGTGAGTGTTGTCACACCTGTAAGAAGGTCGTTGAGAGAGATAACTGTTGCGCCTTCAGGAACTGTAAGCTGGGGTGTCTCTGTTGTAGCTGCTGATGATGATTTGAAGTTCATATCCATCTTAAGCATATCGGAAAGGTTCATTGTGAATGCCATTGTTGAGTTGAAATCCTTATCTGTATCAACATTGATATCCATAGCGATTCCATCAGCGGCAACCTTCATTGCAACTGTGCATGAGTTAACTTTGTCACCATCTGTGCCAAGAGTCATAGTATATGTAAGCTCTGTTCCGTTTTCGTTAACTGAGTAGTTTAATTTGTACTGACCGTCAACAAGAATGAATGACTTGTCGCCAAGCATCTTTGCGTATGTGTCATAAGCTGCTGCGATCTGAGAATATGTGTTTACGTCAGTAACGGGGATTGCTTTAAGGAGCTCTGTGATATATCCGTTGAAGTCTCCCTTTGAAGCAAGGTCAAGGATTGAAGTAAAGTCAAATCCAGGCTGAACAGCATTGAAAAGTGCATTGAGATCAAGGCTTACCCATGCATCAGCACTGATACCTAATACTGTGAACAGTGTTGAGTTCATATATAAAGTATTTTTCTCTATATTATAGATATATTTTGTTTCGCTGCTTTCAAGAGCCTTTACGATAGTATCGAAAGTTTCTTTTTCAGCATCGGCAATACCCTGAGCTTCAAGGATCTGTTTGATCTGTGTGAAGTCAAGAGTAAGCTTCATTGTCATATCTTCGCCCTGAGCAGATGTAACACCTGTTGCTGTTCCGCTGAAGGGAAGTTTCATTGTAGCTGTGGGATCTACTACTTCAACATTTCCGCTGAATTCAGCTGTTGTTTTGTAGTTATCGCCGATTGAAAGAGCATAGTCCATGTATTTACCGATTATTTCAAATGTCTGTCCGCTGTCTGCTACCATTTTGTCAACATTAACGACTACAGCTGTTTTTGCTGCGTCATCCCAGCCAAGAGAGTATCCTAAAGCTGTTGTAATGGCACGAACGGGAACAAGGTCACCTTCTGCGACCTGAGCGTCAACATTAACTGCTGCACCATTTACTGTAAGGACAGCTTTGCCGTCTGTTACTTTGCAGTCAACGCCGAAAAGTGTTTTTACGTCAGCGGCTTTAACATATGTTGAGCCGTTTACGAGTAATGCTGCGTCTTCTGTGGTCTGACCGTTATACTGTACGTCAACAGCATTGTCTGCGGCTGCTTCAGCAGCAAATGCAGGAGCGTATACTGAAAGTGACATAACGGCTGCCAATGAGAAAGCGCAAAGTTTTTTGCTTAATTTCATCATTTTTTTCCTCCTCTTTAAACTTATATATTTTAAAGCTTATGCTTTAAAAACAAATTAAAAACCAAGATTGTCATTGATAAGGACAACTTTTATCCTTTCGGGTATCATGGACATCCTTGTAACAAGGATCTGTCTGCATATACATCCATCACCTATGCAGTCACCGCATTTTCCTGTCTTTTTGCAAGGTGTTACATTAGCTGAAAAACGGTGGATATTGATGGGAGCGGCTACATTGCGGGCACGTTCCATGGCAGCTTCTTCCGAATGAGCAACTTTATTTATTCCTGCAACGACTATGACCTGTTTAGGACCATAGCAGAGAGCGGCAAGTCTGTTTCCAAGACCATCGATATTAACAAGAACACCATCATCGGTCATTGCATTAGTGCTCATAAGGAAAGTATCGCAAAGAAGGGCCTGTCTCTGGATCTCACGCATTTCTTCGGTGGAGCCAGCTTCATCTCTGTCCATTACCTTATATTTTCCTGAAGATTTTACAAGTTTTGTAAGCCCCATATCCCTAATGGTCATTGAACCACCCCATGAAACTGAATCTCCTTCAGGTATAAGGCTCATTATAAGTTCATTGGCTTCTTCCACAGTCTGACAGAAATAACCTTTCATATTACGTTTTGCAAGACCGTCGATAACACGTTTTGCTATGATCTCGGTGCGGTTTGCAGTTATCATTTCAGCTGTGATGACTTTCTGATAATCGCTTATATTCTGTCCCATTTCTTTCACTCCTTTAAATGTCTGCTTTTATTTTGTTTATCTGTGAGGGCATATTACGGAATATCATATCCGTAAGGGCTATGGCGCTCATGGCTTCTACAACTACTATAGCTCTGGGCACGATTATAGGATCATGCCTGCCCTTTATTTCTATTTCTATATTTTCTCCGCTGGTATTGACTGTCTGCTGTTTTTGCGATATGGACGGGGTCGGTTTAAAAGCCGCACGGAAAATAATGTCGCTTCCGTCGGATATGCCTCCAAGTATCCCGCCTGAATTATTGGAAAGCTTTTTAACTGTGCCGTTTTCTGATACAAAGGGGTCGTTATTCTGGGAACCCCTCATGGATGATGCGGAAAATCCAGCACCAAACTCTATCCCTTTCACAGCCCCGATGGAAAGCACAGCCATTCCAAGCACAGCATCAAGTTTATCAAATACCGGTTCTCCTATGCCGGCGGGAACGCCTTTTATGACACATTCGGCCACTCCTCCTGCACTGTCGCGCTCGGACATACATTTATCAAGATAAGCAGCCGCCTTTTCAGCAGCCTCCTCATCGGGCATGACCAGGGGATTATCAAATCTCTTTGATATATCCATTTTGTCCCTGTCAATGGAAACAGGCCCTATTGATATGGTGTAGGCCATAACTTCTATTCCAAGTTCAGAGAGTATTTTTTTAGCAACGGCACCTGCGGCTACTCTGCATAAGGTCTCTCTGCCCGAAGAACGTCCGCCTCCACGGTAGTCCCTGAAGCCGTATTTTGCCTGAAAGCCGTAGTCAGCATGGCCGGGTCTGAATTTATCGGCTATATTGCTGTAGTCAGCTGAATGATGGTCAGCGTTATATACAGCGATAGTTATGGGCGTTCCTGTGGTCTTACCCTCAAACACACCAGAAAGGATAATAGCCGTATCACTTTCATTTCGTTTTGTGCCATAGGGATTTGAGCCTGGTTTACGCCTGTCCAGTTCTTTCTGGATATCTTCCTCAGTGAGGGGAATGCCGGCGGGGCATCCGTCTATTGTTACGCCAAGGGCCTTTCCATGGGATTCTCCCCAGGTGGTGATTTTAAAAATTGTGCCAAAAGATGAACCAGCCAAAAAAATCCACTCCTCCATTATTAATTTCTTAATTATATCATAA
>JAHZAW010000032.1:27902-28743 GCA_019423725.1 Clostridiales bacterium
AAAAACATTAAAATTAATTACAAATTTATTAAACAGCAACTACAAAGGATAAATGGAAGAAAAATACACTTTGGAAATATAAAGAACATTTGATATAATTATATCAGCATAAAATTTAAGGGGTGTAGAAATTGATCGAAAGCTCTCAGAATAAACTGATAAAAGAGATAAAAGCGCTGGCTGAAAAAAAGAAAAGGGATGAAGAAGGTCTTTTCATAGCTGACGGCCTAAGATTCGTATCTGAAATACCTGACAGGACAAACATAAAAAAGATGATATTTTCTGAAAGCTTTGCCAATAAAAATGACATAAGCTCCTACAGGAAAAGGGCAGAATGTTTCATCATAAGTGACAGGTTATTTTCGTCTTTAAGCGATACAAAAAATCCCCAGGGGATAATGGCTGTATGTGAAAAAATGTCCTATGATATTAATAAAGTAATAAAAAATGGCGGTTTTTATATTTTGGCGGAGGAAATGAATGACCCCGGCAATCTGGGCACGGTGATAAGGACTGCCCATGCCGGCGGAGCAGATGGCCTGATACTCTCAAAGGGAAGTGTAGACCTGTATAATCCAAAGGTTCTGCGCTCGACCATGGGCTCCATATTCAGGATACCGGTCATACAGAACGCTGATCTGGAAAATGTATCTGAGCTTATGAAAAAGAGCGGCATAAAAATATATGCCGCCCATCTGAAGGGTAAAAAACTTCCCTATGATCTTGATTTGAAAAAGGGCTGTGCCTTTATGCTTGGAAATGAGGCGAGGGGCCTTTCTGATAAAGCTGCTGGGCTGTGCGATGAGCTCGTAAAGATCCCCATGCCTGGAAAAGCAGAATC
>JAHZAW010000032.1:28753-32347 GCA_019423725.1 Clostridiales bacterium
AATGCCTCAGTGGCCGCAGCCGTACTTATATACGAGACCGTAAGACAGAGACTTTAAGCCAGTCAGCCGCACTGGCACATATTTTCAGATTCAGTATCAGATATGGTCTTTTCAATAAAGCCGGGGACGGAGTCATAGGGTATGCCCAATGCTACGGATAATTCACCGTAAAGGAGTTCTTCGGCTTTTTTAATATATTTAAGGTCTGTCTGGCATGGTTTTTTGCCTGATGTTGTCTGGGAATTTATTTTTGTGTATATGGTTTTTATGATAAGTCCAAGTTCTTCGCAGGTGTGGAAAGTAAATGTGGTTTTATAGTATTCCTTAAGCTGTCTGCTGTTTTGAATTTCCGGCAGGGAAATCTCCATCAGGGGAAGTTTTGATATAAGTTCGAGGGCTTCTTCCTTTGATATGATGTGCCGCATGAAAATTTTTGTATCCGTTGGGACCAAGATGACACATTTTTCAAAGACCGGCATTAATTTATAGTATAGTTTTCCATCGGGAGCATCTTTTAATGTACAGATGTCCTTCACCTCGCACACGCCGGTGCTGCCGTATATAATATAATCATTTTTGCTAAACATCTTTACACCTCCGCATTTCTCTGGCATTTTCTTTATTTTAACATTTTTTCTTTTTGTAATGTAAGAAAAATTTTTTTTCTGAACTTATTTTCATATTTTTACTTTTTTATTATTTTTTCCTAAAAATGACTCAAATACACTAATTTTAGAAAATTTTTTAACCTGTGGCAGTTGTTTTCAAAAAATCGTGATATTTAACAAAAAAATTGCCAAAATTTAATAAAAATTAAAATTTAATTATGAATTTTGATGGACTAACCATACCTTGTAAAAGTATGTCCACGTATAAAGGACAAAAACGGCTTATTTAGGTGTATTTTTGAATTATAGTTCTCGATGGAAAAACAAAACTTAAAAAAATTTGTTGACTAAAATATTTTTTATTTTTATAATGTATTCGTAAATAAACAATTTGACTATTGATATAAATAAACAGGGAGGAAAAGTCATGGTTTCGTTGGAAATGCTTTTTGACGCTCAGAGGGTTTTAAAAGAGGCTGCAACAGTTACGCCTTTAATCAAAGCTGATAAGATCGGTGAGAATATTTATCTTAAATCCGAAAACTTCCAGCTTACAGGTTCATTCAAGTTAAGAGGAGCTTACTACAAAATAGCAAGCCTTACACCTGAAGAAGCTGAAAAGGGAGTAATCGCTTGTTCAGCAGGAAACCACGCTCAGGGCGTTGCGCTTTCAGCTACAAGAAAAGGAATTAAGTCAGTTATCTGCATGCCTGCAGGTGCACCTATATCAAAGGTAGAGGCAACTAAGGCTTATGGCGGAGAAGTTGTTCTTGTTCCCGGTGTATATGATGACGCTGCTAAAAAGGCAGTAGATCTTATGGAAGAGAAAGGATACACATTTGTTCATCCTTTCAATGATGAAAGAGTTATCGCAGGACAGGGAACAATAGGTCTTGAGATAGTTCAGCAGCTTCCTGATGTAGAAGTAGTATATGTACCCATCGGAGGCGGCGGACTTATAAGCGGCGTTTCCTATGCAATAAAAGCATTAAAACCTGACTGTAAAGTAATCGGTGTTCAGGCAGCAGGCGCACCCAGCATGTATGAATCACGCAGACAGGGCGAAGTTATCGAGCTTGATAAGGTATCTACTATCGCTGATGGTATCGCTGTTAAAAAACCTGGCGACATCACATTTGAAATGTGCCAGAAATATGTTGATGACATCGTTACAGTAACAGAAGAAGAAATCGCAACAGCGATCCTTACTCTTATGGAAAAACAGAAGACAGTAGCAGAGGGAGCTGGAGCTACAGCACTTGCTGCATTTATGTTTGACAAAGCAAACCTTAAGGGCAAGAAGTCTGTATGTATCGTTTCAGGCGGTAACATCGATGTTAACATCCTTTCAAGGGTGATCACACAGGGTCTTAACAAAACAGGACGTATTGCTAACATCGTTACTAAGGTAATTGATAAACCCGGACAGCTTATTTCACTTTTACAGTTGATCTCTCAGACTGGCGCTAACATCATCAGCATCAGCCATGAAAGAGAAGACTTAAGATCAGAAGTTAACTCCTGTGTAGTTACAATGGTACTTGAAACAAGAAATCCTGATCATGTAAATGAGATCAAGGGACTTCTTATGAGCAACGGATATGAGCTTCTCTAAGCACTTATTAATATTATTATAAAAAGGAGGAAAGCCTGAAATAAGTTCAGGCGGACACGGAAATGTCAAAGAAGAAAATAGGACTACTCCCTAAACTTATTATCGCAATCATCCTTGGTATTGCCATAGGTATGGTGGCACCCGAAAAGCTTATCGCTATATTCGCTACATTCAATGGTATATTCAATCAGTTCTTAGGATTTATTATACCTCTTATCATCATCGGCTTCGTAGTACCTGGTATAGCAGACCTTGGTGACGGAGCTGGAAAGACACTTGCCATCACAGCACTTGTTGCTTATGTTTCAACAATCATTGCAGGAAGCGTTGCATACTTTGTTGATACGACCACATTCCCCTCATTCCTTGAGGTTGGATCAATAGTTCTTGATAATGCCCAGAATGCTGAGGAAACAATGGTATCAAGCTTATTTACAATCGAAATGCCTGCTATCATGGGCGTAATGAGTGCCCTTATCCTTTCATTCACACTTGGTCTTGGTATCGCCGTAACAAAGGCTGAAAGACTCAAGGGAATATTCAATGAATTCCAGGGTATCATCTCAAAGGTTATCGCAAGCATCATCATCCCTCTCTTACCTTTCCATGTATTTGGTATTTTCTCAAACCTTACATACTCAGGAACAGTATTTGAGATAATGAGCGTATTCATCAAAGTATTCGGAATAATCCTTCTTCTTCATATCGGAATCCTTATATTCCAGTATGTTGTTGCAGGAGTAGTTGCAAAGAGAAATCCCTTTGGACTTATCAAAAATATGATACCTGCATATTTCACAGCCCTTGGAACACAGTCATCAGCTGCTACAATCCCTGTAACACTTGAACAGACAAAGAAAAACGGCGTTAGAGGAGAAGTTGCTGACTTCGTTATCCCTCTTTGCGCAACTATACATCTTTCAGGAAGTACGATAACACTTACAAGCTGTGCTATCGCCATCATGATGCTTAACGGAATCGACGTAACATTCGTTCAGCTCCTTCCTTTCATACTTATGCTTGGTGTTACAATGGTTGCTGCACCTGGAGTACCCGGCGGTGCCGTTATGGCAGCTCTCGGAGTACTTGAGACAATGCTCAACTTCAACCCCATCATGCTCAACCTTATGATCGCCCTTTACATTGCACAGGACAGCTTTGGTACTGCCTGCAACGTAACAGGTGACGGAGCAATCGCTGTATTCATCAACAGCATCACAGGTAAAAACAAAGCAAAAGTAAAAGAAGAAACTGTAGAAGCTGAGAATGCTTGATAAAACAGCAAAAAATACAGGCGGACGGTCAAATGACCGCCCGCTTTTTGTTTACAGAAAAACCCCCAGATAGTCTGGGGGTGAGAAAAAGCTTTAG
>JAHZAW010000033.1:0-10513 GCA_019423725.1 Clostridiales bacterium
TAATATAAATGCACAGTCATCATTTTCACGATATATTTCTTCCATGGAATTTTCAATGCAGTCTTTGCCGTATATCAGATAAATATATACTCCGAGTTCTTTTCCCTCTGATATTATCTTCTTGATGGTTTCTGTATTTCCGTCAAAATACCTGGTACTTATGGAAATACTCCAGGGGATCGGTACTCCAAGTAATTCAGTTTCTTTCTTTATGACCCTTGCGCCATAGGTGCAGCTGTTGTATCCAACATTAAATGTGAACTTTTTCAAATTTTCTGTGTCTACAGTTGAAATAGTATTTTTAACAAGGGTATAATATGCGCTTTCTTCATCCGTAAGTATCCTCTGAACTATGGAAAAAAGATTTGTACTGAATTTTCCCCTCGGAACCATAAGGGCAAGATCGATTATATTCCTTAATCCGCGCTCAGGGTCGCTTTTTATATCTATTACAATTTTATTTATCAAAGTCTCTGCCATTGCGCGAGCCAGTCTGTCTCTAGCCATTGTTTAGACCACCTCTATCATTATTGCTTATAACATAATCATACATTTGTAAAAGAAATATTTAAAGGGACAAATTAAAGTTGATGTCCTATTTTTAAGTTAACTTTTTTATTTTAGAAGTATAATGCGGGTATTAAAATATTGTATTGATTTGACTATATATGTATTAAAATATATAATTAAGTTATAAATATATGAAACGGAGGGTAAGCCTATGGATTTGGAAAATCAAAGTTTATCTGAATTTAAACTCGTGGATATAAGCGCAGAAAGTAATGAGATCGCTACATATTTTAAAGAATTTCTGGCAGTTCAGCAGCTTTATAGTGCTGCCATAAAAGAAATAAGAACAAAATTTGAAATATTAGATGAAGAATTCAAAGTAAAATATAATTATAATCCTATTCATCAGATAGAAAGCCGTCTGAAAACTCCAAAAAGTATATTGGAAAAACTCAAAAGAAAAGGATTTGATATATCCATCAAATCCATAAGAGATAATCTTTTTGATGTGGCTGGAATAAGAGTTATCTGCAACTATGTAGATGACATATACCGCATCGCTGATCTTCTTATAAAACAGGATGACATTACCCTTATCAAAACAAAGGATTATATCGAACACCCTAAGGAAAACGGCTATAGAAGCCTTCATCTTATCGTATCCATACCGATATTTTTAGCCGAGAGTACAGAAAATGTAATGGCTGAAATACAGATCAGGACAATAGCCATGAACCTTTGGGCCAGCCTTGAGCATGAACTTAAATATAAATCCGATGACGATGTTTCTGATGAGCTCAAGATCAGACTTAAAAATAACGCCGATACAATCGCAAAGGTAGACCTTGAGATGCAGTCTATATTCAGGGAACTGAAAAACAAAGATAACGTAGATAATATCAAGTGCCGCGGTATGCGCAAATAATAAACAAAAATAATAAGAAATTAAGTAATAGGGAGTCTTTTAAAAATGAATAAAGTATATCTGTGGGTAAAAAAAGAACCTGTATTGATCATATCAGCAATATGCGCTGTTATATCCATGTTTTTTTACAGGCCCTCAGCTGAATACATAGGATACATAAATTTCAGGGTTTTATGCCTTCTTTTTTCTCTGATGTCCGTTGTTGCCGGTTTCACAAAATGCGGACTTTTTAATGTACTGGCGCAGAAAGTGGTCAAAAAATGCCACAGCACTTTGAGTATAAGTATAATACTTGTTATGCTGCCTTTTTTCTGTTCCATGCTCATTACAAATGATGTATCGCTTATCACATTTGTGCCTTTTACTATTTTGATACTGGAAATGACAGGACAGAGAAAAAATATGATATTGGTGATAGTCCTCCAGACCATCGCCGCTAACCTGGGAAGTATGGCAACACCTATAGGAAACCCGCAGAATCTGTTCCTGTTTTCGGAATATAATATAAGCGCGGATCAGTTTTTCTCCGTAATGACTCTCTATACAGCCATTAGTTTTGTACTGATTCTTATTGGATGCCTGTTTGTCAAAAGGGAAAAAATAAACGTATCACTGGATAATATGGATTCTTCCATCAAAAATAAAAAGAATATGGCTGTATATGCCATACTGTTTATAATAAGTTTCCTTGCCGTATTCAGAGTAGTTTCTTATATAGCTACTACGGTCATAACAGCCGTGGTCATACTTGTTATGGACAGAGATATATTTAAAAGGGTGGATTTCCTGCTTCTGGTTACATTCGTATTTTTCTTTATATTCTCAGGAAATCTCGGAAATATAGATGCAGTACACGATCTTTTATCATCGGCCATAAATAAAAACCCTATGATAACCTCCGTTGCTGCCAGCCAGGTCATAAGCAATGTACCGGCTGCAGTTCTTCTGGCAGGTTTCACACAGGATTGGAAGAGCCTGCTGATAGGTACTAACATTGGCGGCCTTGGAACGCCCATCGCTTCCATGGCAAGTCTAATATCCCTTAAACTTTATATGAATGAAAAGGGTGCTGACAATAAAAAATACATGTTAGTATTTCTGGCCCTTAATGTGGCATTTCTCATAATACTGCTTTTAGCTGAAATGATAGTAGAATAAAAAATTAACCTCCTGATTTTCAGGAGGTTTTTTACATAAAAAAACCCGTTAAATAATAAAATTCAACAGGTTAAGCTATGCCGGTGGCCGGACTCGAACCGGCACGGATATTATCCGCTTGATTTTGAGTCAAGTGCGTCTGCCAATTCCGCCACACCGGCTTATGATGTGAACAGTTAAGTCACCATATAATAATATCATAAATACATATGTAAATCAATATTTATTTAGTTTTATCTTCGTTTGTTTCGATCAGATCATTAAGCGTCATATTATCTACGACATTATCAATGGCATCCTTTATTTTTTTCCAAACTACAACTGAATTACAAGAATGCAGCTTTGTACAAGTCTCGCCATTCTCAGCCACACAGTACACCGGAGCAAGAGAACCCTCAAGTATCCTCAAAATATCACCAACAGCAATTTCAGATGGAGCCTTCGCAAGAGCATATCCGCCCTGAGCACCTCTATAGCTTGTAAGAAGGCCTGCCTTTGTAAGAGGATTGATTATCTGTTCAAGATATTTTTCAGAAAGATCCTGGCTTGACGCTATTTCTTTAAGTGGTTTATGTCCGTTATTGTAATTTTCAGCCAAATAAACCATGATCATAACACCATATCTGCCTTTGGTCGATATAAGCATATAAACATATCCTTTCAATCAAACTAATTCATACTAATGCAATAAGTATATCATATTACTATGAATTATGCAAATTAATCATTATTATTGAGCTTATCAGCACATTTGGGACAAATGCCCGTAAACTCCATATTATGTCCTGTAATAACAAATCCAGTTTTTTCAGCAATTTTCTTAGATATCTCATCAAATGGACAATCCTCAACATCCACAGACCTATGGCACATGGAGCATACAAGTTCATGTTTATGCTGATGGTCGTTAAATTGATAGTATGTCTTTCCATCCATATGGATAGATTTAATAAGTATATTTTTTTCTGTCATTGCATTTAAAGCTCTGTAAACCGTAGAGAGATTGATATCCAATGACTCAGAAAGTTTTTCATATATACTGTCTGCAGTGATCGGGGAGGGTGCTGACTTAATAATATCGATTATCATAAGACGTTTTTTTGTTGCCTTTAAGGAAGCGGATTTTAACACATCAGAATCCATAAAAAACACTCCTTTAAAACGTGTAAGTTTAACTAAAACAAAATATCAGAAAAACTACAGTAAAATCATATAGATATAGTATAGCACAAAAAACGAAATTCAGCTAAGGAAATTGAGTAAAGAAAACGAGCCACTGGGGGTCATATCCTTATTTATTTAGATATTTATTCGCAAAAGTTACGTTTTGCGAATAAATTTGTATATATAGATATGCGCATTTTACCATCTTAATGCTTCCCTATCTCCAGGTTTTTGTGATCAAAACAGTATTATTTCTTTTTAAACTGTTAAACTCAAAATATACGTATTTATCAAACATGTATGTAAATCAACTTATTTAATATCAAAAGCTATATTCAAATCTAAAACATTAATTTAAACTTCGTTTTGATTTTTTATTACTTTAGTATTCTTATAAATTTATCCTTTATAATCTATTTTAAATAACTAATCATATTATAGTATTTCATTTATCTTGCCGCCTGAAGTATGATAGACAGCTGTATTTACGCTTATTTAATAGGTATAACCGATATTGCTGCTTTCGCCCTTTCTATCCCCTTCCCCATATCCTTCGCTATATATCAATCTTGTATTAAAAAAGCCCCGGTTTTGATTCCGAGGCTTATAAGTTAACATAATATTATTATTGTTTACTTTTTGATGTTGAAGAACGCATTCATTCCAGGATACTCTGCAGCATCATCAAGTTCTTCTTCAATTCTTAAGAGCTGGTTATATTTAGCAACACGGTCACTTCTTGCGGGAGCACCTGTCTTGATCTGTCCTGCGTTTACAGCAACAACGATATCAGCAATCGTTGTATCCTCTGTTTCGCCTGAACGGTGGCTTACGATGGCTGTCATATTGTTTCTGTTAGCAAGCTGGATAGCATTGAATGTTTCTGTAAGTGTACCGATCTGGTTAACTTTGATAAGTATAGCATTTCCTGCCTTAAGCTCGATACCTTTTTTAAGTCTGTCTGTGTTTGTAACAAATAAGTCATCGCCGACAAGCTGTACTTTGTCGCCTAACTCTTTTGTAAGTAACTGCCAGCCAGCCCAGTCTTCTTCTGCAAGACCGTCTTCGATTGAAATAATGGGATATTTTTCAACAAGAGCCTTCCATATCTCAACCATTTCTTCGCTTGTCCTTACGATCTCTTTACCAGCCATTTTGCTTTCTCCAGGGAAATGGTATTTTCCATCTTCGCCATAAAGTTCGCTTGTTGCAGGGTCCATGGCGATCTTGATATCTGTTCCCCAGCCATATCCAGCCTTTTCTACAGCTTCTTTGATAAGGTCGATTACTGCATCAGGTGTAGGAAGGTCAGGAGCAAATCCGCCTTCATCTCCTACTGCTGTAGAAAGTCCCTTTGATTTAAGAACGTCTTTAAGGTTATGATATACTTCAGCACACATACGGAGAGCTTCTTTAAATGAAGGTGCTCCAACGGGCATGATCATGAATTCCTGGAAGTCTACTGTATTGTCAGCATGTTTTCCACCGTTCATAATATTCATCATGGGAACGGGAAGCTGTTTTGCGTTGAATCCTCCAAGATACTGATATAAAGGCATCTGGAGAGCTTCAGCAGCAGCTTTTGCAACGGCCATTGATACGCCTAAGATAGCATTGGCACCAAGTTTGCCCTTGTTGTATGTTCCATCAAGCTCGATAAGTTTCTTATCGATAGATACCTGGTCAAGAACGTTCATTCCAATTATTTCTTCAGCGATAACATTATTTACGTTATCTACTGCCTGCTGAACGCCTTTTCCTACATATCTGTCTCCGCCGTCTCTCATTTCTACGGCTTCAAACTGACCTGTTGATGCTCCGCTGGGAACAGCTGCTCTGCCCATAAATTCTCCCTCAACAAGGACTTCTACCTCAACGGTGGGATTTCCTCTTGAGTCAAGAATTTCTCTTGCATAGACATCTAAAATTTCAATATATCCTTTCATTTTGTTTCCTCCTTATATATTGTTGACCAGCAGAGATTCTCCGGTCATTTCACTGGGTTTAGGTAGATCCATCATTTCCAAAAGCGTCGGAGCTATGTCACAGAGCCTTCCATCTCTTATGCCTATACCATCGGTATAGTTCACCAAAATGAGTGGAACTGGATTTGTGGTGTGGGCCGTCATAGGCTCACCAGTTTCATAATCTATCATCTGGTCGCTGTTTCCGTGGTCAGCACAAATTATCATCTGTCCGCCCACTTCAATAAGAGCATCTACAGCTCTTCCGACACATTCGTCAACTGTTTCGACTGCCTTTACTGCAGCCTCGAGAACTCCTGTATGTCCAACCATATCTGAGTTGGCAAAATTAACTATTATAAGATCATACTTATCTGAAAGTATGTTTTCGACCAATACATCACATACTTCGACCGCACTCATTTCCGGTTTGAGGTCATAGGTAGCCACCTTAGGAGAAGGAACAAGTATCCTGTCTTCCCCGGGATTGGGCTCCTCAACGCCTCCGTTAAAGAAAAATGTTACGTGGGCATATTTCTCCGTTTCCGCCGTTCTGAGCTGTTTTAAGCCAATGGATGATATATATTCACCTAAAGTATTATTGAGCACCTGTGGCTTAAATGCAATGTGTACATTGGGCAGTGTATCGTCATAACGGGTGAAACATACGAAGAATACATTATTAAGTATCTTTTTACGCTCAAATCCGTCAAAATCCTTATCAACTATGGCCCTGGTTATCTGTCTTGCCCTGTCAGGCCTGAAGTTAAAGAAAATTATTGAATCGTTTTCTTCCATCTTTCCTATGGGCTGTCCATCATCATCTGTAATGACAGTGGGAACAACAAACTCATCATGTACACCCGCTGCATAGGAATTTTCTATACATTCTTCGGAACTGGACGCTTTATTTCCCATTCCTTCCATCATCGCATCATAGGCCTTTTCGATCCTGTCCCATCTTTTATCCCTGTCCATGGCATAATATCTTCCTGAGACAGTGGCTGTTTTTCCTGCCCCGATATTTCTCATTTCTTCTTCAAGCTCTTTCAGATATTCCCTGCCTGAAGTCGGAGGCGTGTCCCTTCCATCAAGGAATGCATGAACATATACGTTTTTAATGCCATTTTCTTTGGCCATCTTTAAAAGTGCATACAAATGAGAATTATGGCTGTGAACTCCGCCGTCTGAAAGAAGTCCCATAATATGAAGTGCTGAATTGTTTTTTATACAGTTATCCATGGCAGCCACAAGATCAGGATTTTTGAAGAAATCACCATCTTCTATGGCCTTAGTTATCCTTGTGAGCTCCTGGTATACTATCCTTCCGGCCCCTATATTAAGGTGTCCTACTTCTGAATTTCCCATCTGCCCCTTAGGAAGTCCAACATCTAGTCCGCTGGCATATCCTTTAGCATGGGGATATTTTTTATAAAGCAGATCCATTACCGGAGTTTTGGCGATCTTGATGGCGTTTCCTTCTGTCCTCTCATTGATGCCATATCCGTCTAAAATCATTAAAACCGTTGGTCTCTTACTCATCTGACATATTCTCCTTCGGAGTTTATCAATAGTTTACTATATCTTTGAATTCTTCTTTGAGGGATGCTCCGCCTACAAGTCCTCCGTCGATATCCTTCATGGCAAAGAGTTCAGCCGCATTTTTTGCGTTAACGCTTCCGCCATACTGTATCCTTATCTTTTCAGCTGTATCAGTTCCAAACATTTCAGCTAAAACACCTCTGATGGCTCCACATACTTCCTCTGCCTCTTCGCTGGTAGCTGTTTTACCTGTTCCGATGGCCCATATGGGTTCATAGGCAATAACTACTTTTTCGGCATCATCGGCTGTAAGTCCATTCAGGCCGCATTTTATCTGCATTCTTACAAAATCTATGGTTATGCCCTGTTCACGCTGCTCAAGAGTTTCTCCACAGCACATGATGGGTGTAAGTCCATGTTCAAGGGCTTTTTTAACTTTTTTGTTTACTGTTTCGTCTGTTTCAGCAAAATACTGTCTTCTTTCGGAATGTCCAAGAATGACATATTTTACGCCAGCGTCCGTAAGCATTGCAGGAGAAATCTCTCCGGTATATGCTCCGCTTTCCTCAAAATACATATTTTCAGCGCCAAGGGCGATATTTGTACCCTTGATAACATTTCCTACTGGTATTATATCAATGGCAGGTACGCAGAAAACCACGTCAACCTTATCAGTATCAACATACTGTTTGAGCATTTCAGCAAGTTTTACTGCCTCTGAAGGTGTTTTATTCATTTTCCAGTTGCCTGCTATAATTTTTTTCCTCATTTGTTTTTTCCTCCTCATTTGTCCTGAACTGCTGCAACTCCAGGAAGTTCCTTTCCTTCAAGGAATTCAAGAGATGCTCCGCCGCCGGTGGAGATATGGCTCATCTTGTCACCGTATCCGAGCTGGTTTACGGCTGCTGCAGAATCGCCGCCGCCGATGATAGTTGTTCCATCGATCTCAGCAAGGACCTCAGCAATAGCCTGTGTTCCTTTGGCAAAGTTGGGGAATTCAAATACACCCATGGGACCGTTCCATACAACTGTCTTTGCCTCTCTTAAAGCATCGCTGAATACTTTTCTTGTTTCAGGGCCAATATCAACGCCCATCCAGCCATCAGGTATAAGTCCTGTGGGAACTGTATCACTTACAGCATCATTTTTAAATTCCTTAACTATAACAGTATCGATGGGAAGAAGGAATTTAACACCCTTCTGAGAAGCCTTTGAGATCATCTGTTTAGCGTACTCTACTTTGTCTTCCTCAAGAAGTGAGTTTCCTACGTTTCCACCAAGGGCTTTTATGAACGTATATGCCATTCCGCCGCCTATGATAAGGATATCTACTTTTTCAAGAAGGTTATTGATTACATTTATCTTATCACTTACCTTGGCGCCGCCAAGTACTGCAGCAAAGGGTCTTACAGGGTTTTCAACGGCATTTCCGAGGTATTCGATTTCCTTTTCCATAAGGTATCCTACAGCGGACTCAGCTACAAATTTTGTTACTCCCACAGTTGAGCAGTGTGCCCTGTGTGAAGAACCAAAGGCATCATCAACATAAATATCAGCTAAAGAAGCAAGTTCTTTACTGAAATTATCCTCATTTTTAGTTTCTTCCTTGCGGAAACGGGTATTTTCAAGAAGAATAACATCGCCGTCTTTCATCGCTTCAACGGCAGCTTTTGCATTTTCGCCTACTACGTTGTCATCTTTTGCGAATTTAACTTCCATTCCGAGTTTTTCAGAAAGTCTTACGGCTACAGGAGCAAGAGAAAGTTCAGGTTTTACCTCTCCTTTAGGCTTGCCCATGTGTGAGCAGAGGATCACCTTTGCGCCCTCACCGATAAGTTTCTTTATAGTGGGTAAAGAAGCTGTAATACGGTTATCATCAGTAATAACACCGTCTTTTACAGGGACATTAAAGTCACATCTTACAAGAACTCTTTTTCCTTTAACATTGAGATCGTCAACGGTTTTTTTATTCAGCATTCCGATTCCTCCTTTGAGAATAATTTACATGACTAAAATAATGATGCCCAATTTAATTCAAAATATGTTTGATCCTTTGAATTAACTGATTTTTATTATACTACCGTTGGTAATATTTTTCAACGTGTGGTATACTAATTAATATTTATGATTTGTTGAAATTAGGAGGATTAAATATGATTTACTCAGATTATCATCTTCATACAAAATATTCGTCGGACAGCACTGCGGAAATGACTGATATGATTGAAAAAGCCATATCCCTGGGACTTAAGGAAATAATGTTCACTGACCATATGGACATTGATTTTCCTGACAGGAATATGCCATTCTGCCTCTATTATCCTGACTATTCAGACGCAATCAATCTTTACAAAGTACTTTATATGAAAAAGATAGATGTGCTTATCGGTGTTGAAATGGGACTGCAAAAACAGATAGTCCGTGAAGCTGATATGTTCACTAAATATAATCCCTTTGACTTTGTCATCGGCTCTACCCATGTCATAGATGGAGTTGATGTGGCAGATAAGTCATTTTTTGAAGGTCTGAGCAAAAAGGAAGCCTATACTAAATATTTTGAAAGCGTTCTGGAAAACGCTAAGCTCCATGACTGCTACAATGTTTATGGCCATCTGGATTATATAAACAGATATGCACCCTATGAGGATGCATCTGTCAACTATTCTGAATTCAAGGAAATAATCGATGAAATACTCAAAACCCTTGTGGAAAAAGGAAAAGGCCTGGATGTAAATACATCTGGTTACAGATATGGAAACGGCAGACCCTATCCTCAGCTTGACATACTTAAAAGATTCAAAGAACTTGGCGGAGAAATAATAACCATCGGTTCCGATGCCCATAAACCGGAGGATATTGCCTATAGATTTGAGGATGCCTATGAAATAGTCAAAGAAGCCGGATTTAAGGCAATAGCCTCATTCAGGAATAAAACACCTAAATTTATCGATATAAAGTAAGATATAAATAATTAGTAAACAAGGAGTAATAAAATGCTAATTGGTTCACATGTTTCGATATCAGGGGGACTTTTAGGAGCTGCAAAAGAGGCCTATTCCTATGGTGCCAATACATTTATGGTATATACGGGAGCACCTCAGAATACTGTCAGAAAGCCCCTTTCTGATTTAAAAATAGAAGAAGGCAAAGCCTTTATGGCTGAAAAAGGCATAGAAGATATTGTCGTCCATGCGCCTTATATCATAAATCTTGCCTCATACAAAGATGAGACCTATACCCTTGCCAAGGA
>JAHZAW010000033.1:10552-11980 GCA_019423725.1 Clostridiales bacterium
GCTGAGAGAGCCGCTGCATTTGGTTCAAGATACCTAGTTGTACATGCGGGCGCATTCACTGATACAAGCGCTGAATACGGCATTGAGAGGATAGCAGAAGGCATAAATGAAGTCATAGGCCGAGGGATTCCTGATATTTTCATCTGTCTTGAGACCATGGCCGGAAAAGGCAGCGAGGTCGGAAGGAATTTTTCTGAGATAAGGGCCATAATCGACCGAATAGATAAGAAGGAATATATGGGTGTTTGTTTTGACACCTGCCATGTCCATGACAGCGGATATGATATAATCAATAATTTCGATAGCGTAATAAATGAATTTGATGATATCATTGGCCTTGACAGGCTCAAAGTGCTTCATATAAATGGCTCACTGAATGTATGCGGAGCCAAAAAGGACAGGCACGCCAACATAGGCGCCGATGAAACAAATCCAAAGGGTTCTGATAAAATAGGATTTGAAGCTATTTATAACATAGTCCACCATCCAAAGACCCAGGGACATCCATTTATACTTGAAACGCCATGGATAAGCAAGACAGAAAACCTCTACAAACAGGAGATTGCTCTTTTAAGGGGTGAGAAAAAATGAGAACAGCTGTCATCACGGGCTCATCAAGGGGAATAGGAAAAGCCATAGCCGAAGAATTCGGAAAAAACGGCTGGCATATCGTTATAAACGCCTCCAAAAGCAGGGTTGAACTGGACGATACCCTTAAGGAGTTCAATTTTAAGGGATACAGCTGCGAAGCTGTCCTTGCTGATGTTTCCGACTATGAGGAGTGTAAGAAACTATTTGTTAAGGAGCCCGACGTTCTTATAAATAACGCTGGCATATCCCATATAGGGCTTTTTACGGATATGGAGCCGGCTGACTGGAAACGCATTATAGATATAAACCTTCTCTCAGCCTTCAACTGCTCGCATATCGCCCTTAAGACCATGATAAAAAAGCACCGCGGCAATATAATAAACATATCATCCATATGGGGTGAACGCGGGGCATCCTGTGAAGTGGTATATTCAGCGTCTAAGGGTGGCATAAATTCCTTTACTAAGGCCCTTGCCAAGGAAGTCGGATTGAGCGGCATAAGGGTAAATGCCATAAGCTGTGGTGTCATAGACACTAAAATGAACGCCTGCTTTGATGAGGAGGAAAAGGCTGCCATCTGTGATGAAATATCCCTCGCCAGATTCGGCAGGACGGAGGAAATAGCAAAACTGGCCTATTTCCTGGCTCAGGATGATTCCTCCGGATATATAAACGGCCAGATAATAACAGCAGATGGCGGTATGTACTAAAAATAGATAAAAGCCTGAGAGTTAGTCTTTCAGGCTTTTTTATTGTTTACAGAAAAACCCCCAGATAGTCTAGGGGTGAGAAAAAGCTTTAGCGGAGTGATAATGAAAAAGCTCCGTGTTAGAATAG
>JAHZAW010000034.1:0-56273 GCA_019423725.1 Clostridiales bacterium
AGCCGAGGACAGGCGGCTGTAATGCTTATGAACTTCTGTAAAAACGTGAAATAAGTATATGAAAGAGAGGACGCTTCTAAAGGGGGCGTCCTTTTTATATTGGGCTGATATGCGGTAAAAGTGGAGTTTTGGGCAAAAATGGTATGGTATAACCCAAGCTGATATGATATGCTGTATATATAATGATATTTTATGAAAGGTATGATGGAGATGGAGACAGGAATATCCCTGGACACCTATAAAATATTCTGTGCCGTTGTAAGGACGGGGAACATGTCGGCGGCGGCCAAGGAGCTGTTCATATCCCAGCCGGCGGTGAGCATGGCAGTAAAGCAGCTGGAGGAGAGGCTTGGAGGGCCGCTTTTGGTGAGGACGCCCAAGGGGGTATTGACCACACCGGAGGGAAGGGTGCTTTTCAACTATCTGGACATGGCCTTTAACATGGTAAAGACAGCTGAGCATAAATATTTTGAGTTAGCAAATCTGGAGCAGGGCGAGGTAAGGATAGGAGCCAGCGACGTAGTCATAAGCGGGTATCTTATGCCCTATATAGAGAAATTTTCCAATGCCTATTCGGACATCAGGATAAAGGTAGTGAATAAGACGACCTATGAGTCATTGGAGCTGATGAAGAGGGGGGTCATAGACATGTGTTTTGTGAACCTGCCCATCGAGCACAGTGAGGATATGGAGATAACCAGGTGTGTAGAGATACACGACTGTCTCATAGGGGGAACGAAATATAAGGAGCTGGCGGAGAGAGGAGTAAAGCTGTCAGAGCTGTCGAAATATCCGCTGCTGTTATTGGAGGACATGAGCAACACCAGGAAGCAGCTGGACAAGTTTGCTGCGGCTAACGGCATATATTTCAAGCCCATAATAGAGCTGGCAAGTTATGACCTGCTTATCGAGTTTGCGAAAATAAACCTGGGTCTGACCTTTATAATAAGGGAATTTGACAACAGTTCCATAGACGGAGAGAACATATTTGAGATACCAGTGACGCCGGAGCTGCCGACGAGATATGTGGGGCTTGTCATGCTTAAGAATGCGGCATTATCCTTTGCTGCCAGGAGGTTTGTGGAGATGCTTGGTCTGGAGGATAAGAAGGAATAGTTTAATCTATACAAAAGGAAGTATATGGTATATGAATAATGTTATAGCATAGTGACAAAAAGTAACAAAAAGGATTAAAGATAGCTGGCGAATGTTGAAAAGGGGAGCAGTGTAAAGTAAAATGATGTTGTAGTCACTATATAGATAGTTATTTACGGGAGGAAAGAATATATGGGTTCACTAGACGGATTAAAGGTACTTGATTTTTCAACACTGCTTCCCGGTCCCTATGCGACGCTTATGCTGGCGGATATGGGAGCGGAGGTACTCAAGGTAAGTTCAGCCAGCAAGCCGGACATAGTTCTGGACTATCCGCCCTTCATCGGGGACACGGGGGTATCAGCCTGCCAGGCATGGCTTGGAAGGAACAAGAAGACAATGTTCCTCAACCTTAAGACAGAGGAAGGAAAGGCCATAGTAAAAGAGCTGGTAAAGGAATATGATATAGTCCTTGAGCAGTTCAGGCCGGGAGTAATGGATAAGCTGGGTCTTGGCTATGAAGACCTTAAGGCAGTAAATCCGGCTGTTATTTATTGTTCGCTCACGGGCTACGGCCAGAGCGGACCGCTCAAGATGGCAGCAGGCCACGACATCAACTATATGTCCAGGAGCGGTATCATATCCCATGCTGGAAGAAAGGAAGGGGGACCTTCCCTTATGAACTTCCAGATAGCGGATATAGCGGTAGGATCGCTCAACTCAGTTATCGGAATACTTGCGGCAGTAAACTACAGAAGAAATACAGGCAAGGGACAGTTTATCGATGTAGCCATGATGGATGGCTGTGTTCCCTTCAACAGTCTTGACGGCGCCAGCTTCCTTGTATCGGGCGAGGAGCCTAAACGTGAGGGAGAGAGGCTCAACGGTGGCTGCATGTATGATTTTTATGAGACAAAGGACGGCCAGTATATGAGTGTAGGCTCCCTTGAGCCGCAGTTCTGGAAAGCATTCTGCCAGGCCATCGGACGTGAGGACCTTATCGATGGAACGGTATGGCCTGAAAACGTAGGAGAAGTAAAGGCTGAGATAAGAGGCATATTCAAGACAAAGACAAGGGATGAATGGGTGGAAGTATTTTCACATTATGACGCCTGCGTACAGCCAGTACTTAATCTTAAGGAAGCACTCCTTGAGGATGAGCAGGTAAAGGACAGACAGATGGTAGTGGACGTTGACCTTCCCCTTCATGAAGGAGTAAAGGTAAAACAGCTTGCCACATCCATAAAGCTCAGCGAATGCCCCTGTGAATATAAATTTGCTGGATATCCCCTTGGATACCACACAAAGGAAATGATCGAAAAACTCGGTCTCAACTATGATGAGCTTGAGGCAAAGGGCGTATTCAAATAAGACGAAAAATGAACGAAAGATAAAATGACAGGTGCCGGCTTAAGCCGGCACTTTTTTATGGCAGCAGCCGGGTTTTAGATGGGGATTGATTTATATTTATTTGTTAAGTGGTTTATGCTAAAATAAACAAAAAGGTATAGAGGTGCGGTATGTCAAAGAAAAAGGCAAGGAATACAAAGGGAAAGATAATATCAGCGGCATGGGAGCTGTTTTATGAGCAGGGCTATGATGACACCACCGTTGAGGAGATAATAGAGAAATCGGGCACATCCAAGGGGTCATTTTATCATTATTTTGAGGGAAAGGACGCACTGCTTGGGTCTCTGTCCATACTTTTTGATGAGAAGTATCAGGAGCTCATGGAGGATATGGACGAAAACATGGGCAGCTTTGATAGGCTCATGTACCTGAACAGGGAGCTGTTCAAGATGATAGAAAACAGCATATCCTTAGACCTTTTGGCCAGGCTATACTCATCCCAGCTGGTGACCAAGGGAGAGAAACATCTGCTTGACCATAACAGGCTGTACTTTAAGGTTTTGAGGCAGATAGTGACTGAGGGCCAGAAAAAGGGAGAGCTTACCGATGAATTTTCGGTAAATGAGATAGTAAAGGCCTATGCCATGCTGGAGAGAGCTTTTCTCTATGACTGGTGCATAAGAAATGGGGATTATTCGCTCCTGCAGTATTCGGAGCAGATGTTCCCGCTGTTTTTTGGCGGATATAAAAAGAATGTGTGATATGGGCGCGGGCATAAATGATGCCGGCGCTTTTGTTTTCGTATCGAGTATTTTTGGGTTTTCGTATGCCATAGACGGACAAAAGTTTTCAAAATTTTTTTGAAACTGAAAATATTATTTTTATTTTTCTGTAATATAGTATAGCTTATAAAACTGATAAATAAGGGAAATATTTATAAAATATTGAAAATAAGTATAGAATATAGTCTGTATTTAGTTCTGTATTTCAGTCTAGTATTTTTTGTGGTATAATATCCACTATGCAAAGAAATGCAGTGATAAACCGCAGATAAAGACAGGTTTTGCAGCATTTCAAAGAAACAGCAAAGGGGTAGTTATATTATGAGTAAATCTCAAATATGTATGATGATATCCATAGCTGTATACCTCATAGGTATGCTCTATGTCGGATATCTCTGTTCAAAGAAAAATAATACGGACGACGATTTCTATCTTGGAGGCAGGAAGCTCGGCCCCATCGTAACGGCCATGAGCGCCGAGGCATCGGATATGAGCAGCTGGCTGCTTATGGGTCTTCCCGGAGTTGCCTATCTTTCAGGTGTATGCGATTCCGGATGGACAGCCATAGGACTGGCAGTCGGTACATACGTTAACTGGCTCATAGTTGCCAAGAGAATAAGAAGATATTCCCATGTATCCAATAACGCCATCACCATACCTGACTTCTTCTCAAACAGGTATCGTGACACAAGCAACATAATACTGGTAATATCAGCACTTATAATACTTATATTCTTCGTTCCTTACACGGCATCAGGATTTGCTGCCTGCGGAAAGCTTTTCTCAAGCCTTTTCGGTGTGGACTATATGGCAGCCATGATCGTAAGCGCCATCGTAATCGTTGGATATACAGCGCTGGGAGGATTCCTGGCCGCAAGTACCACAGACCTTATCCAGAGTATCGTTATGACCATTGCGCTTATAATCGTACTCGTGTTTGGAGTTAATGTGGCAGGCGGTTTCCAGGCGGTAATTGATAACGCTAAAAATCTTCCCGGATACTTCTCACTCAACGCCATGTACGATCCCGTGGCTGGTACTTCAACATCCTATGGCATAATAACAAAGGTTTCAACACTGGCATGGGGCCTTGGATACTTTGGTATGCCCCATATACTTTTAAGATTCATGGCCATCGAGGATGACAATAAGCTTTCCCTTTCCAGAAGGATAGCTTCCATCTGGGTAGTCATCTCCCTTGCCATCGCCATATTCATTGGTACAGTTGGTCTTGCCATGACAAACGTCGGAGCAGTAGATAAACTTGAGGGTTCAGCTTCAGAGACAATAATCGTAAAGATATCAGCTCTCCTCAGCACAAAGGGAATAGTACCCGCACTTATCGCCGGTGTTATCATTGCCGGAATACTTGCATCGACCATGTCAACGGCTGACTCACAGCTCATCGCAGCTTCATCAGCGGTTTCAAAGAACCTCTTTACAGCGGCTCATATTAAGACCGATCCTAAAAAGACAGTATTCACAGCCAGAGCAACACTTCTTGTCATCGCTGTTATCGCAGCCTTCCTGGCAAGGAACCCTGACAGCTCAGTATTCGGAATAGTATCCTTTGCATGGGCAGGATTTGGAGCTGCCTTCGGACCCGTTGTACTGTTTGCTCTTTTCTGGAGACGTTCCAACAGATACGGAGCCATTGCTGGAATGATATCAGGCGGAGCCATGGTATTCATATGGAAATATCTCGTAAGGCCCTTAGGCGGAGCCTGGGATATATATGAACTCCTTCCCGCTTTCATCATTTCCTGTATTTTCATAATAATATTCAGCCTTATAACTCCTGCTCCCTCTAAGGAGATAACAGATGAGTTCGATAAGGTAAAGAGCATGAAATAAGCCGGAATAAATATATAAAAATAAGACATACGTTCGTATGTCTTATTTTTTTGCTCCCATTACTGGAATATGCAGTCTATGAATTCATCGGCGCTTATACCGCCAAGTATATTTTTTAGGGGAAGACCGTCCAATACAGTCCTTATGGCTTCCGGAGAAAATGTAGTTCCAACGAGGGCTTCCTCCAGGGGCAGGGCGTCGGTAAGGGCCATAAAGTCACCGAATATGCGGCAGTCAGTTATTTTGTTATCCTTTATGCTGAGCATTATATCGATGAGCCCGCCGTCAAACTTAGCTGAACACTTTATATCCATGGGCTGGACCGTTCGGAATGTCCATTCTGGGCGGCTGTATTTTTCAGCGGCCAGCTTTTCAACGGCCTTTTGGTCCTCATCGGTGAGTATATAATCTTCCATGGGCGTATCCTTTGAGAATGAGGCTGCCAGGGATGATATGAACTCATCCACAGTCATTTTTTCCTTAAGGAAGGATGAGATATTGCCCACACGGCTTTTTACGGACTTGGTGCTTTTTGATAAAAACTTTTCCGGCCTGACCTTCAGTGCGTCAGCCAGCTTTTTTATGTCCGAATCAAAAAGCAGTGTGCCATGGTGGAGTATACGGCCCTTATATATCCTTTGGGCGTTGCCGGATATTTTAAGTCCGTCGATCGTTATATCATTTCTTCCGTCGGCTTGGGCAGTAACTCCGATGTCGGACAAAGCTTTGATAACAGGACGGGTAAAATCGTTTATGGTAAAGCCTTCGCTCTCATCAAGCTCGGTTATGAATGAAAAATTTACATTTCCCATATCGTGGTAAACAGCCCCTCCGCCGGTGGTCCTGCGGACGACAAAAACCCCGTTTTTTTCGATAAAATCAAGGTTTATCTCCTCTAAGGCGTTCTGATTGTTACCGATCACCACTGTGTTATTGTTTTGCCAAAGGATAAGAAAACTCATATTTTGTTTAGTGGTCAAAATATATTCCTCCAGCGCAAGATTGTAGAATGGATTTGTGCTTTTGTTATGAATGTAGTATAGCTTTTTGTACATTTAGTATATCCTTTCGGTGTATTTTTTGGTGCAAACGCAGATTGGTTAATTGTTTAACAATTGAAAAATAGTTAATGATCTGTCAATATTAACATAGTTAAACAAATATCTTTTGTTGACCGTGTGAATTTTGTATGATATGATTATATCACACTGAGTTCTGTAATGTAAAATACAAATGAGAATGTCAACTCTCCATGGGAGATGGACGTTCCCTGGTGTATCGGAAAATAAATACATAAAGGAGAAGAGAGAATGTACGAAAAGACTTATAAAGTATCAGCAAAAAGAGTAAATGACGTTGAGGTCGATGTTGAGGCAAGAGGCCATAAGATAAAGATCGATGAACCCGTTGCCCAGGGCGGTACAGATAAGGGAATGAACCCCGTTGAACTGCTCCTTGCAAGCATCGCTGCATGCCAGACAATAACAGCATCTGTTTACGCAGAATCCATGGGAATCAAAATAGATGAGATATCAGTTGACGTTGAGGGAGATATGGACTCAGCAGGATTTATGGGATACGCTAAGTTCAGACCCGGATACACAAACATCAGAACACATGTAAAGATCAAATCAGACGCAGATCCTTCTATGGTACAGCAGCTGATCGATATAGTTGAGCTCAGATGCCCCGTAGAGGATTCAGTTAAAAACGGAGTTCAGATCGAAAAACCCGTATTAGATGTTGAAAAGTAAGAAGTAAAAAATAATAATTTATATATCAGAAAAGGAGAATAGCTATGAGTCAATATGTTGGAAAAATCAAAGACCTTCCCGAGGCACCCGGTAACTTTATCGAAAACGCATCTAAAAAAGTAATTTTTGGACCCACACATTTCTGGCCTGATTATGTTATGAGATGCTTTGACCTTAAACCCGGAGCAGGCGAGAAAGAGCCTCATACACATCCCTGGTCACACTGGGTAGTTATCTATGACGGAGAAGGCGTATTCTCAATAGATGGTGTTGAATATCCCGTTAAAAGAGGAGACTGGCTCCATGTACCCGGAGGAATCCCTCACTATAACTATAACTCATCATCAACAGATAACTTCTGCTTCCTTTGCATCGTTCCTCCCGAAGGAGACGTTAGTCCTCTTCTTTCAGGCAAAGGATGCTGATAATAAAAATATAAGCTGTTATTTGGGGCGGTCTTTGACCGCCTCAAATTTTAACTGAAATGAGGTGTAATAATGGCAAAACTAATGGTTTTACCTAAACTTTCGGTCGTTATGAAAGAAGGGACCATCATAAACTGGTACTTCAAGGAAGGCGACGAGATAAAAAAGGGAGATGTCCTTTATGATGTGGAAGCCGGCAAGATGGGCGGCTCCGCTGAATCAGAAGATGAAGGAACTATCCTTAAAATACTTGTAAACGTGGGAGAAAAGGCAAAGTGCGGAGAGCCGGTGGCCATAGTCGGAACACCCGGTGAAGATTTTGAGGACCTTATACCCAAGAAGGAAGAAAATGCCGAAGCAGAGGCCAAGAAAACTACTATCACAGTAATTGGCGGAGGTCCTGGCGGATATGTGGCAGCCATAAGGGCAGCACAGCTGGGAGCTGAAGTAACTCTCATCGAAAAGACCCACATCGGCGGAACCTGCCTTAACGAAGGCTGTATACCCACAAAGGCGCTCCTTCACAGTGCGGAAATATACGAAGAAGCCAAAAATGGTGAATCAGCCGGTGTCATAGCCGAGCCTAAACTTGACTTTACAAAGGTCATGGAAAACAAAGGGGCAGTTGTTGACCGTCTTGTGGGCGGAGTAAAGACACTGCTCAAGGCAAACGGAGTGAAGGTCATAGAGGGAGAGGCTTCATTCATTGATAAGACTAAAGTAAAGGTAGTTACCAAGGACGGAGAACAGGAAGTAACTTCCGATAAGTTCATAATCGCCGTTGGTTCTGTACCCGCAGTCGTACCCATCGAGGGCATAAATTCTCCCCAGTGCATAGACAGTACGGGAGCGCTTTCCCTTGAAGCACTGCCCAAGTCCATGGCAGTCATCGGAGGCGGTGTCATAGGTGTTGAGATGGCAACGGCATACTCTGCCTTTGGAACAAAGGTGACCATCATCGAGATGCTTCCAAGGCTCCTTATGAACATAGATGCGGACGCCGTTGGCATTATCGCCAAGTCTCTGGAGGAAAAGGGCGTTGATATCATGACATCCACAAAGGTAGTATCCGTTGCGGACAAAGGAGCAACAGCCGTGGTCAAGGTAGAAAAGGACGGAAAAGAGCTTGAAGTAGAGGCTGAAAAAGTCCTTGTGTGCATAGGCAGAAAATCAGCCACAGCCTCCCTTAACCTTGAGGCAGCTGGCATCGAGGCCGAAAGAGGAATAATAAAGGTCAACGACCATATGGAGACCAACGTAAGGAACATATATGCCATAGGCGACTGTACAGGCGGCGTTATGCTGGCCCATGTAGCCTCCATGCAGGGCGAGGCAGCGGCTGAAAACGCCATGGGCGTGGACAGCAGATATGATGGAAAGACAAATCCTGCCTGCGTATATACATCACCTGAGACCGCATCCGTTGGATATACAGAGGAAGCGGCAAAGAAAGAGGGTATTTCCTACACCGTTGGAATGTTCGACCTTGGCGGCAACGGCAAATCCATAATAATGAATGGCGGCAAGGGATTTGTAAAGATAATAGCCCACAGCCGTTCAAAGAAGATACTTGGAATGCAGATAATCGGACCCAGGGCAACGGATCTCATAGCTGAGGGCGCACTGGCCATATCAGTAAATGCCGGCATAGAGGATATCATAAAGACCATACATGCCCATCCCACGGTTTCAGAGGCCGTAAGGGAAGCAGCGCTTGCAGCTGACGGAAGGGCAATACACGGATAAGACCGGATTTTAAATCTAATGCCAGACAGTAAATAAACAGAGCCCGGGCAGAAAAACTGACAAAACCGGAAAACCCGCACAGACCGGAAACAGGCCCTTGGCTGTTAAAGGTCCTGCGATGGCTGTTTTCCCTTGGAGGTTTTGCCATACTGCTGGGATAGGGATGATGCTGTCGGCATACTAAAGTGCATAGAACGAAAAAACGAAAATAAAAGGCAAATATTCAAATAAAGGCATAGCAAAGTGTAAGAAAAGGACGGTATCCGCTGCATAGGCGCAGGGATGGAGCCGTCCTTTTTGTATGGGGAATACTGGACAGAGGGGTAATGGGTAAAAATGATAAAATATGCCAAATATATATAATTTTATTGATTTAAACCGCTGATGCAATTATAATTAGGATTAAATCAGCTGGAAACACGGAGGTGTCTGAGCTCAAATGGACTCGAACGGGAAAAAACATTACATATACTGGATGTTCGCTATCTTTGGCGCTGTGACCATGAGCATACTGCTGTTTTTCGTTATATATAGATACAACGAATTCAGAGATGCCATTGCCAAACTTGTGAGTATCGTAAGTCCGCTTATTTATGGAGCGGCCATAGCATATCTGCTTAAGCCGATGTGCGACTTTTACGAACGCAAACTCAGGGAAAAATTTTTTAAAAAGCATAGGAAGCTGGCTTCGGCCCTGGCCGTGGCAGGCAGTATGATTTCAGCCTTTGTAATAATATATCTGCTGCTTATGATAATAATCCCCCAGGTGGGAAACAGTGTCACAAGACTTGTGCAGATACTTCCGGACAAGCTTAATGAGGCGTCCGAGTGGATGGAGAAAAACCTGGATAAGGACCCGGGACTTCCGTCCTACCTCAAAGATGTGTATGAGACCGTAAGAAGGGAACTGACCGTCTGGCTGGAAGAAGAGTTTTCACCTGATTTTAAAAACATAATCGAGGGCGTTGGAGTTCAGATATGGAACAGCGTTATGTTCCTTAAAAACTTCCTTATCGGTATATTTGTTGCGGTATATCTTCTGGCATCCAGAAAGAAATTTGGCAGACAGGCAAAACTCATACTCTACAGCCTGTTTAAGACAAAATGGGCAGATATAATAATGACTGAGCTGAGATACGCTGACAGCATGTTTGTTGGATTCATAAACGGAAAAATACTGGATTCAGCCATAATCGGAGTTATATGTTATATTTGCTGTCTTATATTCAAATTTCCCAATGCCATGCTGGTATCAGTAATAGTTGGAGTTACGAATATAATCCCCTTTTTTGGACCGTTCATCGGAGCTGTACCGGCAACGATGCTCATATTCATTGACTCGCCCATAAAGGCGGCCTGGTTCGTGGTATTTGTCATAGCCCTTCAGCAGGCTGACGGCAATGTCATTGGCCCCAAAATACTTGGAAACTCCACGGGATTATCCAGCTTCTGGGTATTGTTTTCCATCCTTGTATTCGGAGGATTATGGGGATTTGTGGGAATGATAATCGGAGTACCTCTTTTTGCGGTCATTTATGATATAACTAAAAAACTCGTATTCCATGGTCTGAGAAAGAACGGAAGAAACGATATGATAGAAAAAAACGAAGCGGCTGACGAAAGAGGAGAATAGACAGGTAAGGTGCTGGCGGATACCCTGGAAAACGCCGTCAGATCATCAACAGCATATAAATAAATCAAGCGCTGCGGCTTAAAGCCGCGGCGCTTTTTGTATTTTTGGTATTGGTATTTTATAAATGAAAACCGGCTTTTAGATAAAGGCTCCGCCGTCAACGATTATGTTCTGTCCTGTGACAAAATCAGCATGGGCGATGAGGGCATAAACGGTCTGGGCGATGTCATCGGGTACAGCCACCTTCTGAAGGGGAGTATCTCCTGCAAGTTTGTCGATATGTCCTGTCCTTCCTTCTACCCAGCGGGTAAGGACGATTCCGGGAGCAACGGCTATGACCCTTACTTCGGGGGCAAGGACCCTTGCCAGGGATTTGGTTATGCTTATTTCAGCGGCCTTGCTGGCTGCGTATGCTATGGAGCTTCCAAGTCCCGTAACACCGGCTATGGAGGTGATGTTTATTATTACGCCATGGCTTTTCCTTAAGGCATCGGCAGCGGCACGGCACATGAAAAACGTACCCTTTACATTGAGAGCAAAAATATCGTCGAAATATTCGGATTTCATGCCTTCCAGGTCACTGTGGTCAACGAAGTGGGTCCTGCCGGCGTTATTGACGAGTATATCCAGCTGTCCGAAGTCTTTGAGCACAGCGGCTATCATTTCTCTGCACTGGGCGTCATCGGAAACATCGGCCTTATAAACACCGCATTTTACTCCAAGGGCTTCTACTTCAGCCTTAGCCTCATAAGCTTCCTTTTCGGAATGGGCATAGTTGATACATATATTAGTGCCTTCTTTAGCAAGCCTGAGGGCAACACCTTTGCCTACTCCGGTGCCACCGCCTGTTATGAGGGCTACTTTTCCTTTAATATCCATTTTTCATACCTCCTTAGTGTAGTTGTTCGGTTAATTTCCCTTATATAATAGTAGCATAAGCCTAATTGATTGTAAATTGTGATTAATACATAAAAGAATTTTAGACCTGTAATGGTCATATTAAACATAGAGGGACTTACTTAAAAACATAATTAAAAAAGTTGCTGGTTTAGTATGCGGCATAGAGGATTTTTTTGGGATATAATTTGCCTTCCGGGATATTGAAGCAAAGGGCCTTCTTTGATATAGTACTTCTTTGTGAGAATATGTGAAAATATGAATAAAATCGGAAAAGGGGGATGGACTGCAATGGCCCGCGAAAACGATCTCGGAAACGATCCCATAACACAGCTGGTGTTAAAGCTCGCCATTCCGACAATGATCGCTCAGTTTGTAAATATGCTTTACAGCATCATAGACAGGATATATATAGGAAACATACCCGGAGACGGCTCCATAGCCCTTGCCGGAGTAGGAGTATGCGGCCCCATAGTTACGCTGCTGTCATCCTTTGGAACGCTCATAGGTCTGGGAGGTTCCATACTTATGGCAATGAGGATGGGCGAGGGAAATATGAAAAGGGCAAAACAGATATTGTCCAATTCCTTCTTGACCCTGGTGGTGCTTTCCGTAGGACTTACGGTGTTTTTCCTTATAATGAAGGGAAAACTGCTCATGTGGTTTGGAGCCAGTGAGACAACGTTCTCCTATGCAAATACATATATGACCATATATACAGCCGGCACATTTTTTGCCCTTATGGCCATAGGACTTAATTATTTTATAACATGCCAGGGGTTTTCCACCATTGGAATGGCCACGGTGCTTATAGGAGCCATAGCAAACATAGTGCTTGACCCCATATTCATATTTGTATTTGATATGGGAGTTGCCGGAGCGGCCATAGCCACGGTCATATCCCAGATACTTTCATGTCTGTTTGCCCTGGGATTCCTTTTCAGCAAAAGACCGCCCATAAGGATATCCTTCGGGGATTATTCCATGGGCATAATACTCAGGATAGCGGCCATTGGGCTTTCGCCATTCCTTATACTGGCCACGGACAGCGTCATAATGATAGTGATGAATTCTGTCCTCCAGAGGACAGGAGGAGAAAATGCAGATATGCTCATAACCGCAGCCACCATAGTAAACAGCTATATGTCCCTTATAACCGGACCCATGGGAGGTATAAGCGGCGGTACCCAGGCCATAATAAGCTTCAATTATGGAGCTGGAAAGACCGGAAGGGTAAGGGAGGCCGAAAAGAAAATACTTCTCTTATGTGTTGTGTTTACGGTCATAATGTTTGCCATATCCAGATTTTCCGCTGAAGCCTTTGCGGGCATATTTATTTCTGACGCTGAGGAGATAACACTTGCGGGCTGGGGCATAAGGACATTTACCCTTGCCATCATACCCCTGGCTTTTCAGTATGCCCTGGTGGACGGACTTACGGCCATGGGAAGGACAAAAACAGCTTTATTCCTGTCTATGTTCAGGAAAATATCCTATGCTGTGCTCATAGTTGTTTTTGCCTACACGTTTGGGGCAAAAAATGCCTTTTATTCGGAACCGGTAATGGATCTTATTGGGGCAGTAATGTCAACAACAATATTCCTTCTGGTATTTGACAAACATATGAAACACAGGACTGAAGAAATGACAGAAGCCATGTAAAATATTCAGGAAGCGCCCTCAGGGCGCTTTTTTCATGGGCATATCGACGGTTTTTATATAGAAAAACAGTTTAAAACGCCCATAGAAGCTGGGTTTTATTAAAATAACAGTAAATACTTGATAGAAATATCATTTGAAGCGCGGGACAATTTTATCAAATGCAGAAAAGTGAATATAATTCAGTTTATCGCATTAACGTATGACGTAGGAAGTTATTTACATAATTAACTTTTTAAAGTAAAATCAAATATAGGAATATCGGCATAGACAACGACAGTTTATGATAAAGAGGGATTTTTATGAAAAATAAAAAAGCTGCCAGTATATGTCTGGCGCTGGCCTTATCCTTTATAATGAGCACCCCTGCCGCCACCGACGGTCTGGCCGGTGAAAAGACCGTCACGACCCAGGTCATAGACATGGGGGACAGCGTAAAGGTTGAGGCTGTCAATATGAACACCGGGGAAACGGAATTTTTGACCCTCAATGACTGCACAAAGACCGTTGAGACCATAAGCGATGAAAATGTGGTATACCAGCAGAATATTGAGCTGGAGGGAGATGTGGATTTTCCTCCCAAGGAGACTCCAGGAAGAAGCGCTAAAATGAATAGTGCAACGGACAGATCAGAGTCAGTAAGGGCAAGGATATATGCGGAGTATGTCAACGGATACGAAGGGGACATAGAAGATTACGACGAGACCTGTCTGGTCAAATATGTGGCCGGACGGTGGGATATACTGGATGAAAGCGTTTCGATATATGATAAATCCTATATATATTTCTGCCAGGGCACCCAGACAAAGGGTGAGGATCAGTATTCAGGCAAAATCCCCGTGGAGGATGATGTATATGAATCTTCCACGGAAACGGGTTTCACAGAGTATGTATCACCATCTGACCCTGTATGTATAGCCGGAGTGAGCATGACGGCTTATGTAAAAAGAGGGGAAGATACATGGAAATTTAAGATCGACAACCTGCTTATGAATAATTGTCCCATACATTTTTGAGCGGCATTAAGGGGGATAGGATAATGAAAAGATATATTATTTTTTTGATACTTGTGCTGGCGTCATTTGTTACGTTGCTGCTTTTGGGATCATATCAGCATTATGTGGCTGGACTGCTTGAAGAAGTGTTCTGGCTGGGCGAAAGGACGATGCCCATGCTTTACTGGATACCCTATACTTTCATAGCTGTATCAGGCATATTTTTGGGAGGAGCTTTCTTTGTAAAGGGAAAGGATAAAAAAGAGGAGAGGGTACTGGCGGTTATGAGCCTTATACTTGCCATAGCCTCTGCCTTATTTACGATACTTGTAATGAAAATGATAATAAGGGCAGGAGTTACAGCTGTGAACTGGAGCGACGGCGGAGCGAAGCCATCCATGGTCATAGCAGGAGCCCTGCTGGCCAATGCCCTAAGACACTTTATGGAAGCAAAAAAATATAATGAATAACAAGAGATCCGCTGTATGAAACAGCGGGTCTTTTTAGCTTTCGGGCAAATATAAGGCTGGCGCTATGACTTTTTGGCTGCTTTCAGACTGTGGAAAAGGGCAGAAAAGGTGTGAGGGATATCGCGGCATTTAAAGAAAAACGCACCGCCGGCAGACAATGCAAATAGATTTGTCCACAGACTTGTGCTATAATACTTTCTTAAATAACAGAGCGGTAAGATAACCGGTTGAGGAGATATATTTTATGACATTAAACAGAAATGCACTTAAAACAACAGCGCTCATTTCTATGCTGCTGGACCATATAGGAATGATAATCGTATATCCGATGTATATAAACGCCTGTATGGTCGATGGTGTTGAAATGATGGGAGAGCTGGTCCCTGATGAGGCAAAGAGGCTTTATATGATTTACACGATTCTGCGCATTATAGGCAGACTGGCTTTCCCCATATTTGCTTTTATGATAACCGAGGGATTTCAGCATACACATGATTTGAAAAAATACATATTAAGACTGTTTTCGTTTGCGGTCATATCTGAGATCCCCTATAATCTGGCAGCGGGAAGAAGTTTTTCCTATCCATACAGCCAAAATGTGTTATGGACATTCCTTGTGGCGGTAATAATGATGTGGGCAGTGGAAAAATATGCCTCAAAAATTGAAAATACAGCAAAACGCACGACTGTTTCCATCCTGATAGTGATTGCGGCAGTATTATTGACGCTCCTGTCCGATGGAGGCTCCAGCGGGATGCTTCTTATTGCATCCATGTATTTCTTCAAAGATGATAAAAAGAAATACTGGCTGGGCTGTGTGGCGTCGCTTATCCTTATGTCCTGGCAGTTTATGGCCATACAGATATTTGCAGCCGCGGCACTGGTTCTCATCGAAATGTATAACGGAGAAAAGGGAAAGGGCAGCAAATATTTATTTTATATTTTCTATCCGGCCCACCTGCTGGCATTGACATTTATTTCTTCACTTATGGGCCTATAGATGGGTGGAAAAGCAGATCATTAATGACAGAAAATTAAAGACTGCTGACAGATGGATAAATCAAACTAAGGCAGCATAACAAAAAGGCACCGGTTTCCCGGTGCCTTTTGATTTATATTATTTGATTATCATAACTGGCTTTCGATAACTTCTTTAGCCTTTTCAAGGGCGTCTGCTATCTTGGAAGCGTCCTTTCCACCGGCCTGAGCCATGTTGGGACGTCCGCCGCCGCCACCGCCGCATACAGCAGCCGCAGCCTTGATGATGTTGCCCGCATGTGCTCCTGCTTTAACGGCATCATCTGTAGCCATGGCAAGGAGGCTTACCTTTCCGTCCTTTGCGGATGCAAGAACTACGATTCCGCTGCCAAGCTTATTCTTGAGCTGGTCTCCAAGGTTTCTGAGGGCGTTTGCGTCAGCATCCTTTACCTCAGCGCATACAGCCTTCATTCCCTTTATTTCAACGGCCTTTGAAATGATGTCATCGGCAGCTCCGCCAGCCATCTTAGCCTTAAGGGATTCAAGTTCCTTAGCTGTCTGTTTCTGCTCAGCGATGAGTGTTTCAACTTTCTTGAGCATGTTGTCAGGTGTAGCCTTTACAGCCTTGCATACGGCCTTGAGGGCTTCTTCCTGCTGCTGATAATGTTTGAGGGCAGCAGCACCTGTAAGGGCTTCGATCCTTCTTACGCCTGATGCGATTCCGCTCTCTGAAATTATCTTGAATGAGCCAACCTGGGCTGTGTTGTCAAGATGAGCACCGCCGCAGAGCTCTATACTGTAACCGCCCATGTTTACGACACGAACGATGTTTCCGTATTTTTCTCCGAAGAGAGCCATTGCTCCAAGCTTTCTGGCGTCTTCGATGCTTTCCTGAGTAGCTGTTATGGGAAGGCTCTCAAGTATCTTTTCGTTTACGATGTCCTCTACCTGCTGGATCTCTTCAGGTGTCATGGGAGCAAAGTGTGTGAAGTCGAAACGAAGTCTGTCAGGTGTTACATATGAACCTGCCTGCTCAACATGTGTTCCGAGAACTGTACGGAGCGCCTTCTGAAGAAGATGGGTAGCGGAATGGTTCCTTGATGTGGAAAGTCTCCTTACTCTGTCGATCTCAGCCACAGCTGTATCTCCAACGGATATGCTTCCCTCTGCAACTGTACCGATATGTGCGATCTTTCCGCCGATTACCTTGATACAGTCTGTTACATTTACAAGGCCCATTTCTGTCTTTATAGTTCCGTTATCACCGATCTGTCCGCCGCTTTCAGCATAGAAAGGTGTTCTGTCAAGGAATACAGATACTTCATCTCCAGCTGATGCTGTGTCAGCTACTTCATTGTTTGCCACAAGGGCGATGACCTTGGCGTCTGTAACGGGTTTTCCGTCATAGCCTGTGAACTCTGTTACCATGGCTGTGTCAAGACGGTTATATACTGTCTCGTCAGCTCCCATGTATGTGTCAACTTCCCTGGCAGCTCTTGCTCTTTCCTTCTGAAGCTGCATTTCTTTCTTGAATGCTTCCTCATCAAGGCTGAGGCCTTCTTCCTCGAGTATCTCCTTTGTAAGGTCGATGGGGAATCCGTATGTGTCATAGAGTTTGAATGATTTTTCTCCATCCATGACTGTCTTTCCAGCAGCCTTAAGCTCATCGATGTCAGCCCTGAGAAGTTCCATTCCCTTGTCTATGGTCTTGTAGAAGCTGTTTTCCTCTACGGTTATTACTTTATAGATATAATCCTGTTTTTCCTTAAGTTCAGGATAAGCGTCTCCTGATGTCTGGATAACTACTTTGCTCAGGTCAGCAAGGAATGTCTTGTTGATTCCAAGAAGTCTTCCATGGCGTGCAGCACGGCGGAGAAGTCTTCTTAATACATATCCACGGCCTTCGTTTGAAGGAAGTACACCATCGGCTGTCATAAATGTCACGCTTCTGATGTGGTCTGTTATTACTCTGACGCTTACGTCTGTCTTATGGTCTTTCTCGTACTCAACGCCAGCTACCTCACATACGGCGTCACGGAGAGCCTTTATTGTATCTACGTCGAATATGGAGTCAACGCCCTGCATGATGGTAGCCATACGCTCAAGGCCCATACCTGTATCGATGTTGGGCTTAGCAAGACGGGGATAGCTTCCATCTTCCTGTTTGTCGAACTGTGTGAATACCAGGTTCCAGAATTCCATGTATCTGTCGCAGTCACAGCCTACGCCGCAGGTGGGTTTGCCGCAGCCGTATTCCTCGCCGCGGTCATAGTATATTTCTGAGCAGGGTCCGCAGGGGCCTACACCGTGCTCCCAGAAGTTGTCTTCCTTGCCAAGACGCACGATCCTGTCCATGGGGATGCCTACTTTTTCATGCCATATCTTTTCAGCTTCGTCATCGTTTTCATAAATAGTTACATATAACTTGTCCTTGGGTATCTGAAGTACCTCTGTAACATATTCCCAAGCCCAGGGGATTATCTCTTCCTTGAAGTAATCTCCAAAAGAGAAGTCGCCGAGCATTTCAAAGAATGTACCATGGCGGGCTGTCTTTCCTACGTTTTCGATATCTCCTGTTCTTATACATTTCTGACATGTAGTAACACGTCTTCTGGGAGGTATCTCCTGTCCTGTGAAATAGGGCTTAAGTGGCGCCATACCTGAGTTGATAAGAAGAAGGCTCTTATCATTGTGGGGTACAAGTGAAGCGCTGGGAAGCCTGAGATGGTCTTTTGACTCAAAGAATGAGAGAAAGCTTTCTCTTATTTCGTTTACACCCATTGGTCTCATAAACAAATTCCTCCAATAATTCTATGATTTTAAATATTTTAATCAGGCGGGCTTAAAAGAAGTTTTTCAGATAATCAAAAAACCCCGTTCCTGCAAAACTGACAGGGACGGGGCATATTATCCTCGCGGTACCACCCTGGTTATACCTTTTTTATGGTATCACCTTTGTCCTTTAACGCAGGATGTACGGAACGGCATACTTGATTTCCGCCGAACGGCCGGTCGCCCAAAAGACTGCTTCAACAGAACACGCACAAAGGTCTTTCAGCTAGGATCTTGTCCTGACCTTCTCTCTGGGAGCCGTAAAACTGCCTACTACTTCTTTTATCGCCTTTTACTTTATCAACGAAATGATTATATTAAAATGCAAGTGTGTTTGTCAATGGCTTTTTAGAAATCTTTTCGCATGCTGGTGCCTGCAATGCCCATGGACTCGCGGTATTTTGCCACTGTACGTCTGGAAAGAACAACTCCTTCGCCCTCAAGGACTTCCGCTATGGCCCTGTCGCTCAGGGGATGCTTTTTATCTTCTCCCGCTATGATCTCCCTTATCCTGAGCTTTATGCTGTCCCTAGAAATTTCTCCGCAGCCTTCATCCGGGCCTTCGCTGGAGGATGATCCGCCATGAAGAACGGGAGCATCCCTTTTTATGTCGTCATAAGCACCGGCTGTGTCTGTCCCGTTTCCCTGGGCTCTGGTGTTTTTAGATGCCCTGGATACGGAAGACGAGAAAAAATATCCCAGGGGGAATACGCCCCAGCTGCACTGAATATATTTATCCCTGACAGCACGGCTTACGGTGCTTTCATGTATATTCAGCAGGGAGGCTATGTCAGAAAGCTTCATGGGCACCAGATTGCCTGCACCCTTATCAAAAAACGGCTTCTGTATATGGATTATGGCCTGTATGGATGAGAGCAGTGTGGAATTTCTCTTATCTATGCACTTTAACACCCACTGGGCCTGACGGAGTTTTTCATTTACATATTCCAAGGCGTCGGGATTATCTCCTGACCTTACTATATCTTTGTAATATCCGTTTATTTTAAATGAAGATGCGTAAAAATCACTGAGCACTGCCTCATATTCCCCCGAGGGCGTTTTATACACACAGGCGTCTGGAACTATATATCCAGGATTATCCCTGGAAGGGAACCCCTGGCTGGGCTTTGGATTGAGAGATTTTATTTTTTTACTGGAGGATATGACATCATCCAAGGATACTCCAAGTTTTGAAGCTATATGTTTGAGTTTGTTCCTTGCCAGTTCATCCAGATGATCCCTTACTATGGCCGCTGCGGTCATATCCGGAGAATTTTCCGCATAGAGCTGGATAAGGAGACATTCCTTAAGGTCCTGGGCTCCAGTGCCGATGGGGTCAAGAGTATGTATGAGGTCTACGGCCTTTTGAGTATCTTCATTATTAATGCCCGTAAGTTCAGAAAGGCTTTGTACGCTTTCCTTCAGATAGCCGTTTTCATCCAGGCTTTTTACGGCAAATTCCGCGGCCAGCTTTATTTCCGGCTTAAGTTTCTGGGTGCGTATCTGGGAAAGAAGGTGTTCCTCAAAGGTCTCCTCAGGAGTTGAGAAGTTACGGTTTTCGGTCTCGTCCTCCCGGTCCTCCCGGTAATAAAAACGGTTCTGTTCATCTACGGACTCCAGCCATTCCAGTTTTTTAGACAGGCTGTCATCTCTGCCTTCGGGAAGGGGTTTTTCGTCATAATCCACAACGGGATTGCTCTGGGAGAGCTCCTTTAAATATTCATTCAGCTCGGCGGAGCTCATCTGGAGTATTTTGGCCGAAAGCACCATCTGCTGTGATAGTGCCAGTTTCTGGCTTATATTCAGTCTCAGTTCCATTTGACCGCCTCCCTTGGGCAAAATACGCATAAATATATGTTAATTATACAACAAGCCTGTAAAATAATAAACATCAAACATATATTTACATTTACTTTTTTAGTACTATAGAGTAGAATTGATGTGTGGAAGTATAGATCATTAACTTTTTATAGTGTAAAATGTATAAAAATATGCGGTATATGATGATATAATATGCAAACTGACAGAAAAATCACATAGTCATTTTTTTAAATAATAAATTTTCATAATTTTAATTAGAAATTAAGAATTTTTAAATTTTTTGTTGAGAAGTTGCGGAATTTGTATTAAAATATTACTGCTGATTTTTATGCAATTATATTTTTCATAAAAAGTACATTAAGTAACAAGTACGCGGAAAATACTGCATTTCGCGTGCAAAAATTCCTAGAACAGAGGGGGATAATATGCAAGCTTTAACCTTCAAACGTGGAGTTCACCCCGATGACTGCAAGCGTTTTACAGCCGACAAGCCGATCGAAGTCGTACTCCCCAAAGAGAATTCCGAAATGTTCTATCCTATGTCTCAGCATATCGGAGCTCCCTGTGAGCCCATCGTTGCCGTTGGCGACTATGTTAAGGCAGGACAGAAGATCGCAGAAACAGGTGCTTTTGTATCTTCACCTATTTTCTCAAGCGTTTCGGGAACAGTAAAAGATATCCGTCCCATGCTTACGCCCGGCGGCGCAACAGTTAAGACTATCGTTATCGAAAATGACGGTAAGTTCGAAATGGCAGAGGGTATCGGAAAGGCTCTGGACTATGAGAACATGTCCAATGCCGAAATCTGTGCAGCTATCAAGGCTGCCGGTGTAGTTGGTCTGGGTGGTGCCGGATTCCCTACACATATCAAACTCGCTCCTCCCGCGGACAAAAAGATCGATTACATAATCGTTAATGCCGCAGAGTGCGAACCCTACCTTACATGCGACTACAGAGTTATGCTCGAGCAGCCCGAAAAGATCATCAGAGGTCTTAAGGTAATGCTTAAGCTTCATCCAGGCGCAAAGGGCGTTATCGGTATTGAGAACAATAAGCCCGAAGCAATCAAAGTCCTCAGCGAAATGGTTAAGGATATTCCTAATATCGAAGTTGCAGAACTTCTTATGAAGTACCCTCAGGGTGCTGAGAAACAGATCATTTACGCTATCACAAAGAGAGAAGTTCCTTCAACTACTCCTCCTTCACTTCCTGCAGACGTAGGATGTATCGTTGATAACGTTGCTACAGTTATGGCCATCGGTGATGCTATATTTGAAAGCAAACCCCTTATGGACAGAGTTATAACTGTATCAGGCGGCGCAGCTAAGAACCCCGGCAACTATCAGATGAAGATCGGTATGAAGATCTCTGACCTTATGGATGCCATCGGCGGATTCAAAGAAGAGCCCGCAAAATTCATCGCAGGCGGCCCTATGATGGGACCTTCAATGTACACTCTTGACGTTGCCTCAACAAAGACAACATCTGGTCTCCTTTGCTTCACAAAAGAAGAAGCTTATATCCCGCCGGAAAGAAATTGTATCCGCTGCGGTAAATGCGTAGAACACTGTCCTATGGGACTTATGCCCCTTGAGCTCAATCAGCTTGCCATCAAGGGTCTTGCCGAGGAATTCGGAAACCTTCATGGTATGGATTGTATCGAGTGCGGTTCATGCTCATTCGAGTGTCGCGCAAAGAGACAGCTTGCTCAGTCTATCAGAGCTATGAAGAAGATTGAGGGCGGAAGAAGAGCAGCAGCTGCAGCAGCCGCAAAGGCAGCAGCTGAGAAAAAATAATAAGGGGGATTAGTAAAATGAGTAGTTCAATCATAGTATCAGGTACCCCTCATGTCCGTTCAAAAGAGTCAATTCAGAGCATCATGCGTGATGTTGTTATAGCTCTTATACCGGCATCAGTAATGGGTATATACTATTTTGGTATTAAAGCTTTAATGCTTATCGCAATTTCCATCATCTCCGCTGTAGTATTCGAGTGGGGATATGAAAAGATTCTTAAGAAGCCCATAACAGTAAACGATTTTTCAGCTGTACTTACAGGACTTCTTCTTGCACTCAACCTTCCCGCAACAGCGTCTTGGTGGGTGCCTGTCGTAGGTGCATTCGTTGCCATCGTACTTGGCAAACAGTTCTACGGCGGACTTGGACAGAACTTCATCAACCCTGCACTTATCGGACGTGCTTTCCTTGTAGCTGCATATCCTACACAGACAACAGGTTCTGCATTTGCTACAGGCAGGATGGTTGTTGATGCTTCTACATATGCAACACCTCTTGCAGAGCTCAAAGCCGGAACAGCCGTTATCAACGGTGAGGCTATCAAAAATGCTCTTATCGGTAATGTAGGCGGATGTATCGGTGAGACATGTGCCATCGCACTTATCATCGGCGGTATCTACCTTCTTGTAAAACATGTAATCAGCTGGAGAATCCCCGTTGTTTACATCGTAGTTGTATTCATCCTCACATCTATCATGAGAGGATATGGAGTAATGGGCGGTGTATATGAGATCTTCATCGGCGGTCTTATGCTCGGTGCGATCTTCATGGCTACAGATTATGTAACATCACCTATATCTGCAAAGGGACAGATCATCTTTGCAGTTGGATGTGGTCTTCTTACTTCACTTATCCGTGTATACGGCGGATATCCTGAAGGTGTATCATACTCTATCCTTATTATGAACCTTGCTGTTCCTCTTATTGACAGATACACAAGACCTAGAATCTTCGGGGAGGTGAAGGCGAAATGAAACAGATAATCAGACCTATGGTAGTTCTTGGTGTTATATGTATAGTTTGCGGCGGCCTTCTTGGAGTTGTTGAATCTGTTACAAGAGAGCCTATCGCAGTACAGGAAGAAAAAACATCTACAGAGGGTAAGAAAAAAGTATTCCCCGATGCAGAATCATTTGAAGAGATCGAATTAGCTGCTGATGAAGCAAGCAATGATATTTCTATAAAGACAGCAAGCGTTGCAGTTGACGCGTCAGGCGAGACAATCGGATATGTAGTAGAAGTACTTCCCAACGGTTTCGGTGGAGCCATCGACCTTATGGTTGGTGTTGATACTGAAGGTACAGTTACAGGTATTTCTATCCTCAGCCTTTCAGAATCACCCGGACTTGGTGCAAGAGCCAAGGAAGAATGGTTCCAGGATCAGTTTGTAGGACAGACTTCACCCGTTGCCGTAACAAAGGACGGCGGTACGATCGAAGCTATCACAAGTTCTACAATCACATCAAGAGCCGTATCTAACGGTGTTACAGCCGCCATTGACTGGGCTGTAGATTATGCGGGAGGTGCAAACTGATGAGTAAGGCATTACACGCTATCAAAAACGGTATAATCGATGAAAACCCTACGTTTATCCAGGTTATCGGTACTTGTCCTACACTTGCCGTAACAACAAGCGCTATAAACGGTATCGGAATGGGTCTTTCAACAATGGCCGTTCTTGTATGCTCTAACTTATTTATTTCATTATTAAGAAAAATCATTCCCGATACAGTACGTATACCGTGCTTTATCGTAGTTATCGCCAGCTTCGTAACAATCGTACAGTTACTGCTTCAGGCGTTCCTTCCTTCACTCAACGAGTCACTGGGACTTTATATCCCCCTTATCGTTGTTAACTGTATCATCCTTGGACGTGCCGAAGCATTTGCTTCAAAGAACAGCCCCATCGTTTCATTCTGCGATGGTATCGGTAACGGTCTTGGATTTACAATAGCACTCTGCTTTATCGGTCTTGTGCGTGAGCTTCTTGGATCAGGAACACTTTTCGGAGTTACAGTACTTCCCGATGCGTTCCCTAAGACACTCATTATGATTATGGCTCCTGGTGCATTCCTTACATACGGAACACTTATGGCCGTATTCCACAGGATAATAGCAAAAATGAAAGCTAAAAAAGCTGCTAAAGAAGCAGCAGCATAAGTGAGGAGGGGAAAGAATGAATTACTTACTGTTTATATTAGCGGCTGTGTTTGTAAATAACTACATCTTATCACAGTTCTTAGGTATCTGCCCCTTCCTTGGAGTTTCAAAGAAGGTTGATACAGCTGCCGGAATGGGTGTTGCCGTTATATTCGTTATGACGCTTGCCTCAGCTGCTACATACTTTATTTATAACTTTATCTTAGTAAAACTTGGCATTGATTATCTTTACAACATTGCCTTCATTCTTGTTATCGCTGCACTCGTTCAGTTCGTTGAGATGTTCATAAAGAAGAGCTCACCTGCACTTTATCAGTCACTTGGTGTGTATCTTCCCCTTATCACAACAAACTGTGCCGTTCTCGGTGTTGCCGTATCAAATATGCAGGCTGGATACAACTTTATCCTTTCAATCCTTAACGGTTTCGGTGGAGCCGTAGGTTTCACAGTATCAATCATCCTTATGGCTGGTATCCGTGAAAGAGTTGAAGGAAACGAGCATCCCAAGGCATTTGAAGGTTTCCCTTTTGCACTTATAACAGCAGGACTTATGTCCATCACATTCCTTGGATTCCAGGGACTTATAAGTGTATCAGAAGTTGTTAAAGCAATGGGATTATAATACGGAGGGGTGACAAAAAATGGATACAAATGCTATTATTTATGCTATGGTCAGCATAGGAGGATTAGGTATCGTTTTTGGTGCTATCCTCGGTTTTGCCAGCAAAATATTTGCGGTTGACGAAGACCCCAGAGTAGGTCAGGTACTTGAGTGCCTTCCCGGAGCAAACTGTGGTGGCTGCGGATATCCCGGATGTGGCGGTCTTGCTACAGCGATCGTTGAAGGAAGAGCTCCTGTTAATGCCTGTGCAGTTGGTGGTGCTAATGCTGCAGCTGCCATCGCAGAGGTTATGGGAGTTGTTGCTGAAGAGAAAGAACCTACTGTTGCATTCGTAAAATGCGGCGGTACTTGCGACAAAGCTCAGAATAAATATGATTATGATGGAATCAGCGACTGTGTAATGGCTGCACAGCTTGTTGGAAAGACTTCAAAGGCTTGTACATACGGATGTATGGGTCTTGGAAGCTGCGTAAAGGCCTGCCAGTTCGGCGCTATTAAAATTGAAAACGGCGTTGCTGTTGTAGATCCCGATGTATGCGTATCTTGTGGAAAATGTGTATCAACATGTCCTCAGCATATCATCGAACTCGTTCCCAAGAAGAAGAAAGTCAAAGTACAGTGCTCTTCAAAGGATATGGGCAAAGCTGTTATGTCAGTATGTTCAGCTGGATGTATCGGATGCAAGATCTGTGAAAAGACATGTAAGTTCGATGCTATCCATGTAATCGACAACATCGCTGTTATCGATTATGATAAATGTAAGAACTGCGGTATGTGTGCTAACAAGTGTCCTAAGAAAGTTATCACAGGATACAGAGTTGAAGCTCCCAAGCCCGCAGAAGCTCCTGCAGCTGCACCCGCAGCTCCCGCAGCAGAGGCTCCCAAGGCTGAAGCTCCCGCAGAGGCTCCTAAAGCTGAAGAAACAAAGACAGAAGAATAAAAATAAGCATTTTTTACAGCGGATACTGCGGTATCCGCTGTTTTTTTAATGCTTTTTTGTGTAAAAGTATGAATTGTGTCTAATGTATATTTTATGATATAATTTCATATATCTATGAAAAAGATAAATATGGAAAGCAGGCCCGCCAGCACATTTGCGCGAAGGGGCCAGGCCCGAAACATAAATTATTATGAAACAACGGCATCTTAGACAGTACCGCTGTTTTTTTTGCCCGACTAAAAGTAAAGGAGACGAGAAATGAAGACATCTATTGAAAAGTTTTTTAAGATCAAGGAAAACAAGTCAACCATACAGACGGAGATATTCTCCGGACTTACGGCCTTTTTTACCATGGTATATCTGCTTTTCCTCGTTCCCAATACGCTGATGGGGGCCTTTCCCGAGGCGTTCAACGAGGCAGGGGAAATGGTGGGCAGTTATGTACTGAGAAATGGCCTTACAGCCGATGAGATGCTTGTATCCCTCACCATAGCGGCCTGCATAGCGGCAGCCATATCGACTCTTATAACAGCCCTCAGGACGGGGCTTCCCTTTGCCCAGGGACCAAGCCTTGCCATAGCCACATTCATTACATATACGGTCTGCGGTGAGATGGGATATACCTATGAGCAGGCTCTTGCAGCGGTATTCATAAGCGGTATAGTGTTCTTTATCCTAACGTTTTTTGGACTTGAGCATAGGATAAGGAAGGCCATACCACACAATATAAAATATGCCGTTACGGCGGGCATAGGACTTTTCATAGCCTTTATGGGTATGCAGAAATGTCATATGGTAGTTGCCGACAGCCACCACCTTGTAAAGTTCGTGGAATTTGCTGGATTCTCCGATTATAATACACTGAGCACCATACTCTGTCTTGCGGGCCTTGTGTTCATAGCGGTGCTCCATTATAAGCATGTACACGGGGCAATACTCATCGGAAAAATAGTAGTCATCATAGCAGCCATACCCCTTGGGCTTTTCCACTATGGAGAAATAAATCTATTTGCCTATGATTTTGGTGTGATGCTCCCCACGGCTCTTAAGATGGATTTCTCAGGATTTCTGAATAAAGGCGGCACCCTTGGATTCAGCGGAGGGCTCATAGCCGCTGGAGCCATAATAGTGACCCTCTGTATAATGGACGTATTTGAGACCATGAGTACTGTTATCGCCACAGACCATATACTGGAGCATAACGTACATCATGAAAGCACCAACGTAAAAATAAAGAAAACTTTGGAAGCTGACGCCATAGGAACGGTCGTTGGAGCTTCCATGGGAGTGACAACGGTATCCACCTTTGTAGAAAGTACAGCCATGGCGGTGGAAGGCGGAAGAACTGGATTTTCAGGAGTTATAACATCCATACTCTTCATACTTGCCATTTTCGTAGCTCCCCTTGCCTCAGTTATACCGTCGGCTGCCACGGCCACGACCATGATAATGACCGGTGTGTTTATGATGTCGGTCGTAAAACAGATAAATTTCCACGATGTGGAGGAGGGGCTCCCGGCATTTTTCACCATGGCCTTCATACCCCTTACATACAGCCTCATAAACGGTATATTCCTCGGACTTGTGACCCATACGTTCATCAATGTATTCAGCGGCAAGTGGAGGAAGGTAAGATTAGGCACATATCTTATGACGGTGCTGTTCGTGCTCATATTTGTGTTTATGTGATTTATTTGGTCCCGGAAGATAGTTTCCGGGGCCTGTTTTTATGTCTGAAGGCAGGAAATGATGAAATAATTTAATAATTTATGGTAAAAAATATATAAACTATGGTATTTTCGGCTTTAATGTGATAAAATCAAACGATAAAAGAATAATTTTAAACGGAGGATGAATATGAAAGCCATAATTACAGTATTAGGTACGGATAAAGTCGGTATTATAGCAAAGGTATGTTCTTTTCTTGCTGACCGCGAGATAAACATTCTTGACATATCTCAGACTATCATTCAGGGATATTTGAACATGCTTATGATCGTTGAGATGAACGAGACAGATGACCGTTTCTCAGAAATTGCTGACGGCCTTGAAAAGCTTGGCGAAGAGATCGGCGTAGTTATCAAGATCCAGCATGAGGACATATTCAATTCCATGCACAGAATATAATATAAGGAGGCCTGAAAGATGCTTTCAAGAATGGAGATCGTCGAGACCAATAAGATGATAAAGGAATCAAATCTCGACGTTAGGACTATCACGATGGGCATAAGCCTTCTGGACTGTGCGGACAGTGATTTAAAGGAATTCAATCGCAAGATTTATGATAAGATAACAAAAAAAGCGGAAAAACTCGTTAAGACAGGAGATGACATTGCGAAACAGTATGGTATCCCCGTAGTAAACAAGAGGATATCCGTAACACCCATAGCCATAGCGGCTGCTGGATGTAATACTGATTCATACGTTTCTGTGGCTGAGACCCTGGACAGGGCCGCAAAGGAAGTCGGAGTAAACTTCATCGGCGGATTTTCAGCCCTTGTACAGAAGGGATGTGCCCATGGTGATGAGATACTTTTAAGATCCATCCCCGAAGCCCTGGCAGTGACAGAAAGGGTATGTTCTTCCGTTAATATCGGTTCTTCAAGGAACGGTGTCAATATGGACGCTGTAAAGGATATGGGCGAGATCGTCCTTAAAACAGCTGAGCTCACAAAGGACAATGACTGCATCGGCTGTGCTAAGCTCGTTGTATTCTGCAATGCCGTTGAGGACAACCCCTTCATGGCTGGAGCATTCCACGGCGTTGGAGAAAAGGACAGCGTAATAAATGTCGGTGTCAGCGGACCTGGAGTTGTAAAACGTGCCCTTGAGCAGGTAAGGGGAGAAGACTTTGAGACCCTCTGTGAGACTGTAAAGAGGACGGCATTTAAGATAACAAGGGCAGGACAGCTGGTAGCCCAGGAGGCTTCAAGACGTCTTGATGTTCCCTTCGGAATAATCGACCTTTCACTGGCGCCCACACCTGCCATTGGAGACTCCATAGCAGAGATATTCCAGGAGATGGGTCTTGAGGAGGCCGGAGCACCCGGAACGACGGCAGCCCTTGCAATACTTAATGATAACGTTAAAAAAGGCGGCGTAATGGCTTCATCCTATGTGGGAGGCTTAAGCGGTGCATTCATTCCCGTAAGCGAGGACCATGGCATGATCGAGGCGGCTGAAAAAGGTGCCCTTACCCTTGAGAAACTTGAGGCCATGACATGTGTATGTTCAGTTGGTCTGGATATGATAGCCATACCCGGAAGCACATCAGCATCCACCATATCGGGCATAATAGCTGATGAGGCAGCCATCGGAATGATAAACAATAAGACAACAGCAGTCAGAGTAATACCGGTCATCGGCAAAGAAGTAGGAGACAGAGTGGAATTTGGCGGACTCCTTGGATATGCGCCCATCATACCGGTCAACAAATATTCATGTGAAAAATTTATCGCCAGAGGCGGAAGGATACCTTCACCTATCCACAGCTTTAAAAATTGATACGGAGATGTTTTTATGATTACGGAAAATCTTAAACCTGAAAGGGTATTTTACTATTTTGAGAAGATTTCCGAAATCCCCAGAGGCAGCGGCAATGAAAAGGCAGTAAGTGATTACTGCCTTTCTGTGGCTGAGGAGCTCGGACTTGAGGCGTTCAAGGATGAATATAATAATGTGGTCATAAGAAAAGGTGCCACAAAGGGATATGAGGACCATCCAGGAGTTATCATACAGGGACATCTGGATATGGTATGTGAAAAGGATAAGGATACGGTACACGACTTTAAAAAGGACGGCATAAAGCTCATAAAGGACGGAGACTATCTCATGGCCGATGGAACTACCCTGGGAGGAGATGACGGCATAGCCGTTGCCATGGGACTGGCCCTTATGGAGGCTGACTATATAGCCCACCCGGCTCTGGAATGTCTCTTCACCACCGATGAGGAAGCAGGAATGGGCGGAGCCACGGGATTTGATGCCTCAGTGCTCAAGGGAACTAGGCTCATAAACATAGATTCCGAGGAAGAGGGCATATTTGTCGTAAGCTGCTGCGGAGGAGCCAAGGCTCATCTTGTGGTGCCCATGGAATGGGAAGAAATGCCCGAAGGCCTTGTATGTATAAAGCTTAAGGTCAGCGGTCTTTTAGGAGGACATTCGGGAAGCGATATCCACCTTCAGAGGGCCAGTGCCGGAAAACTCATGGGCAGGATGCTCAGACAGGCGGCAAAGACCTTTTATTTCCGTCTGTCAGGAATAAACGGCGGACTTATGGACAATGCTATTACAAGGGAATGTGAGGCTGAACTTTATATACCCAAGGAAGATGTGGAAGAATTCGCTGACATGTGTGGACAGTTTGAACAGGTATTCAATTCAGAGTACAGGGGAAGCGAGAAAAACATCAGGATAAGTGCTGAGCTTGGGGAAAGCGCCGGAAAGGTAATGACCGTAAAGAGGGCTTCTGATGTTATATATGCCCTTAATCTCATACCCAGCGGAGTACAGAGGGTAAGCCTTGAGATGCAGGGCCTTGTTGAGACATCCAATAACCTGGGCATAATAAAGACCACCGATGAAAATGTGGAATTTGTCAGTGCCGTAAGAAGTTCAGTAGCCACCATCAAGTATGACATACTGGAGAAGATGGCCATGATAGCTGAACTCGTTGACGGAAAATTCTTTATAAGATCCCAGTATCCCGGATGGGAATACAGGCCGGAAAGTGCCTTAAGGGATATATGTGTCGAGACATTCAAGGAAATGTACGGAAAGGCACCTGCTGTGGAATCCATACATGCCGGATTGGAATGTGGACTTTTGTCATCAAAGGCGCCTCAGATTGATATGATATCAATAGGACCGGATATGGAAGGCGTCCATACGACGGACGAGAAACTTTCCATACCGTCAGTGGAGAGGACTTGGGAATTTATCATAGAGGTACTTAAAAAACTGTGATGAACTGTGCTCCAGGCAGTCTGTCCACAAAGGATATTTGAAGCGGAGGGGATAATATTGAAACTGCCATGGGACAGAAATTATTTAAAGATATCATTTCATGTAATAGTAACGCTGATTGCCATATATGCGGTATCACTGGTGCTCAAAAACGCACCGGAGGTCATAATGACCATAGAAAAATTTCTGGAATACATGGCCGGTATATTTTCTCCGCTCATAATAGCGGCAGTATTTTCATATATCGTCAGCCCTGCAGTAGACTTGCTGCAGGGCTTTTTTGATAAGATGTCGAAAAAAGAGAAGATATGCCGAAGGGACGGAAAAAGGGTATTTAAAAAGCGGACAGCCGGTACGGCGGCACTGTATCTCATAATATTTGGAGGCCTGGCGGTGCTGGCCTTTTTTGTAATAAACGGCATAGGAGAGGCGGACATGGGCTATGTGGAAAGGAAAATACGTTCATCCATAACGGGATTTATGTATACCCTTAAAAGCCTGAATGTCAGGCTCGCGGAAAGCGATCTGGTAAAAAGCGAGACAGGGATCTATGACGCCGTAACGGGATTTTTGAGGGACACCGCCGATAAAATAACAACAGCCTTTGCCAGCAGGGCATCCCAGGCGGGTAGGTTCGGCCTGGATCTTCTAATAGGGCTGACGGCGGCATTTTATTTCCTGGCTGAAAGGGATAAGATACTTTACTATGGCAGAGAATTTATAAGGACATTTATGCCGGCCCATTCCGAGGACATACTTAATTCCCTCTGTGAAGCAGACAGGGTATTTTCGGGATATATAAGCGGACAGATAACGGATGCATTTATAATGGCGGCTTTAGTGAGTGCTGCATTTCTTATCATAGGCATAGATTATCCGCTTATCATAGGCATAGTTTCGGGATTTTCAAACCTAATACCCTATATAGGAGCCATAGCGGCATTTTTCCTTGGGACGGGTGTGGCTCTCATATCGGGCTCTCCTGTCAAGGCACTGTATGCGGCGGTGGTCATTATACTTCTTCAGCAGCTGGACAGCGCCGTAATAGTTCCAAAACTGGTGGGAAATAAAGTAAAACTCCACCCGGTGCTGGTAATATTATCCTTATCTATCTTTGGAAGCATTTTCGGTATATGGGGAATGGTGTTTGCTGTGCCTGTAACTGCCATAATAAAGATCATATTCGCCAGAATCTATAACGCAAAGAAAAATAGATTGTCTAAAAACCTTGAAATTTAGGGACACACAACATATAATAGCAATAGTATCTTTATTGATAAGGAGGTAATAATATGGCTGAAAAAGGACAGGTTACACAGTTAAAGCCTAACGATAAAGCTGTTGTAAGAATGCTCAGAACAGAGGCATGCGCGAAATGCCGTGTATGTATGACGTTCACAAGCAAGGAAATGATCCTGGAAGCATATAATCAGTGCGGAGCCGAAGTTGGAGACTGGGTCGAACTGGAACTCCAGCAGGACGGATTTTTCAATGCCGTAATGATAATGTATGCTTTCCCCTGTGCAGGACTGCTTTTAGGTGTTCTTTTAGGTTATTTCTGGCTTTCAAATATCATTCCCGGATTTAACAGAGAGCTCCTCAGTTTTATATGCGGTCTTATAGGTATCCTGATCTGTCATTTTGTTATAAAGAAAAACAACTACAGATGGGAAAACAATAAGAAATACACACCCATAGCTGCAAGGAAGGCTGCTCCTCCCACTGAGCAGGAACTTGAGTACCAGCTCATAGCTAATGGTGCAGGAAGCAAATAAGACCAATAATATCAGTAATAAAAAGTATATGTAAAAACGGAAAACTCCCGGGCTGTCAAGCCGGGAGTTTTTTTATCGTCCCCTTTCATAAGGTTTCCAGTCCTTAATGAAAGGGGATATTTTTATGGTTTTAAAATATAGGTTCGTCATCGGAATTGATGTTCAGATTGGTTATGATATGGTGAAGATGTATGCTCATGGCATGTCTTGCGCTTATGGCGTCACGTTTTTTAAGAAATTCCATAAGCAGGGCATGGTCCCTTAAAGTATCCTTGGCCAGAAGGTCCTCGGAAGGGAGTTTGCAGCCGTTGAGCTTTATGGCTTCTTTTATGGACTTGTCTATGATAGGCAGGAGCCTCTGAAGGAACTCATTATGGGATGCCTTTACCAGCACCTTATGAAATTCCGTATCCATTTCCGTACGGTCCTTTCCGGCAAGTATGACCTTTTCCACCTCTGCGCCTATGGCAAAAATATTTTCCAGTTCCTCATCGGTGGCCCTCCTGCATACGATGGAGGCTATCTCAGGCTCAAATAGAAGTCTTGCTTCATACAGGTCCTTAAGATGCACCCTGACCCTTTCCATGCTCTCCAGGCCGATATCATTGAGGGAATATATATCGGGGCTTATGAATGTTCCCCTGCCCCTGTATACATCCAGAACTCCCTGGGATGCCAGTATCCTTATGGCTTCCCTGAGGGTGGCACGGCTCACTCCCAGACGGGCGGAAAGTACGTTTTCGTTGGGGAGCTGTTCTCCCGGAGCGAATATTTTATCTTCAGTTATCATCTTGTATATATCATCAGCTGTCTGCTGTACAAGGCTTTTTTTCTTCATCATGGTGCACAACTCCTTTAGTTTATTATAAAAGTTTTTGGGGGCTGTGACAACAGATATTTATTGTCTTTTTATACAACTGAAGGCGGGGTTATTTGTGGAAAAGGGAGATTATCCCGCTGGTTTGGGATAATTAGTCAAAAATCATATTGACAGCGTGTTTTTATTATGATACTTTTAAGTCAGACAAATTGATAATTTGACAGACAAGAGGGGGCGTATATATGATTGAAAAAAGCGTTGTAATGGCTGGTGCCGGTACAATGGGGGCTTCGCTGGCACAGGTATATGCGAAAGCAGGTTACAAAACAGTGGTGTATGATATCGCGGACAATTGTCTAGAGAGGGGCAGACATCTCATAGAGATAAATGAGAAGACACTTGTGGACGAAGATATCATAACAGCAGAGGAGTCGGAAAAAATAATGTCGCTCATAACATTTACGACGGATAAGAGCTGTTTTTACGACTGCGGTCTTGTGGTGGAGTCCATAGTAGAGAACATGGACATCAAGAAAAATTTCTGGAAAGAAGTGAGTGCACTGGTTAAGGATGACACACTGCTTGCCACCAATACCAGCGGACTGCACATAACAGAGATAGCCGAGGCCGTTAAAAATCCGGAAAGATTTGTCGGACAGCACTGGCTGAATCCTCCGCATCTCCTTCCTTTGTGCGAGATAGTCGTAGGGGAGAAAACATCGGAAGATACGGTCAAAAAAATGAGACAGCTGGTAAATGAACTTGGCAAATCACCGGTGGTAGTCAAGGACATAAACGGATTTTTAATAAACAGGATACAATTTGCAGTCCTCAGGGAGGCGTTATATCTTGTGGAGACAGGAGCAGCGACGGTGGAGGACATAGACACCGTTATGAAGGCCGGAATGGGGCTCAGGTATGCGGCTTTAGGACCATTTGGCGTGGCTGATTTCGGAGGACTGGATACATTCGACCACATAAACAGCTATCTTAATGAGTCTCTCTGTGATTCGAAGGAGGGAAGTCCTCTTTTAAGGAAAATGGTCGAGAAAGGAAAACTCGGCGTAAAAAGCGGAGAAGGCTTTTATGATTATTCGGGCGATAAGGCTGATAAGGCTGTCGCTCAGAGGGATAAATTATACATAGAACTGGCTAAAACACTTTATTTCAAAAAATGAGGAGGAAAAAACATGCGCAGTGATTTAATGAAAAAGGGAACAGGAAGAATACCCCATCGTGCACTTATGAAGGCAACAGGACTTACAGACGAAGAAATATCAAGACCCATAATCGGCGTAGTAAACTCACAGAACGAATTTATACCTGGACATATCCATCTTGACACCATAGCTGAGGCAGTAAAGGCCGGGATCCGTATGGCAGGAGGAACACCCATCGAATTCCCCGCCATTGGAGTATGCGACGGTATAGCAATGAACCATGACGGTATGCATTTCTCACTTCCCAGCCGTGAGCATATAGCTGACTCCGTTGAGATCATGGCCACAGCCCATCCCGTAGACGGTATCGTATTTATCCCTAACTGTGATAAGATCGTACCCGGTATGCTTATGGCAGCCTTAAGACTTAATGTTCCCGCCATATTCTGCAGCGGCGGCCCCATGCTTCCCGGTAAAGTAAATGGAAAGGCAGTTGCCCTTACGGACGCCTTTGAGGCACCTGGAGCCATCGAAGTAGGCAAACAGGACGAGAAATACGGAAGAGCCATTGAGGATTATTCATGTCCCGGATGTGGAAGCTGTGCAGGTCTTTTCACAGCCAACTCCATGAACTGCCTTACAGAGATACTTGGTATGGCACTTCCCGGAAACGGAACGATCCCCGCTGTATATGCAGAGAGAGTAAGACTTGCAAAACATACAGGTATGAAGATCATGGAACTTGTTGAAAGAGACATCAAACCCAGAGATATCGTAACAGATAAATCCATACATAACGGACTTGTATGCGATATGGCCATGGGATGCTCAACAAATACTATCCTTCATCTTCCCGCCATTGCCCATGAAGCAGGCATCAAGGTAGACCTCAAGGATGTAAACAACATCAGTGACGCAATACCTCATCTTGTAAAGATCAACCCCGCCGGAACCCACTTCATCGTAGATATTTACGAAGCTGGCGGACTGAGTGCAGTACTTAAGAGACTTGACAGCTATGGATATATAGACACATCAGTTATGACAGCCACAGGAAAGACCATGGCTGAAAACATAGCGGACACAGTTATCCTTAATGATGACGTTATCCGTACAAAGGAAACAGCATATTCACAGACAGGCGGACTTGCAGTCCTCTGGGGAAATATCTGCCCTGACGGTGCCGTTGTCAAGAGAGGAGCCGTACTTCCCAACATGCTCGTACATGAAGGCCCCGCAAAATGCTTTGACAGCGAGGAAGAATGTATCGAAGGCCTTTTAGCAGGAAAGGTTGTTGACGGAGACGTTGTAGTAGTACGTTATGAAGGACCTAAGGGAGGCCCTGGAATGAGAGAGATGCTTTCACCCACAGCTACCCTTGCAGGTATGGGACTTGACAGCACATGCGCCCTCATTACAGACGGACGTTTCAGCGGTGTTTCAAGGGGAGCTTCCATCGGACATATTTCACCTGAGGCAGCTTCAGGCGGACTTTTAAGACTTATCAAGGACGGAGACATCATTTCCATCGATATCCCCAACCACTCCCTTGAACTCAAGGTTTCCGATGAGGAGATAGCTAAGAGAGAGGCTGAATTTGTGCCCCATAAACTTAAAGAGGTATCCAGCTTCCTTAAGAGATACAGAAGCATCGTATCATCAGCCAGCGAAGGCGCTATACTTAAGGTAGAAGAATAATTAAGACAATATATGCCGGCTCATTTGAGCCGGCTTTTTTAGTTGAAAACAGTTTTTAGTGGATAAATAAAGATATCTGTGGAAAAAGATATAAATAAAATTTTTATCCACAGAACATATAAAAATTCCAGAGCCTTGGTGCAGGTTTCAACGGCTCTTTGGTGCGGATTGAAATATTTACGGCTTTCCGGGGTTAAGTATAATAAATGAGTTCAGAATTTGATGGAAAAAGGGGATAAGTCCGGGACTTTTGTGGATAGGATATAATTAAAATATAAAAACTCCGGAGAGGGTCCGGAGCTTAAAGGTTTTCTTTTTTAATAGTTATGGGTTTGGGATCATTTTTTGTTTTTTCGTCAGGCTCGGTGGCAAGGGTGAGCATTATTTTTCCGTAAAGGTCCACCACATTGCTTTTCCAGTTCCTGCAGATGGTTCGTGCCTGATCCTTTGTGGCCACATTTACGCTCAGCTCCATAAGGGAGGTGGTGCCGTCGCTGTCATATACTCCGCATTTAACGGTGTATTCATTGTTCATTTCCTGAAAATAGTTGGCCGTGACAGCATATTCAGCCCTGATGCGCTTGGAATTTTCCTTGGCATAGGTGTTGATAACAGATTTGGCATAATTGGATATATGCTTTATAAAATAATTCAGCGTGTCTTCACCGTCGGTGGTTATGGTGTAACGGGTGCTGTTGTTTTCGGTGGTCATCTCAAGAAGCCCGCTTTCAACCAGTTCAGAAAGATACTGCTGTACACTGAAATAATCCATCAGATTTTTCTCAAGGGCAAACTGACAAATCTCACTGTTTGATAGGGGAATTTCGATTTTTTCGATTAAATACAATATTATGAGCTTGTTTTCCGCAAGAGCCCGTGTATTGTCATACATATAGACCACCGCCGCTGATTTTGATTGAACTTAGAATTATATTATAAACTATTATATATTATTATACAATTATCTATTTCAACAATTTTCCCTGATAACTTTCATATAATTTCATTTTCCTGTGTATTTCGTTCAAAACTCCCCGCTTATCCATGCTCCATTCCGGCAAAATGAGCTCATTTCTGTTGCCGTCTCCCGTAAGTCTGTGGATGACCACATTGGGAGGCAGGTGCTCTATCATATCTATGACCGTGTCCGTGTACTCGTCCCTGGTCATTATATGGAACGGCTCCTTAAGATACATTTCGTGGAGCCTTGTGCCCCTTATGACATGTAGCAGCTGCAGCTTTATGCCGTCTGTCCCGGCGCCTGCGGCAAACATCACGGAGTTTTCCATGTCCTCCCTTGTCTCTCCCGGAAGCCCCAGTATTATGTGGGTCACGGTCTCTATGCCCCTGTCCTTCATCTTTTTCATGGCCTGAAGGTAGACCTCATTTTTATATCCTCGGTTTATGAGCTCAGCCGTATCCTCACGGGATGTCTGAAGGCCGAATTCCACCCACAGATATGTCCTTTTGCTCAGTCTCTCCAGAAGGTCAGCCACATCATCACCCATGCAGTCGGGCCTTGTGGCTATGGCTATGCCGCTGATCCAGGGGCAGGAGAGAGCCTGCATATATTTTTCCTCCAAAACATCAACGGGGGCGTAGGTGTTTGTAAATGCCTGAAAATAGGCTATATATTTAGCGTCAGGCCATTTATGGGATATTTTTTCCCTGGATATCTCAAGCTGTCTGGCGATGGGTATATCCGCCGAGGGCGCAAAGTCTCCCGAGCCGCTGCCGCTGCAGAATATACAGCCGCCCCAGCTTACCTTTCCGTCTCTGTTGGGACAGGAAAAACCGGCGTTTACAGACAGCTTGACGGTCTTGGCGCCAAGCTTTTCTTTGAGATGGTCGCTTAGTGAATTATATGGTTTCATGATCATACCTCCGTTTATATAATAACCGTTCAAGGCCTGTTTGTAAAATTGAATTTAATATGATATTATTAAATGTATATCTAAACTAAAGGAAAGGAGGCGCCTGAAATGGACGACAGTATGACCCTTGAGGGCAGTGTGGAAGATATCATTTTTTATAATGACGACAATGGATATGCTGTATTCGAGTTCAAATCCGATGACGGAGATGAGCTCACCTGTGTCGGCACTGTGCCCCAGATAAGGAAGGGCGATCTGTTCAAGCTCACCGGAGGAATGGTCATCCATCCATCCTATGGGCTCCAGTTCAAAATAGAATACTATGAACGTACTGTGCCCACGACGGCAGCCTCCATCGAGAAATACCTTGCCTCAGGAGCGGTCAAGGGCATAGGTCCTAAGACCGCTAAAAAAATAGTGGATAAATTCGGGGCAGCCACCTTCTATGTCATAGAGGAAAAGTTCGACAGACTGGTGGAAATAACGGGTATAACCTATGATAAGGCCCTTGCAGTGCATAATTCATTCTGCTCCCAGAGGGACATAAGGAAGGTCATGCTCTATCTTCAGGAATTTGGAGTAACGGCATCCTTAGCCATGAAAATATATAAAAAATACGGCTACAGGACCATAGATATAATAAAGGAAAACCCCTACAGGCCGGCGGAGGACATAAACGGCATAGGCTTTAAGACCGCCGACAGGATAGCCGCCTCCATGGGCATACCCCAGGATTCGGAACATAGGATAAAGGCCGGCATAAAGTACATTCTCAATAACTCCCTTACGGATGGAAACGTATTCATGCCCAGGGAGGAGCTTTTGGAAAAGGCCGCTGAGACACTGTCAGTGGACAGGGAAACGGCCGATAATTATTTGAGGGAAATGCAGATAGAACATAAGGTGCTGAATGAGAACATTGAAGGCATAGACGCCGTATATCTTATGCCAATGTATTATTCCGAGGTATCCGCTGCCAAGAAGCTTCTGGAGCTGTCATTTTTCCATGATGAAACGGACATGAAGGAAATAGACGCCAAAATAGATGAGGTAGAGGACAGGACCGGCATATTTTTGGCCAAACAGCAGAGAGAGGCTGTCATAGAGGCCATGAAAGAGGGAGTGCTCGTAATAACCGGAGGTCCCGGAACGGGCAAGACCACCATAATACATACGATAATACAGATATTCCGCTCCCTGGGACTTGAGATAGCCCTTGCGGCTCCCACGGGAAGGGCCGCCAAGAGGATGACGGAAGCCACGGGAGCAGAGGCCAAGACCATACACAGGATGCTTGGTGTGGCCTATAATGACGATGAAAACGGAAGACAGAAGTTTGAGAAAAACGAAAGCGACCCCATAGAGGCGGATGTGGTCATAATTGATGAGGCCTCCATGGTGGATATGCAGCTTTTCAACAGCCTTTTGAAGGCCATAGAGCCGGGGACCAGGCTCATCCTTGTGGGAGACTCCAGCCAGCTGCCATCGGTGGCCGCGGGAAATGTTTTAAAGGACATAATAAAGAGCGGCAGGATAAAGGTAGTGCGTCTTACTGAAATATTCAGACAGGCCAGGGAAAGCGCCATAATAATGAATGCCCACAGGATAAATGAGGGCATAGAGCCGGTAATGAATGAAAAGGGTACGGATTTCTTCTTTGTGAGCGCACCCTATGCCCAGGACATACCCAGGAAAATAGTGGAGCTCATCACAAAAAGACTGCCGGGATTTACTGGACTGGACCCATTTACGGACATGCAGGTTTTGACACCCATGAGAAAGGGAGACATCGGAGCGGCGGGGCTCAATAAGACCCTTAGGGCTGCCCTTAATCCTCCGTCTAAATCCAAGGCGGAATATGAGTCTTCCACGGGATTTTTCCGGGAAGGCGACAAGGTGATGCAGATAAAAAATAATTACAATATCGCCTGGAAAATAGAAAACGAATATGGGAAGGTCATCGAGGATGGAACGGGCATATATAACGGAGACATAGGCACCGTTAAAAAGATAGATAAACAGGCGGAGACGCTGACGGTGATATTTGACGATATGAGACAGGCGGTATATGAGTTTTCGGCCCTGGAGGAGCTGGAGGGCGCCTATGCGGTGACCATACATAAATCCCAGGGAAGTGAATATCCCGTTGTCATAATACCCATACACAGCGGGCCGCCCATGCTGCTTTCAAGGAATCTGCTTTATACGGCAGTGACCAGGGCTAAAAAGCTGGTAGTCATAGTTGGGCTCAAGTCAGCGGTCAACAGGATGGTGGCAAACGACAGGGAGGTCAGCAGGTATTCGGGCCTGGCCTGCAGGCTCAACAGCCTTTGGGATTTTATGATCGAGGATGGCGGAGAAAAGCCGGATAAATAGGAAGCGTAAGCAGGTATAAATAAGATGCACAAAAGAGGACAGAGGAGCTCTACAGCGTTATAAAAGAGGCGTATGGACCATGGCAGGAAGGGAAAACTACGGGATAAAAAGAAATTTATCAAATTTATCCCTGGCCAAAAGAGCAGTTGAATATATCATTGAACTCATATATCCGGAAAGCTGCATATTCTGCCGGGAGCCCGTTGAGAGGAACTCGCCGGAACGCTATATATGCAGGAACTGTCTTGATGACCTGCCGGAACTGCCCTTTGATGAGAGGCTTAAGGAAAGGTATGATGAGCCAGATGGCTGTTATGAGATACCAGGCCTCAGCATTTATGAATACAGGAGCATAAGGGACACCATATTCAGATTCAAGTATGACGGGTTCAAGAGATATGGCCGGATACTTGGGGAAATAATGGCGGATTATGTTCTGGAAAATGATCTTAAGATGATACTTGAGGCCGATATGGTAGTACCTGTACCGTTATGGAAGGGCAAGGAAAAGACCAGAGGCTTCAACCAGGCGGCGCTTATGGCTGAAAGGTTTTCGGAGATAACGGGCATACCCTATGCTGATGACATCATAATAAGGGTGAGGGATACGGTTCCGCAAAGCAGCCTGCGCAGACACCAAAGAAACGCCAACATCAGCTCAGCCTTCAGGGTGATAGATGAAGACAGGGTCAGGGATAAGAAAATACTTCTGTTGGATGATATTTATACAACTGGAAGCACCATAAAGGAATGTGCCAAAAATTTTTATGTATTGGGAGCGGAAAGGGTAATGTATATCGCCCTGGCCGGTTCTGAGGAGCATGACGAGGATATATAAAATAATAAGGACAGTTTTTTTAGGACTTCGGATAAAATTTATCCGGGGTCCTTTGTATTTTCATCATAATGGAATTATAATGCCCGCCGCTGAATAAATTGTTAAAGGGATTGTCCCGAATACGAAAGGAGCGGTGAAAATGAACTGGCACAGCAAAACAGCCGAGGAAACGGGACTTATGCTGAATACAGATATGGCATACGGTCTCAGTGATAACGAGGCTGAAAAAAGACTTGAGGAGTACGGAAAAAATACCATAGAAAGCAGTAAAAAGAGAAAAGGACCCATAGCCAGGTTCTTTGCGCAGCTGAATGACATAATGATAATAATACTGCTTGCGGCATCGGCGGCCTCCTTTGGGGTATCGCTTATGAATGGGGAGGCGGACTTTACCGATTCCATAATTATAATCGCCATAGTCATACTTAATGCTGTTATGGGTGTGGTCCAGGAGAGCAGGGCGGAAAAGGCGGTGGAGGAGCTTAAAAAGATGTCAGCGCCAAAGGCCAGGGTGCTGAGGGGAGGAAAGATAAAGGAGATAGACTCAGAATATATAGTGCCCGGGGACATATTGGTCCTGGAGGCAGGGGATATGGTAGGGGCTGATGCCAGGATAGTGGAGTGCAGCGCCCTTATGGCCGATGAGTCAGCCCTTACGGGCGAGTCCCACCCGGTATCTAAAAATACCGATGCCTGCGGTGAAAATACCCCGGTGGCGGACAGGCATGATATGGTATATTCCTCGACCTATGTCACAGGCGGAAGGGGAAAGGCCGTAGCCGTATCCACGGGGATGAATACTGAGGTAGGAAAGATCGCCTCCATGATAGATGATGGGGAAAAGAACGAGACTCCTCTGCAGAAAAGGCTGGATAATACGGGCAAAATACTGGGAATGACGGCCATAGGCATATGCGCTGTCATATTCGTCATAGGTATCATGAGAAAATACGCTCCCTTTGATATGTTTATGACATCCATAAGCCTTGCCGTGGCGGCCATACCCGAGGGACTTCCTGCCATCGTTACCATAGTCCTTGCCATAGGCACCCAGACCATGTCAAAGAAAAACACCATCGTAAGGACACTGCCCGCGGTGGAGACGCTGGGTTCAGCGGAGGTAATATGTACGGATAAGACAGGCACCCTTACAAAGAACAAGATGAAGGCTGTTAAAATAAGGGGCCAGGGGGATAAAATGCCCCTTAATGATAAGAAATTCGTCATAAGGCTGGCTGCCCTTTGTACTGACTGCCGTTATGAGGACAGGAGGTATGTGGGAGAGCCGACGGAGGTGGCAGTGGTAGAGGCTGCCGAGGAAATGGGTGAGAAAAAGGAACGTCTTGAGGCGGTAATGCCAAGGATAGACGAGATACCGTTCTCATCGGAGAGAAAAATGATGACAACCGTCCATGATTTTGGAACCAGTGAGAAGTTATGTATAACAAAGGGGGCCCCGGAAAGGGTATTGAAACTCTGTACATATATTTCACCGGACAAAAGAATGGATAAACATACCTATGCAGAACTGGAAAAGGCCGATGAGGATATGGCTGCTTCGGGATTAAGGGTGCTGGCTGTGGCATACAAGCAGACGGCAAAAAATGACAGGCAGCTGGAAAAGGATCTTGTATTCGCGGGATTTATAGGGATGACAGACCCTCCAAGGGACGAGGCCGCCGGAGCTGTAGCGGAATGTGCAAAGGCAGGCATAAGGGTAGTTATGATAACGGGAGACCATGCCCTCACGGCAAAGGCCATCGCCTCACAGACGGGCATATATAGGGATGGAAGCCTCATCGTAACGGGTACGGAACTGGATAATATGGATGATAGGCTGCTGGATTCAAAGCTGGAGGACATATCGGTATTTGCCAGGGTATCGCCGGAACATAAGCTCAAGATCGTGGAAGCCTTTAAAAGAAAGGGCAAAATAGTTGCAATGACAGGGGACGGAGTAAATGACGCCCCTGCCCTTAAAAAGGCTGATATCGGCTGTGCCATGGGTGGAAACGGCACCGATGTGGCCAAAGGGGCATCGGATATGATAATAACCGATGATAATTTTGCCACCATAGTCAGCGCTGTAAGGGAAGGAAGGATAATATACGGCAACATAAGAAAGTCCGTCCATTTCCTCCTTTCCAGCAACATAGGCGAGATAATGACCGTATTTATAGCCATGCTCTTTGGCTGGGGAGCGCCGCTTCTGCCAATACATCTGCTTTGGGTAAATCTTATAACTGATTCACTGCCGGCCGTTGCCCTAGGCCTTGACCGTCCGGAGGATGACGTTATGAAAAAGGGGCCGGCATCGGCGGACAGCAGCCTGTTTTCCGACGGCCTAGGACAGAGGATAGCCTTTGAAGGCATAATGATAGGTACCCTGGCACTTATGGCCTTTGGTGCGGGCAGGGCACTTTCGCCATCCAGACCACAGGAGACCGCAAGGACCATGGCCTTTGCTGTGCTGAGTCTTTCCCAGCTGGTCCATGCCTTCAATATGAGGACGGAAGGTTCAGTTTTCAGGATACATATATTCAGCAATGTATTTTTATGTTTTGCCTTTATAATCGGCACCATAATGCAGGCGGCGGTAATAAGCGTGCCTGTTCTGGCTGAGATATTTTCTGCTGTGCCCTTGAACGCGGTGCAGTGGGCTGTGGTAGCTGGACTGTCACTGGTACCCATACTGTTTGTGGAGTTTGAAAAGGCGGTGCTTAAAACCAAGCAGTAAAAACATAACCATGGATTTTTGTAACCAATGTTTGTCCCCGGAATATTATATACAAAAGGACAGGCAAAGACGGTGGATTTATGAAAGAACTAGCACTAAGATACTGCCGGGAAGGCTATGGCTGCGGAGGCTGCATAATAAAGGCGGCCGATACTAAGTACTCTCTGAACATGAGTGGAGAGATAATAAAGGCCATGTCAGCGGCCTCAGGAGGATTTGGATATGGTGGGCTGTGCGCCGCAGCGGCAGCCGTTGTGCTTTTGTTTGGATATATGTTTGACGAGGACAGGTCAAAACGGCTGAGGATAGAATTCATGCAGATGTTCAGACAGAGATTTGGCACATTCAACTGCTGTTCCATGGGTGAAAACTGTGAATGTATAATCTCCTATGCGGCAGAAATGGCAGACAGCCTCATCAGAAGGGAATTGTGAGACTGTCTGCCATTAAAATGGTCTATTTGGATTCATCAGAGGTATTATCTAAAGAAGGGCCATCATCTGAGGAAGGGGCATCTCCGGAGCAATCCTTTTCCAAGGAATTTAGGGAAACATCCGATGCCTTGAGCACAGCCCCATCCATATCTTCAGCGGAGCTGGATGTGTCTGGAATGACCTGGCCCTTTGATCTGGCAGAAGCCTGGGATGATTCCATCCGGGCCTTAAGGGCTGAGTTTTCCTTTAAGAGGGCATCATATCTCATCTTCCATGAGGAGAGGGCCGCTATCTCATCATTTCTTTTGTTGAGAAGGCTGTTGAGTTCATTTATGCGCTCGCTGAGTTCAGCTATGCGGGGGTCCGATGATGGTTTTTGAGGGGACTTATCCATAAATGACATATTCCAATCGGACATGGCCTCGGGATTTCTGGATGAAGGCCTAAAGCCGTTCATGTTTTCCTGGTTTCCCATATTCCCCATATTTCCTGCGCTGCCGCCGTTCATTGCGCTGGGGCCGTTCGTCCCGCTGGCAGCCATCCCTGGCATACCCGAAATTCCAGACATTCCGGACATTTCAGACATTGAGCTGGAGTTTTGAGAGGTCTGGCTTACACCCATCATATTAGGAGACCTGTTAAATGAGGGGCCATGGTTTTGGACATCTCCTCCACGGGGGATGAATGAGGGGAATATATCCTCGGTTACAGGAAAGGAAAAATCAGATATATCCGTTGGTATCTCATCGGCACAGAAGGACTGGCCGGAAAAATCCGTATATTCCGCCTTAAGGCAGGAATCCCCGGTCCTTATGCCGAGATTTTTGGCGGCTGAAAAATTGTGGCCGCTGTCATCGGAAAAGGCCGCGAAACATTTTGTCCGGTCATATATAAGGGCATAAAGTCTGCCATCGTTTTTCAAGAGTGAACAGCTGCCGGAAAGCTGGCCCTCCCATATTATTCTTGCCTTGGAAGACGAAGCGTTTTTTATGCCCTTGTATATGAGCTGTGACGAGAAAGGGCCTTTTACGAGATAGAGTATATGGGTCTCGTTTTCTTCCGTGAGTACGGAAACATCTATGCAGGGCATATTTGCGCTCAAAAGGTCGAGACGTTCCGAGAGTTCTCCGCTTTCAAGGTTTAATGTTCTATATTTTATGTCCTTATCTGATGTACGGTAATATATACGCACGTTTCTGCTGTTTTCGCGCCCAATATAAAATGGTGTTTCAGAAAATGGAACGGCTTCATCTATCTTTACAGGAACGCTCCAACGGCTGCCCCTGCCGGAACGTATGTAAAGGCCGCCGTTCACACTATAAACAAGATGGATGGAATCCCCAAGGGAAAGAAATGACATTTTTGAAAAGGAGTCCTCGGTCCTGCCGGAAAGGAGCCTTGCTGTCCATTTTTCGTTTGCGTAAAGACAGAGGGTGGCTCCCTCATCGGAGAGGCAGAGCAGATATACCCGTCCATCACAGTACCAAATAGAAAATACATCCGATACATTATCTATCACTCTGAATGAAGGGGAGGGCATATTTTTATATAATATCCTGGCATATATGGAGCCTCCACCATATCTGAACATAAAAAGACGGCCGTCATACGTCCTTAAAAACTTAATGTTTTGTGTCCGCATTTTATCACCTCTTGACATTATATTTTTGTCCCCGGGATAAAATGACGAAACCTGTTGAGTTTTTATGGGATAATGGCCGTCCTTTTTACGGCTTAGAGCCTTTTGGGTTTATACTTCCATTTCAGGAGCAGAGACGAATTTATTATTACAAATACTGAACCGGCGTTATGCACCAGAGCTCCCACAACGGGATCAAGGGTGCCGGCAATGGCCAGTATAACCGCTGCTATATTAAGGAGCATGGAAAATGTGAGATTGAACTTAATAGTCCGCATCATCCTCTTTGAGAGCATGAACAGATGGGGGAGTTCCTTTATATCATCATTGACCAGGGCGATATCAGCGGCATCCACGGCTATATCACTGCCAACGCCTCCCATGGCAATGCCAACAAGGGCCTTTTTAAGGGATGGAGCATCATTTACACCGTCTCCTACCATGCATACAGGACTTCCGCTTTTTTGGAATCCATCTATCAAAGCCAGCTTATCCTCGGGCAGGCACTCGCTGAATACCTCATCTATGCCTGTAAGAGCTGCCGTCTCCATGGCGGCGCTTTTATGGTCGCCCGTAAGCAGCACCGGTTCTGCTCCGGCTTCCTTTATATTTTCTATGGTTTCTCTGGCCTCGGGACGTATGGTGTCTGAAAGGGCAATGAATCCGGCGGGCTCTGAGCCGACAGCCATATATATTATTGTACATCCCTTGGATATACTGCCTTGAGCGGCGGAAATAAGCCCTTCCAAGGGTATATTTTTATCCGAAAGCATTTCAGCATTTCCAGCTAAAACTTCCTTTCCGTCCATAAGGGCACTTACTCCCCTTCCGGGTATCATTTTAAACCCGTCAGCACTAGGGGCGGTTTTATCATACTTTTTCTCAAAATCTTTTACGACAGCCTTTCCAAGGGGGTGTTCTGAATGTTTTTCCACAGAGGCCGCTGTCTCAAAAAGTTTTTCACTGGACAGCCCGGGCAGTATGCTCACTGCCTCCTGTACCCTGGGAGTTCCCTTTGTCAGTGTTCCGGTCTTATCAAAGGTTATTTTTTTGACAGATGAGAGCCTTTCCAGGGCGTCGCCTTCCTTAACGAGAAATCCGTGTTTTGTGGCGTTCCCTATGGCCGCCATTATGGCTGTGGGTGTAGCAAGCACAAGAGCACAGGGGCAGAACACCACAAGTATGGTGACTGAACGGATTATTTCCCCGGTCGCAAACCATGTTATAAGGGAGGCGCTGAGGGCTGAGACAACTATCCATGTGGCCCACCTGTCGGCCAGGGTGACTATTTTTGCCTTATCGGCGTCAGCTGACTGCACCAGCCTTATCATCCTTTGGATGGAGCTGTCTTCTCCTACCTTTTCAGCTCTCATATCAAAGGAGCCAAACTGATTTACGGTTCCGCTGGATACGGTATCGCCGACGGATTTATCCACTGGCAGGGATTCTCCTGTCATAACTGCCTGATCGATGGATGTGGCTCCAGATATTATCTCTCCGTCAACGGGTATGGTCTCACCGGGAAGAACCCTCAAAATATCCCCGGCCTTTACTTCTTCGGCGGGTATTATTTTTTCAATGCCTTCGTTTATGACCCTGGCGGTCCTGGGAGTAAGGCGGACCAGGTTTTCAATGCCTGCCCTTGCCCTGGCTACGGTCAGATCCTCCAAAAGAGCTCCCAGCTGCATTATAAAGGCTATCTCTCCAGCAGCAAAGTCTTCGCCAATCAAGACTGAGGCGATAAGGGCTATGGATACAAGAACGTCAGCTTTTATATCGAATCTTGTTACAAGCCCAATGACAGCTTCGGCTATTATGGGCAGTCCGCACAGTATTATGGCGGTCCATGCGGCGTCAAAGGGCAGGGGTACAAGGTCAAAAATACTTATCATAAGAGAAATGGCCGATATCACAAGAAGTGTTATATCTTTCTTTATGCCGCCGGCCTCCAGCAGCCGTTCCAGTTTTTCCATGAAAGTCATTCCTTTCTTATTATACATATAGGGGTATGGGTATTGCTATAAGGTGATTATACCCCAGGGGGTATACCCTGTCAATAAAGAGGAAAAATTTTATGAAATACAGCCAGAGGGAAAAAGCCAGGAGGCAGACAGCTGGAAAGGGGCAGGGGTATTGAAACGAAAGAGAGAAAAAGAGAGAAAAACAGAAATATAGAGAAAAAGAGAAAAGAGATGGGAAACCGCCGAAGAAAAACAGAAAAGCCAAGGGGAGCAGAGGAAAAGGTGGAGATGACAAGCCCAGACCAGGAGGGCAGTTGTATATATACACAAAAAGCGTCTGCAAACGGCAGAAATACTGAAAAATAAAAATACGTCCCTTAATGCGGACTGAAAAGGGGTTTTATCAGGTAATGGCTGGTATACGGGAGTGAAAAATACAGGAGGAAGTCCATAAATAATAAATAAAAAACAAGAAATAAGAAAGGGACAAAGGCACGGAAAAATGGATGAAATGGGAACTGAAACACGAATTGAAATGCGAGTTAAAATAGATCAATGGAAAGCCTCGGACAGGCAAAAAATAAGCCTGGAAAATATCCAGGCTTTTAAACATTATTTCATATTTGAAAATCTTTCAACGGCCTTGGTAAAACTTTCGATGGTCTTATCGGCGTCACCGTGTTCAATGCCATCACGGACGCAGTGGCGTATATGACCTTCCAAAACCACTTGGCCGACCTTATGGAGGGCAGACTTAGCGGCATTTATCTGGGAGAGAATATCCTCGCAGGGGATATCCTCATCTACCATCCTGTCGATAGCCTGCACCTGACCGATTATTTTTTTCAGGCGTCTGTGAAGATTTTCAGAATCCATACACTGTTTCATTACGGCACCTCCAATACCTAAAGGGGTATACGTTAATTATCCATATATTGATGCCGTCTGTCAATAATATAAGTCATTCTCAGTTTTTCTCCCGTGAAGGGCGTCCTGCCTTTATAAATGCCATATAATCCAGAAGAAGATCGGCGTATTTTCTGAATTTAGGTATATAATCCTCACTCAAGTCGGTATTTACCCACTCAAGTATAAGGCCTATGAAGGCATTGGAAAACAGGTCTGCAATGGCCTCGGCGTCATCGGAGGATGCCTGGCCTTCAGGCATATCGTTTCTGATTATCTCAAGGATAATAGGCTTTATGCAGCTTTTTATCCTTACTATGAGGTAATCCCTTTTAAGAGAGCGGCAGGTATTGATTATAAAATTTTTGTTATTCAGTATGTACTGGATAATAAGCCCGTATTCATCGGTACTGTTAGACGGGTCGCGCATTTTCTCAATGATATCTCCGGTCTCATATGAATACAGCCATTGAAGCAGATCGTATGTATCATGGAAATGATAATAAAAAGTCTGCCTGTTGAGACTGCATCCGTTTACTATGTCTTTAACTGTTATTTTATCAAGTGTCTTTTTTTCAAGCAGTGACTTAAGAGACATAGCAAGAGCTTTTTTTGTTGTGAGCGACATAATTGACCGCCTCCTTGTAAGTGCATATTTAATTATAACACAAAACCGGCCTTTTTTTATATTGAAAAAACAGATAACAAAAAAATATCTTGTTAATGTTAAAAGGCACCTTAATCAGGTGCCTTTTAGCGGGGTTAAGAGGAGTTAATTTGTTTCTTTATCTGCAAGTTTTTCAAGTATCAGGTTGCTTCTCTCGATGAACTTAGCCATTTCCTCTGAGGTAAGGGGTTTTTGTCCCATCAGAGCCAGGTCATAAACCTGACGGCATATCAGCTTTGTCTCATCTTCTTTGCCGGGTTTATTTTTGAGCTCTTCAAGAGCCTTTATAAGTTTATTGTTTCCATTTAGTATAAGAGTTTCCTCCACTACTGTATTTCCGTAAAGAGTTTTGAGATTATCATCATACTTATAAGTCTCAAGCATATCCATCAGACGGCGTTCTTTCTCTGAAAGGAGGATCATTGCCGATATGGAAGGATCTTTTATGTTCTCAACCTTTACATTGAGCTTATCCTTTGAGAGGATGCCTGAGAACAATGTTTTGAATTCGCTGTTAAGTTCTTCGTTTGTTTCGTTATTGCTTTTAAGGGTGTCTGAAAGGTCGGAATCTATCCTCTCCATTGTAAACTTGCCTTCTGCTCTGTATTCCAGATAGTTGACAAAGGGCTTATCTATGGCAGAAGGGAGAATCAAGGCTTCCATACCCTGGCTCTTGAAGAGGTTGATATACTGTATCTGCTGGTTCTCATCGTTTACATAGTATACTTTATTGCCGTTCTTTTCCTTATTGTCCTCTATATATTCATCAAGGGTCTTATGTTTGCCCTCGGTAGTCTTGTAAAGGAGGGAGCCTTTGATCTTATCGTAAAATTTGTCTTCCTTCATACTTCCGTATTTGAAAAACAGGTTGATGTCATCACAGAATTTTTCATATTCCTCGCGGTCGTTTTTGAAAAGTGAATTGATCTTATCAGCAACTTTTTTAGTGATGTATGTTGACATCTTTGCGGCATAGCCGTCATTTTGCAGCGCACTCCTCGAAACGTTCAGCGGAAGGTCGGGGCAGTCTATCACGCCTTTAAGAATAAGAAGAAATTCAGGGATAACTTCTTTTATATTATCCGCGATATACACCTGGTTAGAATAGAGTTTAACGATGCCGTCAACGGCTTCCATATCGCTCATCAGGCGGGGAAAATAAAGTATTCCCTTAAGTCTGAAGGGATAATCCATGTTCAGATGGATCCAGAACAGGGGATCTTTAGTATCATTGAACATGTGTCGGTAAAGTTCTTTGTACTGATCGTCACTGCACTGTGACGGATTTCTCAGCCAAAGGGGATTGGTTTCGTTAAGCGGAAGCCTTTCGGGTTCTTTTTCTGTTTCCTTGTCTTCATCTTTTTCATCTTCGGTATCTTTACCGGATTCTTTTTTAAGAATGTCTGCAAGTTCATCAGCTGAAGTTACAACTTTACGATTTTTGTCATCGGCTCCCTCCTCAGACTTATCGTTTCCGTTGCTCACTTCATCTCCTTTGTCATCGACTTCCTCATTTTCTACTGTGTCGAAATAAATTTCAACAGGCATATATTCGCAGTATTTTTTAAGTGCCTCGTATAATACCGCCTCGTCGGCGAACTCCTCACCGTCCTTGCCAAGATACATTGTAATGGTAGTTCCATGGGTCTGTCTTGTACCGGGCTCCATCTCATAGTCGATGCCGCCCTCACATATCCATTTAGCGCTTTCAGAACCTTCCTTATATGAAAGGGAGTCTATCTCCACCTTATCGGCTACCATAAATGCTGAGTAAAATCCAAGTCCGAAATGTCCGATTATATCGTTCTGTTCGTCCTCTGACTTCTCGCCGTATTTTGCCAAAAAGTCTGTGGCTCCTGAAAATGCTATCTGGTTTATATACTTCTTTATTTCATCGGCTGTCATACCGATACCGTTATCCGATACCCTGATTATCTTATTTTCGGGATCGCATTCAACTTCTATTGAGAACTTCTCGTCATCGGGGATATTGTCAGCCTCAACCAGTGACATAAGTTTTTTAAGTTTTGTAACAGCATCGCAGCCGTTTGATACTATTTCTCGGATAAAAATATCCTTATCCGTATAAAGCCATTTTTTTATGATAGGTAAAAAATTTTCACTGTTAATAGATAAATTTCCTTTTTCCTGATTCATCGTTAGTTACTGCCTCCGGTATTGCTTAAATATTGTTTCTAACCTTATTGTAGCACTAAAAAAGTAAATGTCAATAGAAAATTAGCACTCGTTTGACGAGAGTGCTAATAAAAATTGTACAAATATAAATACAATCGGTGTTTTATGGGTTTAAAGCCTCTACAAGGGCAAAAAAACGGCTGTCTCATTTAATTGAATGAGACAGCCGCAATAGGCCTTAAAATGCCATTTAAGGGGATTTTCAGGGGTACAGATTTTGATTGTGCAATATCACGAAAATAAAAATTTAGTTAAAAATTTCCTTTAAAATAAAAGGCCCGTCAGCCCCCGTCAGATCCTTATCTTTCTGAGCCTTAAAAGCCCCTGGGGAGTTTTTTCTACTCTGAGCACAAAATCAAATATGCCCACTAAAGTTGAAAGGAAGAAATCCCTTTCAGGGCACTGCTCCTGGTTGTCAGGACGGAAAAATCTCCTGCCTTCCAGATCCCTGAGTTTTAAAAGACGGTCCTTTATGTCATAGTCCTCACCAAGGAGAAGGGCACGGATATATTCGGCGCACCATGTATCTTCCTCCGCTGGGGAGAGGGCGGCCTTGCCCATGCATACTATGGATACGTTTTCAGGAGCGGCCTTTTTGATGTAGCGCACTACGGCTGGAGCATTTACGAATGCTGCCGTTATTATCTCGTCGGCGTTTACGGCATTTACTATGCCCTGGGTGCCGGCACTGGTGGTGTGCACTATGTTTTTGCCGCTGAAATCCGTGTGTTCTATGTTGGCGGGGGAGTTGCCGTAATCGAACCCCGGAACTATGACCTCGTTCCTTTCTCCCACCAGCAGACAGTTGGGAAGTATATCCTTCAGACGGAAGGCTTCTTCCACACTGCCCACGGGATATATGGCCTCAGCTGAATTGTTCATTATGAAGCAGGCTGTGGTGAAGGCCCGGAAGACGTCTATCACCACTGTGAGGCCCTTTGCTTTTTTAGCTCCTTCCGTGAGCTGTAATATTTCTATGTTCATTTTAATATGTCCTTTAAGAAGCTTTCAGCGCCAAAACGCTCGTCAAGACCAAGATATTCAGCAATGGTTGCACCAACATCAGCAAATGACTTTCTTACTCCAAGGTCAACGCCTTCCTTTACCTTTGCTCCGCATACAAGGAGGGGAACATATTCCCTTGAATGGTCAGTGCTTGGTGTTGTGGGGTCGCAGCCGTGGTCAGCGGTTATGATAAGTATGTCGTCTTCCTTCATGGCTGCTCTTATTTCGGGGAGCTTGCTGTCAAAGTACATAACAGCCTCAGCATAACCCTTAACATCGTTTCTGTGGCCATAGATCATATCAGTGTCCACAAGGTTTGTGAAAAGAAGTCCCTCAAAGTCTTTTTTAAGGAATTCTATGGTCTTGTCGATACCGTCGTTGTTGTTGGTAGTATGGTCTGTTACTGTCATTCCTCTGTGCTCAAATATATCCTCTATCTTTCCGATGGCAGCCACGGTCATTCCTTTTTCCTTTATAAGATCAAGTACTGTGGTGGATGTGGGAGCCAGTGAGAAATCCTTTCTTCTTTCTGTTCTTGTGAAATTTCCGTTTCCTTTTCCGATGAAGGGCCTTGCTATTACCCTGGCAACGGCATAATCACCCACAAGGAGCTCCCTTGCTGTCTCGCATATCTTATAGAGCTCGTCAACGGGTATAACGTCCTCATGGCAGGCTATCTGGAATACGGAGTCAGCTGATGTGTAAACAATGGGATATCCTGTTTTTACATGCTCGTCTCCCAGTTCATTTATTATTGTCGTACCTGAAGCGGCACAGTTTCCAAGGGTCTTGCGGCCGATGGCTGCTTCGAATTTATCCATGATCTCCCTGGGAAAGCCTGTTTCTGTAAATGTGGGGAAGGGATTTTCCGTAACTATTCCGGCGATCTCCCAATGTCCTGTTGTAGTGTCCTTTCCGTTGGATTTTTCAAACATCTTTCCATAGCATCCCTTGGGTGAGTCTGTCTTTCCAAGAAGATATATGTCGTCTCCTTCGATATTTCCAAGACCGAGGGAAGCCATATTGGGCACCTCAAAGGCTGGGTAGTTCTTCTTTATATTTACCAGTGTGTTGGAACCTTCGTCTCCGTATTTTGCTGCGTCGGGAAGTTCACCTATGCCCACACTGTCAAGTACGATAATTGCTGCTCTTTTCATGTTTTATCCTCCTATTTGATAATATCAAGTATAAGTTTTGGTATAGACGGTCTTTCGTCCTTTATGGTTATGGAATCCTTAAAATATCTGGCTGCTGAGAGGCATTTTTCCTCCGTGGCGGAATATATCTCGCCAAGGGGATCTCCTTTTTTCACCTGGTCTCCCAGACGCACCTTCATTATTATGCCAGCTCCGAAATCTATGGCGTCCTCCTTTGCGGCTCTGCCCGCACCCGTCTCCATGGATGCACGGCCTATGCCTGCGGTATTCATGGAGTAGATATATCCGTCCCTGTCAGCTGTCACCACAGTTTTTGCAGGTGAATGGGGAAGGAGAGAATAGTCATCAATTATGGCCGGGTCTCCACCCTGCTGTACGAGAAGTTCACGGAATTTGGCAAGGCCCTTTCCGTTTTGGATATTCTCCAAAAGCATCTTTTTGCCTTCCTCAAATGATGAGGCCTTTTCAGCGCTCATAAGCATAAGTGAGCCCAGGGTAAGGGATACTTCCAGCAGATCTCCGGCAGCATTTCCCTTGAGTATCTCCATGGCTTCCTGTACTTCCAGAGAATTTCCGATGTACATTCCCAGGGGCTGGTCCATTCCGCTTATGACTGCCGTTACCTTCCTGCCAACGGATCTTCCGATGTCAGCCATGGTCTTTGCCAGTTCTGTCGCTGATTCCTGGTCCTTCATGAATGCTCCGCTGCCGCATTTTACATCAAGCACGATGGCATCGGCTCCGGCGGCTATTTTTTTGGACATTATGCTTCCGGCGATGAGGGGTATGCTCTCAACGGTGCCCGTAACGTCCCTGAGGGCATAGAGTTTTTTGTCAGCGGGAGTAAGGTCATCGGTCTGGCTCATGAGTACTATGCCGCTTTTTCTGGCATATTCCAGAGCCTGCCTGCCGGATACGGAAATATTGAATCCGGGTATGGATTCCAGCTTATCCAGTGTGCCTCCGGAAAATCCCAGGCCCCTGCCGCTCATTTTTACCACGGGGACACCGCAGCTGGCAACCAGTGGTGCAAGTATAAGTGTAGTCGTATCGGCAACGCCTCCGGTGGAATGTTTGTCCACCTTTATGCCCTCCACCGATGAGAGGTCAAAGGTATCTCCAGAATCGGCCATTGCCAGTGTAAGCTCAGAGGTTTCTTCGTTGTCAAGATTTTGAAAATATATGGCCATGAGCATGGCTGAGACCTGATAATCAGGTATGGATGAGTCAACGACGCCGTTTATGAAAAACTGTATCTCGTCCTTCGTAAGCTTTCCGCCGTCTCGTTTTTTTATGATAAGATCAACGATGTTCATAACAATGCCTCCTTTGCATATTTATATCTGTAGTATATCACAAAGGGTGTTTTTCTTCCACAAAAAAGATATTTGCTCCGGCGGCGTAAAAATATATGGATAATGTGCCATAAGATGTAACGGCACAAAAAATACTGGAAAATTTGTTGGAAAGGTTTTGTTCTAATGGATAAGACATACAGGGAATTTTGTCTAAAAATAAAAAATTTTTGACATCTATTAGGCCAGGTTAAATGTAAATTAATCATTTGTTTTGTTTTTTTTCATTCTTTGTTCATAATTTATACATAAAGTTATAGTATAGTATAGATGTATTAAAGATGATGCTTTGATACATACAGGAATCGCCCCATTTCTGTATAATACCCCCTTTAATTTAAAACTGTTTGCAAATGAAAAGCACTCGGACCCCTTCGAGTGCTTTTTACTGTCTAATTAAGCCTGATAGAGGCTTGTTTTTATATCATCTATGGCTTTCTGATTATAAATTTTTGCCTTATCGGATATGGGGCACATAAATGAGAAAGCTCCTTTGACCTTTCCGTCCAGCCAGAGAGGGAAACTTATGGTGAAATTTCCAAGAAGGAATTCCTCATCATGGGTGGAAACTCCTACTCGTCTTATTTTTTCCAGTTCTTTTCTGATTTCCGCCTCAGTGGCAAGGGTAGTCTTATTGAATTTGATTAGTTTTGCATGTTTGAAATATTCCTTCAGATCCTCTTCCGAGAGGGTTGAGAGAAGGAGCTTTCCCGGAGCCGAACAGTAGTGGTGTCTTTTCGGGTCAAAGAAAGCGTAATTCATATCCAGGTTTTGAACTAGGGTCTCCTTATGGATGATTATGTTATAAAATCCGCAGAAAACCGAGATATGGGTGGTCATATTGTATTTATAGGCCAGAGTATGCATCAGCTCCACATATTTTTCAGAAAATGGATGTCTG
>JAHZAW010000034.1:56283-64129 GCA_019423725.1 Clostridiales bacterium
AGTCAGATGATATCTTCCGTTGGCATCCTTCTGGGTATAGCCAAGATTCTGCAGAGTTATGAGAAACCGGTCTACGCTTGAAGGGTGGGAATCCAGTTTTTCAGATATCTGGCTTATCCTGAGTCCCTGTTCTTCAGTCGCTAGTATTTCGATTATCCTCATAACCTTTTCTACAGATGCGACACTATAGGAATAATTGTTCATTTTGTCCCGCCTCCTTAAAAAGATTATTTCATATTATAGCAATACTTTCAATAAAAATGTATTATTTTGTGCAAAATATCAATAATGATTGAGCATAGCTCAATTGATATTGTTACAGAGTAAATTTCTTTGTGAGATTTTTTTGAAGATATTTACATTTATGCCGAAGTATGTGACTATAGAGTCAAGTAAGGCGCCTGAATCGTTTAAATCAAAATGAACGGAATAAAAAAAGATGTGGAGGGTAATTTATGTTAGATTTAAAAACAGTTGTTGTCACACAGCAGCATATAGATAATATGTTTGATACAAGCTGGTTCACACACAGCCAGATATTTGACGATGTACTTCTTGTCAGCAATAAATCGACTAACTGCATAGTCCTCAAAACCACAGAAGGACTTATACTTATCGATGCTATTTTCCCTAAAAAAGAAATGTTTGACGCCATCGTAAATGCCATAAAGGACATCGGATGGGACCCCGCACAGATCAAAAAGTTCGTCATCACCCACGGACATTTTGACCACTGCGGATGCGGAAAATGGATAATCGATGCTTTCCATCCCCAGACCTATATGTCAAAGATCGATTATGATTTCTGGGCTGAACATCCTTTCTTCCCCGACAAAAAAGAGACCTGGAAGAATTTCGATGTTGACAATTTCATAGGCGACGGGGACACAATAACCCTTGGTGACAAGACCATCGACGTATATTTCACTCCGGGCCATACACCTGGAGGACTCAGCTTCATCTTCCCGGTAACTGACCTTGGAGTGAGACATACGGCAGCATTATGGGGCGGAACGAATCCTCCCAACTCTATAAAGGACATACTTACATACTTCAAGTCCCTTGACTACTTCCTCGAACAGACTGAGAGAAAGAATGTGGACGTAGCCATAAGCAATCATCCATTTATCGATAATTCCTTTGAGAAGATGATATTTGCCAATGCACGTTTGAGCCATATGCCAAATGTATATATCATTGGAAAAGACGGCTACAGACACTACTCCCAGATATTCAAAAATATGTGTTACGCCCGTATGGAAAATATGTAACGCATTTGTACGAGAAAGGAGGAGGAGACCATGATCGAAAACGCGCAGAACAATAATAAGCGCATAAGAATACTCATATGCGGCATAATCTGCTGTCTTATACTTGGATTCTGTTATATGTACAGCATAATCCAGCCCTATGTAATGGACTATTTTTCCATAGAGTCAGCGGAGGCGGCTCTTCCCTATACCATATTCCTTGCCATATTCGTTCTTGGAAACTATGTAGGCGGAGTGCTCCAGAAAAAAATAAGCATCAAAAAAATAATGCTCATAGGATACCTCTGCATGGCCGTCGGAATACTTGCCACAGGATTCCTTCCGCCCAGTTCACCTAAACTTATGTGGATAACATACGGCGGACTGCTTGGTATCGGTGACGGTATCGTTTACAATGTCATAGTAGCCATGATGCAGAAATGGTTCCCTGATAAAAAGGGATTTGCCACAGGCCTTGCCCTGGCTACCCTGGGTATAAGCGCAACTATACTTTCACCCCTTTGCAGCAGCTGGCTTACAGCCTATGGATTTTCAAAAACATTCATCATCCTTGCTGTCATATTCGTTGTCATCGGAATTTTCGGCATGCTCACAATCGAAGCTCCGCCGGAAGGATATATGGCTGGATATGTTCAGAAGGGTGGAACATTCACTACAAAACAGTATGAGGCCGGAGAAGTAATAAAGACTAAAACATATTATAAACTCCTGCTCATCCAGACATTCTCCATACCTGCCTTCGTGCTCATAAGCTCCATATTCGTAAGCTTTGGAGAAGGCAAAGGACTTTCCAGCGAAGTACTGGTAGCCGGAGTCAGCATCGCCTCCCTGTTCCAGGTGGCCGGAAGATTCATCATCTCAGCCATCAGCGACAGGATAAGCAGCAAAAATTCCATGGCCCTCGTATTTGTCATAACTATTATATCCATCGTAATACTTACCTTCTCGGAAGGGTATGTATATGTCGTATGTTTCTGGCTCCTCAGTTTTGCATACGGCGGTTCCGCTGCCACAATACCTTCCCTTACAACGGACTATTTCGGTGTAAAAAACGCCGGAGTCATAGTTTCACTGGTCCTCATAGGTATGGGAGTTTCATCAATATGTACTCCTCTTGTGGCTAAGGCTGTGGGAGAAAACACATCTTTCATAGTTGCGGGAATCGCAGCTGTGGTCGGAATATTACTCGTATTCTCCCTTCCCAAAAAACAAAAATAAAGTTTCTGCTTTGCATGTCAAAGACGCCCCAAACCATAGAAAAGGACATCGGTACTCAGTGCCGGTGTCCTTTCATTATTATATGATATTATATGAAGCTTTTTATTATTCTGTTTTATCTGTTGCAGGCGTCAGGGCAGAGGCCTGTTTTTTTGCCACATCTTTTTTGATGAGTTTATATATGGCAGCGGCGGTGGGCACGGCTATGAGCATGCCGCCTATACCCCAAAGTCCGCCTCCTGCTGTTACGGCAGCCAGCACCCAAATGCCCGGAAGACCTATGGAAGATCCTACGACACGGGGATATATGAGATTCCCCTCCAGCTGCTGGAGTACGATTATAAATATTATGAAGGCAAAGGCTTGAATTGGGTTTACGGTCACTATCATAATAAATCCGACGCAGGCTCCGATATAGGCTCCAACTATGGGAAGAAGAGCAGTGGCTCCCACAAGGGTGCCTATCATCACCGCATAGGGGAAGCGGAATATGAGCATGCCTATTATACATAAAACGCCTAATATAACAGCCTCAGTGACCTGGCCGACGATAAATTTTGTAAAAGTGTCGTGGGCCGTTGAAATGACATATATAAGACGGTTTTTTGTTTTTTCCTTAAGATATGTGTCAGCCAGGGCTTTGAACTGCCTGGCGAGTTTTTCCTTTCCAGCCAGTATATAGAGCGCAAAAATAATGGCTATGACAAGATTTACGACGGCTCCTCCAAAAATGCTTATTATGGAAAAAGCAGATTCAAAAATACTGTTTATGGCTGTAACTATATATGAGGAGATTTTAGGCCAGTTCAGGTCCAGGGAGCTGAGCCATTCCTCAAGCTGGGGAAGGTCTGTATTATGAGAATGTATCCATTCTATGAAACGGGAAATAGCCGGAGGTATTTCCGAGACCATAAGGCTCAGGGCGCTGCCAAGCTGCGGGATTATGATCTTTATGAGCAGGACTATGACCAGGGCGATTATTAGAAGGGATGCGGGTATGCTTATGGCCCTTCTGAATTTATAAAGCCTGGATGACCCTTTAATAAAGGGCAGAGATTCTATCTTTACCACAAGTATATTAAGAATATATGCAATGACACAGCCGATGATAAGCGGAGTCAAAACCGAAAGAAGAAGGGAGGCAAAGCCCAGTATGGAGCCGCTGTATTTTACCGCCAGGGCAAGCAGTGCCGCTGTTATAAGGTAAAAAAGGATTTTTTTATTCTGCATATAATGGTCCTTTCTGTAAATTTAAAATATTTATATTGTTTCAGGCTAGATCCCAGTTTTAGGACATAAACTTTTTGATGTATAGATAACTGTATCATATTGTTTTCAGCCTGTAAAGCATACATATTTTTGATATATGGATAATAAAAAAACACCGGTACATAGTACCGGTGTCTCCGCTGTCAAAAGATCAAATTTTTATGGTTTAGATACTGATAAAATATTAAAGTTTGTTGTATTCCGCAACGATAACATCAGCGATCTCTTCCTTAGTGTTGAGGCTGGAGTCAAAATGAAGGTCAAACCTTTCGGTATCGCCCCATGACTTGCCAACATGGGATTCATAGAATTCGCTTCTTTGTTTATCCATTTTTTTGACCTTGGCTTCTGTACGGCCCTGACCTGTGCCTTCGATCATCATCTTTCTGAGTACACGGCTTTCAAAGGGTGCGGATATGAACACCGTAAGGAGTTTTGTGTCCGTATCCTTGAGGATATGATCGGCACAGCGGCCGACAATCACGGCATCTTCACTTCTAGCTATGTTTTTGATAACCGCACATTCAAGATCAAATAAAACAAAGGCTGCGGATTTTCCCTTTGCTACGTTGTGGTTTCCGTCGTATACGATCTCGTGATACCACGGATTTTCGTTTTTCTCATCAAGCTTGTGGAGCCTCTTATATTCAAGGTCTCCGTGTTCGGCTGCCATATCGATAAGTTCCTTGTCGTAGCATTTTATGCCAAGTCTTTCAGCTACGAGCATGCCTATCTCTCTTCCGCCGCTTCCGAACTGTCGGCTTATTGCAATTATTTTGTGAGCCATAATCTCATCTCCCCCTGAATAACCGTCTGACCAATAGAGTTCCTGTCATGTTATCATCTCCGGAAACAATGCCATTTGGCGTTGAATGGAGGAAATACTATATTAAAACTTATGAATACAAAACAATTTTTTTACAATCATATTATAACATATTTAACATTTTAAAACAATAAATTCCCAGCTTAAAATATTTTGGCGGAGTTTTTAAAATAGTATATGGAGGAAGGCGGAGCGGTAAAGAAAGCAAAAGAAGCCTCAAAACATCTGAAAAAACAGCGGTATATAAGGTGAAAATGGTTCTCCATGCTTAAATATCTATTGTAAATTCGTAAAAAATGCTGTAAACTAGTAATGCTAAAATGGCTATAGGATCGTCCAAAAAGCACCCCGTCACACTGGCGGGGTACTTTGATACTGCCTGAAATAGGAAATACTTATTACAAAATGAGAGTATAGGACGAAATTCGATATATAAAGATGTTAAAGAACCAGTAAATTTACAGGAGGATAAAAATGCCCGTAGACAGACAGAAAAAAATCAGAAATTTTTGTATAGTCGCGCATATCGACCATGGCAAGAGCACCCTTGCCGACAGACTGATCCAGGCTACAGGTCTTCTTACTGAAAGGGAAATGCAGGATCAGATTCTTGACAATATGGATCTTGAAAGAGAAAGAGGAATAACCATAAAGGCCCAGGCTGTCCGCCTCATTTATAAGGCCAAGGATGGAGAGGAATATATTTTTAACCTCATTGATACCCCGGGACATGTGGATTTCAACTATGAGGTGTCCAGGAGCCTTGCAGCCTGCGAGGGAGCCATACTTGTGGTAGACGCTGCCCAGGGAATAGAGGCTCAGACACTGGCAAATGTATACCTTGCCATAGATAACAACCTGGAGATCATGCCGGTCATCAATAAGATAGACCTTCCCAGCGCCAATCCACAGCTTGTAATAAAGGACATAGAGGATGTCATTGGAATACCCGCTGAGGATGCTCCCCTTATATCAGCCAAAAACGGAATAAATATAGACTCTGTGCTTGAAAAGATAGTTACTGATATACCCGCACCCTCAGGAAATGAGGATGCACCACTTAAGGCTCTCATATTCGACTCGATATATGACCAGTACAAGGGTGTCATAGTAATAATGAGGGTATTTGACGGAAGCCTGAGAAAGGGTTCAAAGGTAAGGATGATGGCCACGGGCAAGGAGTTTGACGTGGTGGAAGTTGGATTTTTCGGTGCAGGAAGATTCATTCCCTGTGATGAGCTCAATGCCGGCGATGTTGGATATCTTACGGCCAGCATAAAAAATGTAGCCGATACCAGGGTCGGAGACACCGTTACTGACGCCTTAAATCCTACGGCGGAAGCCCTTCCCGGATATAAGAAGGTAAACCCCATGGTATACTGTGGTATATTCCCCGCTGACAGTGCCAGATACACTGACCTGAGGGATGCCCTTGAAAAGCTTCAGCTCAATGATGCCTCACTTTTCTTCGAGCCTGAAACATCCATTGCCCTTGGATTCGGATTCAGATGTGGATTTTTAGGACTGCTCCATCTGGAGATAATACAGGAAAGACTGGAAAGAGAGTTCAATCTGGATCTTGTAACGACGGCTCCCAGTGTTATTTATAAAATATACCTTACGGACGGCACAGTAATGGATCTTTCAAACCCCAGCAATATGCCTGACCCAGCAAGGATAGAAAAAATGGAAGAACCCATAGTAAAGGCGGAAATAATACTGCCCAAGGACTATGTTGGACCCATTATGGAGCTCTGCCAGCAGAGACGAGGCGAGTATATAAGCATGGAATACATGGATGAGACCAGAGTCACGCTCATATACAATATGCCTCTTAATGAGATAATATATGACTTCTTCGATGTACTGAAATCCAGGAGCAGAGGCTATGCATCCTTTGATTACAGTCTCATCGGATACCAGGAAGCATCCCTTACTAAGCTGGACATACTGGTAAATAAGGAAGTCGTTGATGCCCTCAGCTTCATTGTTCATTCATCGGTAGCTGTAGAAAGGGGAAGGAAAATATGTGAAAAGCTGAAAAAGGAAATACCCAGACAGCTTTTTGAAATACCCATCCAGGCAGCCATAGGTTCAAAGATCGTGGCCAGGGAGACTGTCAGCGCCATGAGGAAAGACGTACTTGCCAAGTGCTATGGCGGCGATATATCAAGAAAGAGAAAACTTCTGGAGAAACAGAAGGAAGGAAAGAAACGTATGCGCCAGATCGGAAATGTGGTAGTACCTCAGCAGGCGTTCATGAGTGTGTTGAAGCTGGAGGAAGAATAACCACTCCTCAACCTACATCTTAAAAACAATAATTTCATAAGATTTGAAATGATTTTTTAATAAAACGTAATATATTAACGTTCATCAATAGGATATAATATACAAAAGAGAGAAAGACAAAAGCAGTATGAAAAATTTTTTCATACTGCTTTTGTTATTTTTGTACAATGAAATGGAAAAATGATTTGAGTATACTAATAATATAACTATGTGGATTTTAAATATGTTGTGAAAGTGAATAAAACAGCTGACTGAAATGGAGGAAGATTATCTGAATTAAATAGACACAAAAAATTTTTATGTTTTTCTTGAAAATAGCTTTATCAGTTTTTTATTTATGGTTTATTTATGGCTTATTCATGGTCAATGGGACAGGAGGCGGAATCTTATGGCAAATATTTCAAGTGCAAGTGGTGTGATAACTTTAAAGGGAAATTGGACTAAGGAGGCACTGGAGGCCTTTGAGCCGGTGCTGGATATGTGGGGATTTTACGGTGAGTATGGCATACAGTCCTGCGATGGTTTTGATCTTGAACATCTGAAGGCTGATTTCTATGGCTGCGGACGCTGGTCATTTACGGGAACACTGGATTCCTTTGATGACTGGACAAGGAACTGGCTCAAGGAAAAACCGAAGAATATAAAGGGTGAGCTCATCCATAAGCTTACGGAGGAACAGTATGATGATTTCCTTAAAATTATGAATGATAACGATTTAAGCATAGAGATCGACTTTGAGGACAAAGAGGAAGGCTTTGGCTTCCATGACCATGAGGTGGGCGTATTCACCAGCGATGGAGAAAAATTGTATTATGAAACTCTAATGAGTGAAGAAGTGGTGCCATCCTGGGATGATTATGACAGAAGTGCCTTAAAGTCAGCGGTCGAATACTTTGAAAAGTTTTTGGAAGACGCAGACACTAAAAAACTGCGTAAGTGGGTGAAAAATAATGTACCTCCCACGGATATATTT
>JAHZAW010000034.1:64139-74844 GCA_019423725.1 Clostridiales bacterium
GAAGAGACAGATTATGATGCTGATATAATCCAGAGTTTTGCCGACTGGGGAGAGGACCCGTTTTTAGAGTTTTATCACAAATTTTTGCCGGATACGGAGGAATGGGAAGAGTTTTGCGGCGCATATGAAGAGATGTATGGATGCACTCCTGAAGGAAATGAAGATTATGAATATTATGACGATGGTTATGACGAAGACGATGAGGATGATGAGGATGTCAATGACTGGGACGATGCACCTCAGTATCCCATGGATGATGTAGACAGCCTTGAGATAAGCGGAAACACCTTTGTACTTACGGGAGAATTCCAGAACTGTGATGGAGACCGTGACAAGGTGAAAGAGATGATAGAGGCTAAGGGCGGAAGATGCACTGGAGCCGTAAGCGGAAAAACCAATTATCTGGTTTTGGGAGATTTCGGCGACGTAGGAGCTAAGAAGGTCGAAAAGGCTTTGGAGCAGAGAGAAAAGGGCAAGGATATAAAGATAATCGCTGAATATGACTTGTTCAGATTTTTATGATGAAGGGGAGTGTACATATGAGCAGCATTAATGATTTTGAATTTTACAATTCCGGCTGGGACAAAACTAGATGGGAATTGAACTATAAAGGTGAAGATAAGGATATGGTCATACCAGAGGAGCTCATTGCCGAGGCTGAAGGAAATTTTACTGTGGCTGTTTCTGCTGAGAATGGAAATGACATTGAAAGTATCTCTATTCCTAAAAATGTCCCCAACATATGGCTTGGTACACTCTATGGAGCACGAAGCCTTAAAAATATAACTGTGGATCCAGAGAATCCATATTTAAAGGACGTCGATGGTGTGCTGTACACCAAAGACGGAAAAACACTTATAAAGGCCCCCTGTCAGAAAGAGGGAAAATATATCGTTCCTGAAGGCGCTGAAAAAATAGAGTCAGGTGCTTTTCAAAATTCACATTTAGAGGAAGTCATACTGCCAAAGTCCCTTAATGAAATAGGATATTCTGCTTTTCAGTACAGCAGTCTTAAAAAAATGACTGTTCCTGAAGGTGTAACTAAAATAGAGGATAGTGTATTCTGCGACTGTACTAAATTGGAAGAATTTGAATTTCTGGGCAATGTGGATATAAACTATATGCATATGGATATGAATCCTGAAATGGAAGGAAGGATAGCCAAGGAAAGTTTTACATCCCCTGCGGAATGTTATATATTAGCCTGTTTAAAGGTATATCCTGACATTGATAAATGCAGAAAGAGATTTATCGCTGCGGCAAAAAGGGGAAAAAGAGAAAAAATACTGGAATATCTTTTAAAGGATATGCCCGAAAAGAAGGCGGAAAAGGGTACATATGAATTAAATGACACCGGTGATGGTGAGGCTGAGATCAAGTCCTACATTGGAGAGGAAAGCCTTATCGAGATACCCAGTGAAATCGACGGAAGAAAAATAACAGCCATTGGAGAAGGGGCATTTAAAAATAATGAATATATAGAGAAGGTAATTATTCCTGAGGGCATAACATCCATAGGAAAATCAGCCTTTGCGGGATGTATCTCTTTGGAAGGAGCAGTGCTGCCGGAAAGCTGTATATCCATTGGCAGATCAGCATTTGAGGAATGTAAGGCTCTGAAAACCGTAAATCTGCCGCAGGGCCTGACGGTTTTGGAAAGAAAGGTATTTAAAAACTGTATTTCACTGGAAAAATTAGAACTGCCTGAGAAAATAGTCAAAATAGATGATGAGGCACTGAGAAACTGTTCAAGTATTAATGAGCTGAAACTTCCGGAGGGACTTGTATATCTTGGTAAAGAATGTTTATATGGCTGTGGATTCAATCATGGTCCAATTCTGGATAGTGAGTGGGGATACAGTAAAAGAAAGTTCTATATCCCGGCTTCCGTGACCCAGATAGATGACGGAGGGGAGGGCATATTTGCCCGCTATCCCAAGGCCAAGGAGCTCTTTGGAGTATTTGAGTATAAAGTTATACTCCAGGTCAAAAAGGGTTCGACTGCCCATAGATATGCTTCAAAAAAGAAGATCAGGTTTGAACTTGTATAAAGGATTTTGTGAATATCGCAGCTAACGGCGGGAACCAAAAGGAGGGTCCATATGAACGATAGAGATACGGAGGAATTAAGAAGCAGGCTCCTGGCGGATGTATATGCGGGCACAGCGGCGGGTATGCCGGCTATGTTCCTGGATGAGAGCAGGATACGGGATGCCGACGAGGAAGAACTTAAAAAAATAGCCAGGGAATATGGTTATTGATAGTTTTTTCTGGAAGGATTGAAATATTAAAAAGAGTTATGATTTACACTAAACCATAAAAGCAACGATATATTTTTAATCTGATAAAAACTGAAGGGCTTGTTGTCTGTAAATAGCAGACGGCAGGCCCTTTTTACAGGTTTAGGATGCTTGATGATATGAAATGGCATATAAAAATAACTTGATTTACTTCCTTTATAATGGGATAATTGGCAAAGTGGGAGACATGCTTTTGAGAAAGTATTGATAGAAAGAGCGTGTAACCATGGACTGGGGACGGTTTTTGGTAAAAACGGTTATGATACATAAGGTATCCTATGCCAGCGGCCTTGGAAATATTGCTGAATCCTGTGGCAGGACATCAGCGTATATTTAGAAATTAAAAAGCGGGGAATAAATATGAAATATAAGGTGTTTTTATTAAAGGATGTTGCCCAGAGCGGCAAAGACTATCTTAAAGAGCACGATTGCGATGTGGTAATAGCAGCAAGTGAAGATGAAGATGAGATCATAAAGCAGGCACAAGGCTGCCATGGAATATTTGTCAGAAATGAAAATGTCACAGCCAGGATGATGGATGGCATACCGACCCTTAAGGTCATAGCAAAGCATGGAGTTGGATATGACAATATAGACATTGAGGCAGCGACAAAGAGGAATATACAGGTGGTTTATGCGCCTTTGGGCAATGTAAATTCAGTTGCGGAACATGCGCTTTTACTTCTGCTTGCCTGCGCCAGAAAATATACCATCGCTTCTGATGAGCTTAAATCTGGAAACTATGCCATAAGATTCAGCCTTTCCGGAGCCCATGAAATAAAGGGAAAAACACTTGGACTTTTAGGATATGGACACATTGCCAAATGTTTTGCCAAGAAAGCAAAAAATGGTCTGGAAATGAATGTCATAAGCTATACAAGGAGCTCTAAGCCTGGAATAAATGAAGACGGCGTGGAGATGGTCGAAAATAGGGATGATCTTTTTAAAAGAGCTGATTATTTGAGCATACATGTGCCTTCGACCCCAGAGACAAGACACAGCATTGGAATGAGAGAATTTATGCTTATGAAAAAGGGAGCCTGCATCATAAATACCGCCCGTGGTAACATCATAAAGGAAGCTGAGCTGGTGGAAGCGCTAAATAAGGGCATAATAGCTGGAGCGGGGCTGGATGTCTTTGAGGACGAGCCCGTTGATAAGGATAATCCCCTTTTAAAAATGGAACAGGTCGTTGTTACTCCGCATATCGCAGGAATGACAGTTGAAGCTGGTGACGCCTTAAGCCTTACGGGGGCAAAGGGTATCATAGAGACCCTATATGGCCTGCCCATAACCTATCCTGTCAATACTATAAAAAGATAGGAAAAGGATAAGAATAAGGACAAACCAGTAATGGAGATGTCTTCGTATAAACGAAAAGCGTGTTGTAAAGTAAGAACTGGCGAAGAAAACTTCCCTGCTCTTCAGGATATAGAACAAATTTGAAGGACCTCAAGGGGACTTCAGCCAAAATCTCCAATGGATAAAATGGCACAGAAATCAAAGAGGCATATTTAAATAAGATAGGAATATTTAAATAAAGCTGTTTTTGGCGTAAAAGTACTTATAGCCTTGAGTTATCAAAAAACTGAAGGAAAAATATTTAAATCGGTGTGGAAATTAAGTCCACACCGATTTTTTATTCATTCTCCTGAAGCAGCCTATGAAAATCATCTATCATAGAGCTCAATGTAATACCTTCCATGGTCTCTTTTATGGAATCCTCTATTTTACGGTAGGGGGAGTAAAGCACACCCTGTATATTCTGGGCCACAGGACATTTAAGTCCCTGACATGGGTGTATGCCGATTATGTTTGAAAGGCCTTGGGGTTCCAGGGAACTATAGATCATATATAATGTTATGTCTGATGGGTCAATACATAATTCCGCTCCTCCAGTGCCTCTTGCAACGGTTATAATACCGGCTTTTTTTAAAGAGCTGAGTATGTTTCTTATTATTACAGGATTACACCCTGTGCTTTTTGACAGCAGCATACTTGTTACCCTTGCTTTATCCTTGGCTTCATATATAAAAATCAGACAGTGTACAGCAACGGAGCATTTCATGCTTATCTGCATAGTTTCTACCTCCTGATCGTATTCTTTTGATGTAAATGTTGACATTACATCTCTATGGTGATACACTTTATTAAGATGTAATTTTAATATTTACATCAATTATTCTACTCTATTATACCATAAAATTCAAGTGCAGAAGGTTTCAGGCCTTTAAGCCGTACCATAAAAATATAAAAACACAATTATAGGAGAATATATATGAAAGCCGTTCAGATAAAAAATTATTCAAAAGAAATAAATACGGTATTAGCTGACTGTCCCGTTCCAAGGGTAGGTGACAGGGACATACTGATTAAGATTAAAGCAGCAGCGGTAAATCCTCTGGAGATACTTATTATGACCGGAAGTGTAAAGCTCATACAGGATTACCCCATGCCGCTGATATTGGGAAACGAATGTTCAGGCATCGTTGCGGACACAGGAAAGGATGTCTCTGATTTTAAAAAGGGCGATAAGGTATACTGCCGTCTGCCCATTGATAAGATAGGAGCCTTTGCGGAGTATGCAGCTGTGGACCAGAAGTATGTGGCAAAAATGCCTGAAAACTATGATTTTGCCACAGCCGCAGCCATAGCCCTTACGGGACTTACGGCTTATCAGGCCATAACCGAGGAGCTGGACACCATGCCGGGAGATACTCTGCTGATACCGGGAGGCTCGGGAAGTTTTGGACAGATGGCCGTGCCTATTGCCAGAGCCATGGGGCTTGGTGTCATAGTAACGGGAAATGAAAGGGCAAAGCAGCAGTTTTTGGATATGGGCGTTGAGAGGTATTTGGGCTATAAAAAGGAAAACTACTGGGAAGTACTGTCGGATGTGGACCACGTCATAGATACCCTTGGAGCTTCAGAATTTGACAGGGAATTATCGGTATTAAAAAAGGGAGGACGTCTGGTCAGTCTTAGAACCGGCCCCAATAAGGAGTTTGCCGTAAGAAATAACTATCATTTCATAAAAAAAGCGCTTTTTTCCCTGGCTGGTGCTAAGTATGATAAGGCAGCCAGGAGAGAGGGCAAGGAATACAGATTTATGTTCGTACGCGCCAGCGGCAGACAATTGCGGGATATAACAGAGATAGTCGAGAAAAATCATATCGTACCAGCTGTCGATCCGCATATTTTTACCATTGAGCAGGCAAATGAGGCGCTGGAACTTGTGGCCCATGGCCATACGGACGGTAAAGTCATTATACAGATGTGATCATGCTTTGATATAGATAACTTAAGGAGGAAAAGTATATGAAGATATATGAGATATATTTCAGTCCCACAGGCGGAACAAAAAAAGTTTGTGATATATTGGCAGAAGGCCTCAAGGGAGAGAGATCCGCTGTTGATATTACCGAAGGAGTAAATGGAATAAGCGGCAAAGACATTACAAAGGATGATCTGGCAGTCATAGCAGTACCGTCCTATGGAGGAAGGGTGCCTGAAACAGCTGTAAAACGCATTAAGGAACTCCATGGCAATGGAGCCATGGCTGTACTTTTAGGCGTTTATGGAAACCGTGCCTATGAGGATACCCTTGTGGAGCTTGAGGATGCCGTAAAGGAAAGTGGTTTTGAGGTAATAGCGGCAGTTTCAGCGGTGGCTGAACATTCCATAGTAAGACAGATAGCCGAGGGCAGGCCCGATGAAGCCGATAGAAAACAGCTCTTATCCTATGCAGGACATATAAATGAAAAAGTTTCAGCGGGAATCAGGAAAGAACCGGAAATTCCAGGAAACCGTCCATATAAAAAATATGGAAAGACAGGAATGGTGCCAAAACCCACAGGAGACTGTGTCAAATGCGGTTTATGCGCTGAAAAATGTCCTGTGCAGGCAATAGATAAAAATGATCCTAAAAAGGTAGACTCATCAGCATGCATATCATGCATGAGATGTGTTTATGTATGTCCTAAAAATGCAAGAAAAGTCAATCCAGTCATGCTCCTTGCGGTAAAGACCGCACTAAAGAAAATGTGCGCTGACAGGAAGGAATGTGAACTTTTCATTTGATAACAGGTGTTTATTTTGATATTCTCCTCTCTTATTTTGGCCGCCGAAGGGCGGCCTTTTTATGTTTAGAGACGGTTTTGGTCTCCCCATTCGCACATCTGGTCAAGAATGGGTATGAGGGATTTTCCACGGTCGGTGAGACTGTATTCAACTTTTGGCGGTATCTGGGGATATTCCTCCCTGTGGATGAGCTTGTCAGCTTCCAGCTCCTTAAGGGTGGAACTAAGGGTCTTATAGGAGATATTTCCGATGTATTTTTTCATCTCGTTAAAGCGGACCACTCCAAAGCACATAAGGGTATAAAGTATGGTCATTTTATATTTGCCGTTTATGAGGGAAAGGGTGTAGCTGAAGCCTGTATCTGCCAGATTTGAAGTTGAAATACAGCTTTTATATTCCTGAGGATCTTTCATTTTTACACTCTCCTTTAGGTAAGTACTGCACCTAAATGTGCGTACTTGTTATTTTTATCATTATTGCTATGATTATAGTATCACATATAAGTAAAGTCAAACTTATAAATACAGGAGGGTTTATTATGGGTAAAAAAATAGTTGTAATTACAGGAAGTCCACGTAAAAAGGGAAACAGCTTCGCCATGACAGACAGTTTTATAAAGGCTGCTGAGGCAAAGGGACATACAGTCAAACGCTTTGATGCTGCCTGGATGAATCTTAACGGCTGCCATGCCTGCGAGACATGTTTCAGCACAGGAAAACCCTGTTCCTTTGATGATGATTTTAATAAAATCGCGCAGGATATATTAGATGCTGACGCCATCGTTTTCACCATGCCTGTATATTGGTATTCGATCCCTTCACAGATCAAGGGCGTTATCGATAAGATATACTCTTTAGTTGTGGGAGGAAAGGATATATCAGGCAAGGATATATCAGGCAAGGAATGTGCTCTCATAGCCTGCTGTGAAGAAGAGGATAAGACCGTCCTTGACGGCGTGCGCATCCCCATGGAAAGAACAGCTGCTTTGAATAAGTGGAAAATGGTCGGAGAAGTCCTTGTGCCCGGTGTATTGAACGTCGGAGACATCGAAAAAACAGATGGCTGCGCCAAAGCCGCTGCCCTGGCTGACCTTATCTAAAACTGGTACCGCCTGAAAATGCATAACTATCTCATTGATAAAAAGCCGGAACATATTAGTTCCGGCTTTTTGGGCTATAAGGAAATATTACGATTGCTTTGGATGAAAAATATATAAATGGAATTTATAAGGATTTATGTAATTAAAATGCCAGACTGCCATACAAGATTTAACAAGACTTTAAATTATTGCTGATAGCGGTACTTTTTTCAATGATATAAAATGACTTGTGTTCAAAATAAGTTATAGAAAAGGAGATAATTATGAAAAAGCATGTGTTTATCTTAGCCGTAACAGCAGTGCTTGCTATGTCATCAACGGCATTTGCCCAAGGCGGAACAGAGCAGGCAAAATCGGTATTAACTGTAGAAAAAGGCACACCTAATCCAAACGGAAGCCTTGATGAGGTTTACCTTCTAAAAGGAGATGACCTAAACGGAGAAGTTGTTATTGATGATAAGGATAATATACTTCCGGAAGAACAGGCAGATAAAGATACTACATTATATATATACCATGTCAATGACATGCATGGAAATATAATGACCTACAGCGGCAGCGGAGACACTCATAATCTTGCTCAGATGAAGCAGATAGTTGATGAAGCCAAGGAGAGCGTAAATGAAGACAGCAGTGTGCTCTGGGTATCAGCCGGAGATGACCATATTGGATCGAAGCTGGATGAACTCATGGGACAAAAGGGTGAAGATTTTGTTATGAGCCCTGCGTACGAGGCATATTCCCAGGCAGGAGTTGACTTTGTATGTCTTGGAAATCATGAGTTTGACAAATATACACCCACACTGGAAAAAATGATAAAGGAAGATGCAGATTTTCCTGTAATCGCTTCAAATATATTCGGTTCAAAATATGACCTTGGAACAAGTGTTGCAGCCATAGGCGTTGTGGATGGTCTCAGGGTAGGCGTTATTGGCCTTACCATACCAGAGGAAACAAACCTTAAAACTGAGCTTGACCCTGATACATATGCTCTTGATCCCATGGAAACACTTGAAAAACTCGTACCTGTACTTGATGACCACTGTGATTTTATACTTGTGCTTTCTCATAATGGATACGAGACATCAGACCGTTATACTATTGAAAATGGAGATGGAGCTATAGCTGAAAAGGTATCAGAGTTAACAGATCTTCCCGGAGTTGTAGTAGGAGGACATACACATACGGCTCTGAATCAGGATGGGCTGGAAAGCCAGAATGTTTATGACGGAGTACCGGTTGTGCAGGCTGGACAGTATGGAAATTATATTGGAAAATTCTATGCTGATATTGATGGAGACACTCCAGTTTATAATGCCCGTCTTATAAGCATAATAAGCGGCAAAAAGACGACCGATGGAACTCCGTATGAAACAGAGGCTGATTATGACAAAGATTTTCAGACATCAGTAATAGACCCTATGACTAAAGCTGTTGAAGATATAATGTCAAAGCCCATAGGAAAAACTGACAGTACGGAAGAACTTCTGCCGGAAGTAAATTATGTTGACAGATATGTTGGCGAATCAGCCATGGCAAACTTCTATAATGATGCCATTGTGGCAAGAAGTGAAAATTTCCCCACAGGAAAGGTCGATTTTGCGCTTCTTAATGCCACGGGAATTTCAGGTTTTCCTACGGATAAGGAAATAACATTTGCTGATCTGTATTCAGCGTTCCCCTATGCGGATACTCTTTATGTGGTTGAAATGACAGGACAGGATATAAAGGATATAATAGAAAACAATGCGCCGCGTGTTGTAAAGGCAGAAGAGCTTAAGGTCAATGGAGGCGAACTTGACGAAACAGGCTTCATTGAAAGGGGATATCTGAATTTCTCAAGCGGAATACGCTATGAGATTAAAGACGGACAGGCAGTCAACATAACATTAAACGGAGAAAAGATAGAAAACGTACTTGATAAGACCTATAAGATGGCAGTATGCACATACTCAGCCATAGGCAGAGGCGGATGGCAGGGAACAGCTGTCGGCCAGGGCCTGCCCGATGATTTTATCGGATATGATCTTAAAAAACTCTGTGATGAAAATGGACATGACCTTGGACTGTTATACCGCAGTGAGATCGTAAATTATATCACTGAGAACTGCAATGGGCTTATCGGAGCATCAACAGGAGTTAAGAAGGATGGAAGAGTAAAGATAGTAGAATAATTAAAAATGATTAAAGCAGCCGTAAGGCTGCTTTTTTTAGTTTATTTATTACATATAGTATGTCTTACAATATTATACAGGAAAATTATGTTAAAAATATGACAATAAATGGAATTGTGGATAAATAAAAGAAATTTTGCGGGAGGATTAATTCTATTAAGTTTTCAAAATTTAAATAATTAGCGGATGTTGTCATACAAGTATGCGTAAATATGACCCTGCTGTATACTGTTTTATGCATTGAAACCATTAAAAGCCAGATATATGGAACAGTATGGAAAAGAAATAATACAACTTACAGGGAAATAATGGTATTAATGATGTTTTAATGTAGAAAATACCCCATAGGAATGAGAGTAAAATGTGAAAATTATAACAGACATTAATTTCCATATTAAAAAAGTTAACTAAATATTACTAACTAAACTTCATCGGTAAAAAATATTTTATTAACTTACACGTTTTTTTCATAATTTACATTTACGCTTAATGCCTTCCGGAGAGGTTGAGAATAGCAGTTGATTGTTGCTATAATGGATGGCGTACTTGGTCAGTGTCATAAAAGAAATATGTGTGTTTTCTATATACATTTTTGCTTTTTACAGAAAATACCTGGCTTTACAAATGATAATGACAGATAAAATTGTGTAAAAGTAGTATTGACAAAAGGAGGAAAAATTATGAAAAAGAATATTATGCCGTTTTTACTGACGGTTTGTATGGCGGCTTCATCCATGCCGGTGACAGCCATGGCAGGCGATGATAATTCAACTGCCTATGAAAAAAATCAGGAAGATGAATCCGCCGGAGAAGAAGGCGGCACCATTAGTGATGTAGAAGGTGAGAACGGCCTGACAAACCCTGCCAATGGTGTTGAAAATGGCGAAAATGGCGAAGAAGAAGGCGAAGATAAGGGAATCGCCAAGACAAGCCTTAAGGAAGATATCGAAACTGGAGTGATAAATGTAAGCTCCATAGAAGAGCTTGAGGTAGCCGTTGCAGCTCTCAATGCCGATGAAGGAGATAATGAAGTAACAGTTTATATCCAGGCA
>JAHZAW010000034.1:74877-78914 GCA_019423725.1 Clostridiales bacterium
TACATATAATGTAACAGGCAATGAGAAACTTACCATAAGACGTGCCAATGTTACCCTTAAGGGAGAAGGGGATGATACTATCATCGACTGCGGCGCATATTCAAACTCAGGACAGGGTGGTATCATCGTAGGTGCTGATAATGTGACTATCGAGGATATGACAGTAAAGACTTCAAGCACAAGTGGAAATGTCGCTGCCATCAAAGTGACTGCCCTTGAAGCTATCAAGGATGAAATGAGACTTGTTGAGAATACAGTCATCAAAAATGTAACTGTTTCATCAGAAAAAGGACATGGCGTAAATCTCCACGGCACAAAGGATGCGGTAGTTGACGGCCTTACTGTTGAAAATGCAGGAAAAGCTGGTATATCCCTTGCCAATTCAGTAAATGTGACAGTTAAGAATACTACTGCAAATTACCCTGACTGTGCTTGGGGCTCCATAGGAATGATGTTTGCAGAAGGAGACGCATATAAAAACCCTGTTTCCCTTGTTTATGGTGAAGGAAATGATATCAACTATATCTACGCTGATGAAAGAAATGCCGAAGGCTTTGAGGGTGTGAACTCCATCGACTTTGAGGCAGCTTATACGGGCACAATGGCTGGAGATATCAGAGAGGTAAGCGTTGCAGATGGTGTAGATGTTCCTGAATCATTCAAGTATGCCGCATCCGTGGGCGATTCATATTACACAACAATAAACGGAGCCATTGAGGCTGCTGATGACGGAGCAACTGTAGTATGTGCTCCTGGAACATATGATGAAAATATCGTATTTGGCAACAAGAGCATAACCCTTAAGGGTGCTCAGGCTGGCGTTAAACCCGATGGTGAAAACAGAACTGAAGATTCAGCAGAAACCATCCTTACAGGCACCATAAGCACAGCCAATGGCGGAACGACCGCATCAGATTTCAATGAAGACCAGAAAATAGTTGTTGACGGTTTTAAGTTTGAAGGAAACGGCCTTAAGGTTGGAGACTGCTCATACAGCACAGTTGGTTCACTTACGGTCAAAAACTGTATCATGACATTTGGTGAAAACGCTGCTGATACGATCGAAGGCTATGGAAACAATGCATATAATTACTTCGTAAAGATCTCAAGTGTAAGCCCTGAGGCTGAAGTAACAGTTGAAGATAACTATGTAACAGGAAATCCTCCCACCCTTGATGGAACAAATTACATATATCCCATGCAGCTCTGGGGCGTAAAGGATGTTACAGTAAAGGGAAATAAGATACTCCTTGGCAGTGAATCAGCTGCAAGAATGATCGACGCTGTAAATATTTCAGTACTTAATGAAAACGCTGTCATCGATGTTTCAGAAAATGAGATAGCAAACGCCCACAACGGTGTGCTTGTATCAACATGGAAGCTTAACGGAACTTATGATAATCCTGAAAATAAATTTACTGGAAAAGTAAGCGTAAATGACAATAAATTCAGCGGAATCTCCGGAGAAATGATGTACATCGGAGCAATCGACGCTGGAAATAATGATTTTGCCGGAAGTGTCACAGCTTCAGGAAATATAGACCAGGCTGGAGAAATAGCTGAGCCTAATATCGTATTCACTCAGGGAGAAGAAGATCCTGAAACGGCAGTCGTAAAAGTTATCTATGATGATAGTGAAGAAGTTTACACAGTTCAGATAGGTGATGATTTCAAACTTCCCAAAGAACCTTCAAAGAATGGCTATACATTTGAAGGCTGGAGAGGAAGCAACGGAAAACTTTACGATGCCAAAGAAGAAGTTACAATAAAAGAAGATATGACTTTCAAAGCTGAATGGGAAAAGGAAAGTTCTTCATCATCAGGTTCAAGCTATGAACTCGACCAGACAGAGAGCGGAACAAAGTATGATATAGTGGCAGCTGACTCATCAAACGGAAAGATAAAGGTTTCCGATGACAAAGCCAAGAGAGGCGAAACAGTAACTATCACTGTAACACCTGATGAAGGCTATACCATTGGCTACGTTTATGTATTTGATGCAAATGGCAGAGAGCTCACAGTCACAAATAAAGGTGACGGAAAATATGAGTTCACAATGCCCACAGGCAATGTGGAAATAAAGGCAGTATTCCTTAAGATGGCTGACCAGAGCGATTACAGCTTTTCAGATGTATATCCTTCAGACTGGTTCTTCACAGCTGCTGAGTATGTGAATGAAAAGGGTATCATGACAGGTGTAGGCGAAGGAAAGTTCAATCCCTATGGAACAACCACAAGGGGTATGATAGTAAGCATCCTTTACCGTCTTGAAGGACAGCCCCAGACAGCTGATGTGGCGCCTTTCACAGATGTTACCAGCGATAAATACTATGCAAAGGCTGTTGCATGGGCAAATGAAAACGGTATCGTAAGCGGATATGATGCTTCAACATTCGGTCCCGAGGACAACATCACCCGTGAGCAGCTGGCATCTATCCTTTACCGTTATGCGGCATATAAAGGAAAAGATGTTACAGCAGATGCTAATGCATTAAATAAATTTGCAGACGCATCAAAGATCTCAGCCTATGCTGCAGAGCCTCTTAAATGGGCTGTAACAGCAGGAGTTGTAAGCGGTGACGGAACAAACATCAATCCCGCAAGCAATGCCACAAGGGCAGAAACAGCTTCTATGATGATGCGTTACTGTGAGAATATACTTAAATAAAAGTATGAAAAAATAATAAAAAAAAGCGGCAGGTCAGCCTGCCGCTTTTTTTAATTCTTTCTTTTTCTGTGATACTATGAGCCCGGCAATGGTGAGGAGAGTCCCTGCCAGGGATGCCGGAGTCATTTTTTCCTTAAGAATGAGGGTTGAGAACACAACGGTGACCACGGGCACCATATATATGTAGACACTGGTTTTAAGGGCGCCAAGTATTTTTACTGAGCAGTTCCATGTAACGAAACAGAGGGCTGAGGCTCCAGCGCCTAAAAACAGTATGTTGAACAGATTTGTCATATCGGCAAATCGTGACATATCAAAGCTTGCCTTGGATATTATGACGGCGGGTATCATAAATATGATGCCGTATAAAAATATCCTTCTTGTGGACTGGATGGTGTTATATCCGTAAAAACTTATTTTTTTAAGGAGCACCGAATAGCAGGCCCACATAAAGGCCGCAGACAGTGCCAGAAGATCGCCCACAGGATTGAAATCCGGTCCGGCGGAAGTGAAGCTTATGAGGCTTATGCCTGCCATGGAAAGGGCAAAGCCGATGAAAAAGAAAACATTCCCCTTACGTATGTCGCCGGATAAAAGGGCTGTGAAAAATGGAGCAGTGGCAACTATGACGCCGACATTGGATGCTGTCGTATATGTAAGGGCCACGTTTTCCATAAGGTAGTATAGACATACTCCCGTAAGTCCTGCCAGGGCAAATACACCTTCACGGTGTTTGTCCTTCGTCCTCAGTATTTTGGGATATGCCGCCGTAAGAAGTATGAGCCCCATAATGAATCTGAAGAAAAGTATCTCCACAGGCGTAAAGTCATGCAGGAGCGTTTTTGTCGAAATAAATGTAGTTCCCCATATCATGACGGTTATGACCGCCAGGATATGCCCCTTTGTATTACTGTTCATATTTCCCCCTCCAAAAGATATACTTTTAAAAATATATCACTCGCCGGCAGTACAGTCAAGAAGGTATGGTGCCAGCATTGAAAGAAGTACAATGGGCAGCAGAGCGTATAAAACAGCTTGAAGGTCGTTTTACCATAATATATAATCAAATCAGGGATACTTGGAGGTGATGAGTTATGGAATTGGCAAAGGAATGGTTTTTATGGGGAGAAAGCGACCTGTTCATATATGGTATGATACTCATCGTTTTTGCAGCCATATTTTCAAAAACTGAAAATAAAGCCAAAAATCTAAGGATGATCATACTGTGTCTCATCATATATGCCATCTGTGAGCTGATAGTGACATTCTGGTTCCATAACTGGACTTTGGCATATATCAGCCTGTTTATTGGAGGTATAGCGCTCTCCCTGGCTTTGGGAAGGATAATAAAAACAGCATTGGTGTATGT
>JAHZAW010000034.1:78924-120584 GCA_019423725.1 Clostridiales bacterium
ATGTCGGGCGTTTTTATTATGCAGAAATCAAAGAAGCTGTTTTTGGAAAATAATACAATTAAAGAGCTGTTGACATACCTAGTTAATCTATGTATAATATAAGCATAGATAATCTAGGTATAAAGGAGGGAAGTTTATGGATATCGACAGAGGCCTCGTAGGAGGAAGCACCCCTCTCATGCTTTTGGCTCTTCTTGAGGAGAAGGACTGCTATGGCTATGAGATAATAAAGGAGCTAAGGGAAAAGAGCAACAGCACCTTTGAGTTTAAGGAAGGCACCCTCTATCCTGTGCTTCACAGGATGGAAAGCTCAGGGCTTGTAATGAGCTATAGAAAAGAGGCGGAAAACGGCAAGAGCAGGAAATATTATTCCATAACAGCCAGCGGAAAAAAGCGTCTGACTGCAGAAAAGGAACAATGGCAGGAGTTCACCACGGCGGTCAATAAAGTCATCGGGGGTGAAAACTATGCGCTCAACTGAAAGGGATGACTTTATTAAAAAGGTCCTGGGCCATGTAAAATTCATCTTTGACCACGAAGCCATAAGGGAAGAACTGGAAGAACATATGGAAGATATGGCTGAGGAATTTAAAGAGGAGGGCATGGACGCCAAGGAGGCCATGGCAGCGGTGGTGCTCCATATGGGCGACCCGGACGAAATAGGCGAACAGCTCAATAAAGCCCATAAGCCGCTTTTAGGTACGATGTGGTTGCTGTCCAAGACCGCGGCCATAATAATGATAGTCATAACCTGCCTTTCTCTGGTAATGTCCGGAGTGGGACTTATAAATAACCTTACGGATGACTATGATATGGATAAGCGTTATTATGGCAATGTGCTCTATACCGTTGATGTGGGAGAGAAGTTCAAGATAGATGATCTTAATATCGTCATCGATGAGCTTGTATACTATGAGAAAGGAGCCATGGAAATAAGATACCGCACATGGGATGACCCCTTTTCAAAAAGTATCGACTGGACATTTAACTTTAATTATGAATGTTTCACCGATGAGGACGGAAACAAGTATTTAAGCGGCGGCGGAGGCGGCGGAGGCGGCCCCATATTCCGCTATCAGTCCTATATAGAAGGTTTTCCCTATGATGCGGAGAAATTCATAGTTAATTATGACTACCATGGAAGAAAGATCTACTGCGAGATACCTCTTACTGAGGCAAGGGAAGCGGCAGAGGCGGCAGCTGCTGAAAATGCAGGTTCAGCGGATACAGAAAATACATCGTATCCATCAGACATATCCAATACGGAAGGCGTATCTGCCGCAGCGGAAAAGGAGGCTGATATAAATGAAACTGACTAGAAAGATAAACAGCCTCAGCCGTGGAAAACAGACGATACTTTTTATAATTATAGCTTTGGTGCTTATGGCTTTCAGAGTTGGGATATCAAAGAACAAATATCTTAGTCCAGAAGATGTAATGTATGCCTGCGAAAGGGGACTGCACTACGGCCCTTCGGAAAAGGTATTAAAAACAGTAATACAGGGGAAAAATGCCCTTGTGATCGGAAAATGTGATGAAGGACTTTCATCGGTCAGAGCAACAAAGGGGCTTTTGTTCTGGAATCTTGGTTATGATGGATCAGGTACAGCTGTAGAGGGGTTATGTTCCACAGACACCATAGATGCCTGGTATGACGAAAAATTCAATCTCGTTTATGGCATAAGTATGATCGAAGGTGTGAAGTCCGTTACGGTCATTATGGGAGAAGGAGAAACAGAGCTTTTCGGACTGAAAATGGACGTGGATAAGGACGGATTTTTCTATGGAACTCCTGAGAACTATAAATACAAGGAAGATGAATGGCCCTATACCCTATATATTTCTGGCAGCGACAAGGATGGGAACCTGCTATATGAATCCGGACTTGAGGGCGAGGAGATATTTGACTCAGACGGCTCTTTGATTTATAGTAGTTTCAGAGAAACTACGGGAGCTGAATAAAATTGAAGGATAAAATTTCATTATATATACACATACCATTCTGCGTAAGAAAATGCCTTTACTGTGACTTTCCCTCCTTTTCCGGACTGGAAAGCATATTTGAGGACTATACGAACAGACTGTGCAGGGAAATAGACGAGGCGTATCCTGATTTTTACGGTATGGGTGTAAAAAGCATATTTGTAGGGGGAGGGACGCCATCGGTCCTTCCTCCTGTTCTTTTGGGAAAAATATCCGATAAGATATTTTCAAAATTTGATGTTGACTCAGATGCGGAAATAACAATTGAGACCAATCCCGGAACTTTGGATGCCAAAAAGCTGGGGGAAATAAAAAGCATGTATTTCAACCGTCTGAGCATGGGGCTTCAGGCCTGGCAGGACAGGCTCCTTAAAAAGCTGGGGCGTATCCATAGTGCCGATGAGTTCGAGACTAATTTTTTACAGGCCAGGGATGCAGGATTTAAGAATATTAATGTAGATATTATGTTTGCTCTGCCTTCCCAGACCATGGATGACTGGGAAGAGACAGTGGAGAAGGTAATGAAACTTGGGCCTGAGCATATTTCCGCCTACAGCCTTATTATAGAGGAAGGAACACCATTTTATGATATGTTCGGCAGGGGAGAGTTAAAGGAGACAGATGAGGATACGGACAGAAAAATGTATTATCTGGCAAAGGAAATGCTTTCAGACAAGGGCTACAGGCAGTATGAGATAAGCAATTTTGCAAAGGAAGGCTTTGAGTGTTACCACAACAAGGTCTACTGGCGCACGGAAGAATACCGTGGATTTGGCTTTGGAGCCCATTCATATGTTGACGGCGCCAGGTTCCACAACACCTATGACATGAAAAAATATCTGGCTGGTGACGGCCTCAGGGAGGACGAGGAAATACTCACCCTTCAGGAGAAGGAAGAAGAATTTATGTTCATGGGGCTCCGAATGAACGAGGGCGTATCCAAAGACGAGTTTTATAAAAGATTCGGAGAAAGCATGGACAGTGTATACGGAGACGAGATAAAGGAGCTGGTTTCAGAAGAATTATTAAAAACCAGCGGAGACAGACTGAGCCTTACGGAGAGGGGCATAGATGTTTCAAATTCAGTATTTGAAAAATTCATAAGATAGATAAAGAGATAAATAATAAGATGGCGGCTGTCCTAAGACAGCCGTCTTTTTTATGGGCTGGCATTTTAGAATATACTCCGGTCAATGGCTGAATGGATAACTAAATGAAAGAATATGGTCATTTTACCGGCTTTTGACCCAGGAAGTCTGGGTATCAGAAGGCTTTAAACACCTATATTGGGTGTATATCTGCCTATTATTAGCGCACCTTAAAAATTCTTTTGAAAATCTTAATAAATTATTGCTAAAAGCACTTGACATATTTATGGGAAGGTGATATTTTATGTATTAAAGATTAGCACTCACAATAAATGAGTGCTAACAGATGGGCAAAGGAGATGGGAATATGCAGATGAATGAAAGAAAAATAAGAATCCTTCAGGCTATCATAAAAGATTACATCGATACTGCAGAACCTGTCGGCTCAAGAACCATTGCCAAAAAATATAATCTTGGAGTAAGTTCCGCCACCATAAGAAACGAGATGAGCGATCTTGAGGAAATGGGACTTATAGTCCAGCCCCATGCTTCGGCGGGAAGGATACCATCGGATAAGGGCTACAGATATTATGTTGACAGTATCCTTCAGAAGAAGGAACTGATGACAAAGGACGATCAGAATTTCCTCAAAGATACGGTCACAAAGAACATAAGCCAGATCGAGTATCTTATGGAGGAAACTGCCAGAGCGCTTTCAGCGATGACAAATTATACGACATTTATATCAGAACCTGTAATAAGAAAGACGACGCTCAAACAGGTCAGACTTCTTCCCCTAGACGATATTTCGGTTATGCTGGTCGTAGCCACAGGAGAAAATCACATCAAGCATTATGTGATACCTGTAAAGGAGAGCATAGGGGAGACAGAGCTCAACCAGATGAATGAGGAAATAAACACCCTCATAAAAGGAAAAACAAGGGATGATCTTAATGATGAGGTCATAAGTGCTCTTTCGGAGATAACGAGGGATCACAACGAACTCTTAAAGCCGATGCTCAAAAACATAAGAAAGACGATTGCATCAGCGGAAAGCGTTCAGATACATCTGAGCGGAGAGAAAAACATCCTTGACTTCCCAGAGTTCAGCGATATAGACAAGGCAAGGACCCTCTTCAACACGCTGGAGGAAAAAGATGTACTGCTCAATATAATAGGTGATACGGGAAGCGGAAAGACTGATGTTTCCATCGGCGCCGAAAATGAGCTGGAAGAGATGAAAAACTGCAGCGTTATAAAAACAAGCTATAAGGTAGGCGATGACGTATACGGCACCATCGGAATAATCGGTCCCACAAGAATGGATTATGGACAGGTGATATCGGTGCTCAACGGAATGGCCAAGAACATAGAAAATATAATGAACTCCTCGACGCGGAGGAAAAACAAGGCGATTGAAGGGAAGGATAAGTTAAATGAATAGCGATGAAAACAAGGAAAAGGATGTAAAGGCCGAAGAAACAAATAAAGCCGAGACACCTGAAAATACCCAGGATACAGAAGCTGAAAAAGCGGATAAAGCAGAAAATGCTGAAACTGAGAAAACAGAAGCTCAGGAAGATGCAAAAAGCGGTGATGATGAGGCTGCTTCCGGAAAGAAAAAGGAAGACGGCGAGAAAAAAGGATTATTTAAAAATAAAAACGCAAAATATGAAAAAGAAATAGAAGAGCTCAGCACAAAACTTGCTGAAGCCCAGGACAGATTCCAGAGGACGCTGGCTGAGTTTGATAACTTCAGAAAGCGTACCATGAAGGAAAAGGCAAGTATGTATGATGACGGTGTGAGAGATACCATCGAAAAACTGCTTCCCATATTCGACAACCTTGAAAGAGCCATCAGTTCCGTAGAGGGAAAGGTCGATGAGGATGATCCCCTTCTTAAGGGAGTAAAACTTACGGATAAGCAGCTGAAAGAAATACTTGCAGCCATGGGAGTTGAGGAGATCAAAGCCCTTGGTGAACAGTTCGATCCTAACCTTCACGCAGCCGTTGCCCATGTGGACGACGAGAATTACGGAGAAAACGAAGTAATTATCGACATGCTTAAAGGTTATAAATATAAAGATAAAGTTATCAGACACAGTATGGTCAAGGTGGCCAACTGATTTAAAAATGAAAATTCAAATTAATTGTTAAATATTCAGGAGGAATTTTATTATGGGAAAAATAATAGGTATTGACCTTGGTACAACAAACTCATGTGTAGCTGTTATGGAGGGCGGACAGCCCGTTGTTATCGTTAACTCTGATGGAGCAAGAACAACTCCTTCAGTAGTAGGTTTTGCTAAAAACGGCGAGCGTCTTATCGGCGACTCAGCAAAACGTCAGGCCATCACAAACCCTGACAGAACAATCAGTTCGATCAAACGTCACATGGGTGAAAACTACAAAGTAACTATAGATGATAAACATTACTCACCTCAGGAAATTTCAGCTATGATCCTTCAGAAACTTAAAGGCGATGCTGAAAGCTACCTTGGCGAGACAGTTTCAGAAGCTGTAATCACAGTTCCCGCATACTTCTCAGATGCCCAGAGACAGGCAACAAAGGATGCCGGCAAGATCGCAGGCCTTGATGTAAAACGTATCATCAACGAGCCTACAGCAGCAGCCCTTGCTTATGGTCTTGATAACGAGAAGGAACAGAAGATCATGGTATACGACCTTGGCGGTGGTACATTCGATGTATCTATCATTGAGATCGGCGACGGCGTCGTAGAAGTTCTTGCCACAAACGGTGATACAAGACTTGGCGGCGATGACTTCGATGCAAGGATCATCAACTACCTTGTAAGCGAATTCAAGAAAGCAGAAGGCATCGACCTTTCAACAGATAAGATGGCTATGCAGAGACTTAAAGAAGCAGCTGAGAAAGCTAAGAAAGAGCTTTCAACAGTAACTTCATCAAATATCAACCTTCCTTTCATCACAATGAACCAGGATGGTCCTAAACATCTGGATATAACTCTTTCAAGGGCTAAATTCGATGAACTTACATCAGACCTTGTTGATAAGACAATGGGTCCCGTAAGAAATGCCCTTGCAGATGCTGGCCTTACAGCAGCAGACCTTGACAAAGTCCTCCTTGTAGGTGGTTCAACAAGGATCCCCGCTGTTCAGGAAGCAGTTAAGAAGATCACAGGCAAAGAGCCCTTCAAAGGTATCAACCCCGATGAATGTGTTGCAATCGGTGCATCTATCCAGGGTGGTAAGATGGCAGGAGATGCCGGTGCATCAAGCATCCTTCTTCTTGATGTAACACCTCTTTCACTTGGTATCGAGACCCTTGGCGGTGTAGCAACAAAACTTATCGAAAGAAATACAACTATCCCTACAAATAAGAAACAGATATTCTCAACAGCAGAGGATAACCAGACAGCCGTTGATATCCACGTTGTACAGGGTGAGAGACCTCTTGCAAAGGATAACAAGACACTGGGAAGCTTCAGACTTGAAGGTATCGCACCCGCAAGAAGAGGTGTTCCTCAGATCGAAGTTGCATTCGATATCGATGCCAACGGTATTGTACACGTATCAGCTAAGGACCTTGGAACAGGCAAAGAGCAGGATATAACTATCACAGCATCTACAAACCTCAGTGAGGAAGAAATAGATAAGGCTGTTAAAGAGGCTGAGCAGTACGCAGAGGCTGATAAGAAACGTAAGGAAGCTATCGATGTTAAGAACGAGGCTGACTCACTCATATTCCAGACAGAAAAGACTCTTGGAGAGCTTGAAGGCAAGATCTCTGATGCAGATAAGACAGAAGTTCAGAATGAGCTCGCAAAACTTAAGACAGCAGTTGAGAACAAAAATGTTGAGACAATGACAGATGCGGAAGTTGAAGAGATCAAGACAGCTACAGAATCTCTCAAGAACGCATTCTATAAGATTTCTGAAGAATTATACAAACAGACACAGGCTGCCGGCGGACAGGGAGCACAGGGAGCTGACCCTGGAGCAAACAATTCTGATCCAAATGTAGTTGACGGCGACTACAAAGAAATGTAATATATAAAACAGTGCGAAGAGAGCCTTTCAAAAAGGCCCTCTTTGCTGGTTAAAAATGATAAAAACATTTGACGGCGGGTGAAGAAGTTGGCAGATAAAAGAGATTATTATGACGTCCTGGGTGTCAGCAAGGGCGCAAATGAAGATGAAATAAAAAAAGCATATCGTAAACTGGCAAAAAAATATCATCCTGACGCTAATCCCGGAGACAAAACCGCCGAGGAGAAGTTTAAGGAAGTAAATGAGGCCTATGAAGTACTGAGTGATACTCAGAAGCGTGCCCAGTATGACCAGTTTGGCCATGCGGCCTTTGAGCAGGGCGGCATGGGCGGCGGAGCCGGTGGATTCTACGGCGGAGCCGACTTTGACATGAGTGATATATTCAGTATGTTTGGATTTGGCGGAGGCAGTGCTGCCAGAAGAAATGGACCCATGAGAGGCCGAGACGTGAATATCACCATTCAGATATCCTTTGAGGAAGCGGTATTTGGATGCAAGAAGGATATTCAGGTCAATGTTACGGATACCTGCGATACATGCCACGGAACAGGAGCAAAACCTGGTACCCATGCTGAGACCTGCCGTAAATGTAACGGTACAGGCCAGGAGAGGGTCGTACAGCAGTCCATTTTCGGAACCATGCAGACCACAAGGACTTGTTCGGCCTGCCACGGTACAGGTAAGACCATCAAGGATCCCTGCCCTACATGCCGAGGAACAGGTTTCGTTAAGAAAACAAAGAAATATGAGATCACCATACCTAAGGGAATCGACCATGGCCAGACCATACGTCTTTCAGGCAAAGGCGAAGCCGGCATAAACGGCGGCAGCTATGGAGACCTGCTGGTAACTGTATATGTAAAGCCTCATACTTATTTTGTACGTAAGGGAATGGATATCTACAGCGATAAGACCATATCATTCACCGAGGCTATACTTGGCGGAGAAATAACTATCAATACCATCTACGGCGAGGAAAAATATACGGTCAAACCCGGAACACAGCCCAATACTGTAATAACCCTTAAAAACTGTGGTGTTCCAAGCCTCAGAAATGAAAAGATAAAAGGAAACCAGATAGTCACTCTTAAGGTAAGCATACCCACTAACCTTACGGAGAAACAAAAGATGATGCTCCATAACTGGAACAATCCCGATCTTGTCGTTGAACTTCCCGGAGGGGAAAAACCTAAAAAAACATTGAAGGACAAGATGAAGGAAATGCTGGAATAAAAATCAGATTAGCCGTACACATAAATCTATGTGTACGGTTTTTTATTATAAAAAATCCACAATCCTTTTACAAATGATGGAATATTGACCGTATTTTTAAAAAGTTTTATACTGTTAACTGTAACGATTTGGCAATATGAGTAAAATTAAGGTGGTTATAATGGGGCTTTTAAAAAAACTTGGGGTAAGAAATATATTTTCGGTTAAAAATTTAGACATAAGTAATAGCGATCCTGACCAGGATAATGAGGAAATTAAGAATAGACAATTTAGAGTTGAAATGGATAAATACCTTAGTTTAAGAGACATTTATTTTATTGGAGAATGCATTGAAAATGCGATGTTTAAGAGTACTATACCACAGTGTGATATAATATTGGATCAGAACAGAGTTTTAAAAAAGAAAAAAATAAACAAGCCAAAAACCTGTAAAGAAGATATAAACTTTGAACTATTACTCAATCAGGATGCCTATTTTGAAGAAAGTTATGATGAATTAATAAAATTTAATTATGGTGAGTACATTAGGATAATGATGTATAGAAATACCTATAGTGTAAAGCCAAGATATATTTTTAGTGTTCTGTCATGGGATTCTAAAGATGATTTATTAATGTTCGGAATTAATGAGGTATGTAAAATTAAAATAGATGAGTACTATGACGAATACAATAGACTGCTGCATGATAAAATAGTAACTTTTAGTATAAATACAAAGGAGTTGCAGGAACTGGCACATAATGCTGTGGCGCTCTGTGCCGAATATACGCTACTGGATTTGGAGTCAATAAAATTTTTATACTATGAGCATACCTGTTTTTATAAGAGCGAAGACTTTGGAGACATAGAAAATATAAAAGAGTATATTGGTATAGACTCAGTGTGCATTATGGATAACCTTATTCAAAATATGGCTGAGATCCTTGAAGAAGAAATAGACGAGCCGGAAGCAACACTTGGACATGCTGCTTTTGAAGCTTTCATGAGAGCCTATATAGATCATTTTGCCAGTGAGTATGATAAATATATTATTAATGAATTTGGTAAAAATGATATAAGTTTTAAAGCTGATGATTACTGCCAATATATAAAAAATTTGGTGGAGATATCAGATTTTGATTATGATGATAAATTTATAATAGCATTGGTTTGCAAGTTGATTTCATTGGGCCTGTTTGAAGGATATGACACGATTATTGATGCATATGAAGCGGTTGTTGATGAGATAGAAGAAGCAGAGAAAAATAAAAGCAGCAATTTAATAAAAGATATGCTTAGAGGCAGGAAGGCAATAGATAGGAAGAAGTATACTATAGATGAAATAGACCTTATGGATGGGTACATGTTTGAAGAATTTTTATCTAAGCTGTTTGAGAAAATGGGCTATTCTGCTGAAGTGACTAAAAAGACAAACGATCAGGGGATAGATATCATCGGGAAAAAGAATGGCAGAAAAGTCGGAATACAGGCGAAATGTTATTCAAATAATGTAGGCAATTCAGCCATACAGGAGGCTGTGGCTGGAAAAAGCTTTTATGACTGTGATGCTGTAATGGTGGTGACAAACAGCTATTTTACTGAATCTGCTAAAAAATTGGCAAGAGCAAATGATGTTATCTTATGGGATAGAAATATGCTGGCTAAAAAAATTGATGAGTTTTTGTGATTTATAAAGAAAATTAAATGGCTAAATAACATATAATTTAAAAAGCATACCGTTAAGGTATGCTTTTTTTGATAAACCTATTTATTTTATTCCATGTATTTGATATAATAGATTACATAATCAATTAATGAAAATAATTTCATTGTTAGAAAGGGTTTTTGAGATGATTTATAACAATGTTCTTGAGGCGGTAGGAAATACACCGCTTATAAGACTTAACAGGATGGCAGACCCGGAAGTTGCACAGGTACTGGTGAAGTTTGAGGGACTTAACGTAGGCGGTTCCATCAAGACCCGTACAGCCCTCAATATGATCGAGGACGCGGAAAGAAAGGGGCTTATCGATAAGGATAAGACCATTATCGTAGAGCCAACCAGCGGCAACCAGGGCATAGGCCTTGCACTTATCGGAGCAGTAAGGGGCTATAAAACAAAGATAATCATGCCTGACTCCGTAAGTGAGGAAAGAAGAAAGCTCGTAAACCATTATGGCGCTGAGGTAATACTCATCCATGACGCGGGAGATATAGGAGCCTGCATAGAGGAATGCCTTCAGACGGCCTTAAGGATGGCAAAGGAGGACAAAAACGTATTTGTTCCCCAGCAGTTTGAAAATAAGGCAAACCCCCTTGTGCACAAGGACCATACTGCCCTTGAGATAATCGAGCAGGCAGGATGCCAGATAGACGGTTTCTGTTCAGGCATAGGCACCGGCGGCACAATTACAGGCATAGGCGAAGTGCTCAAGGAAAAATATCCCGATATAACCATCTGGGCCGTTGAACCTGAGAATGCAGCCATACTTTCAGGCGGTTCCATAGGAACACATTTGCAGATGGGTATTGGCGATGGAGTCATCCCTCCAATACTCAACAGACAGATATATGAGGATATATGCATAATAACCGATGAGGAAGCCATCAGGACATCCAAGGAACTGGCTAAACTTGAGGGACTTATGTGTGGAATATCCAGCGGAACGAATGTTGCCGCAGCTCTCAAGCTGGCAAAGAAGCTTGGAAAGGGAAAGACAGTTGTTACTATCCTTCCTGACACAGCTGAGAGATACTTCTCAACACCACTGTTTGAAAACGATTGATAAATAGAAAGCACCGGCCACCCGGTGCTTTTTTTATGCTGAAATTCCCTTTTTTCTAAGATATATGAAATATATGATACTGAGCACAAGTTCTGTAAGGGCAGAAATGGGAACTGCTATGCTTATAAGAGCCATGGAAGTGCCAGGCATCCTGCTTAGCATATATGAAAGGGGTATCCTTACAAGAAATGACGACAGAAGCCCCTGGAACATTACAAAGGTCGTCTTTCCTATGCCGTTGAAATATCCAAGCATACAAAAGGCCAGGGTTATTATAAGATACTCAAAGGAGCAGCCCTTAAGATACTGGGCTGTGGTTTCTATGACTGCAGGATCGTCGGCGAACAGGGAGGTCATCTCCGCACCAAAGAAAAATGTGCCTATGAACATGGCCACGCCAAAACAGAAGGATATCCTCTGGGCGATAAAAAGGGACTGTACCGCACGTTTCGGATTTCCTGCACCTATGTTTTGCGCCACAAAGGCTGAAAGGGCCGACATGAAAGCCATGGGGACTATGGAGAGGAATGCGTATATTTTCTCAGATACGCCCACACTGGCCGAAGCCGTAAGACCCAGGGTATTTATTATGCTTGTTATTATAAGGAATGATATGCCCACAAGGAAATCCTGAAGGGCTATGGGTGCGCCTATTTTTACTATGGCCTTAACGGTACCCCTTTGTTTGAATCCATCTGAGGTAAGGGAGAATGGCAGGCCGATACGTCTTATATAAAAGGCTGAGAAGGCGACACTCACAGCCTGGGCCATAACGGTGGCGTAAGCGGCCCCAGAAGCCCCCATATCAAATACACCTACAAGTATAAGGTCTCCGATTATATTTGCCACACAGGCGATGGAGACGAATATAAAGGGTGATCTGGAGTTTCCTATGCCCCTGAAAACACCGCTGATGGCATTATAGGCGGTTATGAACACCATGCCGCCGGAACATATCTGGATATATTTGACCGTTTCTTCCAAAGCCTCCGAAGGAACGTTCATGATGATGGCCGATCTCCTGGCGAAGAGCTCCATAACAGCCGTAAGCAAGACAGCGGCAAAGGTGAAAAGTTTTATCTGCCCGGCTGCTACGCCCTCGGCACGTTTTTTGTCACCGGCACCCGTTGCCTGGCCTAAAAGGACAGTAACACCCATAGTAAGGCCCGTTACTATGACTGTGGCCGTCTGCATTACCTGGCTTCCGGTGGCTACGGCTGAAACGCTGGAAGTCTCGGAAAACTTTCCCACCACCGCCAGGTCTACGCCGCCATAAAGAGCCTGTAATATAAGTGAGAGCATAAGCGGAAGTGAAAATTTTATAAGAGGCGGAAGTATACGCCCTTCAAGGAATGTGTCCTGCTGCATGAATATCCCCCTTACTATAAAAAACGCCAGCAAGTCATACACTTGTTGGCGGTAATGTATAAAACGAAGCATCCGTGATGCATATTCAGTCTAACATCAATATTTTTTTGTGTCAACAGATTATGGTGGATAAATGGGTGAAGAATGGGGATGAAAATAAAAAGGCACCCTTTTTGGGTGCCTTTTAATATATCAGCTTTTACATCTGAGATCATAAAAATGTTTATATGTATCCAGGGCCTTTAGTATATCGCCGTTACCGCTGACGTTCACACGTCCGATAGCTTTTCCCATATATGAGGGCTTCATATCCCATATCCATACGAACTGTACGGCGGCACCGTTTTTGCTCAGCATATCCATGGTATCTTTAGTGAATGTTCCTCGGGGATATACATAGCAGTGTTTATGGCTGCCAAGGCGGCTGTCTATGGTGTTCCAGGCGGCATTGAAATCCGACTTTAGTACTTCATTTGAGCCAAGTTCTGTTACAGGCAGATGGTTTTTGCCATGGAGCCCGGTCTTTACCAGGCCTGAGGCTTCCATCTGAGAGAGCTGTTCCCAGCCTAAAAATGTATTTCCCTTGTTTTCCGTGGGCTTTTCAAAGGTATAGTCAGTTATGATATATACCTCAGCCTTTACGTTATACTTTTTAAGTATGGGAAAGGCAAGATCGTATACTGAAGAATATCCGTCATCAAACTGGATTATTACAGGCTTTTCCGGTATTAGCCCGATGACTTTGTCACTCCTTATGAGATCGGAGGAAAATATGGGGGTATATCCCTTATCAAGAAGTGTCTTAATATCCTTTTCAAACCTTTCGGCTGTGACCGTCCAGTCAGTGACCTGGGAAGGATCGGTGGTCAGGCGATGGTATGTAAGGACAGGGCAGTATATACCTCCGCTTATATCATTGGCGTATGATGGAAATAATGGCGTGATACACATAAGAAGTATTATGAACAGGGCGAGAATGTCCCTCAATATTTTTTTCATAATATCACCTCCCTATATGCCATAAATATATTACTTTTTAGAGTGGGTGTCCATAGAATGTGAGAAATGTATAAAATTGTTAACTAAATCGTAGGAATTACCCATGATTTTTAATAAATAGGTGCGAAGGCAAAATAAAAAGGACATCAGTTTATGATGTCCTTTTATATGACCGCTGTTTTATGCGCTTACAGTAGTATATATACTTAAGAAACCTGAAACAGTAACGATTATAAGAAGTACAGGAGCTATATATTTGATACAGCCTATCCATAATTTCCTTATTTTAAATCCGCTGCTTCCCTGTTCTATTTCATCGGCAAGCTTATTGATATCGAACTTCCAAGCTACGAATATACACATAAGTATTCCGCCGATGGGAAGAAGGATGTTGTCGGTTAACATTCCGGTGAAATCGAATACTGAGTAGTTGAGTATGGTGACGTCTCCCAGAACACCAAAGGAAAGGGCACTGGGTATACCAAGAAGGAACTCAACGATACCAACAATTATAACTGATTTTTTACGTTCCCATCCCCATGAGTCTATGGTGAATGATACAACTACCTCAAGAAGAGCGATTGCGCTGGTGATCGCCGCAAAGAATACAAGAACAAAGAATGCTATGGCAAATACCGGACCGCCGATCATTGAATCAAATACCTTAGGCAGTGTTCCGAAAATAAGTCCGGGGCCCTGTCCGGGTTCAAGACCGAACACGAATACAGCGGGGAAAATAGCAACTCCGGCAAGGAGAGCAAGGGCTGTATCCATACCGGCTACAATGCCGCAGCTTTTTTCTATGTTTTCCTTTTTGGAGAGATAGCTTCCGTAGGTAATGGTGATTCCCATACAGAGGCTGAGGGAATAGAATACCTGTCCGAGAGCCGCGTTGATGCTTGAGAGAGTAAATCCTCCCTTGGGCTCAAATATGAATCTTAAACCTTCAGATGCTCCATCAAGGGTAATTGAACGAATAACTACAACGATAAGAAGAACAAAAAGAGCAGGCATCATAAATTTGCTGGCTTTTTCTATTCCGCTTACGCCCATAAAGCAGATGGCTATTGTCATTATCATAAAAATAAGATGCCATACAACAGTCTCAGGACTTGCGATAAAAGTAGCGAAATCAGCAGGCGCCGAGAAAGTGGTGATGTAGCTGATGATATATTTGATTATCCAGCCGCCGATAACGCTGTAGTAGCTGAGGATGATAAAAGGTGCCAGGACACCGAATATACCAACGATTTTTGCCTTGGGATGAACGATTTTGTAACTCTGTACGGGGTCTCTTCCTGTATAGCGGCCGAGGCTCATTTCAAGCATCATTACGGGTATACCTAAAATAAGTACGAATATCAGATAGGTTATAAGGAATGTAAAGCCTCCGTTACGGCCCATCAGATACGGAAATTTCCACAGGTTTCCCAGTCCTATGGCAGAACCCGCAGCAGCCAGGAGAAAGCCTACACGGCTTGCCCATTGCTTCTGACTCATAATAAAAATCCTCCTATTCAATTCTTTTGTTGCCGTTGTATTATAGCATATTTTGTCCTGAAATCCAATGATAATCGGCGTTATGGAAGTATTTTATTGTATATATGTAATAAATTCTTGTTAAAAGTGATAATTTGGTATGTTTTGTATGGAAATATATACAATATATTTTTTTGATTGTGATAATTGTTAAAAATTATTTGTCTATAAAAAGGAAATGTATTGATTTAAGCACAGTTTATAATATTAACCATAGTCAGACATCCGCGATTGAAGGGCTGAAAAATAAAAAAATATATGTTACAATGGGTAAAAATAAAAAACAGAGGTAATTTTTATGGATTTCAATGAAATAATGAGAAAAAATACAGGATACTGCTCAATGCATACGGATATGCCCTCAAACCTTCAGATAAAGGCAAAGGAGCTTTGCAGAGAATACAACCTGACAGGACCATCCGATGGGGAAAAACGAAGCAGCATATTAAAGGAGCTTTTTGGCACCTGCCATCCCCTGACATTCATAGAGCCTTCATTCAGATGCGACTATGGGTTCAATATCCACACCCATGGCCTGGCGGTCATAAACTATAACTGCGTATTTCTGGATACATCACCCATAAATATCGGAGCCAATGCCTATATAGCTCCCGGTGTATGCCTTGCCTGTTCAGGACATGCCATACTTCCGGAACAGAGGGCCCAGGGCATAGGCACATCAAAACCAATAACATTAGAAGATGATGTATGGATAGGAGCAAACGCCACTGTATGCGGAGGAGTCACCATCGGAAAGGGCAGCATCATAGGTGCCGGCAGCGTGGTGGTAAAGGATATACCATCGGGTGTCATAGCAGCCGGAAATCCATGCAGGGTCATAAGAAAAATAACTGAACAGGACAGGATAAAGTCCATGGGAGAAATCAAATAAAAAAGGTCTATATAGACCTTTTTTTAAGTTATTCTTTATATTCCAGTATGTCGCCCGGCTGACATTCCAGGGCACGGCAGAGGGCATCCAGTGTTGAAAACCGTATGGCTTTCGCTCTGCCGTTTTTAAGTATGGAAAGATGGGCCATGGTTATGCCGACCTTTTCGGATAATTCCGTAAGGGTCATTTTCCTTTGAGCCAGAAGAACATCTATATTTACTATTACCGACATTTTTATTCACCTCATATGGTCAGGTCATTTTCATTTTTAATATCAACTGCCTGCTGAAGGAGCTTTTGAAATACATAGGCACCAACACAGATGACCGCTGATATGAATATGGGTACAAGGCCCATAAGTACTGCTCCCGGGGCATCATCCGTATCCGCCAGTATGAATATGAATGGCATCATGAACATATATAAAATACTTATGCATCCGGCGCATATCTTTATATTTTTTACTGACCTGACAGAAGTTGATGTGAATGCCTGGTTTTTATCGATATATCCCAGAAGCTTCATTGCCTTATATAATGCCGTATAAAATGGTATGGTCGTTAGGAACAGCCCTGTTATTATGGGGTAGAGCGATGCAGCGTACTTAGGATTTACAGGATTATTCAAAACATAATAAAACATAAATGCACATATCACAAAGATCACGGCAGACACCAGTATTATGGCAAGCCGCAGAAACATTATAGTTTTGTTCCTCATAATATCACCTCACATATATTATATATGATTTTAATATATAATATATCGAAAATCAATAAATATTTATCGATAAATATTATATAAACCTTGTGCTCAATGGGTGACGTTCAAAAAGGACAGGAATCATCCTGTCCTTTATATTATTGGATATGCAAGTATTATTTAAACAGCTTTGCAGCCCTTTCAAGTTCCTGTCTTATGGATATGTGCTGAGGACAGGCCTCCTCGCATTTTCCGCACTTTATGCAGTCGCCTGCTCTGCCCTGGCCGTAGCCCTTTACATAGAAATCCTCATAATGGGCAGCTGCTGCAAAATTGTTATAAAGAGTATAGTAATTGACCGCTGTAAATGTACCGGAAATGCCTATATTTTTGGGGCATACCTTGGCACAGTAGTTGCAGGTGGTGCAGGGGATAAGGGGGATTCCGCTGAGCTCCTTCTGGGCAGCCTTGATAACTTCCTTTTCCTTATCCGTAAGGCCGGTAAAGTCCTTCATATAGGAGATGTTGTCCTTCATCTGTTCTACACTGCTCATACCGGAAAGTACAGTGATTATACCATCCAGGCCAGCGGCAAAACGTACGGCCCAGGAAGCCACGGACATTTCAGGTTCGGCTGAAAGGAGTATATTTTTAACGGATTCCGGAGGAGTAGCGAGCATGCCGCCCTTGACCGGCTCCATGATTATTATTGGCTTGTTATATTTTCTTGCCACCTCATAGCACAGACGGGACTGTACTGCAGGATAATCCCAGTCAGCATAGTTTATCTGGAGCTGTACGAATTCAGCTTCGGGATGCTTTTTGAGTATTTCCTCCAGTTCCTCGGGTGTGGAATGGAATGAAAAACCGATATGCTTTATGAGGCCCTCAGCCTTCTTTTCCTTTACAAATTCCCATATATCGAAATCATCAAAATAATGGGTGCGGTTCTCTCCTAAATTGTGAAGGAGATAAAAGTCAAAATATCCGGCTCCTGTCTGCTTAAGGGACACATCAAACTGTGACTGGGCATCTTCCTTGGTTTTGCAGTTGACCCAGGCAGCGTTTTTTGTGGCCAGCTGATAGCTTTCCCTGGGGTATCTTTCCACAAGAGCCTGGCGTATGGCGTCTTCGCTCCCCCCATAGGCCCAGGCTGTATCAAAGTATGTGAATCCAGCCTCGAGAAACAGGTCTACCATCTTTTTTGTCTCTTCCACATCTATGGCTCCGTCCTTCTGAGGCAGCCTCATAAGTCCAAAACCGAGTTTTTTAATATCTTCACCTAAAAATCCCACTGGTATAATACCTCCTTATATTGATCGAATACTGCTGAAGCTCAAAAGGCCTGCTGTTTTTATATGGGTCATCAAAGTCAGGCTGGCTGCAGCCAGCTGTGATCTATATTTATCAAGTTAAATTATAACTCTAAAAGTTCAGACACGAAACTGTAAAATATATAACACTATAGAAACTTATAGTTTATGTTTTGCTTATGGAAAAAACGGCAGGAGAAAGTACATATAATATAAAGATCGACATAAAGGTATTAAACAGCTGTCAGCAGAAGGGAAAAGGTTCATTACCCTGGATATATGGCCTGAAATACAACCACACATTTGGGCAATATCCATTTAATTGGACCATAAAATGCCCCTTTGTGATACCCTGCAGCTGGGGTTTTAGGGGTCATATAGACAAATTCATAGAGAGTGTAAAAAAATAAAACGGAATTTTCATATAATTTTTTGAAAATGATATTTATTTTAAGCAGGCTTAAAAAGGCCGGAATTTCGGGCTTTTTCCGGTACGGTCTTTAATTTTTATAAAAACAGGCAGGTCAAATATGAACAAATTGTTAACGAAATGTATTTGTTATGTAAATATTAGCACTCACCTGTTGACAGTGCTAACAAATAGTGTTATAACATAATTGTTCCAAAAGAGAGGAGCTCAAAAGAGATAAACATAAAAAATATGAAAAGATAGAAAGAGATCCCTCACAGGGGCATAAGATATGTATAACGAATGGAGGAATGACTTATGTTACCTAGAATTTTTGGCGAAAACTTATTTGATGATTTCTTTAACAACGATTTTGATATGATCCCCAGCTTTGGCGGACACAATCCCATATATGGCAAACATGCTAAAAACCTTATGAAAACAGATATCAGGGAAACAGACAATACCTATGAGATTGATGTTGACCTTCCCGGATTCAGCAAAAACGAGATCAAAGTTGATCTTAAGGACGGTTATTTGACCATCAGTGCTGAGAAGGGACTGGATAAGAAAGAAGAAAACAAAAACGGCAGATACATCCGTCAGGAGCGTTATTCAGGTTCCTGCAGCCGTTCATTCTATGTGGGCGATATCAAACCCGCTGATATATCAGCTAAATATGAAGACGGCATCCTGAGAATTTCAATGCCCAAGGCTGATTATAAACAGCTTCCCGGAAGCACAAATATCGATATTATGTAACGGACATTAAGGTGCCGGCGCAGATGCGCCGGCATCTTTTTTTATGCCATAAAATAGGAATTTCCCATGTAAAATAAATTTTCTTAGGAAATTCTTAATATTTTCTTATGAATAAGTTGCTGAAAGGCGGAGGATTATCTGCTAAGCTTTAAACTGCAGAGAAATATCTAGGAGGAGCATCATGCAGGAAAAAATCCTTGTTGTCGATGATGAAGCTGAGATAGCTGACCTCGTGGAACTTTATTTAAAAACCGAGGGGTATGAGGTATATAAGTTTTATAATGCCGTTGAGGCGCTTAAATGTATAGAAAAAGAGGAACTGGACCTGGCTGTTCTGGATGTGATGCTTCCGGATATAAACGGCCTTGAGATATGTAAAAAGATAAGGGAAAAATATAATTATCCCGTTATAATGCTGACGGCAAAGGGTGAGGAGATAGACAGGATAATGGGCCTTACCATAGGTGCGGATGACTATATAACAAAGCCATTTTTCCCACTGGAACTGGTGGCAAGGGTCAAGGCACAGCTGAGAAGGTATAAAAAATATAACGGCAGTGAGGAGGATAAGGACATATTGATACATGGGGCACTGGTACTCAACATCAGGACCCATGAATGTACTTTGAATGAAAAGCCCCTGTCCCTTACGCCCACTGAATTTGCCATTTTGCAGATACTATGCAAAAATAAAGGAAACGTGGTAAGTGCCGAAGACCTGTTCCATCAGGTATGGGGCGATGAATACTACAATAAGAGCAACAATACCATAACGGTCCATATCCGCCACCTGAGAGAGAAAATGAAAGATTCCTTTGAAGATCCCAAATACATAAAGACGGTCTGGGGGTGTGGTTATAAAATTGAAGGCTGAGAAGAAAAAATATTTAAAACCTATCATCATATGTTTGATCGTATTTATTATATGGCAGCTAATATGTTTCATTGCGGATAACAGTTTCAATGGGGTGCTTTTGGACTGGTTCACGGAAAACTATATGGTTGAGAGGTACACCACTGGCATGAATGGTGAAACGCTGCTTATGTGGGAGCCGTCCTGGTTCAAGCTTAAAGTGCTGTTCGTGCAGGCAACGGTATTTATCATCATCGTTGATACGGCCGTGGTATATGTGGTATCCCATATTAAGGCCAGGACAAAGAACCGTGAGACGGTATCGGATATAAGCAGGGACATACACGAATATATAGCCTGTGACAGGGACGTATCTGAGATATTTCCCAAGGAGTATGCAGAAATATCCGCCCAGATGGTGGAGATAAAGTCTGCCATGCAGCATCACGAGCAGGCTTTGAGGGATGAGGCCGCCAGGAAAAATGATCTCATAACCTATTTAGCCCATGACCTGAAAACTCCCCTGACATCGGTCATAGGATATATGAGCCTGCTGGACGAGGTGCCGGACATGCCTGAAAAACAGAGGGAAAAGTATGTCCATATAACCCTGGATAAGGCCAAGAGGCTGGAGAGCCTTATCAATGAGTTTTTTGATATAACCCGTTATAATCTACAGCATATTGAGCTTGAGAAGGAGACTATAGACCTGTACTATATGCTCATGCAGCTGACGGATGAGTTTTATCCGCTGTTACAGGCCCATGGAAACAGGGTGGAGCTGGATGTTGATGAAAATATGCAGGTATATGGAGATGCTGACAAACTGGCCAGGGTATTCAATAACATACTTAAAAACGCCATAGCCTACAGCTACCCGGACACATCCATAAAAATAAGCGCCAAAGAGGATGAAGACAGTGTAAAAATATATATGATGAACCAGGGCAAGACCATACCGCCAACAAAGTTGAAGTCTATATTTGAAAAGTTTTTCCGTCTGGATGATGCCAGGAGGACGAATACCGGCGGAGCAGGCCTGGGGCTTGCCATAGCCAGGGAGATAGTGGAGCTCCATGGGGGCAGCATATGGGCCGAGAGCGAAAACGAAACGACCACATTCTGTGTGTCCCTGCCAAAGAGGGATAAGTAAAAATATGTCCGTAAGGTTTTCTTAAAATTTAATCAATTTAATATTAAAGTTATGACAGCTCCTGTTAATTAAAATAATGAACAGGAGCTGTTTTTATATGGCTGTTTTATGGAGAGAAAGGCGTGAGGACATTGAGAAGAGACACAGAGGATGACCGGTACAGAAGGACAAAGGCAGAAAGAATAAATAGGATAAATAAAATAAATAGGATAAACAGGGTAAAAAAGCGCAGGAAAAGAAGGAAAAGGATAAAAAATATATTTGTTTCCGCTGTATTTATAATGATGATGTTTTTTGGAGCAAAGGTGCTTTGGCCATATTTATGCGGCATAGAATTGGATACAGCCAGCATAAAAAGGGCGGCTGAGGAAATATTTGACGATCATGACACTGGAGCGGCAGACCTTGGCGGAGAACAGGAGGAAAAGAGCATAACCGTAAGTCTGGACGGCATATATAGTCCCTATGCGGTGCTTTTAGACGAAAAAACAGGAGAGAACATAGCTTCCCTCAACAGCACGGAGAGGATATATCCGGCATCGATGACAAAGATAATGACGGCCCTGGTGACCATTGAAAATACTTCTGATCTGGACAGGGAAATAATAATGCCCGATGATATATTCGGCCCGCTTTATGCCCAGAACGCATCCATGGCCGGATTCCAGCCGGGAGAGAGGGCGAGCATAAGGGAGCTTTTATATGGTATGCTCCTGCCATCGGGAGCGGAATGCTGTCTGGCGGCGGCCGAGGATATAGCCGGGTCAGAGGATGCCTTTGTAAATATGATGAACGGGAAGGCCGAAGAACTGGGGATGAATGATACCCACTTTGTAAATACCACAGGACTACAGGACCCAGACCATTATTCCACCGTAAGGGATATGGCTGTGCTTTTAAGATATGCCCTCCAGGATGATGATTTCAGGCAGATATTTACCAGCAGCCGTTACAGTACATTCCCCACCGATGAACATCCCGACGGATTTACATTTTACAGCACTGTGCTTTCAAATTTAGAGGGCAGTGAAATCAAAAACGGTGAAATACTGGGAGGAAAGAGCGGATATACGGAAGAAGCCGGACTTTGTCTTGCCAGCCTTGGAGAGGTAAACGGAAGGGAGTATATACTGGTCACCGCCGGTGCGGCAGGGGACCATCAGACAGAACAGTATCACATATTGGACGCCATAGAGATATATGACCGCATAGGTGAGCAGGGATAAAATCACAAAAAACAAAAAAAGACGGAAAAGCCGGAGGATGACAGCTGGTGATGGAAGGTGAAGAAAAGAAGTAAATGGTGAGTGGGTAATACCATAGCTGGTGAAAATGGAATATATAATAGAAAAAGGCCCGGAGGGAATAGTCCCTCCGGGCTTATATGGAGTATTGAAAATGAATTGAAAATACGTTTATTTATCAAGTCTGCTCTGCCAGGAAGGGAGGGTATCCTTAAAAAATGCTCCAATACCCAGGTAGAGGTTATAAAGATCTGATTTTGAGGTTATTTCAAGGGGACTGTGCATGGATAACAGGGGACAGCCGATGTCAAGAACGTCCGCTCCCCACCTTGCCATACACTTGGCAACGGTGGTGCCGCCGCCGGCGTCACATACTCCCATTTCTCCGCACTGCCACTTTACATGGTTTTTGTCGAATATACGGGAAACCTTTGTCATAAGTCTGGTGTCAGCCGAGTTATTTCCCTTTTTTCCGCCCCTGCCCGTATATCTCACCAGGGCAAGGCCTCTGCCAAGGCAGGCTGTATCCTGGCTGTCGGTGGCTTCAGGATAGAGGGGGTCGTGGGCGCATATGGTGTCGGCTGAAAGACATTCAGAGGCCGCAAACACACGGTAAAGGTCGGTGCTTTGGCATTCAGCCATATCATAAAGCATCTCAAGGAATGCATTTGAATAAAGGCCAGCTCCGTTTTCCGAACCGACTTCCTCCTGGTCGGAGAGCATGACCAGGGAGGTGTACTCCGGTGTCTCATCCATATCAAGTATGGCCCTTACGGCTGCAAATACGCATACCCTGTCATCCTGGCCGTAGGCCGCTGTAAATGATCTGTCAAGGCCCGCATCTGAAGCCTTCCATGCGGGAACCGCCTCAAATTCCGATATTTTAAGATCAGCGGAACTTATGTCAAATCTGTCCTTTAGTATGCTGTCGGTCTTTGCTTCTCCCATGCCTCGCTCAAAGGCTGTGCCGCAGAGGAGTTTGAGCTGCTCTCCGCTTATAATCATATCTCCGCTCTTTGACATCTGGGATTCAGCCAGATGGGGGAGAAGATCTGTTATGACAAATCTCGTGTCTCCTTCTTCCTCACCGATGACTATATTTCGTATGCTGCCTGATCCATCGCATACCCTGCCATGGAGGGCCAGAGGAACGCAGGTCCACTGGTATTTTTTTATGCCTCCGTAATAGTGTGTCCTGAGGTATACGAGCCCGTCATCCTCCTGGATGGGTACGGGTTTTAGATCTAGCCTGGGGGCATCCGTATGGGCTGCTGCGATTTTTGTGCCTTCATTTACAGGGCGTTTCCCAATTACAGCTATAACAAGGCCCTTGCCCTTTATGTTCTGTATGTATCTGCTTCCGGGCTTGAAATCAGGGGATGTTTTTTCCCTTTCATAGGGTATGAATCCCTTTTCAAGGGCCATATCCCATATTTCCTCAACGGCCTCAAATTCTGTCTTTCCTCTGTCAAGGAATAGTCTGTACTGCTCAGAAAATCTTTCCAACATTATTTATCCTGCTCCATTTCGATGTGTATTTCTTTCTGCATGCCTTCTGAGGGCTTTATGCCAAGCAGACGGCATACAAGGGGCGCGATCTCCAGATCACTTATGATATGATCCGTAAAATCGCCTTTTTTTACCCTGCCGGATAAAATATATAAGGGAACGGTCCTCTGTATATCAGTGTTTCCGCCGTGTATACCCAGCTCGTCTATGCCATGGTCGGCTGTAACGATAACGTCGTATCCATCTTCGAGCCATCTGTCCAGATAGTAGGCCACATGCTGAAGACTGTGGTCAGCAGCCTCCTGATATTCCTTTGACTCACATCCGAAACGGTGTCCCACGGTGTCACTGACCATGGGATGTATAAGAAGAAAGTCGGGTCTGTACTGCTTTCTTAAAGATTCGCCATCGGCATATAAATGGCTGTCAGGATAGTCAAAATCCGTGTAAAATATGCCGTTGTCTATGGATCCGCCTTCCTCATGCTGTATACGGTGTTCGTATATATTGAAGGGGCAGGTGGCATTATAGAGCTCGGAGATCCATAAAAACGCTGCGGCTGCCGTTGTGAGCCCGTTTTCCTTGCACATGGAGAACAAATTGTCACATCTGCTGGGCCTGCTCACTGAGTTTGAAACAACTCCGTGCTTATATACCGGAAGACCTGTCATAAGGGTCTCATACATCGGCCTTGATGCACTGGGGAGCTCGCCCCTTACCTTATATTTTGCCGCAAGATTCTGTTCCGTAAGATGTTCCAGATATCCTCCTCTTTTTCCCGCTGTTTCATAGCCCAGCGCGTCTACCATAACAAATATTACCTTACCCATACTGCCACCTTAATTCCTTTCAAAATTTATTCTGCTGTTTTAAGATCCTTTACAAAGAAGTTCCATGTGATTGAAGCGTTTGCCTCAAATCCTGTGAGCTGCTTATCCATTGCTACTCTCTTATAGGGATAGTCGAAGGCGATCATAGGTGTATCGTTTGCGATTATCGTAAGAGCCTGCTGCATCAATTCTGTACGTTCTTTCATATCGATGGATGCTACTTCCTGTTCAAGAAGCTTGTCTACTTCAGGATTGCTGTAGCAGGATGTGTTTCCGCCGCCTTCAGCGATGTTTGCTGAGTAGAACAGAGGATAGAGCTGTCCTGATACATCGGGATAGTCTGCTGTCCATCTTACGATGGCAAGATCATAATCCCTTGTTGAACCAAACTGGATATTTGACATTTCGTCGCCGCTCTTTGTCTCGATGGTAACATTGATTCCGATCTGGTTTAATGCTGACTGTACATAAACTGCTATTGAATTGTAGATAGAATCCTGGTTTATGTAGAGACTGCAGTCAAATCCATCGGGATATGCTGATTTTGCAAGATATTCCTTAGCCTTTTCAAGATCGTTCTTTTCATCAACTGCTGTTTCTGCATAAGCTGTCCAAGATTCTGACTCTGAACCGTAAAGGGCTGATGAGAAGGGCATACCGTTTTTAGCGTAGCTGCCGTTTTCTGTGAGCACGCCGTCATATAATGAATCCTTATCAAGGGCATAAGCCACTGCCTTACGAACGTTAACATCTGAGAAAGGTCCGCTCTGGCAGTTCATTGCCATCCAAAGTACTGTCCATCCGTCTACTTCTTCAACATTCATATTTTCAGCTGAACGGATAGTGTCAAGCATTTCTGTCGGGGGATCGAACATATAGTCAGCCTGTCCTGATGCAAGGGTAGCTGCCTGTGTATTGGCGTCTGTGATTATTTTGAAGTCGATGTTCTTGAACTGGGGAACATTTTCCTTATCCCAGTAGTTTTCGTTGTATTTAAGTTTGATCTCGCTGCCTGTTGTCCAGCTGTCAAGCACATAGGGGCCTGTTCCGATAACGCCTACACCGGGCTGTCCGAAATCTTCAGTGTGTTCTTCATAATATTTTTTGCTGATGATGTGGCCGGCTGTTGTTGCAAAGGCATACTGCCATGCAGCGTCGGGCTCGCTTAAGTGTACTGTTATCTCCCAGTCGCCTGTCTGCTCGATTGAGTCAACGTTTGCGTACATCCATGCAAGGTATGATGCAACATCTTCATCCATATGTCTGTTTAATGAGAAAAGAACGTCGTCCATCGTCATGGGTGAACCGTCTGAGAAACATACGTCATCTCTTATTTCATATACATATGTTGTGGCGTCCTTTGCCTCCCATGAAGAACACAGCTGGTTCTGAAGCTGTCCTGAATAGTCGAAATAAAGCAGTCCCTGTGTTATCTGATTTACTACCTGGTTCGTAAGGTTGTCGTAGGAATATGCAGGGTCAAGGGATACGATCTCGTCAGCAAGTACGATGTTTAGAGTGTCCCTGTCTGCTATGCTGCTTGCCTGTGTCTGTGTGTCTGTACCTTCTGTGGTGTCTGAGGAAGCATTTCCTCCGCAGCCGGGGGTGATGACAACACACGCAGCCACGGTTCCATTAGGAGGGCAAAAATCTTCTTTTTCATTGTAAACTCCTTTCGTTCTCTTAAAAAGTTCCCACAAGATGACATGCCACCCTGTGTCCGTTTCCTGATGTTGTTGTTTTTGGTTCGTATTTATTGCAAAGCCCATCCTTATATTTCATACATCTGGGCCAGAAACGGCATCCTTCCGGAAGCTTTAATGCGTTGGGAAGCTCTCCCTTGAGACTTATCTCGCAGGACTTCTCCCATGGCGTCTCCCTGGGTCTTGAAGCCAGAAGCGCTTTTGTATACTGATGAAGGGGATTGTTGAACAGCTCGGTCTTTGTTCCGCTTTCCACGGCTCTTCCAAGGTACATAACAAATACCCTGTCGCTTATATGCTCCACGACAGACAGGTCATGGGATATGAACAAAACGGCCATATCCTCCTTTTTCTGTATTTCTGAAAGTATATTCAATATCTGAGCCTGTACCGACACATCCAGGGCGGATACGGGTTCATCGGCTATGAGAAGTTTCGGTTTTACTATGAGGGCCCTGGCAATGGCCAGCCTCTGAAGCTGTCCGCCGGAAAGCTCATCGGGATAATGATCCAGCAGTTCAGCATCCATTTTTATATATTCAAGAAGGGTATCCAGCCTCTTTTGAAGCTCGTCACCGGTTATGCCGTAAAAATTTCCAACTTCCCTGAGACCTTCACCTATGGTCTGCTTGGGCTGGAAGGCCGCATAGGGGCTTTGAAATACCATCTGCATCAGACGGCGCACAGGCCTCAGCTGTTTCCTGTCATATCCGGATATTTTTTCATGTTCAAAATATATTTCGCCTTCGGTTATTTTTTCTATGCCTATGATGCATCTGGAAAGGGTGGACTTTCCGCAGCCGCTCTCTCCAACTATACTTACCAGCTCTCCCGGTCTTATGGCCAGGTCTACGCCGTCGAGGGCTTTTACTGTACCTCTTTTAGTGGTGAAATATTTTTTTACTCCCTTTACCTCAAGGAGTATGTCGTCTTTTCTATCTATTTGATTTTTTTCGGCGTTATCATTTTTCATCTGTTATCACCTCGTTAAGTGGATAGCTGCATTTATACCAGTGGCTTTCTCCGCCCATTACAGGGGGCTCGGAAGTTTTGCAGGTATCCTTTGCGTATGCACATCTGTCACAGAAAGCACAGCCCTTTATTTCCTGATTGAGCCTGGGAGGAGTGCCGGGGATAGTTTCAAGCTCGCTGCGGTCTGAGCCCCTCTTTGGTATGCTCCTTATGAGGGAGCGGGTATAGGGATGGGATGGATTTTTAAATATCTCCTCAACGGTGCCGCACTCTATTATCTGTCCTGCGTACATAACACATACCCTGTCGCATATCTCAGCTACGACACCGAAGTTATGGGTTATTATCATAACGCTCATATCCAAGCCTTTATTGAGCTTTTTAAGTATGTTGAGTATCTGGGCCTGCATGGTCACATCCAGTGCTGTCGTGGGCTCGTCAGCTATTAGGAGCCTGGGTCCGCAGGATATCATCATTGCTATGGCTGCCCTCTGGAGCATGCCGCCGCTGAATTCGTGTGGATACTGTCTGCTCCTTTCCTCACCAGGAAATATGCCTACCATCTCCATCAGCTCCACTGCCTGCTGGTGGGCCTCCTGTTTGGATATTTTTTTATGGAACCTGAGCATTTCCTCTATCTGCTCGCCTACGGTATAGAGGGGGTCAAAGGCTGCCATGGGGTTCTGGGATATCATGGCTATATCTATCCCCCTGAGGGCTTCCATATCTTTGGAGGAAAGGGAAAGAAGGTTTTTATATCCGTCCTTTGTTTCGTAATTTATGTTTCCTCTGTAAAATGTCTTTTTCTCATCGTTGAGCCTGAGTATGGATTTGGCTGTCATGGATTTGCCGCAGCCGCTTTCTCCAACGATACCCAGTATCTCCTTTTCATATATGTCAAAGCTTACGCCCCTTACAGCGTGGTAAAGTCCTCTGGCGGAGATTATATCCGTGTATAGGTCATTTACACTTAAAAGCTTCTTTTTTTCGTTTTTTTCATCTGGTACGCTCACTGTTCTGCCTCCTTTGGTATGATGCCTCTTTTTATCAGTTTCCTGTAAGATGGCAGTTTACGCTCGGAAGGATTTATGTACTTCCTTATTTCCTCGACAAAAACATTAATGGCTACTACGGTTATTATTATGATTATTCCGGGAGCCAGTGCCTGAAGGGGCTTTGTGAGGAGATATACTCTTCCGTCCTCAAGCATTGCGCCCCAGTCAGACTGAGGTGCCTCCACACCAAGACCAAGGAAGCTCATGGCTGCCAGGTCAAGGATGGCATTTCCTATATCCAGTGTCACCTGTATGAGGATGGTTGGCATACAGTTTGGAAGTATGTGCCTGAAAAGTATCCTGCCGGTGCCAAATCCCATGGCTTCAGCAGCCTCGACATATGTACGGCTTTTCTGGGTGAGCACCACGGAACGGGTGGTCCTTGCAAGCATTGGCACATATATAATTCCTAAGGCTACGACTACCTTTGAGAAGCCCCTTCCAAATATGGCTATGAGCACGAAGGCCAGGAGCAGGGGAGGGAATGATATGATGATATTTGTAAGCATCATAAGGGCTCTGTCTATTTTTCCGCCGTAATATCCGGCAAAAAGCCCAAGGGGTATACCGATCACCATGGATATGGCTACCACAGCGAATGCTCCGCTCAAGGTGAGCCTTCCGCCAAAAAGTATCCTTGAAAATATATCCCTTCCTGTCTTGTCCGTGCCCAGGATATGTTCAGCCGTGGGTGAGGCAAGTACGTTTTTAAGATCCGGCAATTCCGGGTCCCAGGGTGCTATATAGGGAGCCAGGATAGTAGCAAGAAGGATGAACACCAGCACAGCCAGTGAGATGATGAATGGTATGGTCCAGATGGTGCCTTCGTTTTTTTTAGATTTCATATTTTAACTGCCTCCCTTCTTATTTGTTCCTTATCCTAGGATCGATGATCCTGCAGAGTATATCGGCAATGGCCGATGTTATCATAAATATGAGTACAAGTATCATTATTATGGCCTGTACAACGGGGTAGTCGCTGGCGTTTATGCTGTCGATGAGCAGTGAGCCAACGCCTGAGAGTGAAAATACGCTTTCCACCAGCACCGCTCCAACTACCATGGCTCCTATCTGTATGCTAAGTATGGAGATTACGGGGATTATGGCGTTTTTAAGACCGTGTTTCCATACCTGGGTGCCAAGGGGCATACCCTTTGCCCTGAGATTCATCATATATGGTGATCTTATCTGTTCTATCATTCCCTGCCTTGTGACCTTAAGGGTTATGGTCATCTTTGAACAGGCAAGGGCTATACAGGGGGCAGCCATCCTTTCTATGTATCCGCCTACACCCTGGTAGCCGCCGGCTATGGGGTAGGAAGGGTTTATCGAAACTATGACTACCAGAAGGATTATACTGAACAAAAACGGAGGTACAGCCGCCAGTACAAGGGAAAGTACCGAAACCACTCTGTCAAATATGCTGTCATTTTTGACCGCGCAGGCAACTCCAAGGGGGATAGACACTATCAAAGATATGACCGATGCTCCAAGCACAAGGCCCACTGTTATGGGAGCCCTTGAAGCTATGGTCTCAAGAACTGGTGTCTGGAATTTATAGCTCGTTCCCCAGTCGCCATGGAGTATGCCGCTCATCCATATGAGATACTGTTTCCATACGGGTTCATTGAGATGAAATTTTTCCCTGGCGTTTTCGATTATTTCCGCTGTGCTTCCCTTTCCGCCGATGATGACCGATATGGGGTCCGTGGGGGAGAACCAGTGGATCATAAAAAATATCAATATGCTGACTGCTAGAAATACACAGATATATTCAGCACACTTTTTGAGCAATACCTTCGTCATAAAGTGACCTGCCTTTCTCTGATGCCCTGTTTTTAAGGGCGTTCGTTTTTATAAACAGAGGATATAAAAAAATCGGCTTTTCTTCTAGCGCAGTTTGGTAAACAGATTGTAAAATGTTTGCAAAATCTTTGGTTTTTGCTTGTATTTTATTGTGTTTGGTGATAGGTTAAATTTGTAAATACAGTTGCGGACGAGAAAATTACGAAAGGAAACGGAGTATGATATTACATGAACGGCATAAAAAAATAATGGATCTGCTGTTTTGCCAGGGAATAGTGTATACATCGGATCTAAAGGAAAAATTCGGTACATCCTTTGAGACCATAAGAAAAGACCTGCAGTATTTGGAAAGGGAAGGGCTGGTAAAAAGAGTGCATGGAGGGGCGGTCCCAGCAGGGGAACCTGAAAAAGATGACGCAGCATTTCCGACACTGCCTCTGCCTGATGATTTTTTGAAGAGGCTCAACAACAACAGGGAGCAGAAACAGCAGATCGCCAGAAAGGCCTGTGGATTTATCAAAGAGAAATCATGCATAGCATTGGACGCAGGAACTACAGCCTATGAGCTTACCCTGATACTAATGGAGAGGTTTGACAGTCTTACGATAATAACCAACTCCATGATAAACGCGCTTATGCTCTCAAAAAAGCCTGATTTCACGGTGATAGTCACAGGAGGTGTGGTATCCCATAGGGAAAAGGCACTGGTGACCAACCTTACAGATTCACTACTTCATAATATAAATATAGACATAATGTTCCTTACCACCTGCGGCATAGATATAAATACAGGCATAGCGGAACAGACTCTGGATGAGATAGCCATACATAAGGCCATGGCCAAAAGATCAAAACAGCTCATACTGCTGGCGGACTCCACCAAGTTTTTCCGCTCGGCCCTGTTTCACGCCTATGGATTTGATGAAGTGAGCGCCATAATCACCGATGACCGTCTAAGTGGTGAAACAGCGGAAGAGTATAGAAAAAAGGACGTGCCCATAATAATAGCGTAATGATATCGTGAAAGGTAAAGAAACATTTGGGAAATGTGTGGGAAAATTTAAAAATACAGATAAATACAAAAAATAAAAGCCCGGCTGAAGTACACTGAATGTACTGATGCTGGGCTTTTAACTGGCGTCCCCGAGAGGATTCGAACCTCCGACCTACCGCTTAGGAGGCGGTCGCTCTATCCTGCTGAGCTACGAGGACATATTTAAAAATTACAAGTTTTCTACAGATATAAGAAAACTCATTTTGTTAAAACTAAATCTATAAAGTTTAGCTAACATTTAATATAATATTTCTTTTTTTCCATTTAGTCAAGATGTTTATACTAAAATAGTTCGATAACTTGATTTCAAAGGTAAATTGTGTTAGAGTTGTGAATATATTTTAAGGCACCACAGGAGGAAAGCTTATGTGCGGTTTTGTAGGATTTACCGGACATCTGGCCCAGGGAGAGAACGTTCTTAAAAATATGATGGACGCCATTATCCATAGGGGACCGGACAGCGCCGGAACACATATAGATGATGATATAGCACTGGGATTCAGGAGACTGAGCATCATTGACCTGGACTCAGGTTCACAGCCCATGTATAACGAAACAGGCGATGTCGTTATCGTTTTTAATGGAGAGATATATAACTATCAGGATCTGAGAGAAGAACTCATCAGAAAAGGACATGTTTTCAGCAATAACGCTGATACGGAAGTACTTATCCACGGATATGAGGAATATGGTGAGGACCTGCTCAAAAAAATCAGGGGAATGTTTGCCTTTGTTATCTGGGACAGCAAAAAGAAGAAACTTTTTGGAGCCAGAGACTTTTTTGGCATCAAGCCCTTCTATTATGCGCTGGTGGATGGACAGCTCATATTTGCTTCCGAGATAAAGAGCATACTTAAACACCCCGCCTATAAAAAAGAGATGAATAAGGATGCCCTCGAGAACTATCTCACATTCCAGTATTCAGTACTTCCCGAGACATTTTTCAAAGGCATATATAAACTTATGCCTTCCCACAGTATAACATTTGAAAATGGAAAACTTGATATCAAGCGTTACTGGGAGCCGGTATTTGAGCCTGATGAAAACATAGGCCTCAATGAGCTGGTGGATAAGATCGATAATGTTATGCAGGATTCCATCAAAAAGCATAAAATAAGTGATGTAGAGGTAGGATCATTCCTTTCAAGCGGTGTTGATTCCAGCTATGTGGCAGCCTGCTTTAAGGGAGACAAGACATTCACCGTTGGATTTGACTATGAGAAATACAATGAGATAGACTATGCCAAGGCCCTTTCTGAGAAAATAAAGATAGATAACTATAACAAGCTCATTACTACCGAAGAGTACTGGAACGCGCTTCCAAAAGTTCAGTACCACATGGACGAGCCTCTGGCAGACCCTTCAGCCATAGCCCTTTACTTTGTGAGCAAGACTGCCGCAGAACATGTAAAGGTAGCCCTTTCAGGAGAGGGTGCTGACGAGTTCTTTGGCGGTTATAACATTTACCGTGAGCCTTTCTCATTAAGGCCCATCACAAGACTTCCCAGACCCATAAGAAAATTTTTGGGAGCAGCTGCTTCAGCCATACCCTTTAAAATAAAGGGCAAGAACTATCTTATCAGGGGCAGCAAAGACGTGGAGGAAAGATTCATCGGAAATGCCTTCCTTTTCAATGAAAAGGATAGGGAGAAGATACTCAAAAACCCTTCAGGAAGATATAATCACATGGAGCTTACAAAGCCCTATTATGATAAGGTCAAAAACCTTGATGATACAACAAAGATGCAGTATATAGACATACATTTCTGGCTCATAGGAGACATACTCCTTAAGGCTGATAAGATGAGTATGGCAAACTCTCTGGAAGTAAGGGTTCCTTTCCTTGACAGGGACGTATTTGAGGTAGCAAGACATGTGCCCCTTAAATATAAGGTCACAAAGGAAAATACCAAGTATGCCATGAGACAGGCTGCCCACAGATATCTGCCTGATATGGTAGCTGAAAAGAAGAAACTTGGCTTCCCTGTACCCATAAGGATATGGCTCAGGGACGAAAAATACTACAATGTGGTAAAAGAGGCGTTTACATCCAAGGCTGCGGCTGAATTTTTCAAGACAGATGAGATCGTAAAGCTTCTGGACGAGCATAAAAACGGCAAAAACGACAACAGCAGAAAGATATGGGCAATATATATGTTCCTTATATGGCATAAGAGATTTTTTGAAGATGATGCCGTAAAGGCTGCTTAAAGATTCATAAACACAAAAAGGAAAGTATTTATACTTTCCTTTTTTATTTCTCCAAAATCAGCTGTATAAAATTATCACGGAACTTTCGGAAAGTATATCTCCCTCCTTTGGAAACTGCCCAGTTACCATTTCTCCTGTTCCAACGACCTCATAAGCTGTGCCAAGGTTTTTTGCCAAGGATATGGCATCATCAACGGTCATACCGCTAAAGTCCGGCGTATATACAGAGCCTTCAGCAGCTTTGTCCGACAGCTCTGTGTCCGGCTCTATATTCATATATTCCAGTATCTTTTTTGCGGTGTTTCCAAAACAGGGGGCAGCGGTGGTGACACCGTCGGCATATTCCTCGGGCTTGTCTATGACCACCAGCATGGCGGCCTGAGGGTCATCAGCCGGAAAGTATCCTATAAATGTGATGGTGTATCTGTCCTGGGTACGGTCTCCCTGTTCACCTGTGCCTGATTTTCCCGCTATCTCATACCCTTCCACCTTTGCCTTTTTTCCAGTGCCGTCTTCCACAACGGCCTTAAGATACTCGTTCATGACCCCGCATGTTTCCTCGGATACCACCTTCCTTAATACCGTTGGCCTGTTTTCATATACCGTATACCCATTCTCGTCAGTGACACGGCTTACCACATAGGGCTTCATTATCTTTCCTCCATTGGCTATGGCACAGAATGCCGTAAGGGCCTGTATGGGTGTGCAGTTGAATGACTGGCCTATGGAGCTGGTGGCCAGTTCCACCGGTCCCAGTTTGTCGGACGTGTATACCAGTGATGATGCTCCGGTCTCAAAGGGCAGGTCAACTCCGGTCTTTGAACCAAAACCAAAGTCCATCTGATATTTATAAAAAATCTCCGCTCCTTCCATCTGGGCTATTTCCATCATCACGGAGTTGCAGGAATTGGCTATGGAATCCTTGAGGGTCTCATATCCATGGCCGCTTCGTCTTATGCAGTGTATCCTTCTGTCAGCCACATCCTTGTAGCCCACACAGTTAAAGGTGTTCTCTGTTGTTATTATATTTTCGTCCAGGGCTCCGCAGACGAGCATGGGCTTGAATATGGAACCGGGCTCAAAGGTGCTGGAAATATTGAAGTTATTCCATGTGCCGTTAAGTATTTCCGCCTGTTTTTGACTGTCCAAAGCCTTAAACTCTTCCAGAGGAAAGCTGACTGGTATGGTGGGCTCATTGGGGTCATAGGTGTTTGATGAGGCGGAAGCGAGTATCTCGCCGGTATTGGGGTCCATTACAAGTATGGATGCTGTCTCACAGGGGAACTCCTCCATGGCTTCTTTAACGCCTTCCTCGGCTATTTTCTGTATATTTGTGTTTATGGTGGATGTGACGGAACAGCCGTTTTCAGGGGCATAATACTTGGTCTGGGCCGTTGAGTTTTCATACTGCCTTATTATCCTGCCGTCCTTTCCGCTGAGGTATGTATCATAATAATTTTCAATGCCAAAGCTGTTGGAGCCCTTTTTAAATCCTATAATATGGCAGGCGCTTGTGCCAAAGGGATATACCCGCTTTTCCTTTTGCTCCAGCCACACACCCGTAAGGCCCATTTTTTCTATTTTTTCAGCCTCAGAGGAGGACAGCTCCCTGGCTATGGGCAGATAGTAGGTATCATATTTAAGGCTGCCGTCCTCATTGGTACTAAGATATGAGTAAAGTTCCTCCTTTGATATGCCGGTGATATCTGACAACGACTGGAGAGTATTTTCAATGACTTCATCTTCAGCGTCTTTCAGTGTCCTTGGCTCTAATATAAGGTCAAAGACAGGGATGCTTTCCGCCAATACATTTCCGCCGGAGTCATATATTGTGCCCCTTGAGGCGCTTATGGTCCGGTCCACCATGTTCTGGGCCTCGGCGGCGTCACTGTATTCTTTACCATATATCAGTTTTATCCATCCTATCTTTATAAGAAGAAATATAAGGGCTGCGGTAAATAAAATGCCCATGATCCTTATCCTTTTTGACATCAGCCACACTCCTTTCATAATTATTACAAGTGTAGTATTTTAAATATTACATATGTAAGATATAAAGTCAACTTAAAAATTTTTAATTTGACAATCTCCCAAACAGGTTTATAATATTAATTATTACAAGTGTAGGAGATGATGCCATGAATGATATGCCTAAGATTTCCGAGGCCGAATATGAGATAATGAAGGCCGTATGGAAAAACGCCCCCATAAGCACCAATGAGGTGGTGGACCTCTTTGAAGGCGGGAACTGGAGCCCCAAAACGGTCCAGACCCTTCTGGCAAGGCTTGTGAAAAAGGGCGTTCTTGGATATGAGAAAAAGGGAAGGGTATTTGTGTATACCCCTCTGATCGAAGAGGATGACTACATAAAGGAAGAGAGCACCTCATTTTTAAAGAAGTTTTATGATGGTGCACTCAATTCCATGGTACTGAACTTCATTGACGACGAAAAACTTACGGATGATGACATCGAGGAGCTGAAAAGGATACTGGATAAGGGGAGGAGAGGATAATGTTAAAGGATATATCCGCCAGCCTCATCCTTGTAACTGCCATGCTGGCGGCTCTCATAGTATTTAAGCATTTTTCAGGAAAGGCCATGCCGCCTTCCTGGAAATACAGGCTGGGATATTTATATTTCCTCATCCTGCTTCTGCCCTTCATTCCCTGTGCTGTCCCAAAGGGAGAAAACGCAGCGGCGGTATCCCATCTGGCAGCGGAAGCCGGGACTGTATACCAGGCGGTAAATGCCGGAAGTGTGATAATAGAAAGCTTTGCCGTCAACAAAACGGCTGATATAGGCGGATTCATAATATTTGCCCTCTGGGCCGCCGGAGCCGCTGTGGCTGCGTCGGTGTTTATGGTATCAGCAATAAAGCTGTCGGAAGTTTTAAAAGGCTCAAAGACGGCTGATGAAAGGACACAGCAGGTATTTGACAAATGCCTTAAGGATCTTGGAATAAAGGACAGGATAACTCTAAAAACGGGTAAAGTAAGCTCTCCCATGGTGTTTGGGATATTTAGGACATACATAATCATCCCTGAGGGAGACATTCCCGATGGGGACCTTAAAAATATATTCATGCACGAGATGATACACTACAAAAGGGGAGATGTTGCCATTAATTACGCCATATGCCTTTTTGAGATAGTTTACTGGTTCGATCCCTTTGTATGGGCTGCCTTCAAGGGGCTCAAGGCCGATATGGAAACTGCCTGTGATGAGGCGGTGATGGAGAAAACTGGAGACAGTTACGGCTATGGGATGACCATAATCAGATTCGCTAAAAAACGAGACTTTGTCTCCGCCGCAGGAATGGGCGGCAGCAGAAGTCAGATAGTAAAGAGAGTAAAGGCTGCCGCAGAATTCAAAAAAGCAACGGCAAAACAGAGGGCCATAAGTGCTGTGGTATTTATTATGTCAGCCTGTTTCATACTTTCGGCACTGCCTGCCGTATCGGTGAACGCCATTGAAAAAAGCAGTCCCGAAGCTGGCATTACAGCTGATATGGCTGATAAAAATATTACGGAAGTGGATCTGTCGGAATATTTCGATGGCATAAATGGCAGCTTTGTGCTCTATGACCTGAATTCGGACAGCTTCAGTGTATATAACAGCGAAGAAGCGTCAAAGAGGGTATCACCGGATTCCACCTATAAAATTTACAGTGCATTAGCGGCCCTGGAAAGCGGTGCCATAAGCCCTGAAGAAAACACTATTTTATGGAATGGCGAAAAATATCCCTTTGAACAATGGGAAAAGGATCAGGACCTGGACTCAGCCATGAAAAATTCCGTAAACTGGTATTTTGACCGACTGAATGAAAGCTGCGGCAAAGAGCTTCAAAATATATTTACTGCCTTTGGGTACGGAAACTGTGATATGAACGGAGGTAAGGATTTCTGGATGGAATCTTCCCTTAAGGTATCCCCAATGGAACAGGTGGAAGCCTTAAAATCCCTGTATTTGAATGAAAATGGCTATAGGCATGAAAATGTTGAGGCGGTAAAGGATTCCCTTGAAATATCACCGGGATTTTACGGCAAGACCGGAAGCGGCATGGTAAATGGAAAAGAAGTCAATGGCTGGTTTATAGGTTTTGTAGAGACAGAGGACAATGTATGGTTCTTTGCCCTTAATATGAACGATGATGACCAGGCCAGCGGCTCAAAGGCGGCTCAAACCGCTGTTGAAATATTGCGTGACAGGGGTATAATTGAACATGAAATATAAAAAGTTAATTTCCTTAATCGTATTAACATTGATGCTTGCCGGATGTGGAAGTTCTGCACAAAATACCGTGGATAAGGCAGAAACTGTGGATAATGAAGATGAGACGCTCAGCTCTCTGTGGACAGATTTTTACGAAAATATGCCCCAGGACAGAAATGTTGAGGATGATTTTAGAAATTCCCAGTTCATGGAGGAGCTCAAAAAGTATCTCTCAGAAAATGAGGCCTTTGATATAACGGGACCGGAACTTTCTGAAATATGCGGCATAAACGATGTTTTCATTATGGAGAAAACATCGGGAGAATGGAAAGCCAGGGTCATCTATGTAGGAGCCGACCTTTATAATAAATCGGTGACCGATGTAAACGTAAGGAATAAATATGTTTTTCTTCAGATGACCGATGGGAAACAGCATTATTTTACCACCATCAGTGACGGGGATTTTGTATATCCCCAAATCCTGCTCTTATTTGAATATGAGGGTAAGCCTTCGGCGGTGATAATATCAAAATACTGCGCCGCATATCCCGATGGAATATTGATGGAAGCATATACCATAGGCGATAATTCCATAGATGGCGGTCATGCAGACGGCAGTTCCATAGTAATGGCGGATATGTTTGGTGGATATGACATCGAGGGAATATCGGCAGAAAATGTGGCAGCTGGAGTGCTTTTTGACAGCAGCTACGAGGCTGGGACGAGTTTTGGAGATATATTGAAACTTGATGACTATATGGATGAGGAAACTAATGATATATATTTGATCTCAGGAGAAAATACAATAACTTTTAAGTTTTACGATGGAAAATATATTATAGACGGGAGTGGAGCAAAATGATAAGAAAAAAGATAGCGGTTTTTCTTGCGGCGGTAATGACGGCCTCCGTGAGCGTACCGGCCTTTGCCGTAGAGTACAGCGATGTGCCCTCTGGCCACTGGGCATATGCTGAGATACAGAGGGCAGGAGAAATCGGATTTATGAGCGGTATGGGAGACGGGACCTTTGGGCTTGGACAGAATGTTACAAGGGCACAGTTCGTTTCCATGCTTGTGAGGATGTTTGGCTGGAGCCAGGCTTCCGGAACGGCCTTCACCGATGTGGACCCTTCACAGTGGTATTACAATGACGTTATGACAGCCTCAGCCATGGGAGCTCTGGATACCACAGGGGCTTATTTCAGACCCAATGACAATATAACCAGGGAAGAAATGGCGGTCATGCTCGTCAAGGCTCTGGGATACGGCGAGCTGGCTGAAGAACTGAATAATACATCTGTTCCATTCAGTGATGTTACAGAAAATAAGGGATACATAAGTCTTGCCTATGATTTTGGCATAATAAGCGGAAGGGGCGGCTCCATATTTGACCCTAACGGCACAGCCCTCAGGGAAGACGCTGCGGCAATGATGATACGCTGCTATGACAAATATAATTCATATGTTGACTTTGTCCATGGATTTTACGCTTTCTCATCCTACAGCCAGAAGGATATGGCCGCACAGATGGATGCGGTATCCTTTGGATGGAGCAGGATGGAATATTCAGATGATGAGGGCGTTATAGTAAACACTACGACCCAGAATGACAACGAATGGAACGTACCTGAAGGCTATACTGACATCGTGGAATATCTTAAGGCTAACAATGTAAAGACAAATCTGAATGTTTATATGTCAGCTTCTGAATCTGATGATGCCGAGATAATTCTTGGAAGTGCTGAAAACAGGACAGCAGCCGTAAACGCCATAATAGAAGAACTTACGGTGGACTACAGACAGCTTGGATACAATCCCTACAGCGGAGTTACCATAGACTTTGAGAACCTCAGGGGAAGCGCCATGAGGGACAACTTTACAGCATTTTTAAGGGAGCTGGATACTCAGCTTAACGGCATAGGAAAGAGCCTCTATGTGGCTGTACAGCCGGCCATGATGAGCGGAGCATATTTTGATGGATATGACTTCAGGGCCATAGGTGATATATGCGACAAGGTCATCGTAATGGCCTATGACTATTATGCAAAGACCATAACATCAGACGTTATGGAAAGCGGATTCACAACTACTCCCGTAACTCCATTTGATGAAGTTTACTATGCTTTAAAGACCATAACAGACCCTAATACAGGCGTCAGCGATAAGAGCAAGATCGTTCTTGGAATGAGCATGTCCAATGTAGGCTGGACCGTTGTGGACGGAGAAATTACAAACAGCACTGGAAAAACATATACCTATGAGGAAATAGCCGATATGATAGCAAATGGCGCTGAGGTAAAATATTCCGATAAATACAAAAATCCTTACATAGTATATGATGACGGAAATGAAAAACAGGTAATATGGTATGAGGATGAGAGGAGCATCGAAGACAAGATAAAACTTGCGGAGATGTTCGGAATAGATGGAATATCCATCTGGCGTCTTGGACTTATTCCCCAAGAAGGCGGAGACCTGGATGTATGGAGCGGAATAATGGAGCTTTCCAGATAAAATTTATTTCCAGATGAAAATTAAATAAACAAAAATATGTAGGTGCGCGGAGCTTTTCCGCGCATTTATTTTTTATGGAAATACCAGCCTTAAACAAGCCGTGCTATATCTATGAGCCCGTTTTGTCCGGAACATCGTATTAGGGCAGTTTTTATCTCATCGGGGGTGATGTCGGGATATTTTTGGGCAAGTATGGCGGCGGCTCCAGATACCATGGGCGTAGCCATGGAAGTGCCGCTCATTTTGATATACCTCCCGTCAACTATTTTTTTCCTGCTCCTGCCGTGGAACTCAAAGGAATAATCCGGAGAAAGACAGGAGGTTATATCAACCGAAGGGGCTGTGACATCACAGCTCTGGGAAGGGTTTTCAAAACTTCCCACGGTGATTATCCTGCGGCTTTTTGAGGCCGAGGCAATGGATGTATTGCCGCTTCCGGCGTTCCCATCGGCGGCTATTATACATATGCCGCTGTCCCAGGCTTTGTACATGGCCTTTAACAGTGCTGAATTTATCCTTCTGTCACTGGTCCCCACGGACATATTGGCTATCTTTATATTGTATTTTTCACGGTTCTCGGTTATCCACTTTACAGCCTTTAGGGCCGTGGCTGCGGACCCCCTGCCTGTATTATCAAGTATTTTAACGGCTATTATATGGGCTCCAGGCGCTATGCCGCAGTATTTCCCCTGGGACATCCATCCGTTTGAGCAGGCTATACCGCTCACATGTGTGCCGTGCCCGTTATCGTCATAACATTTTTTCTCTTCGTTTACAAAATCCCTGAAGGCGGCTATCCTGCTTACAGGCAGCAGAAAATCCTCCGAAGGAGAAAGACCGGTATCAAGTACGGCTATGCCAACACCTCTGCCCGTGAGCCCAAGGTCAAAGGCATAGTCGCAGTTGACGGCCCATCTCGCTTTATCCATATATGAAATGCTCCTTCCGCCCTTTATCAATACAGAGTATGAATCAGGGCCCAGGGGTGCGACAAAAAAACAGCTTGTACACTAAAAAAATATAAAAATCAGTTTTATTTGCCCAGGCAGGCGCATAAGATTAGATATGTAAAATTATAAGGAGTGTTGTTAATGGGTACTTGCGGTTGTTTTGGAGGAAATGAATCTTGGTGGATCATTATTCTGCTTCTCATGTGTGGATGCGGAAATGGTTCATCAAACGGAAATAACTGCGGCTGCAGTGATTCTCTCTGGATCATTATACTTATTTACCTCTTATGCGGTTGCGGCTCATCCAGCTTCAATATGTGTGAGGCAAAATAAAACCGTAGGTTTTAAGGGAACGGCATCCGTTCCCTTTTTTTATACTTTTTATATCTAATATTTCAGGTAATAAAAGCGTTTTAAGGACATAAAAATATTAAAAAGCGGCGGGAGTAATTTTATGGGAGAAAAAAACGCGGGAGACATGCTCAGAAATATCGAAAAAATAAATTCA
>JAHZAW010000034.1:120594-135792 GCA_019423725.1 Clostridiales bacterium
CAAACGGCTCACAGCAGCCCGATGGGGATAGGATAATAAATGCCATAGCTGCGGCAAAAAGCATGGGTATGCTTGGAGGAAACCAGCGCCAGGGAGAAATCACAGCCTTTGAAAACAACAGCGATCTGACCGAAAACGACAAAGGCAGTGAGAGCCTCAGGGTCGTCAAGGCAGCCATACCGTTTTTGGACAGGGAATACCAGAAGACACTTTTTTTAGCTGTGAAGCTTATGGAAATGAATGAGAACTTTGACTCCAATGCCCTCAGCCTTCAATGCCAGAGCATAAGGGAGCAGTCAGACGAAGGACAGCAGGAAGCTATGCTCAGGGCCGTCAGAGGCCAGCTCTCAGGTGAAAACGGCAGGAAACTGGATGTGGTGCTCAAGGTCATGGAAGCGGGAAGACTGGTATCCAAATTAAGGTGATGTCTGGAGCCGGAAAAAGATATATGGCGGGGATAATGCCAGCATATAAAATAACAGGCATAAAAAAGAGCAGAATTTATTATTCCGCTCTTTTTGTTTTGCCATATTTAATTGGGCTTCCGCCGGGTATGGGCGGTTTCAGGCTGGTACCGAAATTGACGCAGACTCGTTAGATGGTCATAATCCGCTGTAGTAATCATAGGTCATGGCAGCCCATTCAAGTATGCTTCCATATTCAACACCATCAGATGGCACATATATCACGTCATCTATGGCCATGGAATTTTCTCCAAAAACCGCCACGGTCTCCTGGCCGTCTATGACCTTTTCCTCCGGGTCATATGTAAAACGGTACACCCAGTCTCCTTCAAAAATGCCTTCAGTCGGCTCGATATTCAAGGATGAGAGTTGATGTATCTGCGTGAGGCTGTTGTCTATGAAAATGGCTTCATCATCACCGCTGTATTCCAGCTTTACCGCGGGAGATGAGCTTATTTTATCCATTACATCCACATCTTTATTACTGTCAGAAGTGCTTGAGGAGCAGGAGCACAGGATCATCAGGCAGATACAAATATATATCAGCTTCTTTATCATAGGAGACCCTCCTTATGTGTCATATCTGTTTGGAGCTGTATTTTTATTTTATACCATACTTAAGGGCCTGTCACTCGAAAGACTGGACAAAATATAAAAAGGCATAAAAAAGGACGGGAAATAAGATTTTCCGTCCTTATCAGGCTAGAGACGTCCTCTGGTATTGCTGGATGCTGGTCTTATGTTTTTGGGATCTCTGGTGTTTACAGATTTGGCCGTGGATGTATTATTGACCACATTTATCCATCTTCCATAATACCTCAAGGATAATAAGTACAGCAGCAAAACATATAGGCGGAGGACCATATTTGACCGTTTTTGATGCTGCTTTATTATCACATGTCTCTGTGGCCTCATCTGAAGCGGCAGAAATATTTTTAGTGTGTGAAGTATCATTTTTTTCAAAAGAGCTCTCTCCGTTTTCAAAAAGACTGTCATAGGGATGAGGAAGCGGTTTGTTCATACGTCTTGTCATTATTTTCCTCCTCGATATTATCATTAAATTAATATGTGCCGGACGTGGCTTTTATGTCAGTGCATATGGAGATATGACGGCAGGTGTCAATGTCTTTGTGCTGGAACACAATATTTATCCTGTTTTATGTGTTGCGATTGACTTTGAACTATCATTGATATAAAATTACATTAATTTTCACTTTATCGATTTAAAATATAAAAATAATTTTATGCGTGATACAATATTAACGCGGCAGGGAGGATAACATGCTTGAGTTTAACAAAAAAACAAACCTCCTTGAGAGTATAGCCCAGGAATACCCTCTTGAGGAAGTAAGTGACCCCAATCTTTACAGAGATTTTTTCAGTTATGATGATATACCTAAGGTAGCATTTAACAGACGTCTGGTGCCCCTTGATGTGCCCGATGAAATATGGATAACCGATACCACATTCAGAGACGGACAGCAGTCCAGAGAGCCATATACAGTTGAACAGATGACTACTCTCTTTGATATGCTTCACAGGCTTTCAGGCCCCAATGGAGTAATAAGGATGAGTGAGTTCTTCCTTTATACTAAAAAGGACAGGGAAGCCGTTTATAAATGCCTTGAAAAGGGCTATAAATTCCCTGAGATAACCAGCTGGATAAGGGCATCAAAGAAGGACTTTGAACTGGTCAAGGACATCGGACTTAAGGAGACAGGAATACTTGTCAGCTGTTCTGACTACCACATATTTAAGAAAATGCATATGACAAGACGACAGGCCATCGACCATTATCTTGCTGTGGTAAGGGAATGTATCGAGACTGGCGTAAGGCCCAGATGCCACTTTGAGGACATAACAAGGGCAGATTTTTATGGCTTTGTAATACCCTTTGCCTCAGCTCTTATGGACCTTATGGAGGATACTGGAGTTCCCGTAAAAATAAGAGCCTGCGATACCCTTGGATACGGAATAACATATCCCGGAGCAGTACTTCCCAGAAGTGTTCCCGGTATAATATATGGTCTGCATAACCATGCCGGAGTTCCCCATGAACTCATCGAATGGCATGGACATAATGACTTCTACAGGGCAGTAAACAATGCTTCATATGCTTGGCTTTATGGTGCCAGCGGAGTAAACTGCTCACTTCTTGGCATAGGCGAAAGAACAGGAAATACTCCCCTTGAGGCCATGATATTTGAGTATGCCCAGCTTACAGGAAGCCTTAATGGAGCCGATACAAAGGTAATAACAGAGATAGCAAGATACTATGAGGATGTAATCGGATATGAAATACCTCCCATGACACCCTTCGTAGGAAAGAACTTCAATGTAACGAGAGCCGGTATACATGCCGATGGAATACTTAAAAATGAAGAAATATACAATATTTTCGACACCAAGAAATTCCTTGACCGCCCGGTAAAGATAGCTATTTCCAATACATCAGGCACATCAGGTATTGCCCACTGGATAAATTCGTTTTATAATTTTAAAGGTGATGACGTAGTAGATAAGAAGGATAAGCTTGTTGAAATAGTTAAGGACTGGGTAGATGAACAGTATAATGAAGGACGTGTCACGATGATAACCGACGGAGAACTTGAAACAGTAGTAAAGGAGACCGCGGTAAGATTAAATCAGGAAAAATATTTAAGGAGATAGGCGTATGACAAACAGAGAGAAAATTGAAGCAGCAAAAGAAAAGTTCGGCGCTCTTCTTGAAGAGCAGCTCGCAAGGGTCGAAAGAATGAAAAATGAAGCAGACTTTGTTGACTACTCAAAGCTGGACAAAGTTATCATCGGAGTTACAGGCGGAGACGGAATCGGCCCTGCCATCACTGCACAGGCTCAGAGAGTGCTTGAGTTCCTTCTTAAGGATGAGATAGCTGCAGGAAAGGTAGAAATAAGGGATATCCCCGGCCTTACCATTGAGCATAGAGTAGAGTGTATGCAGGCTATACCTGATGACGTTATGGCAGAACTTAAAAAATGCCATGTTATATTAAAGGGACCCACAACTACACCCAGAAAAGGCGATCCCTGGCCCAATATCGAAAGTGCCAATGTTGCCATGAGAAAGGAACTTGACCTTTTTGCCAATGTACGTCCCGTAAGAGTTCCCGAGCAGGGAATCGACTGGGTATTCTACAGAGAGAATACAGAAGGTGCCTATGCCGTAGGAAGCAAGGGCGCTGTTGTTGATGAAGATCTTTCTGTTGACTTTACTGTAACAACTTCCCAGGGAACAGAAAGAGTCATAAGAGCAGCCTTCGACTTTGCTGCTAAAAACGGAAAGACAAGGGTAACAGCCGTAACAAAGGCAAACATCATCAAGGCTACAGATGGAAAATTCCTTGATATATTCTACAGCATCGCTAAAGAATATCCTGATATAACAGCCGATGACTGGTATATCGACATTATGACAGCTAAACTCGTGGACGAAAAGAGACGCAGAGACTTCCAGGTAGTAGTTCTCCCCAACCTTTATGGAGACATCATTACTGATGAGGCCGCTGAGTTCCAGGGCGGTGTAGGTACAGCCGGCAGCTCAAACATCGGAAAGAGATACGCAATGTTTGAGGCTATCCATGGTTCAGCACCCAGAATGGTGGCAGAGGGAAGAGATAAATACGCTGACCCCTGCTCAATGATGAAGGCTTCAGCCCTTCTTCTGAGACATATCGGATATGCTGATAAGGCTGACAAACTTGAAAAAGCCCTTGATATATGTACACAGACAGAAAGAAAGATATATACAACAGGACGTGACACAGGAGCTACAGGAGCTGAGGTCACAGACTACATAATGGAAACTATCGCTAAGATGTGATTTTTGAAGGCCGCTTTTAAGCGGCCTTTTTAATTAGTATATTGATATATCTGGAAATTTAAGGTATATTGAATAAAAGGCCAGATTTGGTATGGCCGTCTGTGACAGGAATGGTCAGGGGATAGCCTTGGATGGCTTAGATATATTATGATACACAAGGGAACAGGAAAATGATTTATAGGAGCCTTGATCCCTGAAGGCAGTATCACCGTGGAGCTGATGAAAAATGTGGAGACTGTTTTGGTTTTTGATAGGAAGGAAAGAAATATTTACTACATTTGATCCCGAAAGTATGTCAAAGATCCTTTATATACTCCATGAAAACGGAGTAAAATACTATACAAACTCAAAATACTATGGCTCCGGCAGCAGAAGGAGCGGCACTTGGAGAGCCTTTGGGGAACAGACACAGTATGAGACCCAGCATTATATTTATGTCAAAAGGGAAGATCATGAAAGGGCTTTGTACCTCATAAGGGAAAACTACCGGTAATAGTAAGGGTATTCATAAAGAAATGTACAAAAGGGGGAAATATATTCACATCCCCTTATTTTTATGTTAAGATGTAGTTGATTTTGAAATTTTCTGTAATGGCTGTAATGGCAATTATTTTTAACGGAGAGTATATATATGGAAAAAATAAAAGTAATGAGCGTTTTCGGCACCAGACCGGAAGCGATAAAAATGGCTCCGCTTGTAAAAGCACTGGAAAAGGAAGAAAAGACAGAAAGCATAGTGTGTGTGACAGCACAGCACAGGGAAATGCTGGACCAGGTGCTCAGGGACTTTAATATAGTGCCTGACTATGACCTTAATATAATGAAGGCCGGCCAGACCCTGGAGGACATAACGGTCAGGGCGCTTACGGGCATAGGTGATGTCATAAGGAAGGTAAAGCCTGACATCGTTCTTGTCCATGGTGATACATCCACCACCTTTGCTGCATCCCTGGCAGCATTTTATAACCAGACGAAAATAGGACATGTGGAAGCAGGCCTCAGGACCTATGATAAATACCAGCCCTTCCCTGAGGAAATGAATAGAAGGCTCACAGGAGCCATGGCTGACCTGCATTTTTCACCTACTGAAACGGCAAAGTCAAATCTTCTTAAGGAGAATATTTCTGCCGATGGTATTTTCATAACAGGAAATACCGCCATAGATGCCCTTAAGACGACCCTTGATGATAATTATGTATTTACGGTGGACGAGCTTAATAAAATAGACTATAAGCATAGAAGGGTAATAACTGTAACTGCCCACAGGCGTGAGAATCTCGGAGAGCCCCTTGTAAATATATGCAAGGCGTTAAGAAGGATAGCCGATGATTATGACAATGTGGAGATAGTTTATGCTGTTCATAAAAATCCCGCTGTATCTGGACCTGTCCATACTATCCTTGGAGGACATGGCAGGATACATCTTCTGGACCCTCTGGATCTCAGGGATATGCACAATCTTATGAACCGTTCGTTCATGGTAATGACCGATTCCGGTGGACTTCAGGAGGAAGTGCCTTCCATGGGCAAGCCGGTGCTTGTGCTCAGGAATGTTACAGAGAGGCCCGAGGGAGTTGCTGCCGGAACATTGAAGCTGGCTGGCACAGACCTTGAGACCGTTTATTCCATGGCAAAACAGCTGCTCACCGATCCTGCGGAATATGAAAAAATGGCAGTGGCAAAAAATCCTTTTGGAGACGGAAACGCATCGGAAAGGATAGTAAATGCCATACTCTATTCCTTTGGGGCTGTGGCTGAAAGACCTGAAGATTATATAACAAAGGGGTAAAAATATGAATATGATAGCTTCGGCCGATAACAACTGGGCCATAGGAAACAAAGGACAGCTTCTGGCCCATGTGTCAGGAGACATGAAGTTTTTTAAAAGCAAGACCGTTGGGAACGTGGTGATCCTCGGAAGAAAGACCCTGGAGACATTCCCTGGCAAAAAGCCCCTCAAGGACAGGGAAAACATAATAATAACATCAAATAATGATTTTAGTGCCGAGGGAGCCAGTGTGGTACATTCTGTGGATGAACTGCTGGAGTATGTAAAAAAGTATGACAGTCATTCCCTTTATGTCATAGGAGGGGCGTCGGTTTATGCTGAGCTTCTCAAATACTGTGATACAGCCTATATCACAAGGTTTTATGAAAGCTTTGAGGCCGATGCATATATTCAAAATTTTGATGAAGCAGAAGGATGGAAACTGGCTGAGGAAAGCGGTATAATGGAAGAAAAGGGTATAAAATACAGATTTTGTACCTATGTGAAAGTTTGATCTTAGGACAGGGCTCGAAAATTTAATAACGTAAAATAAAAAATCCTTGCGTCAGGTAAATGTTTGTGGTACAATACTATGACGTAAGTGTAAATTTATCCTTGCTCTGCGAAATGCAGGGCCTTATGTCCAGAAGGAGGTGTATCAGGAATGAACAAATACGAGTTAGCATTAGTTTTAAATCCTGAGCTTGATGAAGAAGCAAGAACAGAGGCTTTCAACAAGGTTCAGGAACTCATCGCAAGATTTGGCGGAACAATCGAGAAAGTTGACGATTGGGGTAAGAGAAGACTCGCTTATGAAATCAAAAAAGTGAACGAGGGATTCTACAGCTTCATCACATTTGACGCTGCTCCCACAGCTCCCGTTGAAATCGAAAGCCGTGTTCGTATCATGGAGAACGTTTTACGTTATCTCATCATCCGTAAGGATGCTTAATTACCCCCCTGTCATCAGTGAGAGGACGGTGCGATTATGAATAAGGTTATATTAATGGGACGCCTCACCAGAGACCCCGAGGTAAGATATTCCCAGGGTGCTGAACCCTTAGCGATCGCCAGATATACACTGGCTGTCAATAAGCGTTTCAAACGTCAGGGTGAGCCTGAGGCGGATTTTATTCCCTGTGTCGTATTCGGCAAGCAGGGAGAGTTTGCTGAAAAGTATTTCAGAAAAGGTCAGATGGTAAGCGTAGTCGGAAGACTTCAGGTCCGTAATTGGGAGGACAATGAAGGTAAAAAACGTACAACAACTGAGGTAGTTGTTGAGGAACAGTACTTTGCAGAAAGCAAGGCTTCTTCTTCAGCCAATGCCCAGGCATCAGCTCCCGCGCCTAAAAAGACAGACGATATGGGAGATGGTTTTTACCCCATCGATGAAAGTATAGAAGACGATGATTTACCCTTTTAATTATTGAATTTTTAAAAGGAGGTTTGCGAAATGATTCAGAAAAAACGCGGCCGCAGAAAAAAACGCGTTTGCGCTTCTTGTGCGGATAAAGTAACAGTTATCGATTACAAAGATATAAGCAAATTAAGAAGATACGTTTCTGAGAGAGGTAAGATCCTCCCCAGAAGAATCACAGGCAACTGTGCAAAGCATCAGAGAGCTTTAACAACAGCTATAAAGAGAGCAAGACACGTTGCACTTATGCCCTATACACAGGACTAATTTAGAGCTTGTATGGCCCCGGAACTTATGTTTCGGGGCTTTTTGTTTTTATAAATCTATCTGTATCGTGAATAATCCTCCTTTTTTTGAAAAATAATAATAAAAACAGAAAGGAGATATTCAAATGACAGTATATTCACCCACAGAAAAGAAATTTATCCAGGGCCTCAAGGGCTCACAGACCGAGGAAAACCTTATGAGGGCCTTTGCCGGAGAAAGCCAGGCAAGAAACAGATATACATTTGCTGCGTCCAAGGCTAAAAAGGAAAAACTCCACGTCATAGAGGCGGTATTTACATTCACTGCCAACCAGGAAAAGGAACATGCTGAAATCTTTTATGATTATTTAAAGGAATGTTCCGGTTCGACCATATTTATCGACGGAGGATACCCAGTTGACCAGTATGAGGATATATGCGAAGTGTTGAGGGCAGCCGAAAGAAATGAATATGAGGAATACGGCGATGTATATAAAAATTTCTCATTAACAGCAGAAAGGGAAGGTTTTACAGCCATTGCAAAGACATTTGCGAATATCGCTGAGATCGAAAAGACCCATGGGGACAGATTCGGAAGTTTTGCGAAAATGATAAAGGATAATACACTCTTTGTATCGGATGTATCCACAGGTTTCATATGTCTCAACTGTGGACATGTTTATACCGGAACGGAAGCTCCCGCCCAGTGCCCTGTATGTAATCATGACAGAGGATATTTTATAAAGGGAGAGGTTATGCCCTGGGCAGCCCTTAGAAAATAATTGTTGTTCTATATTGTAGTATGTGATACTATAAAGAAAAAACAATAAGGGGGAACGGCAATGAAGATTGTTACCTGTGTTTATGAAGGAAAGGAATATGCCGGTGTATTAAAGGAAGGCGGAAAGGTATGTCTTCTTGGCGGAGTATCATCGGTGAATGAGCTCATAGATAACGGCGGAGTAAAAGAAGGGTATATCGAAAACGGCAGAGATGTGGATATGAGCCTTGTAAAAGTCCTTGCTCCCATACCTGAACCTAAACAGGATGTCATCTGCCTTGGCATAAACTATACAGAGCATGCCAAAGAATCTGAAAAGTTCGATAAGGCAGCCTTTGGCGGGGAAAGACCCAAGGCTATATATTTTTCCAAGAGGGTAAGCAGTGCACCCGGAAGCGGAGACGATATATGCGGACACTTTGATATAGTTGACAGCCTTGACTATGAGGCTGAGCTTGGTGTCATCATAGGAAAGGACGCTAAAAATGTACCTCTGGAGAAAGTAAGGGATTATATTTTCGGATATACAGTAATAAATGATGTCAGTGCCAGAAATGTTCAGACATCCCATAAACAGTGGTACTTTGGAAAGAGTTTGGATGATTTTACACCCATGGGACCCTGCATAGTGACAGCGGACGAGATAGCATATCCCCCTGCTCTTAAAATAACAGCTAAAGTCAATGGAGAACTGAGACAGAACAGCACCACAGACCTGCTCATCACTGATATAGACCACATAATAAGTGAACTCAGCGCAGGTATGACCCTTAAGGCAGGTACTATAATTGCCACGGGAACACCTTCGGGCGTTGGAATGGGAATGGACCCTCCCTGTTTCCTTAAAGAAGGAGACGTTGTCGAGTGCGAGATCGAAAAAATAGGTGTGCTTAAAAACAGGATAGTGAAATAAATTTGCTAAGTCCGCAGACAGAAGGTCTGCGGACTTTTTTGATGTTTTAAAAAATTCTGTCTGGCTGTATAATGTAGTTAAGATATAAAAGGAGTGATGTAAAATGAGAATTTCAAAGTAAGCATACAGGGTAAATAATCTGCCCTGTATATCGTGAAAATGATAAGGAGGGCGTTTATGTCATATTTTGATTATAAAGGAAAAAAGATATATTATGAAAAGACCGGAAAGGGAGAGGCGCTCATACTGCTGCATGGGAATACCGCTTCCTCAAAAATGTTTGAGCCTTTAGTGCCCCTTTATGCTGATACCTTTACTGTAATACTTCTGGATTTTATGGGAAATGGAAGATCAGACAGGGTGGAACGGTTTCCTGATAAAATGTGGATGGACCAGGGGGATCAGGTGATCGAACTATGTCTTGAGCTGGGTATTGAAAAAGTAAATCTGTGCGGCACGAGCGGAGGCGCTTATGCGGCTGTAAATGCGGCGCTTAAAAGGCCGGAGCTTTTTAATAAAGTTATTGCAGACAGCTTTGAAGGAAACAGCCTGCATAAAGGTTTTGCGGATTCCGTTTCAAAGGAAAGGGAGTCGGCTAAAAAGAATGAGATGGCAAGATGGTTTTATGAATGGTGCCAGGGAGACGACTGGGAAAGGGTAGTTGATATGGATACAGAGGCCCTTGTCAATTATGAAATGAAAAATATAAAACTCTTTCATTCTCCTATAGAAACTATAAAGGTTCCTATGCTTATTACTGTCAGCCGGGAAGATACAATGCTATTTAATGATATGGAGTCTGAGTGCACAAAATTCAGCAAAGTAAATCCTCTCATAAGCTATAGGATATATGATAAAGGGGGACATCCTCTCATATTATCCAGAGCAGAGAATATGGCAGAAGATATAAAGAGGTTTATATCAGACTGAACATACGGTATAAAATAGAAACAGGAGATACTTGTATCTCCTGTTTTTTATATAAAGCAAATTATATCTCATCATGTTCTTCCGGCTTTTTGCCATAATCCTTGAATCTTTCCACCATTCTTTCCATTTCGTCGGCGGGAAGTATCACCGGCTCGCCTATGGATTTAGTCCTGTAGTAGAGCTCGCAGCAGAACTCTATTTCCTCGGTGACATTGAAGGCGTCCGCCAGGGATGAGCCTCCGGCCAGCAGACCATGGTTGGCCAGAAGTACGGCCTTTCTGTCCTCCATGGCTTTGAAGGCGTTTTTAGCCAGGGCAACGGTGCCGTATGTGGCATATTCGGCGCACCTTACATCTCCTCCTGCCAGGGCTGAAAGATAATGTACAGCGGGAAGCGGCTGCCTGAGACAGGCGAGGGTGGCTGCGAATGTGGTGTGGGTATGGATGATGGCGTTAAGATCGGTCCTGTATTTGTAGAAAATACGGTGCATGTCCCTTTCGCTGGAGGGAAGGGCGGTGCCGTCAACGATCTTACCGCTTTCTATGTCTATCAATACTATCTGATCGGGAGTTATGTCGAAATAGTCGATGCCGCTGGGGGTGATGGCCATTAGTCCGCTGTCCCTGTCGCATACGCTCAAGTTTCCGCCGGTGCCTTTGGTGAGACGGTATTCGACAGCTTTCTTTCCATAGGCTATAAGTTCTTCTCTTTTATCCTGTAAAAGCATATATTTCACCTGACCTTTGTGGTTTATTGTGTTATAATATATAATAATAGTAACATTACGGATAACATTAATCAACATAGTAAATCAGAGGTTTAGGAAAAGCTGAGCCTTGATTTTTATGCAAAAAAATAACAGGCATAAACCTGCGGACTATTGACACCTATATATTTTTGTGTTATTATAATTAAACCTGTCGGTATGATAAAACTGTACCCACGATTTGAAATTATTATAGCACAAGCAATTATCTATTTCAACTGCTTTATTTAGTAAAAATAATGAAAATTGTGTTGACAAAAAAGTTTAAGTTGTTTTTTGACAAACTTTTTTGATTAAATTTATCGACGGTTGTTAATTATATATAAAAAATAAGTGTCATGTACTTATTTTAGTTCTTTTGGGATAGAATTTCCTGAATTTTTGTGAACTTTTTACCTCTTGCTGATCAAAGGTTAAGGGGTTAAAAGCAGGCATTGATTCGGGCAGTTCTTAATTTTTTATACGGCAAAGCTGAAAAACCGGATGTTTTATTTATGACCCCAGTTCAGGGGCTGTAAATAAAACATTTGGAAACGGGACGTATACCATGTCCCGGGGCCTGGCAGAAGCCAGATGCAGCCTGCCGTCAGTTTAGAGATCACTTGTCAACGTCTAATATTTTTAAGGGGTGGCTTTATGGAAAAAAACAGAATTCACTCGGTTCAGATGGGCGAGATGAAAAGAAAAAGCTATTCAAGGATAAAAGAAGTTCTTGAAATGCCTAATCTTATCGAAGTCCAGAAAAATTCTTACCAGTGGTTCCTTGACGAAGGTCTTCAGGAAGTTTTTGATGACATTTCACCGATCACTGATTTCAATGGCAATCTTGTTCTTGAGTTCACAAGCTTTGTCCTTGAGTCAACACCTAAGTACTCCATCGAGGAGTGCAAGGAAAGAGACGCTACTTATGCGGCTCCCCTCAAGGTAAGAGCAAGACTTATCAACAAAGAGACCGAAGAGATCAAAGATCAGGAAATATTTATGGGAGATTTCCCCCTCATGACTGATACTGGTACCTTCATTATAAATGGTGCTGAACGTGTTATCGTCAGCCAGCTTGTCAGATCACCCGGCATTTACTATGCTTCTGAATTTGACAAACTTGGAAAGAAACTTTTATCATCGACCGTTATCCCCAACAGAGGTGCCTGGCTTGAGTACGAGACAGACTCAAACGATGTATTCAGCGTTCGTGTCGACCGTACAAGAAAGGTCCCTGTAACAGTGCTCATAAGAGCTCTGGGAGTAAGCACTGATGCGGAGATCATCGAGCTTTTCGGCGAAGAACCTAAAATACTTGCTACCATCGAAAAGGATGTCAGCAAGAGTTATGAGGAAGGTCTTATCGAGCTTTATAAAAAACTCAGACCCGGTGAGCCTCCCACAGTCGAAAGTTCAGAGAGTCTTCTCAAGGGCATGTTCTTTGACCCCAAGAGATATGACCTTGCTAAAGTAGGACGTTACAAATTTAATAAAAAACTTGCTTTAAAGAGCCGTGTAAACGGTGCTGTACTTGCTGAAAATGTTGTTGATCCCCTTACAGGAGAGATCATAGCAGAGGCTGAGACAGTCCTCGCACCCGATATCCTTGATGAGATCCAGGATACAGGTATCGCCAGCATAACCATCAGGACAGATGAAGGAAAGCACATCAAGATCCTTTCAAACAGAGAGGTATCCATCGATCCCTACATCGCTGAGTATGGCATCACAGCAGCAGACCTTGGCATAAAGGAAAAGGTATACTATCCTAAAATGCGTGAACTGCTCGACTCATTTGAAAGTGTTGAGGCTCTTAAGGCAGCAGTTAAGGAAAACTATCATGAGCTCGTTCCCATCCACATAACCGTTGAGGATATTATGGCATCCATCAACTATGTTATGCATCTTGATATGGGATACGGCAATGTTGATGACATCGACCACCTGGGCAACAGACGTATCCGTTCCGTTGGAGAACTTTTACAGAATCAGTTCCGTATCGGTCTTTCAAGGATGGAAAGGGTAGTACGCGAGCGTATGACCATTCAGGATATGGAAAACGCAACACCCCAGGCACTTATAAATGTAAGACCAGTTACCGCAGCTATCAAGGAGTTCTTCGGAAGTTCACAGCTGTCACAGTTCATGGACCAGAATAACCCCCTTGCGGAACTTACACATAAACGTCGTCTTTCAGCCCTTGGACCCGGAGGTCTTTCAAGGGAAAGAGCCGGTTTCGAAGTTCGAGACGTTCACCATTCACATTACGGAAGAATGTGCCCCATAGAGACACCAGAAGGACCTAACATCGGTCTTATCAACTCCCTTGCCACATTCGCCCGTATAAATGAATATGGATTCATCGAAGCTCCCTACAGGATTGTAGACCAGAGCGGAGAGATCCCCAGAGTTACAGATGAGGTAATCTATGTAACTGCCGATGAAGAGGAAAACTACAACGTAGCACAGGCTAATGAGCCACTGGACGCTGAAGGCCACTTCATCAATAAAAAGGTATCAGGCCGTCATCGTGAGGATATTATCGAGGTAGACAGAACAGAGATCCAGCTCATGGACGTATCACCTAAGCAGATGGTTTCTGTTGCTACAGCCCTCATCCCCTTCCTTGAAAACGACGATGCCAACCGTGCGCTCATGGGATCAAACATGCAGCGTCAGGCCGTTCCTCTTCTTACGACTGATTCACCCATCGTAGGAACAGGTATGGAATATAAGGCAGCTAAGGACTCAGGTATAGCTGTCGTAGCTAAAAACAGCGGTGTTGTAGAAAAGCTTTCAGCCAATGAGATCGTCATCAAGACAGACAGCGGCCAGAAGGACGTTTACCACCTTATCAAGTTCCAGAGGAGCAACCAGGGAACTTGTATGAACCAGAGACCCATCGTCAATAAGGGCGACAGGATCGAAGCTGGCAGGATCATCGCCGACGGTGCATCCACAAGCAACGGTGAGCTTTCACTGGGCAAGAACCCTCTTATCGGTTTCATGACTTGGGAAGGTTACAACTACGAGGACGCTGTTCTCTTAAGTGAGAGACTTGTACAGGAAGACGTTTATACTTCCGTTCATATAGAAGAATTCGAGGCCGAGGCAAGGGATACAAAACTCGGACCCGAAGAAATAACAAGAGATATCCCCAACGTAGGTGAGGATGCTCTTAGAGACCTCGACGAAAGAGGAGTTATCCGAATCGGTGCAGAGGTACGTTCAAACGATATACTTGTAGGAAAGGTAACTCCTAAGGGAGAGACTGAACTCACAGCTGAGGAAAGACTTCTTAGAGCCATCTTTGGTGAGAAGGCAAGGGAAGTAAGGGATACATCCCTCAGGGTACCCCATGGTGAGACAGGTATCATCGTAGATGTTAAGATATTTACAAGGGAAAACGGCGACGACATCGGACCCGGCGTAAACCAGCTCGTTCGTGTTTACATCGCTCAGAAACGTAAGATATCCGTTGGTGACAAGATGGCCGGCCGTCATGGTAACAAGGGTGTTGTCTCCAGAGTACTTCCTGTAGAGGATATGCCTTTCCTTGAAAATGGACGTCCCCTGGATATCGTTCTTAACCCCCTTGGTATCCCTTCACGTATGAATATCGGACAGGTCCTTGAGACCCATCTTTCACTGGCTGCAAAGGCCCTTGGCTGGAAGATATCAACCCCCGTATTCGACGGCGCCAACGAGGTAGACATCATGGATACCCTTGAGATGGCAAATGACTATGTAAATACTGACTGGGAGGAATTCTCCGCAAAATGGAAACCTCTCCTTCAGGGCGATATATATGATGAACTTTATGAAAACAGAGACCACAGAGCAGAGTGGAAGGGAGTTAAACTCAGCCGTGACGGTAAGGTAGAACTTCGTGACGGACGTACAGGAGAACCCTTTGATAACAGAGTTACCATCGGTTTCATGCACTACCTGAAACTCCATCATCTTGTTGATGATAAGATCCACGCACGTTCAACAGGTCCTTACTCACTTGTTACACAGCAGCCCCTTGGTGGTAAAGCACAGTTCGGCGGACAGCGTTTCGGTGAGATGGAGGTTTGGGCTCTTGAGGC
>JAHZAW010000035.1 GCA_019423725.1 Clostridiales bacterium
TTCTTGAATATAAATTCGAGTTCTTATATAACGGCTATAAATATGACTATACGATAAATGCCCAGACCGGAAAGATCAAAGATAAGGAAGTTGAGATCGATAAATCAGCTTCATCCACAACTGGTGATATAGGTCTTGAGGGAGCTAAAAGCACAGCTGCGGCTGACGCAGGATTTACCGTATCAGAGGTAACATTCACAAAGGCTGAGAAGGACTATGATGACGGAAGGCTCGTATATGAGATCGAGTTCGTTAAAGACAGACGCGAATATGAATATAAAATAAGCGCAGATACTGGAAAAGTCATCGATAAGGAAGTAGACTACAACGACTGATAAGCAGTTTAATAGTGTAATGATGTAAGGCAGGGATACTGCCGGGTAAATGAGATAAAGGGACCTTTGGAACATATCCAAAGGTCCTTTTTGGCTGCGGGCTAAAGAAAACAGTACTTTTTATTGCAAAATAACGAACAATTATTTATACTTAATATATTACGAAATAAAAGGAGAATACTATGCTGACAAGTAAACAGAGAGCTTTTTTAAGAAGTATGGCAAACGGCCTTGAACCCATTTTCCACATAGGGAAGGCAGGGGTGACACCCGAACTTACCAAGGCTGTGGAAGAGGCGCTGGAGGCAAGGGAGATAATCAAGGCAAATATCCTTGACAACTGTCTTATGGACACCAGAGCAGCCGCCCAGACACTGGCTGAGAGGACCCATGCGGAGGTAGTTCAGGTTATAGGAAACAGGTTTGTCATCTATAGGGCTGCTAAGAAGCCTGTCATCGAACTCCCTAAGGCTAAGAAGGAATGATTTGATGGGTAGTTTTGATTTTAAAAGCTGCAAAAGTATAGCCGTCATCGGCGGAGCCTTTGACCCGGTGCATTTTGGGCATCTGGCGGCGGCGCAGACGGTATATGAGAATTTTGACGTGGAAAAGGTCGTTCTCATGCCGCTGGGGGACGCTCCCCATAAGGAAGCCAGTGCTGCACCGGCTGAGGAAAGATACAAAATGGTCCTTGAGGCGGTGAAGGACAACCCTGCCTTTGCGGTCTCCGATATGGAGGTAAGGAGGAAGGGCAAGACATACACCGTGGATACGGTACAGGAGATAAAGGATATAAATCCTGACATCGACATCTATTTTGTAATGGGGGCCGATGAGCTGGAGGCCATAGATACTTGGAGGATGCCTGAGAAGCTCTTTGAGCTTTGCAGGGTCATAGCCGTGACCAGGCCTGGATATAATAATGACGGACTGGTGAAAAAGATAGATGAGGTCAGGGAAAAATACGGAGGAGAAGTATATTTCCTTGAGATACCGTCCCTTGACATATCCTCATCGGGCCTGAGACAGAAAATAAAGGACGGCAGGTCTGTGAAGTATCTTATGCCCAAGGAAGCTTTAAAATATATAGTTGAACATGATCTATACAAAGAAGGTTAATTAAATGCTTGATACGGAAAAAATAAAGGAAAAGCTGCAGTCATCCCTTTCCATCGAAAGATATATACACACCCTTGGGGTGGCTGAGGAGGCAGAGAAGCTGGCGAAAAGATACGGCGATGAAGAACTGGTAAAAAAGGCTGTATATGCTGGACTTCTCCATGACTGTGCCAAGGATTATCCGGCGGAAATGAAGCGCAGGTTCTGCAAGGAATACCATATACCCGTTGATGATATAATGAAAAAACAGATAGACCTGGTGCATCCGTTTTTAGGAGCCGAGGTTGCAAAGCGTGAATATGGAGTTGAGGATGAGGACGTACTGGAGGCCATAAGGTGGCATACCACGGGAAAGGCTGATATGACGGTCCTGGACAAAATAATATTCATAGCAGACTATATAGAACCAAATAGAGAGAGCTTTGACGGACTGGAGGAGGCAAGGAAGCTTGCCTATGAGGATCTGGACAAGGCCATGAAGTATATTCTGGAGAGCACCATCGAATATGTGAAGAAGAGGAACAGGCTCCTTCATCCCTACTCTCTGGAAGCATTGAAGTTTTACAGCGGAAAATAAAAATATCAGGAGGAAATATATGAACGATTCAATTCATCAGGAAGCGGAAAAAATGGCAATGATCGCGAAGGATGCTCTTGAGGATAAAAAGGGCGAGGATATAAGGGTGCTTGATTTAAACGGCCTCAGCAACATTGCTGATTTCTTTGTTATCGGCAGCGGCAATAACCCCAACCAGATAAGGGCCATGGCTGACAGTGTCAATGAGAAACTTTTCAAGGCAGGATATAAGCTTCATCATTCCGAGGGATATTCAGGAGGAATGTGGATACTTCTGGACTATGGCAGCCTTATAGTGCACATATTCGATAAGGAGCAGAGGAATTTCTATGCCCTTGAGAGGATATGGGGAGACGCTAAGGAATGCTGATTATTTTCCGAAAATGAGCCTTACGGGTTGAATTTTCTGAAAACAATGGTATGATTAAGTTTTGGAATAATATCAGAATTTTTGTTTAAGGAGATAAAAGATAATGGGAGAAGCAATGACAGGCTTAAAGAGGAGCCATATGTGCTGTGACGTGAGCGAAGCGCTCATAGGCAGTGAAGTAACAGTTATGGGCTGGGTCCAGAGAAGACGTGACCTTGGACAGCTTATATTCATCGCCATTAGAGACAGGAGCGGAATAGTTCAGGCGGTAGTTGACGGTACTAATTCAGACCCGGAACTTTTCAAAAAAGCCGAGACCATAAGAAGCGAATATGTGGTAGCCGTTAGAGGAATGGTAGCCGCAAGAACAGAGGGCAATGTCAATAAAAATATGAAGACAGGCGCCATCGAGATTATTGCTTCAGAACTCAGGATACTTTCTGAGAGCGAGACAACACCCTTCCAGGTGGAAGACGAGATAACTGTTAAGGACGACCTGAGACTTAAATACAGATACATCGACTTAAGACGTCCCTGCCAGCTTAAAAATATGATAATGAGACATAAGACAGCCCAGGTGATAAGGAATTTCCTTTCAGATGAAGGCTTCCTTGAAATAGAGACACCGGTGCTTGGCAAGAGCACACCTGAGGGCGCAAGGGACTATCTTGTACCCAGCCGTGTACATCCCGGAAGTTTTTATGGACTTCCCCAGTCACCCCAGCTTTATAAACAGCTGCTTATGGTATCCGGAATGGACAGATACTATCAGATAGCAAAATGCTTCCGTGATGAGGACCTGAGAGCAGACCGTCAGCCCGAGTTCACACAGGTGGATATGGAGCTTTCATTTGTTGATGTGGATGACATAATGGACATCAATGAAAGACTTATCAAGAAGGTATTTAAGGAAATACTTGATGTGGATGTGCCCATACCCATGCAGAGGATGAAATATAAGGACGCCATGGAGCGTTACGGTTCGGACAAGCCCGACGTACGTTTTGGCATGGAGATCCACAACATAACAGATATAGTAAAGGACAGCGAATTCGTAGTATTCAAGAGCGCTGTTGAGGCAGGCGGAAGCGTAAGAGCCATCAATGCTGAAGGCTGCGGACATTATCCCAGAAAACAGATCGACTCACTGGTAGAGTTCGTAAAGACATATAAGGCAAAGGGACTTGCATGGATCGTTGTAAATGACGACGGCAGCCTTAAGTCACAGATAGCTAAGTTCTTCACACCGGAAAAACTTCAGGAGATCGTTGATGCCCTTGAAGGAAAGCCCGGAGACCTTATACTTATCTGTGCTGATAAGGACAAGGTAGTATTTGACTCCCTTGGCGCTTTAAGATGTGAGATAGCAAGGAGACAGGAGCTCACAAGACCCGATGATTTCAGATTCTTATGGGTAACAGAGTTCCCCATGTTCGAGTGGGACGAGGAAGAACAGAGATATGTGGCTGAACATCATCCCTTCACCTGCCCCATGGACGAAGACCTGGATCTCCTTGATACAGACCCCTCAAAGGTAAGGGCAAAGGCCTATGATATGGTACTTAACGGCTTTGAGCTTGGCGGCGGAAGCATAAGGATCCACAGAAGAGACATACAGCAGAAGATATTCTCACTCCTTGGATTCTCAGCTGAGGATGCACAGGAAAGATTCGGTTTCCTTCTTGACGCCTTCAAGTATGGAGTACCTCCCCACGGCGGACTTGCCTTTGGATTTGACCGTATAATAATGCTTATGACAGGTTCATCAAGCATCAGGGACGTAATAGCATTCCCTAAGGTAAAGGATGCTTCCTGTCCTCTTACGGACGCTCCCGGAACTGTAGATGATAAGCAGCTTGAGGAGCTTGGCATCGCCATCGTTAAGATCGACGATGAGAACGGCGAAAACTAAACAACAGTATATAAAATAAAGGAAGCCTCCCATTTGGGAGGCTTTTTTGTATCCATTATCTTGAAATGTCATAGAAAGGGGCATTTAAGTTATCCCCCGGACCAGTGTGTCAGGATTTTAAAACCAGATAAATACATAAAGCTGAAGAAAGCCTCCCGTCAGGGAGGCTGTTTTAAATCAATGTAATTTGCTGTTTTACAACCAGTACTGGCGGATGGGATAGATTTTATCTTATCCGTTTATCCGGTCTCGTATCATTCCTCTTTGCTCTCTTCGGAAGCCGTGGGAGATTTGGTATTACAGGAAGAACAGGAAGAACACATGCTGTAGGCACTGCATGCATTATAGCGGGGCAGTTCAGGGTTTCTGTGCTCCCTTGCCCTGATCTTACAAATGAGCTGGGTCATGGTGCCCATGGGACAGAATACGCACCAGCTCCTTGGTTTGAAAAATATCATAAATACAAGGCCTATTATGGTGGATGTGAGCATTATGCTGTAAAATCCAAAGGCGAACTGTGCCATCCAAAGGGGAAGGGCAGTGCCGTGGTAGGCGTGATGCCAGGGCAGTCTGAATGTCCATAATATTTTTATGGATTCGCCAAGGTCTCTGGCTCCGGCGCCCACCAGATAGGTAGTAAAGAGCATCTGAAAGAACATGACGAAGAAGAATATAAGAAATCCGTATCTGAATACCGGCGATGATATGAAACGGGGAGTGGGACGGTCAAAGGACAGTCCGAGTTTTCCGCCCAGTAGTGAGAAAAACTGGCCGCGGTCACAGTAGCGGTTGCAGTAGAGTTTTCCTCCGCCGAATATGGATATTATAAGGGGCAGGCAAAAAAATATCATACCTATCCAGGCAAACATTATGTTAAAAAATCCAAGTCCAAAATATATGGGCGTCACTATCCAGAGATAGTCGTACCAGTGTTTTTTAGCTGTTTTCATTGCTGACCCTCCCTTAATACCGTAGTCACAGCCCCGGCGGGACATTCAGCGGCACATTTGCCGCAGCCGACGCACATTTCAGTATCTACAACAGCCTTGACACCCTTCCAGATGCTCACGGCGTACCTGGGGCATACCTTTACGCAGCAGCCGCAGGCCACACAGTTTTTGCCGATAACGGCGTATTTCTTAGAAGCCATAAAAAATCCTCCTTCGGATATTTGAGTGTTATCAATATATCAAAAGGAGGAAAAAATAACAATGGTTTAGTGTGACCGGGTCACATAGGCCTTATATATAGGAATATCTTTTCCGGTATTTTATGAAAAAGGCCAGGGAAATACATATGGTCAGAGCTTCCGCCGCCGGCACCGACAGCCATATACCGTCCACACCCCTGACCTGGGGCAGGAGGACTATGGAAGCCGACAGGAAGCCAAAGGTCCTTAAAAATGATATAATGGCTGATACAGCTCCATTTGCGAAGGCCGTGAACATGGAAGAGGCGAAAATATTGAAGCCGGATATCAAAAATGTCAGGGTGAAAAGTTTCCAGCCGTCCTTTATTATGGTCCTTACGCTGCTTCCGTCCTGTACGAATATGCCGGCAATGGTGTTTTCCAGCAGAATGCTCAGTATGAACCAGAGTATGGAATTAAGTATTATAAATATAAGGCTTATTTTTACTGTATGACGCAGGGCGTCCTTATCCTGTTTTCCGTAGTTGTAGCTTATGACCGGTGCTATGCCTCCGGAATATCCCATATATACCGCAGTCAGCAGGAACTGGGCATAAAGGGCCACGGTTATGGCTGCCACACCATCCTCACCCACAAGCTTCATCATCATAAGGTTGAAAAGGAAGGTGGTCACTCCATTTGCCAGGTTGGTCACCATCTCCGATGAGCCGTTGAAACAGGCGGAAGCCAGCATTTTAAATTCCGCTTTTGGCCTTTCAAAGCATAAAAGACAGTCCCTTTTTATGAAAAAGTATAAAACTCCAAATACAGCTGGTATGGCGTATCCTATGCCTGTGGCTGTGGCAGCTCCCCTTATGCCAAGATGGAGCTTTGATATGAATACCCAGTCAAGTATAACATTGGCTATGCCTCCGGCGGCCACCACAGCCAGACCGAGCTTAGGCTTTCCCGCCGCCGGGAAAAAACATGTAAAAAGCATCTGGAGTACAGCAAAGGGCGCCGCCAGGGAAAGGGTGGAGATGTAGTCCACACAATAGCCATGTATGGACGGGGTGGAACCCAGCGCCATGGAAAGTGGAGAGGCCAGTGTAAAACCAAGTATGCCGGCGGCTGCTCCCACAACTAAGCCAACGATAGTAATGAAGGTGAATCTCTGTTTTGCCTCTCTGTGTCTGCCTTCCCCGAGGTTTGCGGCTATGATGGCGCTGCCGCCTGTGCCAAGCATTATGGATATGCCTATGAGCAGGCTTATGACGGGAAATACAATGTTCACCGCAGAAAGGGCGTCGGTGCCTATGAGATTTGATATGAATATACCGTCCACCATCTGGTATACGGCCATGAACACCATCATGACTATGGTCGGAATGGTGAATTTCATCACATTTTTAAAGTTTATCTCTTTTATCAGTGCTGTTTCCATTTTCCATCTCTCCTGTATAAATATCGGTAAATGAATCGAGTATCCTGCAGAAAGAGGCTATTTCCTCCGGGCTGTATAGCTGTCTGAGTTTTATTACGGCCTTTTCAAAGGCCTCATCCACGGACCGGTATATCTCAGCCGCTTCTGGTGTGGGCCGGAGGGTGAAGCTCCTTTTATCCGCTGCATTTTCCGCCTTTTCCACCAGTCCCAGCTTTATTAGCTCATTGACCTTGCTGGTCACGGCCGGTTTTGATACATTGAGCATTTCGGCCAGCTTTGATGGTGTGGGGCTGTCCCCATAGGTTATCAGGTCCATGTAAAGCAGGCTGTTATAGCTTATGCCTGAAAAAGCATCCTTTCCGCTGAGACGTTTCAGCTCGCTTATGGTTATTTTATAATAATATCTATCCAGTGATTCCTTAAGCATGGTTTTCCTCCAAATAAAAAAGTTAAGCAAATTTAATTAAATCTGCTTAACTAATTTACCATGCTTATTATTATCTGTCAATGGAGGCAGGTTCAAAATCTATTGTCCTTGCCATAATATCAGCGTTTTTGACTGTTACGGTCATTTCGTTGCCGGGATATATCTTCTTTCCCGTGTGGACGCCTTCCACACACATATTCTTTTCGTCATAACGGTAGAAATCATCCACCATGGCATCCATGGATACAAGACCTTCCACGGTGTTTGGAAGCTCAACGAATATTCCAAAGGATGTGACTCCGGATACGATGCCCTTGAATGTCTCACCTATATGGTCAGCCATATACTGTACCTGTTTGAGTTTGTCCGCTTCACGCTCAGCCTCCTCGGCATTCCTCTCAGTCTTTGAGCTGTGTTCGCATACTTCAGGGAGTATGGATTCATAGTGTCGGGTACGCTTTTCGCTCATCCTTCCGTCGATGGTCTCCTTTATTATCCTGTGTATCTGAAGGTCAGGATACCTTCTTATGGGGGATGTGAAATGGCAGTCGTATTTTGCCGCCAGACCAAAGTGTCCAAGGTTTTCAGGCATATATTTTGCCTGTTTCATGCTCCTTAAGGCTACCCTGCTTATGATGCTTTCCTCGGGTTTTCCCTTTACGCTCTCCAGCAGGTCGGCTATGGCCTTGGGATGTATACCGTCCTTGAAACTTCCCTTGAGGCGGTAGCCAAATCCATATATGAACCTGGAAAGCTCCTCGATCTTCTCGCTGTCCGGGGTCTCGTGGTTACGGTATACGAAGGGGATATCCCTCCAGAAGAAGTCCTCGGCTATGGTCTCATTGCATATGAGCATGAATTCCTCAATGACGCTCATGGCCGTATTCCTCTCACGGGGCTTTATATCTATGGGGTGGCCGTTTTTATCCAGTTTTATCTCGCATTCTGGCAGGTCGAAATTGACGGAACCCTGTTTTTTCCTCTTTTCAAGGAGTATATTCCTAAGCTCAGCCATAAGGTCGAATTTCTCAAAGAGGAAACCGTATTCCTTCTCGTATACGCTCCTGTCGCCTTCGATTATGTCATTTACTATGTTATAGGTCATCCTTTTATCGGAACGGATAACGCTCTTTACTACCCTGTGGTTAGTGACATTTCCGTTTTTGTCTATGTCCATTATGCAGCTCAATGCCAGTCTGTCGGAATTGGGATTGAGGGAGCATATACCGTTTGAAAGTTTATGGGGCAGCATGGGTATGACCCTGTCCACCAGGTATACACTGGTGCCCCTTTTAAGGGCTTCCTTATCCAGGGGAGAATTCTCCTTCACATATTCCGTGACATCGGCTATGTGTACTCCCAGGGTATATGTGCCGTCTTCATGTTTGTCGATGGATACGGCATCGTCAAAGTCCTTGGAGTCATCGCCGTCTATGGTCACCGTCAGTACATCCCTCAGGTCTTCCCTGTCCTTTATGAGGCTTTCATCTATTTTATCCGGGTCGATGTCCTTTATCTGTCTCATTACGGCTTCGGGGAACTCCGTGGGAAGGTCGAACTGCATGGCAACGGAAAGTATGTCTACACCAGGATCATCGGCATGTCCCAGTATTTCCGTTATGACGCCCTCGGCGTTGCTCCTTCCTTCGGCTCTCTTTGTTATTTTGACCACAACCTTGTGGCCGGATACAGCTCCCTTGGTCTTGCCCTCGGGGATGAATATGTCACGGCCCTCCTTTTTGTCGTCGGGTATTACGAATCCGTAGTTTTTAACGGCGTCAAAGGTGCCGACTATCCTGTTGGATCCCTTTTCGATTATCCTGAGTACATCGCCTTCAGCCCTGAGACCGTCCTTGGACTCACTGGTTATTTTTATAAGTACCTTGTCCTTGTTCATGGCTCCGTTTACGCTGTCAGGCGGGATAAATACGTCGCTGTCCCGTCCCTCTATTTTAACAAAGCCAAAGCCCCTGGCATTGCCCACAAAAACTCCGGGGTATATGTTCATTTTTGCGGCGGGCATTATTTTGCCTTTTTTTGTCATTACTATGACGCCTTCTGCTGAAAGCTCGTTTATTATATCCATAAACAGCGGCATATCCTCAGGGGGCACATCCAGCATAACAGCCATTTCGTGGCTTTTTAAGGGGATATATGACTCACTGTTTATATATTCGCTTATCCTGTTTTTGCGTTCCAAAAGCAGGTCATTGTTTTTTTCCATAAAAACACCTCCTGTTCAATGTTCATAGATCTATTGTTATCATTATCAATTAAAAATACACTTTCCCATAAACAAAATAATGGCCGGTGTAACGCACCGGCCATTTCGTTTGTCATTAAATAAAACTTATAACAAGGGCAATTATCATAAAAGCAGCACCAAGGATCTTTGTAAGTCTAGCGAGACTGCCTTCCATTGAGTTGCCTTTGTTTCTGCTCCAGTAAGATTCACTTGAGCTTGCAGCAGCGCTTACTGCGCCAAGTCCAGCTGAACGGTGTGCCTGGAGAAGTACGATTATACATAAAATTACGCCGATTATTGCCAGAATAACAGATAATACTGTTGTTAACATTTCAAAAACCTCCCTGATATTTTGCGTCACTTACGATATTCTAACACAAAAATCTTTTTAGAGCAACAGACTTTTACTAAAATTACACGCAATTAGAGCAGTTTTAACAATTTTTCTATGTTTGCGGAACTGCCAAGCACCATAAGATGATCGTTTTTATCTATCATATAATCCGCTGAAGGAAGCATGGTCACATTTCCATCGGGATGTTTTACACCAAGTATACTGATGTTGTATTTAGGTCTGATATTTGACTCGATGATAGTTTTTCCAGCCCATTTAGCAAGGGGCGGTATTTCATATACCGAATAATCATGGGTAAGTTCGATATAGTCAAATACATTGTTGGCGGAAAATCTTTTTGCTGTTTTTTCAGCTATATCCTTATCGGGATAAATGACCTCATCGGCACCGTTTCTCAGAAGGAATTTAGCGTGTATGTCACGGCTGGCCTTGCTGACTACATATTTAGCGCCAAGATCCTTAAGAAGGCTGGTTATCTCAAGACTGCTCTGGAAGTTGGAGCCTATGCATACGAAGCAGATGTCATAATTCCTTACACCGATGCTTTTAAGGACTTCTGGATTGGTACAGTCACCGATAAGCACACTGGTCACAACGGGAGCCAGATCCTCAACTGACTTTTCGTCATTGTCGATTATCATTACCTCATTGCCAAGATCAACAAGATTTTTGCATAAATGGTGGCCAAATCGGCCCATTCCGATCAATAGTACAGATTTCATAATTCCTCCGTTAATTTATCCAACTGTTATTTTTTCTTCAGGCAGTGAAACATGCGCTGCCGATTTCCTTTCAGTGAAGGCAAGTGCAAAGGTCATGCTTCCTACTCGTCCACAGTACATAAGAAGTGCGATTATGACCCTTGAAGCGTCGATAAGATCCCTGGTAATACCCGTTGACATTCCGACCGTTCCTATGGCTGAATATACCTCAAAGAGCACATCGCTTATGAGGGCGCCATTCTGGAGATGGCAGATGGCAAGGGTTCCCGCCAGACCAAGCATAAGATTTATACATATAATAACGCCGGCTTTTTTGACTGTAGCGTCATTGATACGTCTTTTGAATATATTGCAGTCGTTTCCTCCGCGAAGGTTGCTCCATACATAAAATATGATGGTGGATACGGTGGTGGTCTTTACACCGCCGGCCGTGGAGCCCGGGCTTCCTCCGATAAACATAAGTATGATGGTAAGAAGCTTGCTGCTGGAAGTGAGAGAAGCGGTATCGATGGTATTGAATCCCGCTGTCCTGGCTGTGACTGAACTGAAAAGGGAAGAAAGAATTTTTCCCTTAAGGCTCATATCAGCCATGAGATTGTCCCTCTCAAATATATAGAAAAGCAGCGCACCGCCGAAAATAAGGAATGCGGTGGTGGAAAGGACTATTTTTGTGTGAAGCATATATTTTTTAAAGTGCAGTCCGTGTTTTGATATATCGTCCCACACTATGAAACCTATACCTCCTATTACAATAAGAGACATTATGGTAACATTGATTATAATGCTTTCATATTCGGCCGTAAATGAGCTGTATAAAGCTTTATAGCCCATAAGGTCGAATCCGGCATTGCAGAAGGCTGAAATCGAATGGAATATACCGTAGTAGATACCTCTGGCAAGCCCAAGCCTAGGAACAAAAAATATTGAAAGTATTATGGCACCGGCAAGTTCAAACATTATGGTGCCCATAAAAATTTTTCTTACAAGTTTAACAACTCCGCCAAGCTGAATGGAGTTGACGCTCTCTCTTATAAGGGTTCTCTGTTTGAGGTCGATGTTGCGGTTAAGAGCCATGGCAAAAAGCACTCCGAATGTGACAAAGCCAAGACCGCCTATCTGGATCAGAGTTATTATGACTATCTGTCCAAAAAGAGTCCAGTGGGTATAGGTATCAACGACCACCAGTCCTGTAACGCAGGTGGCGCTGGAGGCTGTAAACAGCGCTGGTATAAAGCCTATGCTCTGCCCATCTCTTGAGGCAAATGGGAGCATCAAAAGCAGCGTCCCTATTAGAATTACAATAAAAAAGCCCAGGGCAATGGTCTGCGCCTGAGAAAAATTCTTAAGTTTTCTTGTCATTTCTAAAATCCTCTGTTTATTTAATTTTCCATTCGCCTTTATTATATACTATATATTAAAAAAAGCAAGCAAACTTTTTACATTTATGAGTAGTCATGATAAAAGACAGAAAACTGGATTGAAATATATTTCAGGCGCAGAAAAAGAGGGTTTTCTGTGCCTGCCGGTCGTTTAGATTGAAGACTATATTATATCGGAAAAGAGGGTGTCATATTAATTTTACGTCGGCTTTTGGAATATTTTTTCATTATTAAATGAAGGCTTTCTGTGGTAGAATTGTGTAATGTACAAAAGAGCACCGTAATTTATCAATTATGTTAAAACTTACAATAATATTAAGAACAATCCGCCATTATTGCTTTTTGGTGCCCGGACAATATATAATGGATTTAGTGATTGAGATAATTATCAATACATTTATTTGAGGAGGAACTATTATGAAAAAGAAATTTATAGCCCTTGCCACAGCGGCTATGTGTATGGCAGGAAACATAAATACGGTATTTGCTTCGAATTTTGCGGATATCAATGATGTACCCTGGCCCGGAGCTGCTCAGTATATTGACGAGGCTGCCTCCCTCGGACTTATGGCCGGTTATACAGAAAACGGCAAAAAACTCTGCAAGGCAAAGAACAATGTAACATACAATGAGGCAGTACAGCTTATGTATGCTATTATGTGTACATATAACAGCAGCAATAAAGTATCTGCGTCCATCATTTCCAAGTGGACCAGCACAATGCAGGCAAACAATATCCCTTCATGGGCTTATGAATGTGTTTCATACGCTCTGGAAAACGCCATCCTTTCTTCCAATGACCTGAAGATATTTATGGCTAATTCCTCAACACAGAATAATGCCAGACGTGAAGATGTGGCAGTTATTTTCGGAAAGGCACTGGCAAAGACATATCAGGTAAACGCTTCTGCCACAGTAAACTACAAGGATAAGGATCAGATCTCATCTTCATCCATCCCTTATCTTGAACTGCTCAACAGACTTGGCCTTATGGTAGGCGATGAAAACAACAACTTCAACCCCAGAAAGAACATCAACAGGGCTGAAATGGCTGTCCTTGCCACAAAGACTCAGAAGGAGCTTGCAGGCAAAGGCTCAAGCACAGGCGGAAACACATCTAAACCTTCTGTAAATGAACAGCTTGTTGGTACAGTAACAGCTGTAAAGAGCGGAAGCATCACAATTAAAACTTCCACAACAGAAAAGACCGTTGAGGTAAGCTCATCAGCTTCAATCATGTACAACGGTTCAACTGGAAAGCTTTCAGATATCAATGAGGGCGATAACGTGGTAGTTGGTGTAAATAACTCAATCGCTACATTTATCAATGCATATCCTTCAAGCGGAACATCATCAGTGCTTACCAAGGGAACGATCTCAAGCATTTCCAAATCAAGGATAACGATCAAATCAGGAAGCAGGACAGCTTCATATAAATTTGAGAGAAACTATAACAATGTAAGCCTGAAACTTGATGACAGCTCATCAAAGGACATCGATGATCTTATCAAGCTCGTTGACGGCGGTTCCACCATTGAGGCAACTATCACAGCCGACAAGGATGGATATGTTACAAAGATCGTAGCAACGACTACATCAGACAGCACCCTTAAGGGCGAGGTAACAGCACTTACATCATCAAAGATCACGATAAAGAGCGGCAGCAAGGAATATTCTTACTACCTCATTGATGATACAGATGATATCAAAGTGACAATCGACGGCTCATCATCAACATTTGATAAGTTCAGAGATAAATATAAAGATGATAACAAGTACACAGTTACACTTACTATCGATAAGGATAAGGAAGTTACAAAGATAGCGGCTGAAACATCCAAGGGAAATCTTAAGGGAGATATGACTTATCTCTCAACATCAAAGATCACGATCAAGAGCAGCAGCAAGGAATATTCTTACTACCTTCTTGATGATACGGATGATATCAGCGTAAAGATCGACGGCAAATCATCAAGCTTTGATAAACTCAGAGATAAATACAGAGATGACGAGAAATTCACAGTTACCCTTACTCTCAACAGCAAGGACGAAGTAACTAAGATCGATGCAACAACAGGAAGCTCTTCATCATCTTCAAGCACCAGCGGCTCACTTTACAGCCTTTCAAGCAGCACCATCAAGATCAAAACATCTTCAGGCGGAACAAGGAGCTATGACATCGCTAAGGACTGTACAGTTACAATTGATGGTTCATCATCAAGCGTATCCAGACTTAGGGACAGATTCAATGATGATAAGGAATACGATATAAAACTTACTATAAACAGTAAAGATGAAGTAACTAAGATCTCAGCTTCTCTTAAGGACACTAGCAGCAGCAGAAGCGGCCAGATCTACAGTGTTGATGATGACAGGATCAGGATCAAAACATCCGATGGAACAAAAACATTCTACTTTGCTTCATCAGGCTGTGATTTTGAGATCGACGGCAGATTCGCCAGCCTCAGCTCAGTTATCTCTAAATACGGCGACGGCTCAAAGAGCTCAGTTAAGGCATATGTAACAGTTAACGGCGCTGACAGAGCTACTAAAGTTAAGATCGAGACAGGCAGCGAGTCTTCAGATTCAAAGAAGGGTGAACTTACATACCTTTCAAGCTCAAGGGTAAAGATCAAACTTTCAAACGGCGATACAAAGAGCTATGACCTTGCAAGCAGCGTATCAGTAACTATCGACGGCAAGTCATCAAGCGTATCAAAACTTTCAGATAAGTTCGATGATGATGAAAGATACGAAGTAACACTTACCCTCAACAGCAGCGGAGATGTTACAAAGATCAAAGCTGAGGGAACAAAGAGCAGCGTCAGCGGATATCTTTATTCAGTAGATGAAGACAAGATAACCGTAGGCGATACAAAACTTGCTTCTACAAACATTGGACGCAACTACACACTGGCAGGAAGTGTTACAGTAGTAGTAAACGGCGATGAGAAAGATCTTGACTGGCTCATCGGACACTACTCAGGAAGGGACTATAAAGTAGAACTTTCAAGAAACTCCAGCGGAAACGTAACAAAGATCGTTGCTAAAGACTGATAAAAGACTTATAAAAGACTTATAAAAGACTTATAAGCTGAAAATCAAATATCAAGTTAAACACCAGGACCGGCGTACCAAGGTACGCCGGTTTTTTTAATCTTCAAGATGTTGACATATCAACATCTTTATGCTATCATTTTGAAGATTTATAAGGAGGCTGAAATGCTGGACAGATTTGAATTATTCATCACATCGGTTGCGAGGATATATAAGAGCATCCAGAAAATAAAAAGCAGGGAAATGACGGAACTGGGGCTTAAGGGGCCGCAGGTGATGTGTCTGCTTAATCTTAGGCGTTTTGGTGAGCTGACATCGGCGGAGCTGACTAATCTTTGTATGGAGGATAAGGCGGCGGTATCCAGGACGGTTTCAAAGCTGGAGGCCGGTGGACTGGTATATTTTGAGGACAATGGAGAAAAAAGAAGATACCGTTCAAAAATAAAGCTTACGCCAAAGGGAGAAGAATTGTCCGATAAGATGGTAAAGCTCATAGAATCCGCCGTAGAAAAGGGCGGAGAAGGACTTACTGAGGAAGAAAGGGAGATATTTTACAGATCCCTTGGGATAATAGCGGATAATCTGCAAAAAATATGTGAGAACAAAGGAGAAACAAAATGAACATAGTAAAGAAGGCATACTGCCGTACTTATCAGACTGTATTTAAACTTGCCCTTCCTGTGCTCCCCTACAGGAAGCCGGAAATATTAGACGGTATAAACGCAGTTGCAGTGCTGTTTAAGAAAAAGGGCATAAAAAGGGTGCTTATGGTAACGGATAAGAGCATCAGGGGATTTGGAATAACATCGCCTCTGGAGGATAAACTTAAGAGTGAGGGCATCAGATGTTATGTATTTGATAAGACTGTAGCCAACCCCACCACGGATAATGTGGAGGAAGCCAGACTTTTATATCTCAAGGGCAACTGCCAGGCCATAATAGGCTTTGGAGGCGGTTCATCCATGGACTGTGCCAAGGCTGTGGGAGCAAGGATAGCCAAACCCAGACAGAGCCTTGCCCAGATGAAGGGAATACTTAAAATACATAAGAAACTGCCCCTGCTCATAGCCATACCCACCACAGCGGGTACAGGCAGTGAGACGACCCTTGCGGCGGTAATAACAGACAGCAGGACAAGACATAAATATCCCATAAATGACTTTCCCCTCATACCCAGGTATGCTGTTCTTGACCCTGAGGTAACAAGGACCCTTCCCAGAAGCGTTACAGCCACAACGGGAATGGATGCCCTTACCCATGCCGTAGAGGCATACATCGGAAGGTCTACCACAAAGGACACGAGAGCAGACGCCATAGAGGCAGTAAAGCTTATATTTGACAATATATTTGATGCATGCGATGATGGAGACAACATGCTTGCCAGAAAGAATATGCTCACAGCGGCATATTTAGCAGGAAGTGCCTTTACAAAATCCTATGTGGGATATGTGCATGCCGTAGCCCATTCCCTGGGAGGAAGGTATAATGTGCCCCATGGCCTTGCCAATGCGGTGCTCCTTCCCCATGTGCTGGAAAGCTATGGTGAGAGCGCATATAAGAAGCTGCATGAACTGGCCGTTGCCATAGGCATATCCACCCTTCAGGAAAGCGACAAGGCAGGGGCTGAAAAATTCATCGCTGCCATCAAAGACATGAAGACAAGACTTGATATACCTGATACAATAAAGGAGATAAGGAGAAAGGACGTACCCAGACTTGCCCGCTATGCTGACAAGGAAGGAAACCCTCTTTATCCCGTACCCAAACTCATGGATGCGAAAGAACTTGAAAGATTCTATTATGAAGTTATGGAGAGATGAAAATGAGACAGGAAGAGATAGAAGATATCATCAGGAAACAAAAGGAGTTTTTTGAGACAGGCAAGACGCTCAATGTAAATTTCAGGATAAATTCCCTCAGACATCTTAAGCATACAGTATTAAAATATGAAAAGGAAATAAATGAAGCCCTCAAGGAGGACCTTGGAAAAAGCGCCTTTGAGAGCTACATGTGCGAGACAGGGATGGTACTGAGCGAGCTGACATATATGATAAAGCATACGGCATTTTTTGCCGGTGAGAAGGATGTGCTCACACCCCTTTCACAGTTTGCGGCAAGGAGCTTTGTAAAGCCTTCACCCTATGGAGTCACACTCATTATGAGCCCCTGGAACTATCCTTTTATGCTCACCCTGGACCCCCTTGCGGACGCTTTAGCCGCTGGAAACACGGCTGTTGTAAAGCCCAGCGCCTACTCACCCAGGACCAGTGAGATAATTGCCAAAATAATCGGAGAATGTTTTGACCCGGCCTATGTGGCTGTGGTAACGGGCGGAAGAAAGGAAAACAGCTGCCTTTTAGGCGGAGAGTTTGACTATATATTCTTTACGGGAAGCCAGGCCGTTGGCAGGGAAGTATTGAGAAATGCGGCTGAAAGGCTCGTACCTGTGACTCTGGAGCTTGGCGGAAAGAGCCCCTGCATAGTTGATTCCACGGCAAAACTTAAGCTTGCGGCCAAGAGGATAGTTTTTGGAAAATTCCTCAACTGCGGCCAGACCTGTGTTGCTCCTGACTATATCTACTGCGATGAGAAGATAAAGGATAAACTCATCGAGGAGATAAAACTGCAGATAAAGAAACAGTTCGGAGAAAAACCTCTTTTAAATGAGGATTATGGAAAGATAATAAATGAGAAACATTTCAACCGTCTCCTTGGCCTTATCAACAGGGATAAGGTAGTATATGGCGGAGACAGTGAGAGAGACAGGCTCAGGATAGAGCCCACGGTCATGGATAATGTGAGCTGGGATGACGCTGTCATGGGAGAGGAGATATTCGGACCCCTTATGCCCATCCTTACATTTAAAAATCTCAATGACGCAGTAAAGAAGATAAATTCAAGACCCCATCCCCTGGCCCTTTATATGTTCTCAGAGGATAGGAAAAACATCAGATTCGTTATGAGCAGGTGCCAGTTTGGCGGAGGCTGCATAAATGATACCATAATCCATCTTGCCACCAGCCGTATGGGCTTTGGCGGTGTGGGAGCGAGCGGCATGGGCGCATACCACGGAAAAGTCGGATTTGATACATTCTCCCACAAGAAGAGCATCGTAGACAAAAAGACTTGGCTCGACCTTCCCATGAGGTATCAGCCTTACAAGCAGATAAACGATATGCTCATAAAGATGTTTTTAAGGTGATATTTGGGAGCATTTATCCAAACAGATAAACATAAAAACCATAAATATGATGGCCATGAGCGGCCATGGATAATGATTCAAAGGGACCTGGCCTATGTGGTATGGGTCCCTTTGGGTATGTGGAAAATGGCGGAGAAAGGCGGAGTATGGCAGAGAAAGTCGGCAGGCAGGCGTTTAGCTGCATTTACCAGGCGATGGAGCTTTTGAAGGCTTTTGAAAAATGTAATACAACTGAGGCCGCTAGAAATGACTAGATAGGAGGAAATACCATGAAAAATGTACTTATCATATCCAGCAGCCCAAGGAAAAAGGGCAATTCACAGCTTTTATGCGAAAAATTCCAGGAGGGAGCCGAAAAGGCCGGAAATAAAGTAAAGCTCGTCCGTCTTATGGAAAAGAACATAGGCTTCTGTCATGCCTGTGACGCCTGCATGAAAACGGGAAAATGTGTTTTAAAGGACGATATGCATGAACTTCTTGAGGATTTCCAGAAAGCTGATGTCATAGTCCTTGCCACACCCGTATATTTTTACGGCATCAGCGCCCAGATGAAAACATTCATAGACCGTACATATCCCATATGGCAGCATTTAGGAGCCAAGGAAGTATATTATATCGTATCCGCCGGACTGGGAAGGGATATAATCGAAAGATCCCTGGGAGACCTGGACGGTTTTGTGGAACATTTGGAAAAGTATGAGATAAAGGGCAGGATATATGCCGAAAACGTTATGGAAGCCGGCCTTGTAAAGGATACTGACCTTATGGACAAGGCATATCAGATGGGCCTTGAGGTTTGATGGAATATAAAACAGAAAAGGAAAAATAAAAGCACGCCTTTGGCGTGCTTTTTTATACCAGTTTTTTCTTCCATTTTTCCTTTTTGCAGTACAGCCAGCCCACGGGTACTGAAGATAAGGGGGCTATCATACAGGCGATATATACTCCGACTATGCTGCCCATTATCCTCTCCAGGGCAAAGGCCAGAACGAGCCTTACAACTATACAGTTCAAAAAGGAGTTTGCCATGACGAATACCGTATCTCCACAGGCCGTGGCCAGTACGTTATAGGATAAAAATCCCGCATAGAACAGCTGGGCGATTATTTCTATCCTTATGTTGAGCACCGCATATTCCCCGATGACCGCGTCTTTATTGAAAAATGAGACTATAAATGGAGCTGTCAGCTCAACTATGGCTATTATTATAAAGGCCATGATGACAGTGGTCTTAAGACAGGAGTTCAAAACTTCCTTTGCCCTGTCGAATTTTCCGGCTCCGATGTTCTGGGCTGCCATGGTGGCTGCGGCACTGGTCATGGCCGTTATGAACAGCTGGCAGAAATCCTTTATTTTATTGGATATGCCGTTTCCTGCCGATACGTCCACTCCATACAGATTTATGAGAAATGCCACCGCAAGCCATGATACACTGGCTATGGTCCACTGCAGGGCAATGGGAAATCCCAGGCGGAGTATTTTTTTGAGTTTATCCCATTTTATGCCCAGATGCTTTATGTAAAAACCGTAATCCTTTCCCCTGGCCGATGTGTATATAAGGGCTGCCGTGAAGGATACGCCCTGGGCTATGACCGTTCCGAGGGCTGCTCCAGCCACATCCATCTCCATTACAGCTACGAATACATAGTCAAGTACGATGTTTACCGCCGTGGACAGCATGATTATGCGCATGGGTATTTTTGAGTTGCCCGCTGCCCTGAGTATGGCGCTCAATGCGTTATATCCAAATATGAATAACATGCCGCAGGAGCATATTTGTACATAGGATACGGCCTCATCCAGTGCCGGAGCATTCAAAAATACTAGCAGTGCCCTGGCTGTGCCATGGAATATGAATCCAAATATGACGCTCATTATAAGTGAAGATACAAAAAGCGTGCCTACGGAGTTTTTCCTGTCCTCATCCATGCCTGACCCAAAATACTGGCTTATGAGCACGTTTCCGCCCACCGTAAGGCCTATGGCTATCTGGGTTATGAGGTTCATTATAAGGCTGCCGTTGGATATGGCCGATATGCCGTTTCCGCCTATATACCTTCCCGCTATCCATATATCCACTATGCTGTATACCGCCTGAAGTATGCTTGTCACTATCATGGGAGCCGCGTATTTTATTAGGGTCCTGAATACACTGCCCTCAGTTAGATTTTCCGTTGTCATTTATTTCATCCCCTTAACTCTGCCTGTCTGCCTTTATTAAAATTAGACCCCCTTAAATATATTTTTGTCAAGGATTTTTTATAAACCTATTGACATAACTGCATATACTGTGTATATTATATATATACAGTATATGCGAGGTGGTTACATGAATATAGTTATCAGCAATAAGGACGACAGACCCATATACGAACAGATAGTCTCGCAGTTTAAGGAAATGATAATATCGGGAAAACTTAAAAGCGGAGAGGCGCTTCCCTCCATCAGGGCTCTGGCAAAGGACCTCAGGATATCGGTCATTACAACTAAAAGAGCCTATGAGGAACTGGAAAGGGACGGATTCATCGAGACCGTGGCCGGCAAGGGCTCCTTCGTGGCCGAACAGGATACCGAGGCCATAAGAGAAGAAAAGCTGAAAGCCATTGAAGAACAGATGAGAAGTATAATCCAGGAGGGCAGGCTCTGCGGCATCGATATCCATACGCTGACGGAAATGTTCGCTCTTATATGCGGGGAGGAATCGGAATGAATATATTAGAGATAGAAAAACTTTGTAAAAATTATAAAAATTTCACCCTTGATAATGTTTCATTTACTCTGCCTGAGGGCGCTATAATGGGCCTCATAGGTGAAAATGGCGCCGGTAAATCCACCATCATAAATCTTATCACCGGTGCGGTGCAGAAAAACGGAGGAAATATAAAAATATTCGGTAAGCCCCAGGAAAATCTCACCGATGAGGATCACGCCTGTATAGGCACTGTACTTTCCGGCTGCGGCTTCCCGGAGGAAATGACCGTTGGTATGGCTGAAAGGGTAATGAGGGGAATGTATAAAAACTGGGACAGCAGTGCTTTTCTTAAATATGCCGCTGATTTTCAACTCCCCTTAAAGAAAAAAATAAGAACTCTCTCCACCGGTATGAAAATGAGGCTTGAAATAGCCGCAGCCCTTTCCCATAACGCAAGGCTGCTTATACTTGACGAGGTCACAAACGGTCTGGACCCCGCCGCCAGGATGGATGTGCTGGATATGCTCCTGGACTTCATACAGGACGAGAGAAGATCGGTAATCATTTCGTCCCATATCGTTGGAGACCTGGAAAAAATATGCGACTATATAACGTTCATACACCAGGGTAAAATAGTATTTTCTGAAAATAAGGACGATCTGCTGGAGGAATACGCCATAATAAATATCGATGACGCCCAGCTCAGGGAACTGGATGAAACAGCCGTGATCGCCGTTAATAAAACTTCCTGTACACAGACGGCCCTTGTTTTGAAAAATAAGATACCTGGCACATTTGAATGTGAAAAAGCAGGCATCGAGGATATAATGGTCTACTATATCAAAAGGAGTGATAAGGCATGAAAGGTCTTAAAGGCGTACTTATTAAGGATATTGGATTGGTAAAAAATCAGCTTTTGATAGTGCTGTTCATAATAATCATATATGCCATTGCCTTCGGATTCAGCGATAACGTGGAAGCTGTGGCCGCATTCGCTGGAAGCTACAGCGTTATTATAATGTCCATGCTCCCTGTAACACTGCTGAGCTTTGACGAAAAAAATAAATGGGGCAGATATTCCGCCGCCATGCCCGTTTCCAGAAAGGCCAATGTGGCAAGCAAATATATAATAATGCTTGGCATGAGCTTGATAAACGCTGTCGTTATGGGCATAGTTTATTATGTGACCGGCATAGATGATATGATAGTATTTATCATCTTCCTCCTTGGTGCATCCCTCTTCGTTGGCTCCATCGTTACGGTGCTGGCCTATAAATTCGGCTCCAATTACGCCAGATTCATCTTTATGGGCATATTTGTAGTGGTATTTATATTATTTGCCACGGCAGCCAGAGGCTTGGGGGACTTTTTAGGAAAACTGTTCACATTAGATGCCGGAAATTTCATATATGCAGCCATCGTGTTCCTGGCCTTTTCCATATTGGTGAGCATATCATCAATGATGGCTTCCATGCACATTTATGAAAATAAGGATTTTTGATAAATTTTATGGGACGCCTTTATGGCGTCCTTTTTTATTGATAAATATTTTTTGCTTTGGTATAATTTATTCAGATGGTCAAAAAGGAGCTGGCTTTTACATGACAGAAATACTCAGTTTGAAAAATATAAGCATTGACAGACGGGCTCTGTCTTATTTTGCTGTAAAAATAAATACAAAAATATTAGAACAGACGTTTTTTGCCTGAATGGCAGGATACGTCTGTTTTTTGCATGCGGTAAAAAGGAGGTAAGAAAATGAAAAAAGGATTTTTTGCGGCGTTGATGTGCGCCCTGGTAATGGTGCTTCTGCCGGCGGCGGTGTATGCGGAAGATGGAAATTTTGGCGGCGGAGACGGCTCAGAGGATGATCCCTACATTATCGAGGATGCCGAAGATCTGAAGGAATTCAGGGACATAGTAAATGGCCAAAACGGAAAGACCCAAAATTCAGCTGCCTGGGCCATACTTGAAGACAACATCGTACTCAATGCAAATGTGCTGGATAGTGACGGCAGCCTGAATAGCGGTTCTTTTGAGACATGGACGCCCATCGGATGCTATAAAGATATCGATGATTATATTGCCTACACCGGTACCTTTGACGGAAACGGCCACACCATCAGCGGAATATATATAAACACTAGAGAAAATTATCAAGGTCTCTTTGGCTGTATAGGCAACAAAGACGGCACAGGCACAGTTAAAAACCTTGGCATAGAAGACAGCTGGATCAAGGGCGGTGATAATGTCGGCGGCATTGCGGGGTATAGCGCTTGGGGTATGGAAAACTGTTATAATACGGGCAGCATCAGCGGCGGTGATAATGTTGGCGGCATTTCGGGGCAGAATAGCAGTAACATGATCAGAAATTGCTACAATACGGGCAGTATCAGCGGCGGCAGTAATGTTGGCGGCGTTGTGGGTTATTCAGGTGGCGGCGTAACTGGCTGCCATAACGATGGAACTGTCATCGGCAGCGGAAGCTGTATTGGCGGCATCATGGGAGAAGGAATTGGTGCGGTCTCTGCTATAAGTAAGTGCTATAATACTGGCAGTGTCAGCGGCGAAGAAGGAACTGTCGGCGGTATCTCAGGAGGACGTATTTTTGGCACCTCAAACTGCTATAATGCAGGTACCATCAGCGGCGAAGAAGCTTATGGCATTACAGCAGGCAACCTTTCAGGAGTTGTTAACTCCTATAACATAGGAAAAGTCTACGGGCATGCTATCTTAGGAGGCCAAGAGATGGATCAGGCGCAAAATAATTACTATTTAAAGGGCAGTGCTACGCTGGAAGTTGATGAGGAGAAAGAAAAAGCAGAAGAAAAGACCTTTGAGGAGTTTGCGTCTGGTGAAGTGGCATATCTCCTCTATAAGATAGGAGTGAGTAGTGAGGAGCCAGCCTGGGGACAAAAAATAGGCGATGATTTTCCTATAATAACAGAAGATAAGGATTTAAGGGTATATAAGGTCACATTTATGGTAAATGGCAGAGAATATGCCGTTGCCTACGGAAACAGTTACGGAGTATTCGTAATGCCCGATGAGCCAAGGATTTCCGGCGGAAGCTTTAAATACTGGGTAGACGAAGATGGAGAAAAATTTACCAAGGACAGCAGTGTGAAGGAGAATATGACGGTAACTGCTGAGGAAATACCGGGTTCAAGCTATGAGCTTACGGAAGGTTCATCCATCAGGTTTGAGACCAACGGCGGAACGGAAATAAAAACCGTATACGTTCAAAAGGGAGATGTCGTAGACCTCAGCGGATATGTACCTGAAAGGTCAGGCTATATATTTGACGGCTGGTATACAGGAAATGACTTTGAGGAAAAAGTAGACGAAATAGAAGCAGAGGGCGGAAGTACTGTATACGCCAAGTGGACCAAGGCTGAAGATACAGAAAGCGGAGAAAGCGGAGAAAACGGAGAGATGGCATCTCCTATTCAGACATACACAGACGTCAGCATATTTGACTGGTACAATGAAGGAGTAATGTATGTATCCCAAAATGGCATAATGAACGGAGTGGGAGACGGTAAATTCGAGCCCGGCACTGAGTTAAAGAGGGAAATGCTGGCGACTATCCTCTGGAATATGGAAGGAAAGCCGGAGCCAAAGGACATAGCGCCATTCCTGGATGTAATGAGCGGAGAATATTATTCCAAGGCCATAGCCTGGGCCAGTGAAAACGGCATAATATCCGGCTACGGAACTGAGTATGGCATAGGAGAGTCAGTAACGAGGGAAGACTTTGCCTCGATACTGTACAGATATGCGGTATATAAAGGCTATGACACGACCCAGGGCGGAATGGCCGTAAGGGAGTTTGCGGACTATGAGGAAATATCAGAGTATGCAAGAACACCTGTATCCTGGGCAGTAAACACAGGAATAATAAGCGGAATGGGAGACGGTCAAGTATCACCGGGGGCAGCATCAAGCCGAGGACAGGCGGCTGTAATGCTTATGAACTTCTGTAAAAACGTGAAATAAG
>JAHZAW010000036.1:0-15751 GCA_019423725.1 Clostridiales bacterium
ATGCTCACTAGAATAAGCAACGGTAACACAGCTAAACCCGACACAGTTGATGTACCCGCTTCAAAGATGACGAAAGCTATCGCTGATATATTAACAAACGAAGGCTATATCAAAGGATATGAACTGATCGAGGACGGAGTTAAATCAACAATCAGAATCAGCCTTAAATATGGCGCTGACAAAAACGAAAAAGTTATTACAGGTATAAAGAGAATTTCCAAACCCGGTCTTCGTGTTTACGCAGGGAAGGAAGAACTTCCCAAGGTTCTTGGTGGACTTGGAACAGCTATCATCTCAACAAGCAGAGGCCTTATGACTGATAAAGAAGCAAGAAACGCAGGCATAGGCGGAGAAGTTATAGCATTTATTTGGTAATTTAAATAGATATTACAGGAGGTGCAGAACATGTCACGTATAGGTAAACTGCCCGTTGCCATCCCCGCAGGCGTTGAAGTTAAGCTTGAAGAAGGCAATGTAATTACAGTTAAGGGACCTAAGGGAACTCTTACTCGTAAACTGGCTGATGACATGAACATCGCAATTGAAGACGGTCACGTTGTTGTAACAAGACCCAATGACTTAAAGAGAAGCAAATCTTTACACGGTTTAACAAGAACACTCATCAACAATATGATCATCGGTGTTACACAGGGATACGAAAAACAGCTTGAGATCAACGGTGTTGGTTACAGAGCTGCTAAATCAGGCAAAAAGCTCACACTTTCACTTGGATACTCACATCCCGTTGAAATGGAAGATCCCGAAGGCATCGAAACAGTTGTTGACGGAACAGCAAAGATCATCGTTAAAGGTATAGATAAAGAAAAGGTTGGACAGTTCGCTGCAGAGATCAGAACAAAACGTCCTCCTGAACCTTACAAAGGAAAAGGTATCAAATATGCTGATGAACACATCAGACGTAAAGTAGGTAAAACAGGTAAGAAATAATAAAGGAGTGAGATCCGTATGATAAGTAAGCCATCACGTGCGGCTGCCCGCGTAAAACGTCATTACAGAATTCGTAATAAGATAAGCGGTACTGCACAGCAGCCCAGACTGGCTGTGTTCAGATCAAATAAGCACATATATGCACAGGTTATTGACGACGTAGCAGGCAATACTTTAGTTGCCGCATCTACTCTTGAGGCAGATATCGCAAGCAAAGTAGAACATACTTCAACTGTTGAGGCTGCTAAGGCAGTAGGCGAGGCTATCGCTAAGAAGGCTATGGAAAAGGGCATCACAGAGGTTGTCTTTGACCGTGGCGGATATATCTATCATGGTAAGATCCAGGCATTAGCTGAGGCAGCAAGAGAAGCCGGATTACAGTTCTAAGACAAGGAGGAAAACAAGTTGAAGAATATCGATCCCAGTACACTTGATCTTAAAGATAAAGTAGTAACTATCAACCGTGTTACTAAGGTTGTTAAGGGTGGTCGTACAATGAGATTCACAGCACTTGTTGTTGTTGGAGATGAGAACGGCCACGTTGGATGCGGTCTTGGTAAGGCAGCAGAAATCCCCGATGCTATCCGCAAAGGTAAAGAGGACGCTATGAAAAACATCGTTACAGTTGAAAGAAACGATGTAGACAGCATCTACCACGGAATCATCGGTAAGTTCGGAAGCGCAAGCGTAATGCTTATGCCTGCTCCCGAAGGTACAGGACTTATCGCAGGCGGTCCCGCCCGTGCGGTACTTGAGCTTGCAGGAATCCGTAACATCAGAACAAAATCACAGGGTTCCAACAATAAGAGAAATGTAGTAAGTGCTACAATCCAGGGTTTAAGCCAGGTTACTTCACCTGAGAAGGTTGCTAGATTACGCGGCAAGTCAGTTGAAGAACTCTTAGGTTAAGGAGGTAAAACAATGGCCGGAGAACTTAAAATTACATTAGTAAAATCAACAATCGGCGCATTGCCGAAGCATAAAAAAACAGTACAGGCTCTGGGCTTAAAGAAGCTCCACAGCTCTGTAATCAGACAGAACAACGCTGCTACACTTGGTATGGTTAACCAGGTAAAGCACCTTGTTAAGGTTGAAGAGATATAATAGGAGGTGCCAGCATGAACTTAGGTGAATTAAAACCTGCATACGGCTCAAACACAAAGAGCTGGAGAAGAGGCAGAGGCCACGCTTCAGGAAACGGTAAGACAGCCGGCAGAGGCCATAAAGGACAGGGCGCTCGTTCAGGATCAGGCGGAAAGGCAGGATTTGAAGGCGGACAGATGCCCCTTTACAGAAGACTTCCTAAAAGAGGCTTCAAATGCATTAACTCAAAAGAAATCGTTGCTATCAATGTTGATATGTTAAACGTATTTGATAATGACACAGTTGTAGATATCGAGGCTTTAAAATCAGTAGGTCTCATCAGTAATCCTAGAGATGGAGTGAAAATATTAGGTGTTGGTGAACTTGAGAAGAAACTCACAGTAAAAGTTAACCAGTACAGCAAATCCGCAGCAGAAAAAATCGAAGCTGCAGGCGGAAAAGCAGAGGTGATCTGATTTGTTCAAAATATTCGTCAACTCGTGGAAAGTCAAAGAGATCAGGAACAAAATGCTCTACACTCTTCTGATACTTGCTATCGTAAGACTTGGAGCACATATTTATCTTCCCGGAATAAGCGCGACGACTATTAAGGCATACACAGATCTGTATTCAACAGGTACACTTTATAATATCATTGCCGGCGGTGCCGGATCAGGATATTCGATTTTCGCTTTAGGTATTGGACCTTATATCACAGCTTCGATCATTATGCAGCTGTTATGCGTCGCTATCCCTTACCTTGAACAGCTTTCGAAGGAAGGCGAAGACGGACGTCAGAAGATAAACAAATATACCCGTTACATCACAGTAGTGCTTGCGGCACTCCAGGGAACGGGTGTTGTTCTTAACTATAGAACGATGATGACCAACCCTTCAGCGCTTAATGTTGTTATCGGCATTATAACTGTTGTAACAGGCTCAATATTTATTATGTGGCTTGCTGAGCAGATAACAGCCAAGGGTGTATCCAATGGTTCATCAATGATAATCTATGTAAATATTATCTCAAGTCTTCCCCAGGCTATATCAGCCCTTGTTTCATATGCTCAGGCAGGAACAACAGGAATACTTAAGGTAGTTGGAATACTTGTTCTTCTTCTTATCGTAATAATCCTTATCGTTAAGGTAAATGACGGTGAGAGAAGACTTCCGGTTCAGTATTCAAACAAGATGGCAGGAAGAAGAATGGGCGGCGGAAACAACAGCACATTCCCCATCAAAGTAAATACAGCCGGAGTTATCTCTATCATCTTTGCAATATCACTTCTCCAGTTCCCGGAGACAATAAGCGGTTTCATTACTGCTAAACCGGAATGGCTTCAGACAGTGATAAATGTTCTTAAGATGACACACCCGGTTGGTGCGGTATTATATGTGATCTTGATATTCTTCTTCTCATATTTCTACACATCAATCGTTATCAATCCCAATGAGATCGCTGAGAACATGAAAAAGAACGGCGGTTTCATTCCCGGTATCAGACCCGGACAGCCTACAGCAAACTACATCACAAAGGTAGTGGGAAGGATCACACTTGTTGGTGCTGTATGCTTCTCAGTTCTTGCCCTTGTACCCATCGTAATGCAGTGGATATTCAAGGTAAACGTAGGCTTCGGAGGCACAACACTTATCATCGTTGTAGGTGTCTGCCTTGATATAGTAAAAGCACTTGAGTCTCAGCTTCTTATGAGACATTATAAAGGTTTCTTGGATTAATTCTGACTGTTCGGGGAATGCAAAAGCATTTCCCGGGGGTCGGATTCAGATAGTCAGAAGAAAAGAGGGTAAAACGATGAAATTAGTACTCATTGGTGCTCCCGCAGCCGGAAAAGGCACGCAGGCAGCAAGACTCGTCGAACACTACTCAATTGCGCATATCTCAACAGGCGATATGCTTCGTGAAGAAGTAGCGAAGGAAACAGAACTGGGCAAAGAAGCAAAGGCAATCATGAATGCCGGCGGACTTGTATCCGATGAGATCATCATAGCGATGGTCAAGGAACGTATTAAACAGGACGACTGCGCAAACGGATTTATCCTTGACGGATTCCCCCGTACAGTTGTTCAGGCTGAGAAACTTGATGAGATGGTTTCTCTTGACAAGGTCGTATATATCAACGCACCCGATGAGGTAATGCTTGAAAGGCTCACAGCCAGACAGACATGCCCTAAGTGCGGAGCTACTTATAACAAACTTTTCCTGCCTCCCAAAGTTGCCGGAATCTGCGACAAGTGCGGAGCTGAGCTCACACAGCGTAAGGATGACACAGTAGAAGCCGGAAAGGCTCGTATTGAAACATTCCATAAGCAGAGCGAGCCCCTTGTTGAGTTCTATACAAAGAAAGGTATCCTCTTTGAAGTAGATGGTACAGCAGCTATAGACGATATCACAAAGGCAATCATTGAAGGCTTGGGTGAGTAATAATGGCTATCACAATCAAGACACAGGATCAGATAGAAAAAATGCGTGTCGCAGGCGGCATACTCATCGATCTGATAGATATACTTGAAGAAATGATAAAACCCGGTGTCACTACCAATGAACTGGATAAGGCAGCGGAGGACTTTATCAGAAGCAGAGGAGCGGAACCGTCATTTTTAGGATATGCGGGATATCCCAAGACACTCTGCACATCGGTAAACGAGGAAATAGTCCACGGAATACCGTCTTCCCGAAAACTTAAAAATGGTGATATAATAAGCATAGATATGGGCGCCTATATAAACGGCTACCATGGTGACTGCGCAAGGACCTTTGGCGTAGGCGAGATCAGTGAGGCAGACCAGAAGCTTATCGATGTCACTAGACAAAGTTTCTTTGAAGGAATTAAATTTGCAAAACCCGGCAATCATTTATTTGAAATATCTGCAGCGGTACAGGATTATGCTGAATCTTTCGGATTTGGAGTAGTAAGGGATTATGTCGGTCATGGCATAGGAAGAAATATGCATGAAGATCCCGCGATACCCAATTACAGACAGGTCGGCAGAGGTCCTAAGCTTCAGAAGGGAATGGTTCTGGCCATTGAACCTATGATAACAGCAGGTTCATATAAATGCAGGGTACTTAAAGATGGATGGACAGCAGTGACCAGAGATGGTTCAAACGCGGCGCATTATGAGAATACTGTTCTTATAACGGATGGCGAACCTGAACTGCTTACCTTTAGAAAATAAGAGAAGGGTGAACAGAAATGGAATACACCGTAGGACAGGTGGTTTATTCCAAGAGCGGACACGATAAGGGCGGAGCCTTCATCGTGACAGAGGTGGATGGTGAATACCTCTACCTGGCGGACGGAAAATGCCGTAAAATGGATAAGCCTAAAAAGAAAAAAACAAAACATGTCCAGATCACTAACTATTGCGACGCCGAGTTAAAGACAAAGATAGAAAACGGCGAATATCTGCTGGATGCTGACTTTGTCAAGGCGCTTAAGAGATATAGTAGTCAAAAACAGAGCAAAGTGAATTAAGGAGGTTCTTAGCTTGTCAAAAGACGATGTAATTGAAGTAGAAGGAACCGTATTGGAGAAATTACCAAATGCTATGTTTCAGGTTGAGCTTGAAAACGGACATAAGATTTTAGCACATATCTCCGGAAAGCTTCGTATGAATTTTATAAGAATTCTTCCGGGAGACAAAGTATTGGTTGAAATGTCGCCCTATGATCTTGCCAAAGGCAGAATCATCTGGCGCGCGAAATAAGGAAGGAGCGATCACAATGAAAGTAAGACCGTCTGTAAAACCTATGTGTGAAAAATGCAAAGTAATCAAAAGAAAAGGTCATGTTATGGTCATTTGTGAAAATCCCAAACATAAACAGAGACAGGGCTGATATCTTTAATAATTTTATGGGTTGTGAAGGGGCATGAACCCTTCAGACCGAATCGATTTTCGCCTGTCGGGCGGCTGACAGGCCTCCGGTCTGTACCGACAGATAAAATATAAAATTTTTAATGGAAACATTAAAAAAATCTTTGAAAAATCCGGGAATCTCTGATATAATAAAATGATGTGATTTACGGATTAATAAAGTATGAATTAATTGGAAACAATCGTTGTTATAACACTTTAGGAGGTGCAAATTTTACATGGCACGTATTGCTGGTGTAGACTTACCAAGAGAGAAACGCGTTGAGGTCGGCCTTACTTATGTATATGGCATCGGACATTCAAGCGCTGTAAGAATCTTAGCTGAGGCAGGAGTAAATCCTGACGTAAGATGCAGAGATTTAACGGATGAAGAAGTTGCAAGAATCCGTGACGTAATAGATAGATCACAGACTGTAGAAGGTGACCTTAGACGTGAGATCGCACTTAACATCAAACGTCTTATGGAGATCGGATGCTACAGAGGAATCCGCCACAGAAAAGGCCTTCCTGTTAGAGGTCAGAAGACAAAGACTAACGCTCGTACAAGAAAAGGTCCGAGAAAGACAGTTGCTAACAAGAAGAAATAATTAAGAGGGAGGCAAAATACTAATGGCAAAGAAAGCTGTTAAAAAATCGACTACACGCAGACGCCGCGACAGAAAACACGTAGAACGCGGACAGGCGCATATCCAGTCAACATTTAACAATACAATAGTTACTATTACAGATACAGTAGGAAATACACTTTCATGGGCAAGTGCTGGTGAATTAGGATTCAGAGGTTCAAGAAAGTCAACTCCCTACGCAGCTCAGATGGCAGCTGAGACAGCAGCTAAAGCAGCTTCTGATTACGGCTTAAAGACTGTAGAAGTTTTCGTTAAGGGACCCGGTTCGGGACGTGAGGCAGCTATCCGTGCGCTTCAGGCAGCAGGTCTTGATGTTACAATGATCAAAGACGTTACACCTGTACCCCACAACGGATGCAGACCGCCCAAACGCAGAAGAGTATAATTAGGAGGTGCTTAGTTAAATGGCTAGAGATAGAGTTCCAGTTCTTAAGAGATGCAGATCACTCAACCTTGATCCTATCTATTTAGGAATTGAAAAGAAATCAAAGAAGAAAAATACAAAAGCCGGCAAGAAGATGAGTGAGTACGGCCTTCAGTTAAGAGAAAAACAGAAAGCTAAATTCATCTACGGCGTTCTTGAAAAACAGTTCAGAGGATATTTCGCCAGAGCTGAAAAGATGAGAGAGGGTATCCCTGGTGAGAACCTCCTTATCCTTCTTGAGCTTAGACTTGACAACGTAATGTTCAGACTTGGCTACGGAAGAACAAGAAAGGAAGCAAGACAGATCGTTCGCCACAAACATGTATATGTTAACGGCAAAGCTGTAGATATTCCTTCATATCAGGTAAAGGTCGGCGACGTTATTTCAGTTAAAGACAAATATGCCGATATGCAGAGATATAAAGATATACTTGATGTAACAGCCACAAGGGTAGTACCCGAATGGTTAAGCGCAGACCATGAGAACCTTAAGGGAACTGTTGTATGCAAGCCCACAAGAGCTATGATCGACATCCCCGTTGAGGAAACTCTTATTGTCGAGCTCTATTCAAAGTAATGATTTTGTTGGTTACTGCTTTTTATATCTGCAAGGGAGGTTTAAATGAGTGTTTGAATTTGAGAAACCTCGTATAGAAATAGCTGAAATGGCACAGGACGGAACATATGGCCGTTTTGTGGTTGAACCCCTTGAAAGAGGATATGGTACAACGCTCGGTAACTCACTGAGAAGGATACTTCTTTCATCACTGCCCGGCTCAGCCGTAAGCAATGTGAAGATAGATGGTGTTCTTCATGAATTCAGCGTTATTCCCGGAGTAAAGGAAGACGTTACCGAAATCATTTTGAATTTAAAATGTCTCGCGATCAAAAATACAAGTGAGGGCAATGAGTCTAAGGTGGCTTACATAGACGTCGAAGGCGAAGGCGAAGTAACCGCTAAGGATATCAAAGCTGACAGTGATATAGAGATCCTCAATCCGGATCTCCATATCGCAACTTTAAGCGGCGGCCCTAACAGTAAGCTGTATATGGAAATAACAATCAGCAAAGGCAGAGGATATGTCGGAGCTGATAAGAACAAGAAGGAAGACCAGCCCATAGGAATGCTTCCTGTTGACAGTATCTTTACTCCTGTCACGAGGGTAAACTTCCTTGTTGAGAATACGCGAGTAGGTCAGATTACAGATTATGACAAACTGACTCTTGAAGTATGGACAAACGGAACTATCGCACCCGATGACGCCGTAAGCTACGGCGCAAAACTTCTTAATGAGCATCTTGCACTTTTCATTGACCTTTCAGACAATGCAAAGAATACAGAGATCCTTGTTGAGAAGGAGGAAGGAAAGAAAGAGAAGGTGCTCGAGATGAGCATCGAAGAACTCGACCTTTCAGTACGTTCCTACAACTGTCTCAAACGTGCCGGAATCAATACCGTTGAGGATCTTGCATGCAAGACCGAAGAGGAAATGATGAAGGTAAGAAACCTCGGTAAGAAGTCTCTTGAAGAAGTTCTGAACAAGATCGCAGAACTTGGACTTTCATTAAAGCCGAGTGATGATTAATTATTATTGACGTAAGACTGCAGGGGGCTGTAAGACCAAAGAGCAAGCCCTCTGGGGTAAGTTTTACGGTGTTTACAAGGAGGATTTGTAATGACAGGTTCAGGAAACAGAAAACTCGGACGCACAAGCAGCCAGAGAAAAGCTCTTTTAAGAAATCAGGTAACTAATCTTTTATATCATGGAAAGATCAAGACAACTGAGACAAGAGCTAAAGAAGTAAGAAGAATAGCTGAAAAGCTCATCACACTTGCAGTAAAGGAAAAGGACAATTTTGAGGAAGTTGAAGTAATGGCAAAGGTTCCCAAGAAAGATGCTTCCGGCAAGAGAGTCAAAGAAGTAGTAGACGGAAAGAAAGTTACTGTTTACGAAGAAGTTAAGAAGACAATCAAGAAAGACAAGCCTTCAAGACTTAATGCAAGAAGAAAACTTTTAAGCGTTCTTTACCCTGTAACAGAAGTTCCCAAGGACGGAAAGAAAGTTAGAAAGAACACTGTTAAGGTTGATATGTGCGCTAAGATGTTTGACGAGATCGCTCCTAAATATGCTGACCGCAAGGGCGGATATACTCGTATAATCAAACTCGGAAACCGTAAAGGTGACGGCGCTCCCGAAGTAATTATCGAGCTTGTTTAAGGATCAAAGGGGATTAAGTGCTGCTTAATCCCCATTTTTTCATATATGGAGGATATGATCCAGGGATATAGGCAGGTGTTTAGTTTAACAAAGGTATTTAATAAAAATGGTTTTGTTAAGCCAGACAGGATATAGGAAGCACTAAAGATGTGTAAAAAGAGACCGGTGATATTATGAAAATGGTGGAAGCTAAAAATGTGAGCTATGAGTACACGAAAGTGGTCGAGGTGCAGGGAGAAAACACCGAAAGAAAGCTCATGGCCCTTGAAAATATAAATATAGACATTGAGAAAGGCAGTTTTGTGGCCGTACTTGGCCATAACGGCTCAGGTAAATCCACATTTGCCAAGCATCTTAATGCCCTTGTGACACCAACAGAGGGCACCGTATTCGTGGACGGAATGGACACAAAGGATGATGAGCTGGTATGGAAGATAAGACAGAACACGGGAATGGTGTTCCAGAACCCGGACAACCAGCTGGTGGCTACCATAGTTGAGGAAGATGTGGCCTTCGGACCTGAGAACCTGGGCATAGAGCCTAGTGAGATCAGGAAAAGGGTGGATGACTCACTGAAAATGGTAGGGATGGACGGATACCAGAAGGATACGCCATCCAAACTTTCAGGAGGCCAGAAACAGAGGATAGCAATCGCAGGCATACTGGCCATGAAACCCCAGTGTATAGTTTTGGATGAGCCCACGGCCATGCTGGACCCTAAGGGCAGGCAGGATGTAATGGAGACCATCCATAAATTAAATAAGGAAAACGGCATTACCATAATACTCATAACCCACTATATGGATGAGGCTGTTTCAGCCGATAAGGTATATGTCATAGATGATGGAAAGCTGGTAATGCAGGGAACACCCAGGGAGATATTTTCCCAGGTGGAGAAGATGAAGGGCTATGGTCTGGACGTTCCACAGGTCACAGAAACGGCCTATAATCTTAGGAAAATGGGTATAGATATACCACAGGATATACTTACTGTGGATGAAATGGTAGGTGCGATATGTCGATTAAAATCAACCATTTAACACATATATACGGAGAAGGGACGGCCTTTGAGAAAAAGGCCCTTGATGATATAAATCTTGAGATAGAGGATGGGGAGTTCATAGGCCTCATAGGCCATACGGGATCAGGAAAATCCACCCTCATACAGCATTTGAACGCGCTTCTTGTGCCGACCAGCGGAGAGGTGCTCTTAAACGGCGAAAACATATATGCCGATAAGTCTAAGCTGAAATCCATAAGACAGAGGGTAGGTCTTGTATTCCAGTATCCAGAGCATCAGCTTTTTGAGATGACCGTTTATAAGGATGTGGCCTATGGCCCTGGAAATCTTGGCCTCAGCCAGGAAGAGATAGATAAAAGAGTACGTTCCGCCTTTGAGACTGTAGGTCTTGGGGAGGACGTTTATGATAAGTCACCCTTTGAGCTTTCAGGCGGCCAGAAAAGAAGGGCAGCCATTGCCGGGGTCCTGGCCATGGAACCTGAGGTGCTCATACTGGACGAGCCCACGGCGGGCCTTGACCCCAGGGGCAGGGATGAGATACTGGATGCCGTTAAAAAGATGCATGATATGCGTAAAATAACGGTAATACTCGTATCCCACAGCATGGAAGATGTGGCAAAACTGGTGGACAGGATAGTAGTGCTTTATAAAGGCAGGACAGCTATCGTGGGAACTCCCAGGGAAGTATTCCGCCAGAGGGAAAAACTGGAGTCCATAGGGCTTAAGGCGCCGCAGATAAGCTATGTATTTACGGATCTTAAAATGAGAGGATATGACCTGCCTACGGACGTATATACCGTAGCGGAGGCAACTGATGTTTTGTATAGATTTTTGAAGCAGGTGAAGTGATGATAAGAGATATAACCATAGGTCAGTATTATCCTGCTGACTCACCGATTCATAAAATTGATGCCAGGGTCAAAATAGTGATAACCCTTCTTTATATAATATCGCTTTTTATTATAGAAAGTTTTATCGGTTATGCTGTGGTAATAGCCACACTGGCGGTCATAATAAAGGTATCAAAGGTACCGTTCAAATTTATGGTAAAGGGCCTTAAATCGCTTATATTCATAATCGTTTTTACGGCCATAATAAATCTCTTTGTCACAAAGGGAGAGACACCACTCTTTACCCTTTGGAGATTTACGGTGACCCTTGAGGGAGTATTTTTTGCCATAAAGATGTGCCTTAGGATCATACTTCTTATCATAGGCTCATCACTGCTCACTCTGACCACCACACCTATAAAGCTTACGGACGGCATAGAGTCGCTTTTAAAGCCCCTGGAGAGGTTTGGAGTGCCTGCCCAGGACATTGCTATGATGATGACCATTGCCCTGAGATTCATTCCTACACTGCTGGATGAGACCGATAAGATAATAAAGGCGCAGCAGGCAAGGGGAGCGGATTTTGACACAGGAAGCCTGACCAGCAAGGCAAAGGCATTGGTGCCCATACTTGTGCCGCTGTTTATTTCAGCCTTTAGAAGGGCGGACGAGCTGGCCATGGCCATGGAAGCCCGCTGCTATATGGGCGGAAGCAAAAGAACAAGAATGAACGTTATGAAAATATCATCCATAGATTATGCAGCATCTGTGATATTTGTGATATATATTGCGGTGCTCATAGCCATCAGGATAATATTTTGATACTATTTGATATTGATAGATATGAAAAGAATACTTCTTACAATTTCATATGATGGAACAGCCTACAGCGGATGGCAGAAACAGAAAAACGCCGTAACGGTGCAGGGAGAGCTGGACAGAGCTTGTTCAGCGCTTTTCAGGGAGCCGGTGGAAAGCATCGGAGCCAGCCGCACGGATGCTGGTGTCCACGCCATGGGCCAGAGGGCTGTAATAGACGTCAATACATCCATACCAGATGACAGGATACCCATGGCATTGAATTCTTTCCTGCCGGAGGATATAGTCGTTACATGCGCTGAGGAGACGGATAAGGACTTTAACCCCAGATTCAGGGCTGTTAAAAAGACATATGAATACAGGATATATAATAAGCCCTTTAAAAACCCCCTCTATAGAAATTACAGCGAGTATGTCAGGGAAAGCCTGGATGTGGAGAAGATGAAGGCAGCATGTGGAGCCTTTATCGGTGAGCATGACTTTAAGGCTTTCTGCGCTTCAGGAAACAGCTCAAAGACCACCGTAAGGACAATATATTCCCTTGATGTGGAAGAAGAAGGGGATTTTATCGTCATAAGGGTAACTGGAAGCGGCTTCCTCTATAATATGGTAAGGATAATAGCAGGGACCCTCATATATGCCGGCTCAGGAAGGATAGACCCCTCTGAAATGGGAAATATAATAGAGTCCAGAGACCGCACAAAAGCGGGAAAAACAGCAGGTCCGTCAGGGCTTGTTCTTGTTAAAATTATGTATTGATTTTTTAAAATCTCTATTGACAGCAAATGGGCTTTATAATATAATTAAAGCTGTTGCAATGCCACTTATAAACTCGTTAGCCCCGAGTTTGTCTATAAATTTTTATATCTGTTTTGGAAACTTAAGGGAGGTTTAACAATGAGAACAACATACATGGCAAAACCCGCCGATATCGAAAAGAAATGGTATGTTGTAGACGCAACTGATAAAACATTAGGACGTCTTGCATCAGAAATAGCTAAAGTATTACGCGGAAAAAACAAAGCTATCTATACCCCACATATAGATACAGGTGACTACGTAATCGTTATCAACGCTGACAAAATCAAAGTAACAGGCAAAAAGATGGATCAGAAGATCTACAGACGCAACTCAGGATGGATCGGAGGATTAAAAGAAACTCCTCTTAGAAGAATGCTTGAAACAAAGCCTGAAGAAGTGCTTACTCATGCTGTTAAAGGCATGCTTCCCAAAAATGCACTCGGAAGAGCTATGATGAGAAAACTTTTCGTTTACGCTTCAGCAGAGCATCCTCACGCAGCTCAGAAACCCGAAGTATTAGAAATTAAGTATTGAGATAAGGAGGAAGCAAAATGGTAGCAGCCAGATATTACGGAACAGGCAGAAGAAAATCTTCCGTAGCTAGAGTATATCTTGTACCCGGCAGCGGTAAAATCACTATAAATAAAAGAGACATTGATGAGTACTTTGGTCTTGAGACTCTTAAGTTAATCGTTCGTCAGCCCCTTGAAGCTACAGATACAGTAGCTAAGTTTGACGTTCTTGTAAACGTTAAGGGCGGCGGCTTCACAGGACAGGCAGGTGCTATCAGACACGGTATTTCAAGAGCTTTACTTGAAGCTGATGCTGATTACAGACCCGTTCTTAAGAAAGCAGGTTTCCTTACAAGAGACCCTCGTATGAAAGAAAGAAAGAAATACGGTCTCAAAGCAGCACGTCGTGCTCCTCAGTTCTCAAAACGTTAATCAAATACAACTGTATACGATTAAGAACGTCACAAGACGTTGTATTACCTCCCAGGACATTTGTTCTGGGAGGTTTTTATTATGTCCTTAGAGGAAGAAGTGTGATAAAATTAGAACGGAATGGATTATTCCTGTTTTTTGTTTACCAATAAGAAGTTAAAAGAAAAAGGACTGAAGAAGGCAGTCGTATTTGTCCATAGTAATTTTCAATTTGAAGTATGGCTTTCTGGATATAACAGGAACTATCAGTCCAAGTATTATGATTTGTTAAAAGGGAAAAATATACCTTTTGAGTTAACCGACAATCCTAAACGGAAAGATTATATTTTACGTGTTACATTAGAGGAATCCGTTGATCTCTCGGATGGAAGTCTTCTGATCAAGGAAATAAAAAGCATCTCAAACGAATTGCTGATGTTCGTTGATACATTGTAACTTTTATTCGTTAAAATAATAGTTACGGGAAACTGCCTGAATAGATGGGGAGTGTTCAGGCGGGGTGAAAATGAAATAGAACATACCTGTGCCTTAGCTGTGTTATATCAAAAAATAAAACATATGGAGAATGCGAGGATTTTATTTGTTCCTTGTTTCATTTTTTGGAATCAAGTGTTAAATACATTATTTTAGTTTACAGGAGAAAATAAGAATGACTATTATAGAAATAATAAATGACAAATCATTAAAACGTTTTGAAAAGAGAAAGTCTATTGTTACAGCAATTGTCAGTAAAGAAGTTGATTGTTCAATAATTTTAGAAACGTGCCAATCTTTGCCCGAAAAAAAGTGTTCGCTTTTGCTCGAAGCTATTGAAGAGGTAAGTCGATCCAAAGATTTTACTTTGGGAGCAGATTATCTGGAGTTAGCAAAAAAATATATTTTATCTTTAGATAATTCATGTAAAAGGGAAGCTTCCAGAATTGTAGGAAATCTTGCAGACAAATTTCCGACTAAACTTGATGATGCTATAATTGCTTTATTGCAAAATACAGATAATGAGGGGACAGTAATTAGATGGGCAAGTGCTTATGCATTATCACGTATTATAGTTATTCCCCGATATGCAAAGAGTTCTTTATTTGACCGGATTTCAGATTTATGTGCAAAAGAAGAAGAAAATGGGGTGAAAAATCAGTACATTAAAGCATTAAAAAAGGCAGAAAAGCTTAGATGATTTTATTGTAGATAATATTTCGAATGAGATCACAGCGTCAATCCTACATAAAAAGAATTATCTGTTCTGAGATTTACCTGTCCACATGTATTGGTGGAATATCCTGATTATGCTTAGTGTTAGAATTGATGGAAATAATGTTTGGATGATAAGAGAAGTGTCCTCAATCGTGCTGGGGCGTCCGTGGTTTGTAACGCGTCTGCAACAAATCCTCGTGTAACCCGGGATTTTCGCACTGTTTTCGGTTACCAAAACGTTAATCTTAGTTATCCAAGAATATCATCCCGAAGATCAGAAATGGTCTTCGGGATTTTTTTACTTTCAGTCACTGTTTTATCAGCCATTGTGTGCTATAATTTGCAGATAATTAAAAATTCATCTTTTTTATATGGTTTTACAGTCAGTATTAATATAGAATTTAAAAGAAATCAAAGCTCCCACCGCCAGCTTTATTATCTGGAACGGTGGGAGCTTATTTTCATATATTCAGAAATTTTAAAATTTGATCAGTGCCGGAAAGAATATATCAATTTAGAGTATATTTATGAAAACTATCCAGCAGTTCTTTTACCACAAAACATGGACCATCAGCTGGGTCAAGACCAGCATCAACGACTGTAGCATTGGCCCATTGTGACTCAGACGCTTCCCTCAGCAGGAGGTGTTTACCGTCATTATAAAGCTCACAGTAACACCAGCCGAGGTCCTTTTCTTTAAAAAGTTCCAGCATTGTATCCTGGTATGCAGCCACAATATTAACATCCCAATAAGCAAAGGCAAATATTCCAAACTCTCCGACCATAAATCCTACGTTATGCCTCTGAGCTGTATCCTGATAGGGTTTGATGGCGTTATTGTAAATATCTTCGCCTGTGAGAACAGTATTGGCGGTGTTGCTGTAGCTGCCATCTCCGTTGATGACAATGGGGAGAGGCTCAGGGTCCTCCTCAGTGTCACTGCTGAAC
>JAHZAW010000036.1:15761-47819 GCA_019423725.1 Clostridiales bacterium
GGGGGGCTGGTCAGGGGCCCTGGCGGACAGAAGAGGGGTGCGTCCGGGTGGGCCTTCTAAGATCACCGTATCAATGTGGGCATCTTCATTTCGGACACATATCTCTGCCTCTGATATACCTTCCGGAAGCTGGACAGTGAGCATATCATCTCCATACCAGCACTCGCCGTTTTCTTCCCAAAGGGTTTCAGGCATATCCAATGTCTGTATGGATACTCCGTCAGCCAAAACCTCCAGCTGGGCATTGGGGCCGGACTTGCCAACATGGATTGACAAGTTGGCTCCGCTTATTTCTCCTTGAAGCGTCAGAGGTGAATTCAAGGTAGATATCTGCCAGGCGGGCAGGACAGGCATTGGCCAGCAGGACTCAAAATAATCTCCAGTACCTGAGCCTGTGTCGCCAGTGGTGATATTTATGGGATAGTAAGGGTGGCATCCCACAGCTATCCCTAAGGAAGCAGTAAAGTCCAGCCATTCTGTGGACGGTCCTGAAAATGAGTGGAGCAGTACACGCTCACCGTCTTCTGAACGAATGGATGATACCATTCTGCTGAAATTCTCAGCCTGGTAGTTGTAGTCGTCCTCCTGGGGCTGTATTTCGTTGCTTAGATCGAAGGTAAGATATTTGCTTGATATACCCTTATAACGGCGGGCAAGCATGGTCCAGTAGTCGCTTACCAATGACCATTCAGCGTCATTTTCAGGCATCATATTTGGAGAATCGTCCAGCTTGCAGTTTCCGTTCTCATCCAGATAAAATCCCATGGATATTTGAATATGTACTCCATGTTCTATTCCCCAGGCTATGAGCTGGTCCAGCTCCTTAAGCTCGTTTTCATTAATGAGACGTCCGTCCTCCGGATAATCGGGGAAACGGAGCGTGTCAAAGCCAAAGAACAGACGTAGAAAATTGAAGCCATTATCCGCCAGAAAGACGACATCAGACTCTCTAAAGTGTCTGTAAATATGGCGTCCATCCTTACAGGAGCTGAGGCCGGCTCCCTTCCATTCCGATGGAAGCTGACTCTGGGTGACTTCCGGAAGGGATGACTCCGCGGATAGAAGCTGGTCCGTAATGATCGAATTGTCATAGCCTCCAGCTTCAGTTACAGAAATATATACTGGTTCATCCGCCGTTATTTTGGCATTGGATTCAATAAGTCTTGTTATGGCACGGACGGCATCTTCGCAGCTCACATCCTGACCAAAATCATAGGTCATATCTTCTGCCGGCTCAAAGGGAAGCAGCCCGGAGATGACGGAAGGCGTTCGTTCAAAATGCCATGCGGCATGTTCCATGATATTGTACTCAGGGCTGCCATCCTCTGTGGCAGTGTATGGCTCCTGCCAGTTGGGGAAAAGGTCATAGTCTCTGGATAAACCATGCCACCAGTCATCAGCGGTGGATTTTCCTTCCCAGTCTGTCAGACCGGTCTCCTCATGGTCTATTCCCATGACTATGGATGCTTCAAACATGGCCAGCAGGGCATCATCCCTCTGCATGGGCTCATCAGAGAGAAGGGCGTCTGCCGCCAGTCCCTCCCAAGCCGGGATAAATTCTTCCCCTCGCATTTCCACTACCTTTGTCAGAAGGGAGCAAAACTGATCATAGGTGATTGTTTTATCGAGGCCATCCATATATTCTTCCGATAATATGCCATATGTTTTAGCCCGTTCAAGCTCTTCATCAGTGGAAGACGGGGGACTTTGGCTTCCTGTCTTGTTTGTTCCACAGGCTGATAGGGATAAAACCATTGCAAATATGAGGGCAGCGCTGATAATACGTCTCATAAATAATACCTCCTTTATGCGGCTTTGTAGATACCTTTATTTTACAAAATACCCAAATGCCAGTCAAGCGCTTCACCGTGTAACAGTGGGATAGCGCAGATATGCCACAAATATGTATCGAGCTTAAAGGGCGGTATCCAACTCGATAAAAGCTGTTTTTACCAAAAATACCTATGGTTGATTTGAGCTCTTTTTTTCAGTAGAATATTTATAAAGGGAAATACTGACAACATTTGAGGTCATATAGAAACTTTTTGACTCCAAGCCTTATAGGTGCAGGCTTTTTTCGGCACTAAGGCAGACATATTCGATTTTATAAGCACAGGGAGGGATATTTATGAAAAAACAAAGGATAGCAGCGGCAATCTTAGTATTCAGCCTTATGCTGGCCAATACGGCCTATGCCCAGGGCAGGATAAGCGGAAGGGTGTTAAAGTCAGATATAGAGGCTTATATAAATGGAGATCCCATAATGACATATAATATTGATGGATATACCGGAGTTATAGCTGAAGACCTGAGATATTACGGTTTTGATGTGGAATGGAGAGCGGACAGCAGGACACTTTATGTAACAAGGGATTATGATGATAACGAAATAAATGAAGTCCCTGCCGATAATATGGACAGACAGATAAACTATGCCTACGAAACGGACATAGTCGCATATGTTGATGGAAATGAGGTCAAGTCATTTAACGTAGGAGGAATGACTGTAATATATATAAAGGATCTGGAAGCCTTTGGAAATGTGGCCTGGGACGAGGATAAAAGGGAAGTATCATACACAGACCGCAGGCCATGGACCATTGAGCTCAAGCCATTGGATGAGGATTTCCAGCATGAGGGATTCGGACCATATAAGGATGGTATCAAAAGCATCAAAGCAGTTTTTACAAAAAATGACCAGGGTTCATTTGATGTGGAATCAGAGAACATTGGCCACCTGTCTTGGCTCAATTTGATATATGATAAAAAACAGGGAGGACTGCAGCTGGGATTTTCCTTAATAGCCCATCATATGCTTGCTGACCAAGAATTTTCAAGTTTATGTACAAATATGTGCACCATAGGATACGATGGCTCACGGTGGCAGGAAACGCCTGAAATGGCAAATGAGCATATGAAAATATTTATAAACGGAGAACCTGTGTATATTAAAGATGTGAAGATGGGAAAGGGAAACAATCATCAGGATTATTATTTCATCCTTGATATGGATATACAGATGGATGATATAAATACATTGGCCTTGGAATGTAAAATTTGAGACAGTAATTAAGGAACGGAGAAAGACAATGAAAATAAGACAGGCTGAAAAGAATGACATAAACGGCTGGATGGAACTGGTGGAAAAGTTAAAGCATATATTCCCCGGACTTGAAAGCAGCGAGGCGCTTTTGGAGCATAAAAATACCGTGCTGGAGTTTATGGATAAAGGACTTGCCCTGTGTGCTGAAGAAGATGGAAAGATAATAGGAATACTGCTGTTTTTAAAGGAAGAGGGGCAGTTATGTTTCCTGGCAGTTGATCCGGAATATAGAAGGAACCATGCCGCTGAGATGATGGTAAAAGAGGCATTAGGGCAGATGCCTGAAAATATCGATGTGGCTGTTACTACCTACCGTGAAGGCAGCCCCGAAGGACGCGCCGCCAGGGCATTTTACAAAGCCTTAGGCTTTGAAGAAGGGGAGCTTAAAGAGGAGTTTGGAAGCCCGGTGCAGGAGTTTATTTTGAAAAGATGAGAAAATCCTTTATCAAAAACTGTTTATACATACTTAAAGATGGGAAAAGGGACAGGAATTATTTCCTGTCCCTTTTTAATATGTTTATAAATTAGTGATACTGAAAGCAAGTATAAGTTTAATTTTCAGCCGGTTTATGTCAGCATTTTATGCAGGCTACGGACTGGCCGGCATTTATCTGTTCGCTCTGGTTTACGAATATATCCTCAACGACACCGTCGCAGGGAGCGTCAATGGAGAATTCCATCTTCATGCTCTCGATTATTACCAGCTTATCACCTTTTTTAACGATCTCACCTTTGTGGGCGCCTATCTTCCATACACTGCCGGGCATATTTGAAACTACGGCTCTGCAGCCCTCAGGAATCTCGTTTTCAACGGGCGCCTGGTTTTCTTCGTGTTCTGATACGAATTCGTCCAGACCCTGGTCTTTCCAGCGCTGTCTTTCTTCCTCAAAGGATCTTTCCTGATGTTCCTTGAATACATGGGCGCTTTCCTTTATGCTCTCAAGGAATTTCTTGTATTCTCCAAGATTGAATGTGGTCTCCTCGATCTCAATGTTGAACTTTCCTCTGGGGAAGTCCTCCCTCATTTTCATAAGGTCATCATGGCTTACGGGATAGAACTGAAGCTGGTCAAAGAAGTTAAGGAGCCAGGGCTTTCCTTCCTTGAAGCACTTGGTTGAACGGAGAAGGTTCCACATCTGAACGGTACGTCCTACGAACTGATAACCTCCAGGACCCTCCATACCATAAACACAGAGATAAGCTCCGCCGATACCAACGGCATTTTCAGGCGTCCAAGGTCTTGCTGGATTGTATTTTGTTGTTACGAGCCTGTGGCGTGGATCAACGGGTGTTGCCACAGGTGCTCCAAGATATACATCTCCAAGTCCAAGTACAAGGTATTTAGCGTCAAATACGATCTTTTTAACATCTTCTATGCTGTCAAGACCGTTGATCCTGCGGATGAATTCCAGGTTGCTGGGGCACCAGGGAGCGTTGGGCCTTACTGTCTTCATATATCTTTCAGCCGCAAGCTGTGTCTGGGGGTCATCCCATGAAAGGGGAAGTTTTACTATCCTTGAAGGTACAGTTATGCTGTCCAGGTCGGGCAGGTTTTTATCTGTTTCAAGGACAATCCTGCACAGTTCTTTGATATTGATCTTATCTGAGTCAAAGTGGATCTGCAAAGAACGGATACCAGGTGTTATGTCAATGATAGGCAGGTTTTTCTTCTCCAGTTCCTGCATAAGGACATGTACCTGGAACCTAAGCTCGATGTTGAGTTCCATTTCGCCATATTCGATCAAAATATATTCATCGCCGGAAGCTCTGATGGTTATTTCAAACCTTTCTCCCTTAGTCTCTCTTACGAGGACAGGGTATTCGCTGTCAAGAAGTCTTCCGCCGTTGTCAACATTTATTTCATTGAGTTCTGTTCCGCCCTCAAGGATGATCTTTATGTTTTCTCTTTCAAGTTTTTTGAGAGCCTCTGCTTCCTCAAGGGTAAGAAGTGAAAATCTTACCTTATCTCCAGGGTGGAGCTGTCCAAGTTTCCATAACTGAGCCGATGCCGTACATACTGAACATACGAATCCTCCAAGGCTTGGTCCATCAGGTCCAAGAAGTATGGACTGGTCACCGGTAAGGTCCATAGCACCTATGGCATAGGCGTTGTCATGGATGTTTGAAGGATGAAGTCCGGCTTCTCCGCCGTCTTCCCTTGCCCAGTGGGGTATCTCACCATTTAATCTGACGCCTGTCCTGGCTGAGTTGAAGTTTACTTCAAATTCGCTCTTTACGAGGTTTTCCAAATAGTCCGGCTGGAGGAATTCCTTTGTACAGTGGGGTCCAGGAATAACTCCTATGAGCCATTCATTTGTCATTTCCGGTCTGTATTTTTCGGGCAGGCTGTAATGTCTGTCTGTGGTATGTTTCTCGTTGAGCCTTACCACATCTCCGGCCCTTAAAGCACGGCCCTGATGTCCTCCGAAATTACCCAGGGTGAATGTGGAACGGCTTCCCAATATCTCTGGAACATCGATGCCGCCTGCAATGGTTATATATGTACGCATTCCCTTTTCTGCCTGGCCAAAACTCAATACCTGTCCTGCTTTAGCTGTCACGGGTTCATACATGGGCACATCTTCTTCATCAAGTTTAGCCGACATATCAGCTCCTGTTATACAGAATGTTGCAGCAGTTCTGAATTTATATATTCCGCCCCTCATGGTTAGCTCTATTCCAGCACAGTCAGAGCTGTTTCCAAGGATGGCATTGCCGATCCTGAAACTATAGTCGTCCATGGCTCCGCAGGGAGGAACTCCAACGCCCCAGTAGCCTATCCTTCCGGGGAAATCCTGGATGGTGGACTGGATGCCGCCGTCTATTACTTCGATGGAGGCTTCCTCAGGCATAAAGCCATTGAGCATGGATGTGGCGAGTCTGCCTTTTCTGTAATCCTCAGTATCTACGAAGCTTGAGAGATACTGAAGGTTCGTTGTTATTCCATAGTATCTGGCGTTTTTAAGGACATAGGACATTTTTTCGATGGCCTTTTCCCTGGTATCAGCTGTAACGATGAGTTTTGCGATCATGGGATCATAGAATGATGAAACATTTATGCCGTCTGTTACCCAAGTTTCCACCCTTACATCATCGGGCATAACGATCTTATCTATTTTTCCTGAGCTGGGCATAAAGGAGTTAAGGCTGTCCTCGGCATAAATACGGGCCTCGATGCTGCATCCTTTGGGAGCTGAAAGTTTTTTCTGCATATCCTTGAGCTCTCCTGCTGCCTCAAGTATCATCCATTCCACCAGATCCACGCCTGTTACCTGTTCAGTGATACCATGCTCGACCTGGAGCCTTGTGTTCACCTCAAGGAAATAGAATGTCTCATTTTTTTCATCATAGAGGAATTCAACTGTTCCAGCGCTTCTATAACCGGCTGAACCGGCAAGGCTTTTAGCCGCCTTGAACATCTCTTCCTTTACCTCGGGCCTGATGTTTGGTGCGGGTGTTTCCTCCATTACCTTCTGGTTACGTCTCTGTACTGAGCAGTCCCTTTCACCTAATGTGACTACTTCGCCATACTGGTTTCCAAATATCTGTACTTCCACATGTCTGGCTCTTTCGATATATTTTTCAAGGAATGTTCCGCTGTTTCCGAAGTTAGCTCCTGCCAGGTGGCATACAGCATCAAAACAGTCTCTAAGCTCATCAGCGCTGTGGCATATCCTCATACCGATGCCGCCTCCGCCAGCGGTGCTTTTCAATATGACAGGGTATCCGATCTCATCAGCAGCAGCAACGGCCTCATCACAGTCTTTGATAAGGGATGTGCCCTCAAGAAGGGGTACACCGGCTTTGCGTGCCAGTTCCCTTGCTGTATGCTTAAGTCCGAAAAGTTCGATGTGTTCGCTCTTAGGTCCGATAAATACGATGCCGTTTTCCTCGCATGCTTTGGCAAAATCCGTATTTTCACTTAAAAATCCATATCCGGGATGGATGGCCTGGGCTCCCGTATCCTTGGCAGCCTTTATTATTTTCTCGAAGTTAAGGTAGCTGTCCTTTGCCGGGCCGTCACCTATCAAAACAGCTTCATCGGCGTTTTCCACATGAAGGGAGTTTTCATCGGCCTTTGTATAAACGGCAACGGATCTGATGCCCATTTTCTTTAATGTTCTTTCTATTCTTACGGCGATGGCGCCTCGGTTTGCTATCAGTATCTTTGTAAACATATTTAAGTCCCTCCGTTCTTAGTACATTTCTGCTTTGGGGAAACAGAAATAATAAGGTATCTCCCTCTTTTTAGGAGAGGGAGATGAGTTGGATCATTTTTCAGCGTCCCATATAAGAAGTCTTATGGGAGTGGGGTTATAGTCGTTGCAGGGGTTGTTGAGCTGAGGGCAGTTGCTTATGAGTACCATAGTATGCTCAAGTGCCTTTACCTCAACATATTTTCCGGGATTTGATACGCCATCATCAAATTTGAATCCGCCTTCCTTTGTAACGGGCACGTTCATAAAGAAGTTGATGTTAGGTGCAAGGTCCCTTTTTCCGAATATTCCAAGCTCATTTTCAGCCATCTGCAGCATGAAGCTGTCTCGGCAGTTATGAAGATGTATTTTTTCTCTGGCGTATCTTACTGTGTTGGACTGGGATGAGCAGGCGCCTCCGATGGTATCGTGTCTTCCAGTAAGGTCTGCTGTTATCTCAAGAAGAGGCTTTCCTGATTCTGTTCTAAGGATGCTTCCTGTGGTAAGATAAATGTTTTCCTGGCCGACGATGGTGGCAATGGCTCCATAGTGGTCCTCAGGGTTTGTCATATCATAAAATGTAGTATCAACTGCCTGGTTTCCGCATAAGTCTACGATCCTCAGTGACTGTCCGGGAAGAAGTTCGTGCATCCATCCTTCACCGGCTTTTACTGTCTTATCATAGATAGCGTCCTTTTCATCAAGTGTACTTTCTTTTTTTATAAAGCCGTAAGTAGCTTCTGCCATATCAAACACCTCCGAATAAATTAAAGTCCCATAAGGTTGTAGTAGTCCATTGTGTTTTCAAATGCCCTGTAGTTTTCAGGTCTCTTGTTAGCGCACTCATCTGTGAATATATCAAAGGGAGGTGCGTCATAAACTTCCATGGTAACTGGTACTGAAGGATATGTTGTCCTCTTATCCAAAGGATTAGGTGTATTTGATACGATGAGGATTATATCCATATCAGTCCTTAATGTGACTGTATCGCCTTTCTTGCTGTTTCCAAGGGCATAGTGCATGCTTCCGTCATCCTCGATGTATACCTTTGAGAAAAGGTTGACACAGGGTACAAGATCACGTTTGCCCATATTGTTCCTTACAAGTTCCATTTCAAAGTTTTCTTCACCACAGCGCAGCCAGGGGCTTTTATATTCCTGATATGCTTCGTATTCTTCCTTGGTGTCTCTCTGGTAGCATGTAACGCCGTATCTTTCATCGGTCATCTTTCTTGTGGTATAGCCTGAAAGGGAATCATGCCAGCCTACACTGTCCTGTACGATGCTTGCCATTACCCTGCCGTTATCGCTCATAAGCACATTGCCCTGGGTAAGGAATGCTGTAAACTGTGCCTTAAGGGTATCGGGCATGTTGTATCTCTCTGAAACGTCCCTCATATTGTACATAAGCATCGATACATTGGCGTCATCGCCCAATGTCTTAAAGTGTATGTACTTTCCTCTTCCGATATTGCCTGACCATTTTTCGCCGGGTATAAGTGTTTTACTCCATATTTTCTGCATAATATGACCTTCTTTCATTATTCGTTTTTGGCTTGTAACAAAAAAGGAGATAACATATGTCTATGTCATCTCCTAGGCTTTTCTCCGTCCGTGTAGCATTTCAGCCGTTTTCTCTCGGACCAGTCCTGCCTAAGCTGGCAGCGGAACCCTAGAAAACTTTTTCGTTATTTAGTTGTGGTCCAGCTGGCTGCGGAGCATCAGCTGTCCATTGTTTATAAAGTTTATTGAGACTTATGAATTTATGAATGTGTCATCAAGTATCTGGGTGACATCATCGGGTATCTTATCTACCATACCGACATCGTAGAGGAATTCTGCACTCTTTTCCAGTGTGTAGGGAAGGGATGTGTAGTCGCTTCCTTCAGCGAATGTGGCGATATTCATATCCTTGTCGAATATTGTGACACCATCGAGCATTACCTGATAGTCTTCAGCTGAAAGCGCTGCGCCGTCATATATGGACTGCATAAATGTTGCATCTCCGGCCTTGGGGAGCTCAACTCCATCAAACCAAGAGTCAACGATCTTCTGAACAGTATCGGGAGCACTGTCGATGACTTCTGTCCTTACAGCCAGTGTATCGGGGATAAGACCGGGTTCTGATTTTGTGCTGTAAAGAAGTTTTCCGCCGCCTTCGATGGCCATTGAGAGGGTAGGCTCCCATAATACGGCTGCATCTACGCTGCCGGCGATGAAGGCAGGGCCAGCGTCATTTATCGTCATATTTACAAAGTTGATATCATCAATTGTCATTCCGTTATCCTCAAGTATTTTCAGGAGGAACATATGCTCCAGAGTTCCAAGCTCTGTGGCAACGCTCTTGCCCTTGAGGTCAGCTATGGAATTGATACCGTCGCTTACTACAAGTCCATCGGCACCGGCTGAGTTATCGTTTACAAGAACGATCTTGAAATCGATGCCTTCATTCAGAGGTGATATGGCATCGGATGCTGCTATACAGATACCATCCAGCTGTCCTGAATAAAAGGCTGTGAGGGAATCACTGTAAACGGGGAAGAAGTTTATATCAACGTAAACTCCGTTCTGTTCAAAAACTCCTGCGCCCTCAACGCCGTACCAGGCATACCATCCTGACATGGGGCTTACGCCAAGTTTAAAGGGATTTTCGGCTGATCCGATGGGAGCTGATGTATCTTCGCTTCCAGAACTTTCCGCCGATGATGACTGGCCTTCTTCAGATGTGGAACCTGAGGAGCTGCCGCATCCGGTAAGTACTCCTGCAGCTATCAATGAAATCGCTGCTAAAAAAACAGTTAGTTTTTTCAACATAAATCCATCTCCTTTCGTATTTAACAAACAAGTGTGTAATTATCGTGTTGATCCTTTCAGCTGAAATAAGCAGAGGATAAAATCAGGTACCCGGCTTCATACTGTGAGAGAAGAAATTTAAGTCAGAAGCTTGATATTGATTTTATCTGGTTTTATCTATCTCTGCTAAAAAAATAAGGCTGCCGCTCCAGCGACAACCTTGTCTTAACAAGAGTTATAAACTATAAGAATCCATTTGTCAAGCACAATTTTTGAAATTTTCTGGAAAAATTTTTAGCTTCATTATATAGCGCCTAAGTAAAATTTTTAAACTAAGTCTATGAAAAAAAGAGAGGATTATTTTTAATATTTTTATTGACAAGATAAAATAATTGTGCTATCATTTCCGCCATAAGAAAAACATAATATATATTGAACCTTATCCGGACTACCGCCGGGCAGTCTGGATGTGAGAGGGTGGATTGATGTATCGTAGGCCTTAGAGATACATCGATCCACCCTTTATAAATAACAAAGACGTTATTGACCGATATGGTTTTTAACGTCTTTTTTATTTTACAGGGAAAATATATAGGACAGGCGGCAGTGAGACGAAGGCCGAAGATGATCTGAAAGGAGTGATAAAAATGGAGGATACAAAAAACAGCGCTTTGATAGTGATAGACTGCCAGAAGGATTTTGTGGATACCCTTGATAAGGAGATGAATGCCTATGAAGCTGTTGAGAACATAAAAAAGGTTTTGGAGTATTTCAGAAATAAGGGTGTGCCGATAATACATTTCAGGGAACTGCACAGGCCGCAGATGGTGGACTTTGGCAGGGAGCTTGATGGAGATGAGAGCGTACACTGCATAGAAGGCTCAGATGGAGCGGACTTTGTAGATGGATTAAGGCCCCTTAAAAATGAATATTTCATCCCTAAACGTAGATACAGTGGATTTTTTGCCACTGACCTGGATTTGCTTTTAAGAGGTCTTAAAGTTGAAAAACTTTTTATAGTAGGATTTCTGACTGATGTGTGTGTTCATTACACATGCGCAGATGCCCATCAGCATGATTATCATATTAAGGTAATAAAAGAAGCTGTAAGGGGCTCCAGCTGGAAAGCCCACAATGCGAGTCTTGATGCTATAAATTATCTTCAAAACTCAGCGGTGATAAGTATGAATGAATTATAAAATAAATTATGAGGTGATATTTATGAAAATGATCAAAGCAGTAGTAAGACCCGAAAAATCATCAGAAGTACTCGATGCATTAAGAACAGCAGGTTTCCCTGCAGCAACAAAATTAAGCATTCTGGGAAGAGGCAAACAGCAGGGCCTCAAAATAGGAACTACACATTATGATGAGATCCCCAAGGATATGATACTTATAGTTGTGGATGACGGTGATGTGGATAAGGTCACAAAGATCATAACAGATACAGCTAAAACAGGAAAAACTGGTACATACGGCGACGGAAAAATATTTATCATACCAGTTGAAAGATGCGTGACCATAAGCAGTGGAAAAGACGAACTTTGATAGGAGGGATGAGCTATGAAACAGCTGATGATAACGATCAGACCATCAAAATATTATGATGTAAGGGCTGCACTCATTGAAAAGGGCTTTAACTCCATGAGCGTCAAAGACGTCTTAGGAAGGGGAAAACATTCAGTTGATTTTGAAGCCGTAGCCACAGTCAGCGGCCAGAATACAGCCCATTATGACCATCCTTTTATCGCAAAAAAAATGATAGAGATATTCGCCAGGGATGAGGATTGTGACGAGATCATAAACACAGTGCTTTCAGTGGCAAAGACAGATACCCCGGGCGATGGAAAGATATTTGTTATCCCGGTATACTCAGCCGTAAGGATAAGGACCGGAGAAAAAGATGTTAACGCCATAATGTAAGCGGTGATTGGAGTGGTTATATGTTTAAGATTAGAGGAAATATAAGTAAACGCTCATACACGACTTTGGCCGTTATCGCTTTCGTGGTGGTATTTGTTTTATGGTGGCTTTTAAGTACATTTGAGCTGGTGGACCCGGTATTCCTTCCTTCACCCGCTGATGTATGGGATTACTTCATAGCATCAGTCAAGGATGGAAGCCTTTGGGATGACACGCTGATAAGTGTACAGAGGATATGCCTTGGAGTTGTTTTTGCGGTGGTGCTTGGAGCGCCCATAGGACTTCTCTGCGGCACATTCAAATTCGCAGAAGCCATAGTAAGGCCACTGTGTGAGTTCATAAGATATATGCCTGTTCCTTAACACTTCTTTTCATCGGTATATTCTTCCAGCTGGTGCTGATGATAGCCGATGACGCCATGAGCGTAAGTGAAGACCTTCTCAATGCTGGATATACCCTGGGAGCCACAAACTGGCAGACCATGACAAAGATACTTATACCGGCCATGCTCCCTCGAAGCCTTGACACCCTCAGGATGATGATAGGCTGGGCATGGACATACCTTGTTGTTGCTGAGATGGTAGCTGCTAACTCAGGTCTTGGATACAGCATAATGAAAGCACAGCGATTCCTTAAGACAGACGCCATCTTTACAGGAATACTTGTAATAGGTATTTTAGGACTCATAACGGACCGTGTGCTTTATATGCTCAACAAAAAATTATTTCACTGGACGGAGGGGAACTAAATGATCGGATTACGTAAAAAAGAAATTGAAGAAGTCCCTCAGACATTGGAGGCAACGGTCGGTTCCTCCATCATAACAGTTAAAGATGTAGAGAAAGTTTATCATGGCAAAAAGGGCGACACCGTTGCCATGAAGGACTGTAATATGGAAGTACTGGAAAATGAGTTTGTATGTATAATCGGACCTTCCGGATGTGGTAAATCCACACTTTTGAGGATGCTTGCGGGCTTGGATTTCCCCACAGGAGGAAAGATCACAGCCAAGGACAAAATAGTAACAGGTCCCGGAGCTGACAGAGGGATGGTATTCCAGGCATATACTCTTTTCCCTTGGATGACCGTGGAGGAAAACGTAAAGTTCGGCCTTAAGCTCAAAAAAATGCCTAAGGAAGAACAGGATGAGATAGCCGGAAGATATATTCAGGCGGTAGGTCTTGATAAGTTTGCCAAGAGCTTTCCCAAAGAGCTTTCAGGAGGTATGAAACAGAGGGTAGCCATTGCCAGAGCCCTGGCCAATAACCCCGATGTACTTCTTATGGATGAGCCCTTCGGAGCCCTTGACCCCCAGACAAAGGCGTCCATGCAGCTGCTTTTAAGACAGATATGGCAGAAGCAGAGGACAACGGTCGTATTCGTTACCCACGACATAGAAGAGGCAGTATTCCTTGCCACTAAGATATATGTCATGAGTGCCAGACCAGGAACGGTCAAGACGGAAATACCCGTATACCTGCCCTATGACAGGACTTTGGATCTTAAGGACACACAGGAATTTATCGATCTGAGAAGAAAGGTAAATTCACTTATACATACTGATGATTTTTAATATTTGATAACGGAGGATGATAGAAATGTTTAAGAAGATATGTGCCATATCATTATCACTGCTTCTGGCAGCGTCAATTGCGGGCTGTTCAGGAGGAAGTGAAACACAGGAGGAGGCGTCTTCTGAAAACGGACTTACAAAAGTAACAGTAGCAGTAAACCCATTTATAGGAATAGCGCCGGTATATGTGGCAAAGGATGCAGGAATATTTGAGAAACATGGCCTTGATGTGGAGATAGTAAGTTTTGATGATCCCAGCCAGGCTTTATCAGCTCTTATTTCAGGCAATGCGGATATTGCGGGAACGACTTTGGACTCAACTGTCATAATCGCTGACCAGTACAGGGACGATATGCCCCAGATAATATCCGTTTCCGATGAATCAGCCGGAGCTGATGGTATCATAGCTAAAAATGGCATAAACAGCGTGGCAGACCTTAAGGGAAAGACCGTTGGAGTTGCCATCAACCAGACAACACATTTCCTTCTTCAGCAGGCTCTGGAGCAGGCAGGCATAAGCGAGGATGATCTGAACCTTGTGGATATGACTTCATCTGATGCAGGTGCTGCCTTCATAAGCGGCGGCCTTGACGCAGCTGTAACATGGGAGCCCTACCTTTCAAATGCTGTAAATGCAGGCGTTGGAAAACTGATCTTTTCAAGTGCTGACGCTCCTGGTTCAATAATGGATGTTATCGTTGTATCTAAGGAAACAGCTGCAGAAAAACCCGCATGGGTAGATGCATATCTCAGCGCCCTTGATGAGGCAGAGGCCTATGTACTTGATGAAAGCACTACAGACAATGCCATGGAGATAACAGCAAAATATCTTGAGGTATCAAAGGATGAGGCAGCAGCAATGCTCCCTACAGTTAAATTATATTCAAGAGCAGAAGCAGCAGAAGCCCTTGCAGATGGCGGTATCACTGGACAGACTGCTGGAAAAATATCAGACTTCTATACTGAAAAAGGAATAATATCAGCAGCGGTAAATGCCGATGATATAATAGATGGTTCTATTGCAGCGTCACAGTCTGAGTAAGGCTTTATAAGAATATGGAAACGGCATGGTGAGCCGGCATTATACCGACTCATCTATGCATGTTTTTATCAGGAGACGTATAAGATCTATTATGCTCCTCCTGATAGAAACATACCGGACGGAGGTGTAAGGTTATGCAGGATTTCAAAAAAATATCGGAACATGTAAGTATAATGGGCTATGGAGAAAATGATAACCCAGTCATGGCCTATATCCATGGAAAATATGGGGCTGTTGTAGTAGATGGGGGAGCCTCTAGGAAACAGGCATTGAAATTCAGATCATTCCTTGGGGAAGATGAAAAAAATATGCTTAAGGCGGCCCTCATAACTCATCACCACTGGGACCATGTATTTGGCCTTGAAGGCCTTGATATACCGGTGATATGTGGAGAAAGAACTCTGCCATGGCTTGAGCATATGTCTAAATGCCAGTGGAAACAAAAGGACATGGATGAAAAACTCAAAGAAGGAGAAATATTTGAGTTTACATATAATAATATGAAGAATGAGCTGGGGGACGATGGTGTAAAACTGCCCATACCCCTTGGAGTATCAGGAAAGGCGGTCTTTTCCCTGGGAGGGGCTGAGGTCATTTATAGTCCCATAAACAGCTGCCACTGTGATGACTGCCACACCATATATGTAAAGGAAGATAAAATACTTTTCCTGGGTGATGCCCTCTGGCCCAATATGGAATCAGCCGTCAGCCAGTGGTATTACAGCCTGGAAAGCGTAAAAAATATGTATGAAATACTTATGGGATATGATGCTGATTATTTCATTGATTCCCATGATGATATTATGGATAGGAAATACTTTGACGGTTTTATGAAAAAATTAATATTTATGCTTGAATATTCATTTAATAATAGAGGCTGTTCCTATGGAGAGATAGAAAAGTCCGTACCGGAGGAGCTCAAAAATTTCAAGACCGGATATGATGAATGGCTGGAAACTGCCATAGTCAACTGCAGAGAGTAGGAGGTTTATGCTATGAAATATTTCCCGAAAAGATTAAATATCACCTGGATAAAGGAATGTTATAAGGATGGGTCCCTTACACCCACAGAACTGGCTGAGGAGATCGTAAAAAGGGCTGAGGAAAACGCCGATAAAAATATATGGATCGTTCCTCCCACCATGGAGCTTATGATGCCGTATATAAGAAGCATCGAGGATACATCCCCCTCATCTCTTCCTCTCTGGGGCATACCCTTTGCCATAAAGGATAATATCGACCTGGAAAACGTTCCCACGACTGCGGCCTGCAAAGAGTATGAATATATGCCAAAGGAAAGCGCTGCTGTCGTAAGGAATCTCATCGAGATGGGAGCCATACCCGTAGGAAAGACAAACCTTGACCAGTTTGCCACAGGCCTGGTGGGAACAAGGAGCCCCTATGGAGAGGTACATAACAGCCTTAACGGAGATTTCATAAGCGGAGGCTCAAGCTCAGGTTCAGCCGTTGCTGTAGGACTTGGAATGGCGGCATTTTCCCTGGGAACGGATACAGCCGGTTCAGGACGTGTGCCCGCTGCTCTTAACTGCCTTGTGGGATATAAACCCTCCGTTGGAGCATGGTCTTCAAGGGGTGTCGTACCGGCCTGCGCAAGCCTTGACTGTGTGACGGTATTCGCCAATGATCTGGAAGATGTTGAGCTGGTAAATAAATACGCCAGGGGATTTGATGAAAGATGCTGCTGGTCCAGGGAATTTCCTGAGCCGGTACCCAAACTCCCTGAAAAAATATGTATACCTAAAACCGTGGAGTTTTTCGGAAACTATGCTGATATATTCAAGGCAAAATGGGAAAAGGCCGTTGCCCGTATGGAAAACATGGGCATCAAAGTAGAGTACATAGATACGGAATTATTCAGCAAGGCCGCATCCATTTTGTATGATGGCCCCTGGGTAGCCGAGAGATGGGCTGACCTGGGAGAGTTTGTGGAAAAGAATCCTGACGCGGTATTCCCCGTAACAAAGACAGTCTTATCATCGGGCGGCAGGGCTGAACTTACGGCTGCCAGCTGTTTCAAAGCACTGCATGAACTGGCTGATTATAAGGCTAAGGCTAAAAAGATACTTAAGGACGGCGTACTTGTAATGCCCACTGCCGGAGGCACATATACAAGGGATGAAGTAAGGGAGGACCCCATAAAGACAAACTCAAATATGGGCCTTTACACGAACCACTGTAACCTCCTTGATCTCTGTGCCATAGCGGTGCCTGAAAACAGCAGAGATTTTGATATGCCCTTTGGAATAACAATATTTGCCGAGGCTGAAAATGAAGGCATAATGCTTGGTATGGCAGAGAAGTTCATGGAGTCTGAATCCGTGGATATAGCAGTATGCGGACTGCATCTCAAGGGATTTTCACTGGAGTATCAGCTCAGGGAACTGGGAGCGGAATTTAAGGAGCACACGGAGACATCTGAAAACTACTGCCTCAAAAAACTTGATACTGACCCTGTAAAGCCTGCGCTCATAAGATGCGGCAAAGGGGGTTATTCCATAGATGTGGATATTTATGCAATTCCTGTGGAAAAGCTTGGAGCCTTTTTGATAAATATACCTTCACCCCTCGCACTTGGAAAGGTGGAATTAAAGGACGGCAGAAAGGTGACAGGCTTCCTCTGTGAAAGCGGAGGAGCGGAAGGTGCCCTTGACATAACGGAATATAAAGGATTTAAAAATTATATGGAATCAGCTGCGGCTGAAAAATAACGGTAAAAAAGCCCTGGTATTCAGGGCTTTTTATTTTATGACAAATACGTCGAAAAAAAGATGAGAAAAATTTTTCAAAAAAGTGTTGACAAAAAATGAAAGCCGGGTTAGAATACAAAGCATCAAATCAACAGAGACAAAATGGCGTTGATGAGGAGAGTAAGCAGCAGACGACTTCACAGAGAGTTCCCGTAAGCTGAGAGGGAATAAGAAATAAACTGCCGAACATGGCCTCTGAGCCGCGTGGATGAACCTTAGGGATAAGCCACGACGGGATCCGCCCGTAAAAGCGGCAGGGTATTAAGTACTTAGGTGTATGCGTACTCGTTGAGGTCTGCAGTGTGAGCTGTAGACGAATTTAGGTGGTAACACGGGAATTTCAGCTCTCGTCCTAAAATAGAATTTTAGGATGAGAGCTTTTTTTATTGGTAAAAAGGAGTAGGGGCATATGATAGAACTTAAAGGTATCGTAAAGGATTTCAGCGCCAAGGGCGGCGATGTCCACGCAGTAAAGGATGTAAGCGTAACGATAAATGACGGAGAGATATTCGGTATAATCGGATTTTCCGGAGCAGGAAAATCAACCCTGGTAAGATGTATAAATCTTCTGGAAAGACCTACATCAGGACAGGTCATAATAGACGGCCGGGACCTGACGGCAATGGGAGAAAAGGAACTTAGGGAAGAAAGAAAAAAGATAGGAATGATATTTCAGCATTTCAATCTTATGAGGGCAAGGACAGTATATGGAAACATCGCCTTTTCCCTTAAGAAAAGCAGGCTTAGCAGGGAGCAGAAAAATGAAAAAATAATGTCACTGCTCAAGCTGGTAGGACTGGAGGATAAAAAAGATGCTTATCCCTCACAGCTTTCAGGAGGACAGAAACAGAGGGTAGCCATTGCAAGGGCTTTAGCCAATGACCCGAAGGTGCTCCTTTGCGATGAGGCCACATCGGCCCTGGACCCCCAGACGACAAAATCCATACTCAGCCTTCTGGATGAGGTAAATAAAAAACTTGGTATAACCATAGTGATAATCACCCATCAGATGGAAGTCGTAAAGGATATATGCGACAGGGTAGCGGTAATGGATAAGGGAAAGGTTGTTGAGACAGGATATACTGCCGAGGTATTCTCAAAACCCCAGAAACCCATAACAAAATCATTTATAGAAACGGCCAGCAACATAAGCAGGATATACGACCTCATAGAGGCGGGAGATAAATTTACGGAAATCGATGAGGGCGACAAGATACTCATACTCACATATTCAAATCTCAATACAAAGGATGCCCTTATATCTTACATATCAAGGGAATATGGAGTGGACGCCAGCATAATTTTCGCAAACGTAGAGCTTATGAAGGATAAACCCCTTGGAAAGCTTGTCATCATAATAAAGGGCAGCCCTGAGGGAATAGAAAAAGCCATTGAATATTTAAGAAATTCAGGCGTAGATGTGGAGGTAATCAAGGGATGAATTTTTTATACAGTATAGCTCCTAATCTGGAGGCACTTCAGTCAGAACTTATAAAATGTTTTTTTCAGACCATACAGATGTGTGTGGTATCGTGCGTCATAGCCTTTGTCATCGGATTATTTTTCGGTGTGCTTCTTATAGTCACAAAAAAAGGCGGTATAATGGAGTGCACACCGGTATACACCATAATAAATAAGGCCATCGACATAATCCGATCCATACCATTCATAATACTTATATTCATACTCATACCCGTCAGCAGAGCATTAATGGGAACTGCCATCGGAGTTACCGGTTCATATGTGGCTCTCATATGCGGAACGGTGCCTTTCTTCTCAAGACAGGTGGAAACAGCCATCGCGGAAGTTGATTACGGCCTTGTGGAAGCCAGCGAGTCCATGGGATTTTCGCCCTTTGAGATAATAATAAGCGTATATCTTAAGGAAAGCATACCAAGCATCGCCAGGGTGACCATGATAACCATAGTAAATCTCATAGGACTTACAGCTATGGCAGGAGCAGTCGGAGCCGGCGGCCTCGGAGACTTTGCCATAAGATACGGCTACCAGATGGGTTACAGAGATATGATATGGGTCACAGTTGTGATAATACTGTTCCTTGTGAGCGTAGTACAGTTTGTAGGAAACATAATAATCAAGAAAACAACACATTGATAAAATCGATAAATAATAACCAAACAATAACCAACTCAGTAATTAAAATTCAAATATAAAAAATATCAGGAGGAAAATTACTATGAAGAAATCAATCATCACATTACTTGCACTTACACTTACCCTTGGACTTACAGCCTGCGGCTCAAGCAGCTCAAGCTCAACAGCTGGAGAAAACACAACAGAAGATGGAAAAACGATCGTAAAAGTTGGTGTCGTTGGAGAATACAACGCCCAGTGGGATACCATCAATGAGCTCCTTGCCGATGACGGCATCGAAGTTGAACTTGTTAAGTTCACAGATTATGCAACTCCCAACCGTGCATTAAATGACGGAGAGATCGACCTTAACGCTTTCCAGCACAAAGCATATCTTGCAAACGATATGCAGCAGAACGGCTACGAGATCGAAGCAATCGGTGACACTATCATCGCTCCTCTTTCTATCTACAACAATAAAGACAAGATCAGCAGCATTGAGGACATCAAAGACGGCGATGTTATCGCTATCCCCAGTGACCTTACAAACGGCGGCCGTGCTCTTAAACTTCTTGAAAAAGCAGGACTTATCGAATGTGACCCTGCAAAGGGATATGTTCCCACAAAGGCTGATATAACAAAATATAACGTACAGATCGAGATCCTTGAGGCTGAATCAGCTACACTTGCAAACCTTCTTCCCGACTGTACAGCCGCACTTATCAACGGCGGAAACGCATTCACAGCAGGATTAAACCCCAATGAAGACGCTATCTTCACAGAGGACGTAAATCCTGAGACAAATGAAGCTACACCTGATCTTGTAAATGTTATCGTTGCAAGAAGTGCAGACAAGGACAACGAAGTTTATAAGAAGATCGTAGACGCTTACCATACAGACGAAGTAAAACAGACTATCGAAGATGAATATCAGGGTGCATTCATCTGTGCTTGGTAAAATATACATAAAAAATGACATAATAAGGGCGGCTCAGCCGCCCCTTTTCGGAGGGTGATAAAATGAGCATTAAAGATTATGTAAAAAAAGAAGAAGATTATATCGTTGGGCTGAGAAGATATTTTCATGCACATCCTGAGGAGAGCCTCAAGGAATATAACACATGCAAAAGGATAGAAGAGGAACTGGACAAATGGTCCATACCCCACAGAAGGGTAGGAGAAACAGGAGTTTACGCCTGGATAGACGGATGCGCTGAAGACGGCATTAACAGAACCATAGCCCTCCGAGCCGATATGGATGCGCTCAAGATGCAGGACCTGAAAGATGTTTCCTATCATTCACAAAATGATGGCCTCTGCCATGCCTGCGGCCATGACTCCCATACGGCGGTTCTCCTTGGAGTGGCTAAGATATTAAATGAAAAGAAAAATGAGTTTTCCGGACAGATAAGACTGTTTTTCCAGCAGGCCGAAGAAATAGGAGCCGGAGCAAGGATATTTGTTAAGGAAGGCCTTATGGATGGAGTAGGAAGGGTATATGGAAGCCATATAAGTTCACAGATACCCTGTGGAAAGGTTTCTCTGACCCCTGGACCCAATAACGCCAGCTGCGACCACTTCACCATCAAAGTAAAGGGAAAGGGAGCCCATGTATCTAAGCCCCATCTTTCGGTAGATGCCCTTTATACGGCGGCACAGATCATTGTTGCTGAGCAGTCCATAGTTGCGAGAAATACTAATCCCATTGACACGGTAGTTGTGGGAATAGGCCTCTGCAACGCAGGAACAGCCTATAATATAGTTGCTGAAAATGCTGTCATCGAAGGCACCACAAGGAGCTTTTCTCCCGAGACCAGGGAATATACCAATAATAGGGTAAGACAGATAGCTGAGGCCACAGCAGCAGCCAATGGAGCCACTGTTGAAATAGAGTTTGAGGACTTTGCGGCACCCCTTATAAATGACGCCCAGGCGGCAGCTGAGGTAACGGAAGTCGCTAAAAATATAATCCCTGAGGAAAACATAATACACGACCTGGAAAAGAGCCTTGGAGCCGATGACTTTGCGGACTATCTGGCAAAGGCCAAGGGAGTATATGCCTTCATAGGCACAAGGAACGACAAAGATCCCAACACAGCCGTTCCCCAGCACCATGGCCTCTTTGACATCGATGAGAGCTCGATGCTCATATCATGCAATTTATATGTGGATTATGCCATTGAATATCTTCAGGGAAAGACAGGAAACGATTAATAGAAAGTTTTAAAGGACGGAATACTTATGTATCCCGTCTTTTTTATTGCAGTAATATTTTTATTGCTTGGAAAAACCTAAGATTATATAATATTTATAATGGCGGTGATAGATATGAAAACTGCGGGATTTGCGGCGGTGATACTGGCCGGAGGACAAAGCAGAAGGATGGGAAGGAATAAGGCTGAAATAACCTTTAATGGAAAAAGGACCATAGATATACTGGCTGAGAAACTTAAGGATTTTGAGGATATAATGATATCTTCGGACAGGGAGATTAAAGTGGAAGGCTGCAGGAATATAGGGGATATTTATAAGGAAAAGGGGCCCGCTTCCGGGATACTGTCTGCCCTAAGGGAAACAAAGGCTCAGGCTCTGTTTGTCACAGCCTGCGATATGCCGCTCATTAAGGAAAGCACCGTCAAAAAAATATGTTCCATATATTCATTATATAATGAAGGAAATGAAGAAATAGATGCGGCAGTTATCAAGACATCCCAGGGAATAAACCCTCTGTTTGGGGTTTATGGAAAGGATACGGCTGATATTTTTGAAAGGAATATAATTTCTGGAGAACTGTCCGTTAAAAAAATACTGTCAGGCATGAGGGTGATACTGGTGGATGCTGAGACTATAACCGATGATGAAAATGAGTTTTTGAATATGAATACACCCGATGACTACCTGAGGATAAAGAAGGTGTTTTATGAAAACAGATACTAATGAGGCTTTAAATCTCATAGAAAAACATATAAAAACACTTAAAGCAGAATGTGTAAATATTTCAGATGCCATAGGAATGGTGATTTCTGAGGATATATATGCCCTGAACGACTATCCGCCCTTTTCCAGGTCACCCTATGACGGATATGCCCTTAGGGCTGAGGACAGAAAGAATGGAGAAATTTTTACTGTCATAGGTTCCAGTTTTGCCGGAACGCCTTTTACAGGAACAGTAGGCAGAAATGAGGCAGTAAAAATTATGACCGGAGGTGTCATACCACCTGGAGCTGACTGTGTTGTCCCCTGGGAAAAAACAGACAGGGGAGAGGAAAAAGTCAGCATATATGCTGAGCCAAGACCCTATGAAAATTATATAAAACAGGGTGAGGACTATAAACGGGGAGAACTGCTGTTAAAAAAGGACATAGTTATGAATGCGGCTGAAATGGCTCTGGCCGTATCCGGCGGAGTGTCTGAGATAGAGGCCTATCCAGTTTTAAAGGCCGCTGTCATATCTACAGGGGATGAGATAGTCCCTCCCGGAGATAAGCTCAAAGAAGGAAAGATATATGATACAAATATGATATATGTTTCCTCAAGGCTTAAGGAGCTTAAGGTGGACACAGTGTATGTAAAAGCGGCGCCGGATGATGTACATCTGCTCAATGAAACATTTACTGAGGCTTGTAAAAGTTCGGATATAGTATTCACCACCGGAGGGGTTTCTGCAGGCCAGAAGGACCTTGTGCCCCAGGTGCTTGAAAATATGGGAGCTGAAATAATATTCAAGGGAGTGGATATAAAGCCCGGGATGCCGACTGTATTTTCCATGGCTCAAAACGGCGTTCCTGTGGTGTCCCTTTCTGGTAACCCCTTTGCCGCTGCCGTAGGCTTTGAACTGTTTGGAAGGGCGGCCCTGGCAAAAAGGTCAGGAAACCGGTTTTTTCTTCCAAAAAGATCAGATGCTGTGCTAAAAAGCGGATACAGTAAAAAAGGCGGGGCAGAAAGATATGTCAAGGCATTTGAATGCGGCGGATATGTGGATATACCATCTTCCCAGAGTAATGGCTCTCTGAGGTCCATGTGCGGCTGCAACTGTCTGGTGCGCATACCCAAGGAGATAGACAGTCTGTCTCCAGGTGAAAGGGTGGAGATACTTTATGTCTGAAAGGGCAGATATAATAGCCATAAGCGGAGGCAAAAATTCCGGCAAAACTACATTTATAGAGGGCCTTGTGGCATACTTCAATAAAAAGGGCATAAAGACAGCCGTTATAAAACATGACGGCCACAGCTTTGAACCGGACCGGGAAGGCACCGACAGCAGAAGGTTTTATGATGCCGGAGCCATTGGAACGGCCGTATTTGATGGAGAAAAGCTCCAGATCGTAAAAAGAATAGACAAAATAAATATCGATGATATATTTCCCGAGGCTGACCTGGTCATACTCGAGGGATTCAAGTATTCAGATTACCCCAAAATATGGATGTGTTCTGATGAAAAATTCGATGGGATAAAAAATATAATCCTCTGGGCCGGAGACTGCAGCTATTCACCGAGGGTGGATAAGAATGATATCGAAGGGGCCGGAGGATATATACTGGACTATATGAGGAGGCATGAAAATGAGCGAAATAATTAAAAAGGCTGTCTGTCCCTATGACTGCCCCACATCATGTGGATTTTTAGCGGTGGTAGAAGAAGGCAGATTAAAGGGCATAAGACCAGATAAAGACCATCCCGCTTCCCAAGGCATATTATGCAGAAAAATGAGAAACTATGAACGTTCCGTAAACTCGCCTGACAGGATACTGACTCCCCTTATGAGGGACGGCAAAAAAGGTGAGGGCAAATTCAGGCCCATAAGCTGGGATGAAGCCCTTGAGGACATTGGCTCCAGATGGAAGGATATAATCAAAGAGAATGGGGCGGAAGCTGTGGCATACTGCTATTATTCCGGTGTCATGAGCGATATACAGAGACACTGCGGAGAGGCATTTTTCAATAAGATGGGAGCCCTCAGACTTATTAAGACCCTCTGTTCCTCAGCCAAGGGGGTTGGATATTCCTCTGTTATGGGAAAGACCGGCTGCCTTGACCCCAGGGAGATAGGAGGAGCTGACCTCTATATCGTATGGGGCTCAAATATGACAGCCACAAGGATACAGTCCATGCCCGATATAATAAAGGCTAAAAAAGAAGGAAAAAAGGTCATACTCATAGAGGTATGCGCTGAGGCCATGAAACAGTACTGTGATGAAACCATACTCATAAAGCCCGGAACAGACGGAGCGCTGGCTCTGGCTATGATGCATGTGCTCGTTAGGGAAGGACTGGCCGATGAAAAATTCCTCAAGGAAAATACAGTAGGCTATGAGGAGTTCAAGGAGACCCTTCCGGAGTATACGCCTTTATGGGCTGAGAAAATAACAGGAATACCCGCTGAAAATATCGAAAAACTTGCCATTGAATACGGCAGGGCAAAATCTCCTGTGATAATCCTTGGAAGCGGCAACTCCAGATATGGAAACGGCGCCATGACCGTAAGGCTCATAACCATACTTTCACATTTTACGGGGGCATGGATGAGAAACGGCGGTCTCTGCGGATGTACACCCACTGACAGGAGCTATGTCAACGGAAGCCTCATAACAAGGCCCGACTTCAGGACCAATGAAGCTAGCAGCATAAACATCAACCAGCTGGGAGCAGCCGTAAAGGATGGAAAGGTAAAGAGCCTTTATGTTTATGCCTCAAACCCCGCAAACTCCGTAAGTGATACCAATGCGGTGGTGGAAGGTCTCAAGCGTGATGACTTATTCACTGTGGTGCATGAAAGATTTATGACAGACACCGCCAGATACGCAGACATAATCCTTCCCGCCACGTTTTCCGTGGAGCAGAGCGACATATACGAAGCCTATGGATACTGTACCCTGGCTGCTGCAAGGAAGGCTGTGGAACCTGCCGGTGAGAGCAAAAGCGACTGGGATACATTCAGGCTCCTGGCCGAAAAGATGGGCTATGAAGATGAATACTTCAAACTCAGCGAAGATGAGATGCTGGATAAGGTGCTCAGTGAGCCCACAGACGCAGTTAAGGAATTGAGCCAGGAGGAAAGGGATATCCTCAAGGAAGGCGGATGGGTGAATATGCCTTATTCCGACCACCATGTATGGAAGACAAAGAGCGGAAAAATACAGATAGTAAATGATAAGGCCGGAGAAAGGGTGCCTAAGTTCACGGAAGGCCATGGTGGAGAATATCCCATAAGCCTTGTATCTGTCCCTTCGGAATATACCCTTAACTCCATATTCAGTGAACGTAAAGACCTGAAGGATACCAGGGGAGAAATGAAAATATTCATAAATACCGCTGATGCCAAAAAGAGGGGAATAAAGGACGGAGACGACGTTATATGTTTCAATGATATTGGAAAGGTACGTTTTAAGGCTGCTGTTACCGATGCTGTTGCTGAGGGTGCCGCAGCTGCCGTTGGAATATACGGCCATAGAAATTTTGAAAATGGATTCGGTGTAAATGCCCTCCAGCATGACAGATTATCTGACAGGGGAGAGGCAACGACCATGAATGACAATACCATAGATATAATACTGGCCTAAAGCAGCAAAATATTAAGGAATAAAACAAAAGGCAGCCCGTAAAATACGGGCTGCCTTTTATGTTCCTTCATTATATATCAATATTAAATCTCACCATCAATGGTGCTGTTAGATAAAATATCCCTGTCACAGTTCTCAAGGACGGCCTCATCCTTTGAGAGTATATAGAAAAATACCGCTGTGGAGCTGTTTTCAAAATATTTGGCGTATATCCTGCCGTGCATATTTATGGGAGCAAACTCATCACCATCCACAGAAAATGAAGGTATGCCGTACTGTAAATATGACACGTCAAATTTGGAATACTCATGGGCGGGGCTACTGGCGGTGATGTCCACATCATATTTTATCCATCCGTCATATCCGGCATAGGCCACGCCGCTTTCCACATCATCTATAGAACTTTCAAATACCATATCATCTGTATCAAGGCCAAAGGGCCTGAGCACGAGATATTCCAGGTCGAACTCAGGTATTTTTGTGACATCATCAATATCAGGGATACCATCTGAGAAACCATAGGGCTCTCCGTCTGTGGTTTCCGTTATATATGCCCCGTAAAATGCTCCAAAATAAGGAGAGTCAGGATCAAAGAGCCTGCTGCACCCATGAAGCAGGGAAAATGATGGAAAGTTATACATGATAGTCAGAGATACGTCATCCCGTCCGATATAATGGTCAAACCCTGGACTGTCGTTGAAGGTCATAACAAATGGGTACCAGTCTGAATATCCGGTGGACAGCCCGCCGGGTATATTTATTTCAAAGCCCTTTTCAGCCTGTACCGATGACCTGCTGTGGTATGCGCTGTAGGGGAGCATCACAGCCATGCTTCTGAAAAGCGCAAAGGGCGGTGAAAATACTACGGCCAGAACTATTATTATAATAATGAAAGTACGTTTTTTCATGATATCGATCCTCTTTATGGCTGAAACCCAAAATACATGCCACTGCCTTAAATGCAATTATATCATATGGGAGAGGGGTTGTCACAAGGACACGCATATTAAATTGAAAGCTTAAAAATATACCGGGCAATAGGGGAGTGCAATGGTCAGTAAAAGGTCAGGTAAAAAGCAGGCAGTTCTCCGCCAGTATGAAGATCATTAGGAATTATATGTAAATGTTCATAAATATTTAAAATTCTGTTAACCAAAATTTTGTTGATTTAATCGGCGGTTGATGATAAAATAACAAATATGATTAAATTAATGAGAGGTGAGAATGTTATGGATAGTTGTGGCAGTTGCGGGCGATGTGACAGTGACAGGTGTGATATAGACGATGTACTGCGGCAGTATTCACGACATTCTGCCTGAGCGGTATTTTTTATTATGCCCATCACTTTTCAGCCTTCAATTAAAACAGAGATATCTTTTCTGCTTGAGGGATCGAAAGCGGTGGTTTTTTTATGCCCTTTTTCGGATAAGATATCTATTGATTGTGTTTTTAGATCTTATTGCAAGGGGTGAGAAGAATGGAAAAAGAAAGAAAAAATATGACAGCCGGTGTTCCTGAAAGACCCGACTATGAAAAAGAACTTATCGAAATAATAAAAAGCAATGAACCTGATTCCGTTATAAGAGAGAAATTAAACGATTATCATGAAAATGATATAGCCGATGTGCTGGAGAGCCTTACGGCATTTGAAAGGAAGAAACTTTACCGCATACTTGGTGTTGAGAAGGTATCGGAGATATTCGCATACCTGGAGGACGAAGTCGTTAAGTATGTGGAAGAGCTCGACCCCGAAAAGGCAGCGGACATCATCGAGTCTATGGATGCCGATGATGCCGTGGATATACTGGACGAACTGGAAGATGACAAAAGCGGCGAGATCATAAAACTTATGGACGCTGATGCCAGACAGGACATCGACCTTATCCTTTCCTATGATGATGACGAGATCGGAAGCAGGATGACAACGAATTTCGTGTCGATAAAAAGAGGCTCCACCATCAGACAGGCTATGAAAGCCCTGGTGGACCAGGCTGCGGAAAATGACAATATATCTACCCTTTATGTGGTAAATGATGACGATACGTTTTATGGTGCCGTTGATCTGAAGGACCTCATAATAGCAAGGGATTATATGGACTTTGAAAGTCTCATAACTACATCCTATCCCTATGTTTACGCTGAGGAAAAAACAGAGGAATGTATCGAAGAACTGAAGGATTATTCAGAGGACTCCATACCTGTACTCGATAATGCTAATAAACTCCTTGGTGTAATCACATCCCAGGACATCGTAGAAGCAGTAGACGAAGAAATGGGCGATGACTACGCAAAACTCGCCGGCTTGACAGCTGAAGAGGACCTCAATGAGCCATTTATACAGAGTGTGAAAAAACGTATGCCCTGGCTCATACTGCTGCTGTTTTTAGGACTTATCGTATCATCTGTAGTTGGAATATTTGAGTCGGTTGTATCACAGATAACGCTGGTGGTATGTTTCCAGTCACTTATACTTGATATGGCCGGAAACGTAGGAACCCAGTCTCTGGCTGTTACGATCCGTGTGCTTATGGATGAGAACCTTTCAGGAGGGCAGCAGCTCAAACTTATACTGAAGGAAATGAGAGTTGGCTTTACAAATGGTATGATACTTGGTGTATTGTCGTTCATATGCGTAGGCGGATATATTTTCTTGGCAAAGGCTAAAAGTGCCATGTTTTCATTTGCGGTGTCCGGATGTATTGGAGTATCATTGGTTGTTGCCATGGTGATCTCAAGTTTTGTTGGCACGGCAGTACCTATTTTCTTCAAGAAGATAAAGGTTGACCCTGCTGTAGCTTCAGGTCCCCTTATCACGACTATAAATGACCTTGTGGCTGTTGTTGCCTATTATGGAATAGTATGGATACTGCTTATCAACACACTGAGCCTGGTGGAATAAACAGTTGTATATGGGCGCCCGAATTGTTATAATATAAAAAATAACTGTAGAATATTAATACAAAGGGGAAAGTGCAGATGGCAAATAAATACGGAATGGTAAAATGCTATTTTGAACACGGACTCTGGTCTTCAAATCAGGTCAAGGACGCCGTAACAAAGGGCCTGATCACATCGGAGGAATACAGGGAAATAACCGGAGAAAACTTTGATGTGGCTTATTTAAAGGAACGTGTCAGCAAAAATAAGAAAAATAAAACCATTAGACAATATATAGTTGATGCTTTTACGGATGAGGTGTTTTCTGGAAACCCTGCTGCCGTATGTATTCTTAACAATCCCATATCAGATGAATTAATGCAGAAGATAGCCATTGAAAACAGACTGGTGGAAACTACATTTGTTCTTAAAAAGGGCAATTCATACGGTTTGAGATGGTTTACGGCCAAGGGCGAGATAGATATGTGCGGACATGCTGTGCTGGCTGCGGCCTATGTTATCCTCAATTTTTATGAGAAAAACAAAGAGGTCATAGAATTTGACACCCTTGACGGAAAAATAACGATATTTAAGAATGATGATGTATATGAAATGGACTTCCCTCAGTATCAGCTGAAAAAAATACCCGTTACCGATGATATGGTGGAAGCCATAGGAGCTCCGGTAAAGGAGGCTTATCTGGGAAGGGATCTGCTTCTGGTGCTCAATGACGAAGATACTGTAATAAATCTTAAGCCCGATATGGAAAAGCTCACCCATCTCCATGGCCTTATAACCCATGTTACGGCCAGGGGAAGCAGATATGACTGTGTTGCCCGTTCATTTTCACCTAAGATAGGAACCGATGAAGACCCTGTCTGCGGTCTTGGACACTGTTATATTGCTCCCTACTGGAGGGAAAAGCTCGGACAGAATGTGCTTGTTTCCCGCCAGGTATCCAAAAGAGGCGGTACGGTGTACTGCAAGATGATAAAGGAAGGACGAGTAAGGCTCTGCGGAAAGGCTGCTCTGTACGCTGAAGCGGATATATATGTGGATTGATATTAAGTATTAAGATACATTAGATACTATATTGTAATGTAATGATGTGAAACCTCTCTAAATATTAGAGAGGTTTTTTGTATACCATTTCTTTGTTTTAATCTTGACAAACTTTGTTAAATGTTTTACAATATAATCAAGATAAGGGAAACGAATCACATAAGAAAAAATAATGAAAAATCAAGGAAATACTTAAAATAGACGGTTAAGTATTATTTGAACAGGGGAGGTCTTTACTATGACATGTGAAAAATTATTTAACAAAGCTTGTGAAGAAAAAATGCACGGAAGACTTGAAAGAGCATATGAATTATTTGCAGAAGTTGTTCATAATTATCCCGGAACAGACGACGCTATATATGCAAACGAAGAAATGACAATGCTTTCAGTTGCCAACGCATCAGAGTATGACTACATCCCTTCATTTGTTGAAGACGAAGAAATTGCATGTGAAAAGTTATACGACAGAGCCTGTGAAGAAAAAGCTGCCGGAAACTTAGAAAGAGCATATGAGATATTCGCAGAAGTTGTAAACGGATATCCCGGAACAACATTCGCTATCTATGCAAACGATGAAATGATAAGGCTTTCAGTTATGAATGCTACAGAATATGCACACATTCCTTCATACATCGAGAGCGAAGCTGAAAAATGTGAAAAACTTCTCAATAAGGCTTATGACGAAAAGGCTTACGGATGCCAGGAGAAGGCATATGAATTATTCGCAGAGGTAGTTCACGATTACCCCGGAACAATATTCGCGATCTATGCAAATGAAGAAATGACAAGACTTTCAGTAAGAAATACAGCAGACAGCTATACTCCTTCATATGTAGAGGAAGAAGCTATCGCTTAAATTTTTAAAGGACAAATTAATTAAGCAGCATCTTAAAGGAGCGCCCTTCGGCATAATGGGTATGCCGGAGGGCGCTTTATGTTTTAAATATTCAGGTATTGAAAAGGTCCTACAAATTTCATATAATATAGATAGTGTTTTTCAGCACAATCATTTTTTCAGGGAGGGATATATATGAGCCCGGAAGTTTTAGAGTTAAAGAATTTGATAGACAACAGCAGTAATATCGTGTTTTTTGGCGGAGCAGGCGTGTCTACTGAGAGCAATATACCTGATTTCAGAAGTGAAAATGGTATTTATAACGCGGTCAATCAGTATGGCTATCCTCCGGAGACAATGCTCAGCCACAGTTTTTTTGTGTCACATCCTGAGATCTTCTTTGATTATCTAAGAAAGACTCTTATTTATCCCGACGCAAAACCTAATAATGCCCATATAGGTTTGGCAAAACTTGAACAGATGGGAAAACTTAAGGCTGTAGTGACTCAGAATATAGATAACCTGCATCAGATGGCAGGAAGCAAAAATGTTTTTGAGCTCCACGGGACCTTATATAAAAACTACTGTGTTAAATGTGGAAAGAAATTTGACATAGACTACATATTGAACAGCACCGGAATACCTAAATGTGATAAATGCGGAGGTATCGTACGTCCTGATGTTGTACTCTATGAGGAGGGCCTGGACGGTTCCACCATATATGGAGCTGTGGCAGCCATTGAAAAGGCTGATGTGCTCATAGTTGGAGGAACATCTCTGAATGTATATCCCGCTGCGGGACTTATCGACTACTATAGAGGAAATAAACTGGTGCTCATTAATAAGAGCGTTACTCCCTATGATGGAAGAGCCAATCTTATCATAAGAGAAAAGATAGGAGAGGTTTTCAAGGAAGTACTTGGACTGTGATTACATTTATATATAAATGTATATATAATGAAATGATGGCAGCGCTTTTATGGGCGCTGCCTTTTATATAACTGGAAGAATAAAATATATTTTTCAATTTTCGTTAAATTAATTTAAAAAAACCTTGACAAATATTATATGCTTTGTTACAATCAATAATGCACTGTGAACTTTGAAAACTGAACAGTTGATGATAAAAATTAAACCCAAGTCAAAACAAATGAGTTATCTTGAAAAAGATATACTGCCAAGTAATGAATGGAAAAAGTCAGAGTTATACTGACGAAGGAATTAAACATAAG
>JAHZAW010000037.1:0-1229 GCA_019423725.1 Clostridiales bacterium
CTTCTATGGTATCGGGACTTACATATATTCCCGTTACCTCATAGCCTTCCGCCGTCCTTCCGGTTATATCCACAGCTACCCTCACGGACTTCATATCATCCATTTCTACCTTCACCGACAGCTCATTGGAACTGAATGTGACCTTATCCACCACATTGCCCTCGGCATCATAGGCCACAGGCTTTGCAGTCAGTACCATTCCATCCTCGAGTTTCTCAGGATTTACCTCGGCTCTGACTTCGGATATGCTGTTTACTACGCTCTTGGCTCCATATACCGTGACAGTGCCCGGTGAAACCGATGCATCCGCCAGCTGTACCGCCTCGGTGTCGGAATTGTTGACTACTGCCTTGACCTCAAAGTCCTTATTGATATATGGCTGTATGTCCACGGACACAGTCTGTATGGACTTTGAAAGTATCTCAAAGCTGTCATTTACAACGCTTGGTATGACTATCTTTACGGGAACTGACACCGGCTCCCCGTTATAGGAATATATCACATTATCAAGGTCTACCACCGCCTGTACCTTCGTACTGCTCTGGGAAAGGGTATCAAGGGCAAGCCTCTGTCCCCTCAGCCTGACGGTTATCCTTGTGGAAGTTATCTCATCTTCATTTACTACCACATATCCCCTCTCAAAAAGGGATTCCTCATTCTGAAGCTGTATGGACGCGGTGTAGGATCTGGTCTCCAGCGGGTTTTCGGTATTTATGACCATAAACCACAAACCTATGGCTATTACCAGGGAAAGCAGTTTCCAGCCGATGTCCATTGTAAACTTATTACTTTTGTTCATTGTCGGACCGCCTTCCTTTCCACCACATTATCTTCTTTTTGACCGCAGCGTTTTCCTTATTGGCTGTCATAAGCATCCTTCTGAGCTCATCTGGAGTTATATTCCTGTATATCACTCCGCCTCTGGCCAGGGAAATATATCCCGTTTCCTCCGAAACGACCACGATATCCGCATCGGATACCTCACTGGCTCCTATGGCTGCCCTGTGTCTTGTTCCCAGTTCCATGCTGACCTTATTTTCAGTCAGAGGCAGGAAACAGGCCGCAGCGGCTACCCTGTTATTGCTTATGATAACTGCTCCGTCATGGAGAGGTGTGTTATGCTCGAATATATTTATGAGGAGCTGGCTGGAAACTATGGCATCCACAAGTATGCCCGTTCTTATATGGTCTCCCAGGGGCACCTTGCGCTCCAAAAGTATAAGGGCTCC
>JAHZAW010000037.1:1292-20286 GCA_019423725.1 Clostridiales bacterium
TCAACGACCACCGCTTCTTCATCGGAATCCTCATCCTGGAACTCAAATTTGAATATGTTCCTTATGAATTTTCCATTTCCCAGCTGTTCCAGCACTTTCCTGAGCTCTGGCTGGAAAAGTATTACAAAGGCTATGATACCTACTGATATGGTCTCTGACAATATCCAGTGGATAGTATTGAGCTGAAGGAGTGTAACAACGGCGTAAAATATGAAAAATACAACAACGCCCTTGAAAAGAGTCCATGCTCTGGTCTCCTTTACCCAGCCTATTATTTTATACACAATATATGCAACTATTAAAATATCGATTATATCCAGTACGCCGACTTCCGGTCTTACCATGGTCGTAAAATCAACGCCCCTGAATAATGATGTAAGCAATTGTCCCTCCATATTTTCACCCCCGGACAAGGACATCAACAACAAGTCTGTAAAGTTTAGTATATCACAACCGCGGCTTTAAGAGAATATTAATTACTTTATTTTTTTCTTAAATTTATGTAAAAAGGAACAAAACCATGTCCGGTCCCGTTCCCTTTTTATATCCTTATCATCCATCAGTATGATATTTTTATATTATGTGTATTATGTATACTTATGCGTATCTTTATGCCTTTTCTCCTGCCTCAGCCTCACCGGGGTACAGATCAGATATACCAATACCAGACCCGTGCCAGGGACGGCTCAAGACCGGCTCAAGACCAGCCCAAGGCCAAATCAGGGCCAGATCATGCCGTGATGCCCGCCAGATAGCTCACCGCCGGCAGTGTTATGAGGGACAGCACCGTTGTTATAAAGGCCGCGGCCGTGGCATAATCCCCATCGGAACCATTGGCGTTGGCGAACATGGCCACAGCTGTCATGGTCGGGAGCCCCGCCATAACGGCCAGGGTGAACCTGAGCTCCATGGATATGCCCAGGGCCTTCAATACCACCAAAAGCACCACCGGGAAAATAAACATCTTTCCAAGGACTATGAAATAAAGCTCCACTTTTTTAAGGTATTTTCTTATATCAAAGAAGCAGAAAAGGCCTCCTATATATATCATTGAAAGGGGTGTTGTCATAGCGCCCACCCTGTTTAAGGTCTCATCCAGTATGTAGGGCAGCCTGAGGCCCGCAAAGACGAACACAAGACTCAAAATTATGGCTATGACAGCGGGATTAAGTATCATGGATATGGCTTTTTTCGCTCCTACGGCCTTTCTTTTTTCGGCCGGGGATGTGAGGTACATGCCAAAGGTCCAAAGCAGTGACTGGTCTATTATGGTGTATACAGCCAGATATAACATGCCCATTTCCGGATATGAAGCCAGAATGAGGGGCATGCCGATAAACCCCACATTGCCAAAAAGAGACACAGCCTTATACACACAGGCTGTGTCTCCCTTTACTTTAAATATTTTGACCAGCGCTGTACTCATTAAATATACCGCCACATACATACACAGTATTATGCCCGCCGAAGGCAGAGCTCCCAAAAGGTCAGAAGCCATGGTCCCTTCGGGCATACTGGTGAATATCATAATGGGCAGCGCCATTTTCATTATAAATCTTGAAATATGATTGAGAGAGTCCTTATCAAGCACTCTGCATTTTACACCGATGATGCCTAAGATAACATATACCGCCAGCATACCCATCTGTCCGGCTATTATCATAAATAATTCCATAAAGACCCTCCTTTATATTTAAATACATGTCCCTTATTTAAATATATCAGGCCCCAGATGTCTAATCAATAGCATCAGCGTATATTTTAATTGATCCAGTGCTTATACGAGCATTCCGACTATATAGCTTATGAGCGGCAGTGTGGCAACGGAAGCTATGGTCGTTACGAATATGGCTCCGATGGCATAGTCTCCCTCTGAGCCATTGGCATTGGCAAACATGGCCACCGATGACATGGAAGGAAGTCCTCCAAGGATGGCAAGGGTTATCTTTATTTCCTCGCTTATGTTTATGTTCCTTATGACAAGGAAAAGAAGTATGGGGAATATTATCATCTTGCATAAGACGATAACATAAAATTCTGCCCTCTTAGCATATTTGGCGATGTCAACATAACAGAAAAGACCTCCGATATATATCATGGAAAGAGGAGTTGTTGTAGCTCCTACCTTTGTAAGGGTAGTATCCAGTATTTCCGGGAGCTTTATTCCTGCGAAAACGCCGATAACACTGAGGATTATGGCCACGATGGCGGGATTTATCATCTTTATAAGAGCCTTTCCGATGCTTCCCTTTGTCTTTTTGGACTCGGGTGTGGTCAGCTGCATGCCCACTGTCCATAAAAGACCCTGGTCGACTATGGTGAATATGGCTACATAAAGCATTCCTGATTCGGGATAAACGGCAGCCACAAGGGGTATGCCGATGAATCCGACATTACCAAACATGGATACAGCCTTATATACCTGTGCCGTATCGCCCTTTATTCTGAAAACCTTTGTGAATACAGTTCCCACAATAAAAAGAAATATAAACATACATACAGCTATGGCAAGCATTGGCAGAGCCGATATGACTTCCTCAGCTGTGGCTCCGTTAAGAGTATTCATAAATATCATAAGCGGCAGGGAGAGTTTCATTATGTATCTGGATACATAATCCAGTGACGTCCTGTCAAACACCTTTGCCTTTACACCTATGATTCCCAGCAATACATATACTACAAGCATTCCCATCTGGGTAGCTATGACTGGAAATAAATTCATTTTTAATGCACCCCTTTAATGTTAAAATTCTGTCATATGTCCTTTCCTAGTATATACCTTCAAAAAATGATGCGTAATTGACACATTAAAAGAAATAGGGAATAAAAATGCACTTATATTTGTACACTATACCAGACGTGTAATATTTTACATGCTATTTACATAAAGCTTATTGAATATATTTCGATAAAATATGCATTTTTATGCCAACGCACTTTATAGTCTTCATACGTTAAATCGATAAAGCTGCCGTGTTTTTCCCCATTTTATGGCATTTCTGGCAAAAACAAAGGACCGGTCATCGACCGGTCCGTCATTTTTTAATCAATTATAAACAGTGAATAGTATCCGAAATCTTCTCCCTCCCCGGGAGCATCATCAAATATCCTTTCGTTTTCCTTTCCACAGTTTTCCACGCCGCATACGCTGTGGCCCATTTCCTTGAAGCCCGAAAGCCCCTTGGACGGCTTCATCAGCACCTTTACACCGTCAAGGGCAGCACAGCCCTCCAGATCATAGGCAGCCGGTATTATATGAAGCCTTCTGGAACCAGTGACCAAAGGCCTGTCCAGTCTGGCAGCCGCCGCGCAGAATGAGGGTACTCCGCATATGAGCTCTGTCTCGGCCCCGCTTTCCTTCACCCTCTGGTATATGTACTGGCAGGATGAGTATATCCCCACATCTCCTATGGTTATGAAGGCCACCGTAAGCCCCTTGTTTATGAGCTCCTCCACCGCAGCCGTGCCCTTTGAATGGGCCTCCTCCAGCTTCTGCCTGTCCCTTGTCATGGGCATGGGAACCATCAGCAGCTCCTTTTTTTCCAGCTCCGGCACAGCCTTCAACGCTATATTGTATGCCTCGCATCTTTCCTTGGATGAGGACGGCAGAGCTATGACATCCGCCTCCTTAAGTATCCTCACGGCCTTGAGCGTCATAAGCTCCGGGTCCCCCGGTCCTACGCTCACACCGTATAATTTTCCTTTTTTCATAAATTTCTCCTATGATGTTTTCAGTTCTCAGCCTTTCCTTCAGCTTTAGACATACTCTGTCCCTTCCGGACCGCCCCATCAGCCTTCAGGATAGGCAAGTATGTCCTGAGCCGTTATCTCCTTGTTGAGAAGGCCCTGTTCATTGAGCCAGTTTATGGTGTCTGTCCAGCTCTGCTCATTCACATCCAGAAAGTCCTGTGTATCACTATACATCAAAGGAAGAAGTATGTCCATACTTGCCTTCTCTATATCCGGGTCAAGGGGATAGTTGGCTTCATCCTGGTTTTTAAGGAGTATGTCCAGAGCTCCCTGGGGATCGTTCTTTACATCCTCAAAGCCCTTCTTGGACGCCCTTATGAATGCCGCCAGTTTGTCACTTTCTTCCTCCAGCTGTTTCTCGCCAGTTACAAGTACAAGTTCCTCATAATCGGGTATTCCCTCATCGGTTATGTTGAAATATGTCACATCATAGCCTTCCTGTATAAGGGTGGGGTATTCGTGGTTTATATATCCTCCGATGACAGCATCCACATTTCCCGTTATAAGGGCTGTGTTCAGGTCAAATCCCACATCCTGCATGGTCACATCATCATAGCTGAGACCGCAGTTTTCCATCATGGCCTTTACGAATATCTCATTGTCAGGTGTTCCGGGATATCCAATGACCTTTCCCTTCAGGTCTGCCGCTGAGTTTATGCCGCTCTCCCTCATGGACATAACGATGTTCAGAGGGTGCTGTACTACAGTTCCGATGACCTTTATGGGTATGTCCTGATTGGCAGCCGTTGATATGGTGTTTGTCTGATAGTAAAGTCCAGCATCAGCCTGTCCAGCTGCCGTAAGGGTTATGGCATCATTGGTGTTGGAAGGGAATCTTACATTGACGTTTAATCCTTCCTCAGCATAGTATCCCTTTTCCATGGCCACATATATAAATGAATGTACAGCGTTGGGGTACCAGTCCAGGACTATGTCAAAATCCTCCAGTCCTTCCCCTGTGGCATCTGTGCTTTCCGTGCTGTCTGTATTTTCTGCGCTCTGGGTCGTGCCTGAGCAGCCTGCCAGACCTAAGGCCATTACTCCCGTGAGCATAAGTGCTATAAGTTTCTTCATTTTTTATCCTCCGTATCCATTATTGCGAGCATAACTGTAAAAAGTTCTGTCATTTCCTTTATTGAAGGTATGTATACCTTTTCTTCCGTGGTGTGTATGCCGCTGCATACGGGTCCAAGGGCGTCAACGGCAGGTATGCCAAAATAGCAGAACCAGTTGGCGTCTGTAGCTGTGGGCTCAAATGCCTCCCTTACCTTCATTCCAAGCATCTCGCCGGCCTTTGTGCCAAGGGCGCATATCTGGCTGCCCTTTTCGCTCCTTTCAAGGGCCGGGAACAGTGTCCTGTATTCCACAGTCGTGGTGCATACGGGGTCCTCATTATGCTCTGCCAGTGAACGGATATTTGCCTCCGCCTCAGCAAAGGATGCCTGGGTGGGCAGTCCCGCAACGCAGAATTCCATATGTGCGTCTCCCGCAACTACTCCATTGGGACGGCCTCCTGATATGGGGGCTACATTATAATATATCTCCCTGTCGTAGTCGTTAAAGCTGTAGTATTTAAGTATCTTATGGGCAAGCTCCTTTATGGCGCTGTGGCCCTTCATATATGCTCCGCCGGCATGGGCTTCAACTCCCTTTATATCCAGGGCACCAAGGATAACTCCCCTTCTTTCACTGACGATGCCATATCCTTCATCGTCCTTTACCGCTCCCTCAAATACAAAGGCACATTCAGCTCCGGCTGCTTCCTTCTCAAATACTTCCCTGCTGGTGATGGAGCCTATCTCTTCATCACAGCTGTATATCATAACTATTTCCTTATTGGGAAGGAGCCCCAGTTCTGAAGCTATCTTCACCGCATAGGCCGATACCGCAAATCCTCCCTTGCAGTCTCCTGTTCCAAGGCCATGGAGCCAGTTCTCATCATCGATGAAGGGTGGATATTTCTCAGCGAATCCCGCCGGGAACACCGTGTCCAGATGACAGTTGATGACTATTTTTCCATTGGGATTTTCAGGCACTATCCTCGCAACTATATGCGCACCCGTATCCTCGAAAAATGTCTCCTTGATCTGGATCCCCTCGATCTGCGAAAGGACCTCCTCCGCCATGTCGACAACTCGTCTGTTACCCTTGATATCCTTTGACTCGCAGTCGACCTTTGAGAATTCCCTGAGCAGCTCCACCTGGCTGTCAAGGCAGGCCTGGGCCTTTTCTCTCACCTTTTGTACATCCATAATATCATCCCTTTCTGAAAGCATATAAAAAAGCGCTTTCCGTATGGAAAGCGCCTTATTTGCACAGAGTCAATTTTGATTTTACTTTCCTACGTTGGCATTACCCACATCAGGTATGGCGTAAAAACGCCTAAGGGTTAGGAAATTTTCCTTCTCAGCAAAACAATGTTGTTAAGCACCCCTAGTAATCTTGTTAAATTAAGTAAAGTTTATACCAAAGGACTTTTTTTGTCAATCGCAATATTATTTTGACTCCGGCTCCATTTTCTGCTCTCATCTTCTCCTGAGATATTTTTCTCTTGTGGCAAGCCCGCCTCTTATATGCCTTTCAGCCTTATTGACCTCCAGCACCTTCCTTACTGACCTGGCCAGCTCAGGATCGATCTTTTCCACACGGTCAGTTATGTCCTTGTGGACAGTGGACTTGCTTATTCCAAACCTCCTTGCCGTCTCCCTTACGGTGGAATTTGAACTTACTATGAAATTTGCCACGGCTACTGCCCGTTCCTCTATATGATCTTTCAATAAAGGCACCCCTGTAATTTGTTCTCGCTTATCTATATGCCGCTTGTGCACCTTTTATGAAAACAGCTGGCGATATGCCTTTATGCCCTTAAAAAATCATATATTCATACCTTTTATCCAGGGGCATCCCCTGGTAGACGTACCGCCTCTTTCCTCTTTACCGCTTTACTTCTTATGTTCTTCCTCTTCCTGTGCATACTGCTGTCTTATTTCCTGCATCTTTTCCAGAAACTTTTCAGCAGCCTTTGAAAATACCTGATATTTTTTCCACACTATGTCTATGCCCACTTCCCTGGCAGGAGTCAGCGGCCTGAAACATAGGGGACTGTTTTCATATATGTTCACCAGCTTATCCAGACAAAGGGCATAGCCCACTCCCTCGGCCACCATCAGGGAAGCATTAAAAATAAGATTGTATGTGGCCGCTATGTTAAGTTCCTCCAGATCCTTTCCAAGCCATGACGGCAGCTCATAAAGCACCATGGACTGTCTGGATATGATAAGGGGCTTATCCCAAAGCTCCTCCGGGGATATGGCCTCCTTCTGCGCCAGAGGGCTGTCCTTTGGCATGAGCACTCCCCAGCTGTCCTTTACGGGAAGATTTATAAAATCGTATTTTTTCCTATTAAAAGGCTCTATCAAAAGCCCAAAGTCCAAAAGCCCCTTGTCCAGCCTTTCCGTCACATCATCGGCATTTCCGCTGTATAGGTGAAAGTGGATGTCCGGGTATGTATCCCTCAGTTCCTTAGCTGCCCGGGCAACAAGTCCCATAGCATGGGTCTCGCCTCCGCCGATGTAAATATCCCCGCTTATGAGCTCCCTGGTGTCCATGAGCTCACTTTCCGTCTTTTCCACCAGCATTATTATTTCCGCTGCCCTCTTTCTCAGAAGCTCCCCTTCCTCAGTAAGGGTTATACGGCGGTTTCCCCTGACAAAAAGCGGTTTCCCTATCTCCTTTTCCAGGTCCATGAGCTGCCTGGACAGGGACGGCTGCGACAAATGAAGATATTTTGCCGCTCCCGATATGGTCTCCTCCCTTGCCACCGCAAGGAAATATCTCAAAACTCGAAGTTCCATTTTCATCTCCTCCATTCATGAAAAGTATATTATGTTTTAATATGCTTTTCAAGCATACCTGATTATTTAATATAGATATTTGTTATTTATAAAACCGGGATATATAATATTTACATAAAGAAAGGAGGAGGCCCATGAACCGATTGATACCATTATTGATGGCACTTTCCATCATACCCTCCCAGGCTGGATGCGCATCAGATGAGCCAGTCCGGGAGGAGACTGCTCAGACAGAAAATGGCGAAACAGCCTCAAATGAACAGGAGAAAAATATGGAAACCATGAAAAACACAGAAAACACCCCCAATGCCTCTGATCCATCAGAAGACCCAGAAGCCGATCAGAACACAATCACCGTTACGGCAGGAGACACCTCATTTACAGCGGTGCTCTATGATAATGAGACAGCCCAGGCCTTTTATGACATGCTGCCCCTTACCCTGGATATGAGCGAGCTTAACGGCAACGAAAAATATTTTTATCTTAATGAGCCCCTGGAGGGGGACGCCTATAGTCCAGGCACCATAAACAGCGGAGACATAAAACTTTATGGTAACGACTGTATAGTTTTATTTTATGAGACATTTTCCTCAGGATACAGCTATACGGACATAGGAAAAATAGATGACCCCGAAGGCCTTGCCCAGGCACTGGGAGGAGGAAGCGTAAGCGTCACCTTCACGAAAGGCTAACAGGTGATGATATGCTCAAAAATATTCAGAGAGATATGACTAAAAATACTCCGGAAGATATGGCCCAGGATAGTCTTATACAAAATCTCATCGACGCAGGCTGCGGCCTAAAGACCATACATTCATTTATGAACGATATACACAGCGGGAACAGGGAAGGCCAGCTCAATACACTCATCTGCCACCGCCGTGGCCTTTTGGAGGAACTGCACTGCTGTCAGGAAAAAATAGACTGTCTGGACCATCTCATATGCCAGATAAAAAAGGAAACCACAAAATAAGTTTATATAACTGCTTCAATATGAAAGGAGAATAAACATGCTCGGTAATTTTATGTACTGCAACCCCACAAGACTTTATTTCGGAAAGGATTCACTGAACTATCTTTCCGATGAACTTAATAAATATGGAAAAAACGTCCTCCTTACCTATGGCGGAGGCTCCATAAAGAAATCAGGCCTCTATGACAGGATAGTAAAAATACTGAAGGACTGCGGAAAAAATGTATTTGAGATGCCAGGAGTAATGCCCAACCCCACCGTCGAAAAACTTTACGAAGGCTGCAAGGCTGCCCGTGAAAACAATATCGACCTTATACTTGCGGCAGGCGGCGGCTCCGTATGCGACTATTCCAAGGCAGTGTCCGTTTCAGCCTGGTGCGAGGAGGACCCTTGGGATAAATACTATCTGCGCATGGAGGATGTGGACAACAAAATAATCCCCGTTGGCTGTATCCTTACCATGGCAGGCACAGGCTCAGAGATGAACGGTGGAGCCGTAATAACAAACCATGCCCAGAAACTTAAAATAGGACATGTATTCGGCGACAATGTATTCCCCAAGTTTTCCATTCTTGACCCCGAACTTACCTATACACTGCCTAAATATCAGATGGTAGCCGGTATATATGACATTATGAACCATATAACTGAACAGTATTTCTCAGGCACCGACGATAACACCACTGACTATATATCCGAAGGCCTTATGCGTTCCCTCATCAACAGCAGTCTTAAGGCCCTTGAGGACCCCGAGGACTATGAGGCCAGAAGCAATATCATGTGGACAGCTTCATGGGCGCTCAATACACTCATCGCCAAGGGAAAGACCACTGACTGGATGGTCCATATGATAGGCCAGTCCGTGGGAGCATACACCGACGCTACCCATGGCATGACCCTTGCAGCCGTATCCATGGCCTATTACAGATATATCTGCCCCTACGGTCTTGATAAATTCAAACGATTTGCCATAAACGTATGGGATGTGGACCCCGCAGGAAAATCCGATGAGGCCATTGCAGCTGAAGGTCTGGACAGGATGGAAGCATGGATGAATAAACTCGGCCTTGTTATGAAGATAAGCGACCTGGGAGTTACTGAAGATATGATAGAGGGCATTGCCGACGGTACATTCATACTTGATGGAGGATACAAAAAACTTGACCATGAAGAGGTCGTAAACATACTTAAGGCAAGCATGTGATACAGCTCTTATACAGTTTTATGCAGTTTTGAAAGGAATGATATAAATGGCAGTAAAACAGACGGCGGGCAGAGATTCCCTGGGGGATTTTGCCCCTAAATTCGCCGAACTCAATGATGATGTGCTTTTTGGACAGGTATGGAGCCGTGAGGATAAGCTCTCCCTCAGGGACCGTTCACTTATAACAGTAACAGCACTTATGTCCCAGGGCCTTGTGGACTCATCCTTTCAGTATCATCTTTTGACAGCCAAAAACAACGGCATCACAAAGACCGAAATAGCGGAAATACTTACCCATCTGGCATTTTACGCAGGCTGGCCTAAGGCCTGGGCGGCCTTCCGTATGGCTAAGGAAGTATGGGCCGATAAAAAGGACGCCGTGGACGAAAAAACAGCCCATGAAAACTCCATGCTTTTCCCCATCGGAGCCCCTAATGATGGATTTAAGCAGTATTTCACCGGCCAGAGCTATCTTGCTCCCTTATCCACGGAGCAGGCAGGCATATACAATGTGACCTTTGAGCCCGGCTGCCGCAACAACTGGCATATCCACCATGCTAAAAAAGGCGGCGGACAGATACTTATATGTGTGGGCGGCAGAGGATACTATCAGGAATGGGGAAAGGAAGCCCAGATACTTGTTCCCGGAGATGTGGTAAACATCCCTCCTGAGGTAAAACACTGGCACGGAGCAGCCCCTGACAGCTGGTTCTCCCATCTGGCCGTTGAAGTGCCCGGAGAGGAGACCTCAAACGAATGGCTGGAGCCCGTGGAAGATAAGGATTATAACAAACTTTAAAGGGAGGCATAGATCATGGGAAAAACACTCATAGCTTATTTTTCAGCCAGCGGAAACACAGCAAAACTGGCAAAAACATTTTCAGAGGTATTAAAGGGTGAGCTTTGCGAAATAAAGCCCGCTGTAAAATATACCTCCGCAGACCTTAACTGGAACGACAAAAAGAGCAGATCCACCCTGGAGATGAACGACGACAGTTCAAGACCCGCCATTGACGGCTGCCCTGAAACCGACGGCTTTGACAATGTGGTGCTTTTGTTCCCCATCTGGTGGTATCAGGCACCCAGGATAATCCAGACTTTCCTTGAAAGCTGTGATCTTTCCGGAAAGACCATAATAACCGTATGCACCTCCGGCGGAAGCGGCTTAGGAAGGACCAACGATATATTGAAGGCTTCCTGCAGCCCCAGAACTAAATGGACAGAAGGAAAGAGATTCAGTCCCAGTGCCAGCGCCGCTGAGATAAAAAATTGGACGGACACCCTTCCGGTACAGTGGTGATACCCCTTGGTAGGCCATTTGCCGACGGGTGGGCGGCTGCCATCCTTTAGGTTTTAGCCATATTTAGGCAGCTTTAGGCGGCTTTTGATGGCTTTTGATGGTTTTATGGCACTGGACGGCGCACCCCTTTTGCCGTCCCTAAGGTGCCGGTCCGGTAATGCCTTTACATTAAAACCCGGCATAAAGCTATATCCCCTTCACGTCAGCTTTATGCCTCTGTTACCGGATAAATGAGCCATAAAAGCACTAAATACCCGGCAGCCGCTGCCGTCCGCCAAAAAAGCAGCAAATACAAGAAAGACCCGGCATAACTGCCGGGTCTTATTTTTATGCTTTTGTATATCAAGTGATGGTTAAACTTAGACCGATGCCGTATTCTTGCCGGTTTCAAAGGCTGTGCCATGGGCTCCCTTCCTTCTGATGCTGGCGAATATGGAGCCTGAAATATTATGCCATACGCTGAATATGGCTCCGGGCAGTGTTGCCAGGGGATTTAAGGCAAAGTTAGCCGCTGCCAGGGATACGGCCAGGCCGCTGTTTTGCATTCCCACCTCGATGGATACGGCTGTGGCCTTGGGATAATCCAGTCTGAATGCCTTGGCGGCACCAAGGCCCAATGTCATGCCAAGTATATTATGAAGGGCCACGACCCCAAGCACCTGAAGGCCGCAGACAAGTATTTTATCGGCGTTTACCGCAACTATGCCGGCTATTATCATAACTATGGATACAACGGATATGATGGGCAGAAGTCCCGATATTTTATCTATCTGTCTGCCTAATATGGATTTTATTATTATACCCAGAAGCACCGGTATGAGTATTACCTTCACAACGGATATGACCATGGCCAGGAACGATACTTCCACCCATGCTCCCGCTAAGAAATATACGAGGGCCGGTGTCATGATAGGCGCTATGAGGGTGGATACGATGGTCATTCCCACGGACAGGGGCACATCTCCTCCGGCGATGTAGGTTATGACGTTGCTGGCTGTGCCTCCGGGGCAGCAGCCCACAAGTATGACTCCCAGGGCGATGTCAGCGGGGAGCTTGAACACCACCGCCAGCACCCATGCCGCCAGGGGCATCACCGTATACTGAGCCACACAGCCGATGATTATTTCCTTAGGCTTTGAAAATACCGCCTTGAAATCATTGGCTGTTATGGTAAGGCCCATGCCAAACATGGCTATGCCTAAAAATACCGATGTGTAGTTAGTAGCCCATGAAAATCCGTCCCTCCAGAAAAACGCCAGAACGGAAAAGGCGATTATTATAAATCCTATGTTCCTGGTCAAAAATCCTCCGGCTCTGCCGGCCTTATCTATTATTTTTCCCATTTTCACACCTCATAAATAAAATTATCTATAAGGCGCGTTTTTCCTATATAAACGGCCATGGCCACAAGTACGTCCCTGTCTGCCTTCTCCACGGGCTGCATATCATAGGTGTCTACCATGGATACATAGTCTATCCTTGCCAGGGGCTCAGCATTTATTATGTCTCTCATGGCTGAAAGCACCTTTTCAGCTTCCATACCGGGCTTTATTATCTCCTGTCCCTTTTTAACTGCCCTGGAAAGACAAAGGGCTGCCTTTCTCTCATCAGCGCTCAGATATGTATTCCTTGAGGACTTTGCCAGGCCGTCCTCCTCCCTTACGATGGGGCAGCCGACTATGGTTATATCAAAGTTAAGATCCTTCACCATCTTCTTTATGATGGCCAGCTGCTGGGCGTCCTTCTGTCCAAAATATGCCCTGTCAGGCGTAACTATATTGAAAAGCTTGCTGACTACCGTGCATACGCCCTTAAAGTGTATGGGCCTCGTCTTTCCGCAGAGAGTCTCTGAAAGCAAATCGATGCTCACATAGGCATGGGGGTCATGGTACATTTCTGAAGGTTCGGGGTTAAATATAAGATCGGCCCCAAGGCTCTCACAAAGCCTGCTGTCCCTCTCAAAATCTCTGGGGTATGCCTCCAGATCCTCCGTGGGTCCAAACTGCGTCGGATTAACAAAGTCAGATACCACAACGATGTCGTTTTCTTCCCTGCATTTCTTTATCAGGCTGGCATGTCCCTCATGGAGAAATCCCATGGTGGGCACAAGACCGATGGTCTTTCCCTGCTTCTTCCATTCCTTTACCAAATTCCTTGTTTCTTCAACGGTTTTTGTTACCTGCATTTTTATTACCTCTTCCTTTTATAGATTAGGAGATAGCCTCTTTTTATCCACTGTTATTTCATATCGCTTAATAAACCATGCTTCTCATAGCTGGTTATACGGCTTATCTTATTTTCCTCATCTACAAAGACAACTGCAGGTCTATGTTTTTTCGCTTCCTCCATGTCACAGTCACAATAGGACATGATTATTACCTTGTCTCCGGTACTTACGCACCTGGCAGCGGCTCCGTTGAGACATATCATCCCGCTGCCCCTTTCTCCGCATATAACGTAGGTCTCGAATCTGCTGCCATTGTTCACATCCACTATCTGGACCTGTTCATATTCCAGTATACCGGCTGCCTCCAGCAGTTCTTCATCGATTGTTATGCTGCCCACATAGTCCAGCTCGGCCTGTACGACCGTAGCCCTGTGGATCTTTCCTTTTAACATCTTTATTTTCATTTCATATTTCCTTTCCTTCTTATTAAGGTCCCCGGATAATAAAAAAACACCTTCAAAAGGGCGCAAAAAGCCTATGAAAGTGTACCTGCGTAAATTTTTTATCCGTGTTCCCCAAGTCTCATTTTCATTAAAAATATAAGCTTTTTTATCTTCGGACAGTTCAATATGAAATTACAGTGAATATTTAGAGTATAGTTTCTTACGAGAATACTATCTCCGTCAGAGATTATAAGACTACTGTTATTTTTTGTCAATACGCCATATCCGTCCCGGTTATTTTTAATATCTATAACCAGCCCCTTGCCCTGAACCCCACTAGATTCAAGGCCTGAAATCCATCAAAATCAGCCATCAAGCCTTTAAAACAATATACTGGTTTCTTTATGGCTGTAAAAATCCCTGTCCCATGGCGCCATGGAACAGGGTATATGATAATTATGATATTTATGATTTTCATTCTTATGCCTGGATACGGCCTGACTATCCATTAAGGCTGATCCTATCATATGCGCTCAGTATGAGCAGTATAAACATTATAAACAAAACAGCCTCTCTCTGGCATCAGCCTATGCCTCCAAAGAAAATGCCAAGCACATATACCACCAGGGTTATGCCCACAAATACATATTTTGTAACAGGCGCGAACCATTTTCCCAGGGGTTTTGTTCCCCCTGTTTCCACCTGTTTCCTTGCAAATCCCTTAGGGCATACCCAGAAGAACATTACCGCAGCCAGCAGAGCTCCCAGGGGTATTATGTATATGGATACGGCGTCCATCCAGTTTCCTACGGCGTCCCCGCTCTCTATCATAACTCCCACTGCGGCTGATATGACCGCGATTATACATACGGCTGCTTTTCTTGGTATTTTGAACTGGTTCTCAACGGCCTCTATGGGCGGTTCAAAGAGGTTCATAAGGGACGTTACCGCCGCAAAAAGCACCGCTATGAAAAACAATACCGCAAAAACCGAACCAAAGGGCATCTTCTGAAATACCACCGGAAGGGTTATGAACATCATGGGCGGTCCGCTGGCAACATCAAGACCAAAGGCAAATACCGCCGGTATAACGACCATTCCCGCAAGAAGTGCCGCGCATGTATCAAAAAATGCCACGTTCTTGGCACATTTTACCACGTCCACATCGTTTTTAAGGTAACTGCCGTAAACGATAGTTCCAGAGCCGGCCAGTGACAGTGAGAAAAAGGCCTGTCCAAGAGCATATACCCAGGTTTTTATATTGCCGAGCTGCTCCCACTTCGGAACGAACATATATTTATATCCCTCTACAGCTCCCGGAAGCGTTGCCACACGGAAAAGCAGTATGATAAAAAATACGAAGAATATCGGCATCATTATTTCGTTCATCTTCTCAATGCCCTTGGTGACTCCCAGTGCCATTATTATGAATGTAAGGGCAAGACCAAGCATATGCCAGGGTATGCTTCCGAAATTAACGGCTATCTCACCAAAGTATGCTCCCATATCCTCCACATGTATGAGACTTCCCGTGACCGCCGCGTAAAGATATTTCAAAAACCATCCCACGACCACCGAATATCCTATGGCTATTCCAAGGGAACCTACAACAGGTATTATGCCTATGGCCTTTCCCCATTTTGCTCCGCTTTTTCCAAACCGCATCTCGGCGGCTTTAGAAAAGGCTCCTAATGGTCCGGTCTTCATACTTCTTCCAAATGCCATCTCTCCTATTACCCCTGAAAAACCAAGAAGCACAACAAATATAAAATAAGGTATGAGGAAGGCTGCTCCTCCGAATTTTCCCGTCCTATATGGGAACATCCAGATATTTCCCATTCCTACAGCCGAGCCTATGCATGCTATTATAAACCCGACTCCTGAACGGAATTCATCTCTTTTTTTCTCATCAGTCTTTTTCATCCTGTCATCTCCATCCAATAAACTTATGGCTGCCCATAGTATATCAATTATACACGAAAACCATGGTTTTCGACAGACAATTTTTCAAGTAAAAGGATTTTTATTGAAAAAGTCTCTCCAAAGCCTGTTTTAAAGGATATCCGGTACTGTTTCATCAATGAGGCCACGCTCTGGATAATTTACATTTATTGGTTAAAAATTAAAATCTATTATGCATATTTCATAAAAATAAACTAAAATCCATCGGAAAACACCTCTTTTAAACGGCAATTTAGCGATTGAAAGTTTTAAAGCTGCGGTGTATAATGTATATCAATAATCAAAAATAACTTTTTAAATAATAAGGGGGAAATATTATGAAGAAATCATTAGCAGCAGTCGTTGCCATTATGACAGCGCTTGCTCTCACAGCCTGCTCCAGCACTGGAAGCACTGAATCAACAGAATCAAACGAATCCACAGAGTCCACAGACGCTGCCGACGGCAAGACCTATAAGATAGGTATACTTCAGCTCACACAGCATGCCGCCCTTGATAACGCCAACGCAGGCTTTATCGCAGCCCTTGATGACTCAGGCATCAGCTATACAGTTGACCAGCAGAACGCATCAGGCGACCAGCCCACATGCCAGACCATAGCTGACAAGCTCGTAAACGACGGCAATGACCTTATTTATGCCATCGCTACACCCGCAGCTCAGGCCGTAGCTGGTATGACAAAGGACATCCCCATCGTTCTCTCAGCCGTAACTGACCCCGCTGAAAGCGGTCTTGTTGCTGATAACAACGCTCCCGGCGGAAACGTAACAGGTACTTCAGACCTTACACCCGTTGCAGAACAGATAGACCTTCTTAAACAGCTCATACCCGATGCTAAAACAGTTGGTATCCTCTACTGCTCAGCAGAGTCAAACTCAGCTATCCAGGCTGAAATGGCAAGGGAAGCCTGTGAGGAAAATGGTCTTGAAGCCATCGACTTCACAGTTTCAAGCACAAATGAGATCCAGACAGTAGTTGAATCAATGGTCGGAAAAGTTGACGCTATCTACGCTCCCACAGACAACACCATCGCAAACGGTATGGCAACAGTAGCTATGATAGCAAATGACAACGGTCTTCCCACTATCTGCGGTGAAAGCGGAATGGTAGATGCAGGCGGTCTTGCTACATACGGCATCGATTACTACCAGCTCGGATACATGGCAGGCGAAATGGCTGTTGATATACTCGTAAATGGAACAAGCCCTGCTGATATCCCCATCGGATACCTTTCAGCAGATAAATGCGAACTCGCTGTAAACGAAGAAACAGCAGCTAAACTTGGCATAGACGTATCTTCTATCCAGTAAACAATACAGGTGCGGCAAGCACCCTGGCGGATGATTCCGCTAAATAAATGAAAATCAGGCTGAGCCGTTTAAAATAAACGGCTCAGCGTTTTGTATTATTTAAGGCAGACTGCCGCGGGCAGGCGTATACAGACCAAAGTACTTTTTAAGCGCTCCTGTATGTCCCTGCGCGCGGCAGACACAAAAGAATTCAAGGTTTTTAGAAAGCGGGCTGATAAAATGAGTAATTTGCTTACATCTTTGCTTGGCGCGGCCGGACAGGGAATACTCTGGGGCATAATGGCGCTGGGCGTTTACATCACTTATAAACTTCTGGACATTGCCGACCTTACCGTAGACGGAAGCTTCGCCCTGGGCGGATGTACATGTGCTGTTTTGATACTGGCAGGGGTAAATCCCGTACTTGCCACCATCATAGCCATAATTGCTGGTCTTGCGGCAGGTTTTGTAACGGGCATACTCCATACGGTATTTGATATACCGGCTATCCTTGCCGGAATACTTACCCAGATATCCCTCTGGTCCATCAACTTAAGGATACAGGGCGGCCGAAGCAATGTTCCCCTTCTTAATGACGAGACTATAATAAGCAAATTCGTGGGACGTTCCGGACAGACAGTTGTCTCCACGGCCTCACCCTTTATACAGCAGCTTGGTCTTACCCAGTCACAGGCATCCCTTATAGTCGGTGTCGTAGTTGTGGCAGTGATAATAATAGTTATGTACTGGTTCTTCGGAACGGAAATAGGAAGCGCCCTCAGGGCTACGGGTAATAACGAAGCCATGATCAGAGCCCTTGGCGTTAACACAAAAAGGACTAAACTCCTTGCCCTTATGCTCTCCAATGGTCTTGTGGCCATGTCTGGAGCATTCGTAGCACAGATGCAGAAATATGCCGACATCGGTATGGGACAGGGCGCCATCGTAATCGGTCTTGCGGCCATAATCATCGGTGAAGTGCTCATGAAACGCTGCATCAACTTCGGTCTTAAACTCCTTTCCGCTGCCGTCGGAGCTGTCATCTATTTCATAATAAGAGCAGTCGTACTCTACCTCGGCCTTGATGCCAACGATATGAAACTCATATCAGCGGTAATAGTTGCTATTGCCCTGGCAATACCTACCGCGTCCCAGAAACTGGCTGTCAAGAGAGCCTACAAGGAAGGAGACGATGAAAATGCTTGATATCAAAAACGTAAAAAAGACTTTCAATAAAGGAACAATAAATGAGAAAAAAGCCCTTAACGGCATAAATCTCCACCTTGACGAAGGTGACTTCGTAACGGTCATCGGCGGAAACGGAGCCGGCAAGAGCACAACTTTGAATATGATCGCCGGTGTTTATCCCATAGACTCCGGAAAAATAGAGATCGACGGCATAAATATTTCCAGAGATCCGGAATTTAAAAGAGCAAAATATATCGGACGTGTATTCCAGGACCCCATGATGGGTACAGCCGCCGGTATGGAAATACAGGAAAACCTTGCCCTTGCCCTCAGGAGGGGTGAAAAAAGAGGTCTTGGATGGGGCATAAAAGCCGCTGAAAAGGAAAGATACAGAGAAGCCCTCGCTAGACTGGGCCTTGGACTGGAAGACCGTATGTCCATAAAGGTAGGCCTCCTTTCAGGCGGACAGCGCCAGGCTTTGACCCTTCTTATGGCTACCCTCAAAAAACCCAGGCTCCTGCTCCTTGATGAGCATACGGCGGCCCTTGACCCCAAGACAGCCGCTAAGGTACTTTCCATAACGGAAGAACTGGTAGCTGAAGGCAATCTCACCACCATGATGGTCACCCACAACATGAAAGACGCCATAGCCATTGGCAACAGGCTCATCATGATGAACAACGGAAAAATAATATACGATGTATCCGGAGAAGAAAAGAAAAACCTCACCGTTGAGGATCTTTTGAAGAAATTCTCCGAGGCCAGCGGAGAAGAACTGGTAAACGACAGAATGATGCTGGCAAAATAAAAACCATTGAAAACACAAACAGTGCCCTGGGCCTTGAGCCTTTGGGCACTGTTTTT
>JAHZAW010000038.1:0-14885 GCA_019423725.1 Clostridiales bacterium
ACCAGTGACACGAGGATTTTCAGTCCTCTGCTCTACCGACTGAGCTATCTGGGCGGATCAATTTCACACAAGAAATATTATACTTCAAAAGGGTATGTTTGTCAACAAAAAATTAAATTTGTTTAAAAATAAGACTATAAGAAAATAAGTATATAAAAGATAAGTATATAAAAAATCTCCCCAATGACTTATGGCCGCGGTCATTGGAGAGATCTATAATTATTTGTTTTCGTTAAATACCAGGTCTGTGCCAAAGCCGTCTGAGAAATACATATTGTCATCATGATCTATGAATATGGCTTCGACACCGTCAAAGTTATTTATAAGCTCCAGACCTTTATCCTTTCCAAGAACGAAACAGGTGGTGCTCAAGGCATCGCCAACAACGGAACTGTCGGATATTATTGTAACTGAGCTCAGCTCGTTTTCAACGGGATAACCAGTTTTAGGGTCAAGTATGTGGTGATAGCGTTTTCCGTCCTGTATGAAGTATCTCTGGTAGTCACCGGATGTCACCAGGGATTTATCGGACAGCTGAAGATAGCCAAGTATGCTGCCATCCTCTGACTTGGGGTCCTGAACGCCCAGGTTAAAGGGACGGTTTTCCTGGGAGTTTTGTCCAATGGCATAAATGTTGCCGCCCAGGGATATTATGGCGGATGTAACACCGTTTCCCTCTAGATACTCAGCAAGTTTATCGGCTATGTATCCTTTGGCTATGGCACCCAGATCGATGGCTTCAACTGGAGCTTCCAGGGTGACTGTATTTCCTTCTATTTTAACTTTAGTGTAGTCAACTTCTTTTAAAAGCTCCTGTATCTCATCATCAGGAGGAACGGTCGGGTCTTCACCCTCAAAATCCCATAAGATCGAAAGGGGAGCGGTTGTTATGTCAAAGGCTCCATCAGAAAGTTCGCTGAAATATTTTGCTGTTTCCAGTATTTCAATCGTATCATCGGACACTGTCACCGGCTCTCCATTGGAGTTGTTAATATTGTATATGTCGCTGCCTTCAATGGTACGGCTCAATGTATTTTCATAGTCCTGGCAGAGGTCAAAGGCTTCGTTCACCAGTTCTTCAGCGGTTTTGTCCTTATTTTCCTCGGAATAGACTGTGATAGTACAGATGGTGTTGAGCATAAACCTTGTATCAGCTGTAGGTTCAGGGGTGCAGGCCGTCAATAAGAGACCGCATAGTCCCAATAAAAATAATTTTTTCATTTTCTTTCTCCTTAAAATGTGTATAATATATTATGTACTATTTTGCGGTCATTTTCAATAGAAATAAGAAAGAGGACAAAAGAGGACAATATGAAAAAGTTTGATGTTATAGTAATAATCGTGGTTGCAGCTGCGGCGGCAGGCCTTTATGCCAGCGGCATATTTACTCCAAAGGATGAAGGAAAATACGCTGTCATATATACTGATAATGAGGAATATGCCAGACTTCCACTGGATGAGGATACGACCCTCAGGGTGGAGACGGAATATGGATATAATGAGGTAGAGATAAAGGATGGTTATGCGGACTGTACTGATGCTGACTGCAGGGATGGGATATGCGTCAAACATAAGGAGATAAACATGAAAAATGAGACTATCGTTTGTCTGCCGCATAAGGTCATAATCGAGATAGAATAAATACGGATATTAGATCCGTGCTGCGGAGTTTTTGAGTTTTTTGGAGGAATTATGAGCAGGAAGGTCGCTTTTTATGGAATATTTGCCGCCCTGGGCATACTTATGGGATATGTGGAGGCCATACTCCCGTCGCCGGTACCCATACAGGGAGTAAAGCTGGGTCTTGCCAATGTCATAGTACTTATCGCCATGTATTTCATGGGTGGAAAGGCTGCCCTTGGAATAAATGTCATAAGGGTGCTGATATCGGCTCTGCTTTTCAATGGTTTTTCAGGATTTTTATACAGCATGGCTGGAGCGGGAGCAAGCTTTATAGTTATGCTCCTGGCAAAAAAAATAAAGTCATCGGGAATAATCGGTGTAAGTGTCCTGGGCGGAGTTACCCATAATATCGCCCAGATGGGTGTGGCTGCCCTGGTACTTGGAACGCCGGGGCTTATGTATTATGTACCGGTGCTGCTTGTTTCAGGAACGGCCATGGGAGTCATCACCGGAATGGTGGCAAAATACTGTCTGAAACATATAGAAAAGGCTGGATTTAGGTATTAAAACAGATTGTCCTTTGGGACCGTATAATTTACCTCTTTTTGCATATATTGTTCATGTATGAAAGAATATGTAAAGGGAGGTTTTTTTATGAAACGGGAAAAGGACAATGAACTCATAAGAGAGGGAAGAGCCATAATCGAAGCCATAGAAAGGATAAAGAGCGAGCTTGAGGCCGCAAGACATAATTTCGAGATGGCCACCGATGATGCTCTTATTGACAGTTATATATATGAGATATCCGCCCTTAACAGTAAATATCAGTATTTTCTGAAAAGAGCCAAAGGATTTGGGCTTACGGCTGATGGATTTAGTGAGGTCACGGCGTAAGGGGGATGGATATGGACGCGAATATTTTTATAACTGCTATGATAGTGATATGTGTAGTTATAGCGGCTTTGATGCTGTTTTCAAAGCCGCTTAAGGCTGTGGTACGTTTTATTATAGGGGCGGCTGTGGGTATGGCTGCCATCTACGTCTTAAATTTATATTTTCCGACGATAAATGTCGGGATAAATCCTGTTACAGCTCTTGTGAGCGGCTTTTTAGGCATACCGGGGATAGCAGCTCTAATCGTTGCGGGGCTGGTGCTGTGAAGGTATGCAATCTTGACAAAAAGATGTATAATTATTATAATTTAATAATGGCATATTTACAAATGTAGTTAAATATTTAGCCTAAACCGAATACATATAGGAAGTTTTCTGGAAAATCGTTGCAGCATATGTATTTTTTATTATCAAGATTATGCAGTTTGACCATAGGATGTATTTTGAAACAGCCATGGGTCAAAATAAAATTGCGGTCTGGAGTTGGAACAGTTGTTTAATGATTTTTTGAAGAATATGGCTTCTGAGCTGTCAAAAAATCATTTTGAGCTGATAAGCAGCGGTAAGGACAGCTATGCGGCCGTATATGCAAAGACGGAAGCTCCCATCGTTTATATAGTTTCCGTGGCCTTCTATGACAGGATCGACCTGGACAAATACCGGGAAGTAATAAATAAATTATTGGAAAGTCTTCTTGAAAACAACGGCAGTATACTTAATAATGCCGTTTGTGTCAATGTGCTTTATTCCGAAAACGGAGAAATAGGGGACATTGAGGAGGACCCGGTACTTTCAAGGCAGAGAGGTATACATAATATCTGGTGGCAGACAGATGGCAGACAGCTGTATGTTAAAAAAGGCCAGCCGGATAAAATATACGGCATAGAAAAATGTGTTCATAACGCCCTGATGGGCGGAGAAAGGGCTGAAGGAGAAAGTGTAAGGGAAATAAGCCGGAGAGCCTATGAAGAAAACCTCATAAAAAGCTCAGGGAAATTTCCTGTGGTAACGGCAGCTCTCATAAGCGCTAATGTTATAATTTTCATCATTCAGATGCTTTTTGCCGGAACTGACGCCTTTGTCCAAAGGTATGGCATAAATGGACAGCTGATATTTACGGATGGGGAATATTACAGGCTCTTTACCTATATGTTCATACATGGCGGAATAGAACATATTTTATCCAATATGGTATTTTTATTCGTATATGGAGTAAAACTTGAGAAATACTGCGGAAGGATAAATACCGCCGCCATATATTTTATTACTGGCATATGCGGAGGACTTCTTTCGGCGGCGGCAAACAGCACTGGATTTTCCGTTGGAGCTTCGGGAGCTATATTTGGTCTTTTAGGGGCGTTTTTGATGGTGCTCAAAAAGACCGGCCAGAAGATAGGCGGACTGGGATATATGACAGTGCTTGCGGTCGTTATAATGTGCATAGGCCTGGGGGCACTGGAACCGGGCGTGGATAACTATGGACATATAGGCGGCGTACTGTCTGGCATTATCATTCAGTATTTAATTTATAGGCCTAAAAAGAATAACATTGGGAATAATTAAGTATATTAAATTATAAAAATTATAATTGATATACGGAGCTGATGCAGATGACTTCAGAATATTGTGATTTATCCGAAGCCTATAATAAAATAATTTCCGAATGTTATTCCGAAAGGGAGGCTGGTATCAAGATAAGGTGCGGGAAGTATTTCAGTGAATACTGCAAAAGAAAAAAGCCGCTGATGGCCTTTGGCAGCACGGAGTTTTTCAGCAGATATTTTATGAAATGGCTTCCGGACAAGGTTTGTATCGAGAGCAGTGATATAATAGAGGCCTTTTATTCATCGGCTGATGAATATGTGAGGCTGGCGGATATGCTGAACGGCACATCCGAATATGAAAATTTTAAAAAGATAGATCCAAAGGTAAAGTATGAGACAATAAGGCTTATGCTGCTTAAAAGGAGCATAATGGAGTATAATAACAGCTTTATTATTTCAAAAATACCGTGTATAATAGATTTTGATAAGTATAAGTTGAAAAAATACAGTTATGGCGAAAATATCGAAAGCGACCATGGCATATTCAGGATTGAAAGTATATTTTCTAAAAATTCTGTAGTTTTGAGCAGACAGGGAGCAGGAAGCTATTTCATAAGACTGTTTTTTGACAGACAGGTCACCCAGCTTGCCAGAGAAGGCGATCTGCTGGATATAAGGATCATCAGGAATGGTCTTGGAAAATGGCGGCTTGATGATATAAATGCCTGTTACTCTAAAGATGAAAAGGATAGTGTATGAATAAGAGATTGACGGATTTTAACGAACATTTGGTTTCAGCCGCAGGCGAGAGATTCCCGGGAAGGATACTGGTTATGGGAGAGGGAGACCATAATGCCAGTATAATGCTTGTGGGAGAGGCGCCTGGAGCTGAGGAGGAAAAACTTAAAAGGCCATTTGTTGGAAAAGCCGGAAAGAATCTTACTCGCTTTTTGGATACCGTTGGTATGGAAAGAGATTGTCTTTATATAACAAATGTTGTAAAAATAAGGCCGTATAAGATCAGCCCCAAGACAGGAAGAACGGTGAACCGGCCTCCCAGCAAAGAGGAACTGGAATTTTTTTCACCGCTGCTGAGGGATGAGATAGAGGCGGTGGAGCCAAAGCTCATAGTGACCCTTGGCAATACTCCTCTGAGGGCTGTCACAGGCATTGATTCGGCCAATATCGGGGATTATCATGGAGAGGTCATAAATGTCGGGAAATACAGGGTATTTCCTTTGTATCACCCGGCGGCCGTCATATATAATAGAAAACTTGAGCATATTTACAGTGAAGATATGGGGAAAATAAAGAAGTTTTTCTAAAAACTACGGGGGAAGTGTAAAAATGGTAAAGACGAATGTAATGCTGTCTGAGAAGGTTGCGGACCAGATCCTGAAAATGATAACAATAGAAAAGAAATTCAACATCGGGGACAAGCTCCCCAACGAGAACGAACTTTCAAATGAACTTGGTGTCAGCAGAACAACGCTGAGGGAGGCAGTAAAATTTCTTATCGCCCATAATGTTCTTGAGATAAAGAGAGGAAAGGGAACATTTGTGGCTGATAATAAGGAGCTCAACGAGGACTATGGCTTCAGTGAATTGGACAACCTTGTTATGAACGCCATGGATTTCTTTGAGACCAGAGTAATGCTTGAGCCGACCATGGCGAACTATGCGGCACAGAGAGCAACGCCGGAAGACGTGGAAGAACTAGTGGAGCTGGACAAGATAATAAATGAAAACATTAATGATGCGGACCTGCGTACTGAGTATGACCAGGAATTCCACTATGCTATCTCAAGGGCGACGAAAAATGAATTTGTAATAAAGATCCTGCCCATAATATATTCCGGAATGAATATGAGCAGTATATTCAAGCTTGTAAGTGATGAGGTAAAGGATTACACCATAAACGACCATAAACTCATACTTGAGTTCATAAAAAACGGAGATGCTGCCGGAGCTGAGGCAGCCATGAGGATGCACATTCTCCATGCCTATAACCTGGCAAAAGCCATAAAATGAAGGACAGCCTGAAATTTATTTCAGGTTGTTTTTTGTATATAAATAAATCGATGGGCTGGTATCAAAAATATCGGAGAAAATTATACGTGAAGTCTCTAGGCAGATAAATGGACGAACTAAAAAATGGCCATTATAAAACTCAGCTTTATGCTGAGGATCATGACAGCCGCAAAAAACAAAATCTGATAAAAGGGCTTAATAATTTTATGCCGGCGTTTCTGTATATTTCTGTATATATAAGCAGGTGGAGCAAAAATCAAAAACAGCCAGGAAGAGTGCGGGACGAATAATAAATGATCTGCGGCCGGGATATGGCAGGATGGCAAATAAAAGGAAAACTTTAAAATGGGGAAAAAATAAAAGCGGATGATTCCGCTTTTATTTTTTTAGGCTCAGCCGGGTCAATGGCTGAAGAAGTTTTTCAAAACCTCCATAAAGGAATGTTTTTCTTCCTCCGGCGCAGCGATAACAGGGGGATTATCTATATAATATCTCTGCGCATCTATGATTTTTGAGCTGTCGGTCACTATGGGTTTTACATAAGTGCCGTCGGGGAGAAGTATCCTTGATTTTACGTTGTCGTTTATCAGCAGGTTAACATATTCACTTATGAAATCTTTTATGTCCTTATCATATACCGGACAGCCTATTTCTACACGGTGGGTCTGGTTCCTCGTCATTATATCGGCTGAGGAAATGTACATGCTTGAGTTTTCTCCGTTTCCGAAGATGTATATCCTGGAATGTTCAAGGAATCTTCCAACTATGCTCGTAACGGTTATGTTTTCTGTCTTTCCCTTTATTCCGGGAACAAGACAGCAGATACCCCTTATTATAAGGTTTATTTTAACGCCCTTCTGGGACGCCTCGGAAAGTTTATCAATAAGGGTCCTTTCGGTTATGGAATTTGCCTTTATTATTATTCTTCCGTTTTCGCCTCTTGATGCCTCGGCGTCTATGAGACGGATTATGGAAGAACGCATGGTCGAAGGCGCCACCAGCAGCTCTGAATAATTGCCGTAAAGCTCTCCTATGAGCATGTTCTTAAAGAAGAGGGCAGCATCCTCGGCAATGGCCTTATTGGCTGTCATAAGCGAGAAGTCCGTATATGTTGATGATGTTTTCTCGTTGTAGTTTCCTGTGCCTATCTGAGTTATATAGGAATAGGAATTTTTATTTTTCATGGTTATAAGACATATTTTTGAATGGCACTTAAAATTCTCTATTCCATAGATGACATTGCAGCCTGACTCTTCCAGCTGTTTTGCCCATTCGATGTTGTTTTTCTCATCAAATCTCGCCCTTAATTCCACAAGTACAGTGACATCCTTGCCGTTTTCAGCAGCTTTGCACAGCTTCTTTGCCACCGCAGAGTTGGAAGCCAGACGGTATATGGTGATTTTTATGGATACCACATTGGGATTTTCCGAAGCCTCTCCCAGAAGGTCGATGAATGCCTGCATGGAATGATAGGGATAAAAGAGCAGCACATCCTTTGCCTGTATCTGTGATATGAGAGAACGGCTCTCGGATAAATACAGCGGGTAACCGGGCGTATATTCGTCATAGTAAAGGGATTTGTCAAATCCGTTCAGTCCGAAAATATAGTTGGTCTTAAGGGGACAGTTTGAGTAAAAAATCTGATTCTCCTCAAGTCCCAGCCTGGAGGCCAGAAGTTTGGCCAGTTCCACCTTAGTTCCCTGCATTTCCAGCCTTACGGGAGCCAGACGGTCACGTTTTTTGAGAAGTGAGGCCATATAAGAACGGTAATCATAGCTGTCCTCATCAAAATTTTCCTCATCTATGGTCAGGTCTGCATTCCTTGTTACGGAAACGACGGCGTGGCATTCGGGCTTGAATGTTCCGAAGTAGTCGTTTATGTGGGCGGATATTATTTCTTCTGCCCTTATATATTTTCCGCTGTTTTCTATCCTGAGTATGGGGTCCACGGTGTCCGGAACACCGATTATGCCCAGCAGCTCCTTATGCCCACTTTTGAGAAGCACCGCTGTATAAAGGGCCTTGTTTTTAAGATGGGGGAATGGATGGCTCTTGTCTATTATCTGGGGAGACAGTACCGGAGCTATATACATATGATAATAGTTCTCAACATACTTTTTCTCACTCTTGGAAAGTTCGGAATATTTCATATCAGCAATGCCATAGTGGGAAAGCTCATGGCTCAAGGTGCTGTATACCTCGTCCCTGAATTTTATGAGGGGTTTTACTTCCTCAAATATGTCGTTGAGCTGTTCGGAAGGAGTTTTTCCGCTTTTGTTATCGATCTCATCTGGTGCCATAAGGGACAGATCAAATAGACTTCCTACTCGTACCATGAAAAACTCATCAAGATTGTTTGAGAATATGGCAAGAAATTTCAGCCTTTCCATAAGGGGAACGGTATTATCAGTAGCTTCCTCAAGAACACGCTTATTGAATTTTAACCAGCTCAGTTCACGGTTCTGCGTGTAACTGAGGTCATATTTTAAATTATCTTTTGACACAGATATCCCTCTCTTACTCCATTTCTGCTGATTATTATTTGTTTAGCGCTGAGTTTTTTGATTATTTCACCGGCTATCAGCATTCCCGGTATGATCGTATGAATACGGTCAGGACAGTTTTTAAGTATAAGCTTTTTAGATACGTCGTCCTTTTTAAGGATCACTTTTTTGAGCTGCTTGAACTCAGAAGAAGTGATGACTCTGTTATCCTGGGGCTTCTTAAAATAGGCGTTGGCCAGGGAGAGCAGCGCTCTGTTTGTACCGCCGATACCGCATATCGTTCCGCAGGAAAGCCCGGGAACTGCCGGAGCCAGTACGCTTTCGACCCTTGCTTTTATGTTTTTCTGTTCTGATTTTGAGGGCCATATATTTTTTACAAAGCCGGTGAACAGGTTCAGGGAGCCTATTTCGTAGCTGTCTGCGGCAAGTATGGATTTTCCATCGAATCTTGCTATCTCCGTACTGCCGCCGCCGATGTCAAAAATAATGCCGTTATTTAATGAAGTTTCTGATATGGCTCCATAATAGCCAAGCTCAGCTTCTTCCTTACCGGATATTATATTAATGTTTTCTCCTGTTTTTTCCTTTATATATGCCAGAGCCTCGTCCTTATTTACGATGTTCCTGAGGGAAGCTGTGGCAAATATGTTAAGTTCCGATATATCAAACTGTGCCATGAGCTTTTTAAAATCCCATATAACATCACAGGCCTTATCAAAGCCTTCCACTGACATACGTTTATCGGAAATATAGTTTACAAGTCCTGCCATTTCCTTTTCCGAAAACAGCAGAGAAAAACTTCCGTCCTCGAATACCTGGTATACAGATAGACGGACCGTATTTGAACCTAAATCTACAAGTGCTTTCTTCATTCTTTTTCTCTCCTTAAATATCGACAGCAAAATTATATAATACCTTTGTTAAATTAGTCTGCTGAAAAATGTTAAATTTATGTAATAGTATGGACCTAATGCCCGGATAATAAGCATTTATAATCCAACAATAGCAGACATATGATAAAACTTCAATAGATATAAAAACAGCGCGGCAAAATGTGGTAACACATCATGCCGCGCTGATCATATCAGATATATTTAGTTGATGGATTTAAGGTATTTGTCGATGGCAGCTGCGGCCTTTTTGCCTGCTCCCATGGCAAGTATTACTGTGGCAGCACCTGTAACGGCGTCTCCTCCGGCATATATTCCCTCTCTGCTTGTCTGCATGGTCTCTTCATTTACCACAAGACAGCCGTGGCGGTTAACTTCGATACCGGGTGTTGTTGTCCTGATAAGGGGATTGGGTGATGTTCCAAGGGCCATGATGACTGTGTCCACATCAAGCTCAAATTCACTGCCTTTGATCTCGATGGGTCTGCGTCTTCCTGAATCATCGGGCTCGCCAAGCTCCATCTTTATACATTCCATGGATTTGACAGCACCATTTCCGTCATCATTTATTTTTACGGGGTTGTTGAGAAGGAGGAACTCGATGCCTTCTTCCTTGGCATGGTGTATCTCTTCTTTTCTTGCAGGCATTTCCTCTTCGGAACGTCTGTAAACGATATATACGTTTTCAGCTCCAAGACGCTTTGCGCATCTTGCGGCATCCATGGCTACGTTTCCTCCGCCTACTACGGCTACGTTCCTGCTCTTTTTAACGGGTGTATCATAGTCTTTTCTGTAGGCTTTCATAAGGTTGATCCTTGTAAGGTACTCGTTGGCTGAATATACTCCTGAGAGTGCCTCGCCTTCGATACACATAAATGAGGGAAGACCTGCGCCTGTTCCGATGAATACGGCTTTGTTTCCCATCTCAAAGAGTTCATCTATTGTAAGTATCCTTCCGATTACCATATCTGTCTTTACGTCAACACCATGGGCGATAAGGCCTTCAACTTCATGCTGTACGATCTTTTTGGGAAGTCTGAATTCGGGTATACCGTAAACAAGAACTCCGCCTGCTGTATGGAAAGCTTCATATACAGTAACTTCATATCCTGCCTTTGCCAGGTCGCTGGCGCATGTAAGGCTTGAAGGGCCGGAACCTACAACAGCTACTTTGATGCCGTTTGATTCGGGTTTAACGACTTCTTCCTTAACGTTTGCCATATACCAGTCGGCAACAAAACGCTCAAGACGTCCGATGGCTACGGGCTCGCCTTTGATGCCCCTTACACAGTGCATCTCACACTGGGTCTCCTGGGGACATACACGTCCGCTTATGGCAGGAAGGGCATTTGTCTCAGCGATTACTTTGTATGCGCCTAAGAAGTCTCCTTCAGATACCTTGGATATAAAAGCGGGTATATGTATGTTTACGGGACATCCCTGTACACAGGGCATGTTTTTGCAGTTAAGGCAGCGCTTTGCCTCGTTGATGGCCATTTCCTCAGTGTATCCGAGGGTGACCTCCTCAAAATTTTTATTTCTTATATCCGGTGCCTGCTCGGGCATCGGAGTCTTTTCCATTGCCATATTAGCCACGATGATGTCCTCCTTACTTAATAAGCTCGTTTGCGAGAGCTTCCATTCTGCATATGTGTGTCTTCTTTGTTTCAGCTTCCTGTGCCTTATAAGCGGCATTTCTGTTCATAAGCTCATCATAGTCTACCTGGTGTCCGTCAAAGTCGGGACCGTCTACACAGGCAAATTTGATCTTTCCGCCAACGGTAACACGGCATCCGCCACACATTCCTGTACCGTCCACCATAATGGGGTTAAGGCTTACGATGGTCTTTATGCCATAGGGCTTTGTTGTAAGGGAAACGAATTTCATCATGGGGATAGGTCCGATGGCGATAACTGCATCATATTTGTTTCCGGCTTCGATGAGCTCTTTGAGCTTATCAGTAACGAAACCTTTTTCACCATAGGAACCGTCATCTGTCATAATATAATAATTTGTGCTGTTGGCACGCATCTCGTCCTCGAGGATGATGAGGTCTTTTGACCTGAAACCAGCGATCACATCAACTTCACGTCCGTCTGTGAAGAGTGTCTTTGCCTGGGGGAAGGCTATGGCGCATCCTACACCGCCGCCAACAACGGCTACTTTTTTGAGGCCTTCAAGCTCTGTGGGAGCTCCCAGGGGGCCGACAAAGTCAAGTATATAGTCGCCTTCGTTTTTCTTTGCCAGGAGCTCTGTGGAAAGTCCTACTTTCTGAAAAATAATAGTTACAGCTCCTGTTTCCTTATTTGTATCCGAAATCGTAAGGGGTATCCTTTCACCTTCCTCATCAACACGGAAAATTATAAACTGTCCTGCTTTAGCCTTTTTAGCAATGAGTGGAGCTTCTATATCCATCAGTGTAACTGAAGGATTAAGTTCCTTTTTTCTTAAAATCTTAAACATAGCAAAACCTTCCTATCACTAAATTTATAAACAAGTCAACTTAAATAATTATACTATAAGAATTTTATGATATCAATTGTTAAGAAAATAAAATTTGTGTTATTATTATGAAGGAAGAGGTGATTTTTGTGGATAAGGGATTCAGCAGGCTTTTGGAGGTAACATCGGTGCTGAGAGGGGAAAACGGCTGCCCCTGGGACAAAAAGCAGACACCGGAGACCATGAAAAAATATATTATCGAAGAGGCATATGAGACCATACAGGCCATTGAGGATAAAGACAGCAGTGAATTATGCGAGGAACTGGGAGATCTGCTTTTTCAGGTGGTATTTCAGGCACAGATGGCAAAAGAGGAAGGCTCCTTTGATATGGATGACGTCCTGGAGGGGATAACAAAGAAAATGATACTCAGGCATCCCCATATATTTGGCGGAAAGGGAGCCGAGGACTTCAGGGGCGATGCTGCCCAGGGCGGAGACGCCTTTTTGGGAAAATGGGAAGATCATAAAAAAGAGGAAAAAGGTTATACTACACAAAGTGAAGTTTTAAGAGCCATACCGCCGGTGCTTCCGGCGCTTATGAGAGCTGAGAAGGTGCTGTTCAAGGCAGAAAATGCCGGCCTTGACATGGGGGAGATAGACAGGTCATTTACGGACCTTGACGCCCTGGCGGATGAGATAAAAAGCCTCTCAGGGCTCACTGTGGAGGAAAAAGAGGAAAAAATGGGCTGGCTGATGCTCAAAATGGTGAATATTTCAAGGAAAATGCAAATAAATACTGAGTTTTCCTTGACAAAAGCCACAGAACAGTTTATAAATAAATTTGAATATATTGAATCATCAGCTGAAAAAGATAATTTACAACTGAAGGTAATGTCGGCGGGGCTGAAAAAGAGCCTTTGGAAACCGGATGGGCAATCAGCTGCAGATGAAAATGAATATATATAATTTTTGAGTTACATTGAGGAGGACAAAAAATGAACAAGACTGAATTAGTTGCTGCAATAGCTGAAAAGGCTGAGTTAAGCAAGAAAGACGCTGAAAAGGCTTTAAAGGCATTTGAGGATGTTGTAACAGAAGAACTTACAAAGAACGGAAAAGTTCAGCTTGTAGGTTTCGGAACATTCGATGTTGCTGAAAGAGCTGCACGCGAAGGCCGCAACCCTCAGACAGGCGAGCCTATGCCTATAGCTGCTTCAAAAGCACCCAGATTCAAAGCTGGAAAGGCTTTAAAAGACGCTATCAACGCTTGATTTTTTGACTTTTAATAAAAAAAGCCGTCTTGCTTAATGCGGACGGCTTTTTTAATGAGAGGTGTATTTATGAGACTTGACAAATATCTCAAGGTTTCCAGGATAATAAAGAGAAGGACAGTGGCTAATGAGGCCTGTGACGCCGGAAGGGTCACAGTAAACGGAAAGGTGGCAAAGGCCGGCACTGAAGTAAAGATCGGTGACATAATAGAGATAAAATTCGGAAACAGCACAACAAAGGTAGAAGTGCTTGATATAAGTGAGACACAGAAAAAAGAAGCCGCCGCTGCCATGTATAAAAGTGTGGAATAAGCCCAGTTCAAATGTAATATAGAGCGCCTAAAGTCTATATATTTATTATATACGGCTTTTAGGGCGCTTTTTTAATTTTTGAGACTGGGGGAAAGAAAATGGCGAATGAAACAGGCAGAGACATAAGACACAGGATAGTTCTGGAGGAAAGGAGCAGGCTGTCGGTGAGCGGAGTGACGGATGTTGTCTCCTTTGATGATGAGAGCATAACCGCTGATACGGACATGGGGATGATAATCATAAGAGGAGAGGATCTTCACATAGGCCGGCTGAATCTTGATGAGGGAGTGCTCCAGGTGGATGGCTCAGTGGACAGCATAGAATATACGGACGGGTCGGAATCGTCCAGGGGCGGATTCCTGCTTGGAAAAATATTTAAGTAAGGAGAGGATATTTTGATACTGTCTATCAGCGAACAGGCAGATATATTTTTATGCGTTTTTGCCGCCGGCTGTGCTGCCGGTATTTTTTATGACATAATAGAGGTGTTCAGGATGAATGTCCCGCACTCCAAGGCTGTCGTATGCATTGAAGATATGATCTACTGGATATCTGTGATTGTGCTTCTTTTTTTATTTATGCTGGAGAAAAACCATGCTGAAATACGGCTGTTTGATATAATAGGATTTTTCACGGGTATGCTGGTCTATGGTGTTTTCATAAGCCGGGCCGTTACGGGGCTGCTTATGACTTTATCTAAAATAGCCAGGGCAGTGATAGGGCTTTTGATCGAGATGGTCTTGACACCATTTCGGCTCATTTGGATACCTCTGTCCTTCCCTGTGAAAAAAAGTGCAGCCATTGTTGATGAATGTTTAAAAAAAGTGTTGCATTTATGTAAGGTTTATGCAAAAATGAAGCTGAGAAGTGTTGATGATCAGATTCGTTTTATAAAACGAAAGAATAAATAAAACGAGGTTTTTAATATGTCAGAGGATAAAAAAACATCAAATAAAAAGAACAGAAGATCTCCTGCCACAAAATTCGTGGGAGTCATACTGCTGTGTCTGAGCGTATGCGTTGTCGTTAACGTGGCCATACAGCTCAATACCTATGTTGCCCTCAAGGCTCAGAAGGATGACCTGGAAGAGCAGATAGAAGAAGAAAAGGAGAAAAAAGAAGAATATAATAATCAGATGGAATATTACAGCACCGATGAATATATCGAAAAAATAGCAAGGGAACAGCTGGGTCTCGTTAAGCCTGATGAGATCGTCTTTAAGGTCGACAAAGACTAATTTTAAAAAAAAGTAAAATTTTTGTTGACAGACGATGAATTTATGTGTATAATAACGCTTGTGTCAGTGATATGGCGGAGTAGCTCAGTTGGCTAGAGCACACGGTTCATACCCGTGGTGTCGAGGGTTCGAAT
>JAHZAW010000038.1:15080-22135 GCA_019423725.1 Clostridiales bacterium
GAGAGCATCTGCCTTACAAGCAGAGGGTCACAGGTTCGAGCCCTGTAACTCCCATTTTTATTATCCAGTGAAATTTCCGGAAGCCGTCTGAATTTAGAGGCTTCCGTTTTTTTATTTAAAAAATTCTTTGAAGGAGTTGACATAAATGGTTATAATGGTAGTAGACGGACAGGGCGGAGGAATCGGACGAGCCCTCATAGAAAAACTTAAGGCCGAATTTGGAGCGGAACATGAGATAATGGCAGTCGGCATAAATGCCATGGCCACCATGGGAATGATGAAGGGCGGAGCCAAAAACATCGCCACCGGCGAAAACGCGGTCGTATTCAATGCAAAAAGAGCTGATATCATCGTTGGAAGCATCGGCATAGTTGCCGCCAACTCAATGTTTGGGGAACTTACTCCGGTAATGGCCAATGCCATCAGCGAGAGCCCTGCCGTAAAGGTGCTCATTCCCCTTAATAAATGCGGGCTCAGGGTGGCCGGAGTATCTTCAGATACCCTTCCTGCCATAATGGACGATGCCGTAAGGCTCGTTGCCCAGGTGATAGAAAAGAAAAATACAGACGGTATATGTGGTTAAACGGGGCATTTAACATATAACCGCTTATGGATTTTATATAATTGTTATAAATTAAAGGGAGATCGGTAGTGTTTTTATTTTCGGGAGGTAATAATAATGGAATTTATTCTTACTTTTGATGATAAGGTCATACGTTTTATCAATGACAACATGAGGAGCCGATTTCTTGATAAGGCAATGAAAATAGTTTCAGCTTCGGGAAACTATGGGATAATATGGATAGCTTCGGCCTTTTCCCTCATAGCCATGGGAGGGGAAAGAAGAAAAGCAGGCCTGCTTATGATAGCCTCACTTATGGTGGAAGCCTCGGCCTGTAATCTTGTCATAAAACCTTCGGTAAAAAGGGTAAGACCAAATGACGCCCATGGCCTTGTCATATCCATAAACAGGCCCAAGGATTACTCATTTCCCTCAGGGCATACGGCAGCTGCCTTTGCCGCGGCCTACAGCCTTTATCTGTCAAATAAAAGGTCAGGCTTATGGATGCTTTACGCAGCCGCTGTGATGGGATTTTCGAGGGTATATCTTCTTGTGCATTATCCCATGGATGTGGTCGTCGGAGCTGCCATCGGAATGCTTTCAGCCGGATTTATCCATAAAAGAAGCGATAAAAAGAGTGGAAAAATAAGGTGAATAATTAATTATAAATTTCAAAAAATACCCTTTACAGGTCGGACAAGATGCTGAAGAACCTGATAAAAAGGGTATTTTTTATGTTTATGACACTAAAATATGTATAATTGATAATTAAATATATTGCAATGGTTGTATAAAAATGCTATTATAGATGTAGCTTGTAAAAAAGGCTATGGGGAAATAATATATAATTACATAGTAATTTAGTAAGGAGGAAGACAATTATGGCAAATTTCAGTTTCAAATACGGTGACGGACATATGGACTTCTCATTGCCTGATGAGGACATCCTTAAGGTCATCGAGCCTGCGCATATTCAGGTGCCTGAGGCTACTGAGATAGAAAGAATCACCGAGGCCATCGACAATCCCATCGGAACACCTAAACTTGAGGAAATGATCAAACCTACAGATACAGTATGTATCCTTGTTCCCGATATGACAAGACAGTGGGGCAGACCCGCTGAGATCCTTTCAGTTCTCGTTCCCAAGATCGAGGCTATCGGCGTTAAAGATGAAAATATGCTTATCGTTTCAGCTACAGGTACTCATAAGAACCAGACTCCCGAAGAGCATGCCCTCATCGTTGGACAGGACATCTATGACAGGATCAAAGTAGTTGACCATAACTGTGATGATAACCTTCAGCTCGTTGGTACATCATTCAGAGGAAATGAGATCTGGGTAAACAAGACTGTTATGGGCTATGACAAGAAGATCATCGTTGGTTCAACAGTATTCCACTTCCTTGCAGGATTTGGCGGATCAAGAAAATACGTTCTTCCCGGAATCGCTGGAAGAGACACTATCATGAGCAACCATTCACAGTACTTTGCTGAAGGCGGAGTAGGAAGCGGACAGAATCCTCTTGTAGCTCCCGGAAGATATGAAGACAACCCTATCAGCAAGGAAATGTTCCAGGCTGCTGAGTTTGCGGGAATCGACTTCAACATCACAGGCGTTATCGGACCCGACAAGAAGATCAACTTCTGCTTTGCCGGAGATATCCACCTCAGCCATGAGGCAGCCGTTGAGAAATGCCGTCTCTTTGACGGAGCTGTAGTTGACGAGCCTGCTGATATGGTTATTGCCTGCGGTATGGGATATCCCAAGGACATCAACCTTTACCAGACAGCTGCAAAACCCATGAACAACTCAGTAGGAGTTCTTAAGAAAGATCCCAACTCAGTTATGATCGTTGTATCAGAGTGCCGTGAGGGCGTAGGAAGCGCTGACACAGACAGAATGCTCCATGACTTTGACAACGCCCATGACCGTGAAGTATATACAAGAGCAAATTACACCATCGGACTTAACGTAGCATACTTCCTTACACAGTATGCTGAGGACTTCCATGTAATCCTTGTTTCATCCCTTGACCCTGATCTTTTCAAGAAGACAAAGATCCATACAGCTAAGGACGTGGATGAAGCCATCGCTCTTGCAAAGAAACTTTCCGGCAAAGAGCATCCCAAGACATACATCATGCCTTATGCCGCAAATACATGTGCTTCAGTAAAAATCTGATAAACCTAATGTTTGCTGAACCGGATACCCTTAAGGGTATCCGGCTTTTTGATATTATATATATATGTAAAAAAATGTATTTACTTATGGATGCAGAGGAATTATAAAATCATGCACATAAATGACCGTGGATTTTTATCATAATGTGCATAAATATGCGGCAATGACGAACAGTGGATGATACCGCAGAATTTATTGACAAATAAAATAATAGACTGTATTATATATGTAATAATGCAGAAATGTCTTGAAACAGATACAAAGCAGACAAAAAAGGAGGACAAAATAAAATGGCAAAGTATACTTTTAAGTATGGCAATGGAACAGTTGATTTTGAGTACCCTGAAGAAGATGTTATCAAGGTCCTTGAGCCGGCTGAACTTGAAAAAACAACAAAGACAGAAGAAGAGATCATCAGAGAAGCTATTGAAAATCCCATCGGCACACCCAAGCTTGAAGAGATCATTAAGCCCGGACAGTCTGTATGTATCGTTGTACCCGATGTTACAAGACTTTGGGCAAGACCTTCAGTTATAGTACATATACTTGTTGAGAAACTTGAGAAGATCGGCGTTAAAGATGAGGATATACTTTTCATCTCAGGCGTAGGTACACACAGACTTCAGGAAGAAGAAGACTTTGAGAACCTCATCGGTAAAGATTTCTGCGCAAGATTCAGACATCAGAACCATTACTGCGACAGTGACGACTTTGTTACAGTAGGAACAACATCAAGAGGAAATGTTATCGAGATCAACAAATTCGCTATGGAATGTGACCACAGGATCCTTGTTGGCGGTATCGTATTCCACTTCCTTGCAGGCTTCGGCGGCGGAAGAAAGATGGTACTTCCCGGAATCTCAAGCAGAAATACTATCAACACAGACCATAAATACTACTTCCTTCCCGGTCCTGCCGGAAGCGGAGCTGTTGAGACATGCGCAAACGGTATAACAGATGGCAACCCTGTACATGAGGATATGCTTGAGGCTGCTAAGCTTGCAAAGATCTCATTCATCGTTAACTCAGTTGTTGACCGTACAAACACAATCGCAAAATGTTTTGCAGGTGACCTTGAGCTTGCTCATAAGGAAGGTTATGAATTCGTTAAGAAACTCGACGGCGTTAAGATCGATGAGAAGGCTGACCTTGTTATCGCATCAGCATGCGGATATCCTAAGGACATCAACTTCTATCAGACAGGCGCTAAACCCTTATTCAATGCCATCGGAGCTGCTAAGCCCAAGGAAGGTGTTGTTATAATCGTTTCTCAGTGCTCAGAGGGCTGGGGAAATCCTGATACAGAGAAATTCGCAACAGAATTCGACAACATGCTTGATAGAGAAGTATTCTTAAGAGATAACTTCGGCATCGGAAGATATGTTGGATACAGGATATTCGAGGCAGCTACACAGGTACATTTCATCATTGTTTCAGATATGGATCCTGAAGGCTTCGGAAAGACAGACGTTATCCCCTGCAGAACGATCGAAGAGGCTATCGCAAAGGCTCACGAGATCACAGGAAAAGAAAGAATGTCCACATACATCATGCCTTTCGCAGCTAATACAATGGCCAGCACAGACTTATAATAAACAAGCAATAAATGCCGTATGGGCATAAAATAAAACGGAGCGGAAAACCGCTCCGTTTTTTTATATATAGAAGAATAATTAGCTTTCGGTATTATTTAGATCAAGTACGAACAGAGGGAAGCAGCTGCTTTTTCCTCCGGCTTCGAGTTCCCCTGAAGGTTCATATGATGAGACCTGTTCATCGGAGAGGAATGTATATGACATACCATCCTCCTCAGTGTTTATCAGATATTTGTATTCCAGCTGTAAATAATCCGTGTCTCCTCCGGCATATTTATCTCTGGAAGCATCTTCGGTACAGGTGAATTTATCGCCGTCATAATATACATAGCAGTAAATGGGATCACCCTCGGTCGTGAAGTTGACAATGACTATATCGTCGGATATGCCGTTGTCAACGTTTTTGGCGAACTCGTCATATAATTCCTGACCGCTTACTGCCTTTCCTCCGGATATCACATAGCATCCGCTTTGGATGATGCTTTCGTAATCCGATGGATAAGCAGCCAGGAGCTGCTTTATCTCATCAAAGGATTTATGTACAGAAGGCATATCGTTTATCCATTCGTTAGCTATGGCGTCCAGCTCTTCGCAGGGGTCGGATTTAGTTGTATACTTTACGCCATCGATTATTATTTGTGGATTGCAGGCATTGATCTTTATCTGGGTGTCATCGGTTTTATTTATGGTAAATGTGACCGACTGTCCAGCATATTCCTTTTCATCCTCTTCGTATATGACAACTTTATTAAGAGCTTTCACAAGGGTCTCTATCTTTTCCTTATCTTCTGTCTGTACGGTCTTATCAGGAGGCATACAGTTCACGCTTACGGAACTTATGTCTTCAGCCGTCAGGTCGGCGAATGGCTTCGTGCCAGAGGCAGAACAGGAAACAGCGATTAAGCACAGCAGAAGAGCTGCTGCGGCAATGATGATTTTTTTCATAATATCCCCACCTTACAAATTAGCGGCCTTGGCCGCCTTAACTTACCATTATCTTTAAAATATAATATCACAAAATAAAAATTCTTTTCTTAAAAAACTTTTTCGATTTTATTACAATAACTCCAAGAAAAATCTGCCTTTTTTATTTCGGGGATAAAATACAAAAGAGCATAAAAATAACGGCTCCTGAAACTGTTTCGGAGGAAATATACGCCGAAAAGACCATCAGAAGCCGTTTAAAAGTCAATTTATTTTATTATTGTTATATAATCACTTTTTCTGGGAAGGCCGGCTTTGGGCTCGGAAGCGGCATATCCTAAAATGCAGTTTCCAACTCCGATATAGTTGCCCTTGATACCCCATTTTTTAAGAAGAGCTTTTCCGTCTTCTCTTTCAAATGTCTCCTTTGCTCTATGTATCCAGCAGGCGCCTACACCGATACTTGCAGCAGCATTAAGAAGGTTTCCCATAACAAGGCTTCCATCATATACTGCTGTAGGTCTTTCAGCGTCAGCAAGGACAACAACTACAGTGGGAGCGCCATAGAAAAGGGGTGCGCCGGGTTTTCCGAATATCTCAGCGTTTATCCTCTCCAGCTCAGCAATGTCTTCCTTGTTCTGAACAGCTATCATGATGGGGCTCTGCTTTCCCATTCCTGTGGGCGCCCAAGTTCCGGCGTCAAGGATAGTTTCAAGCTCCTCGTCTTTTATCTGTTCGCTCTTATAGTCCTTACAGCTTCTCCTGTTCCTTAAAGTAGTTAAAGTTTCATTTGTGATCATGCAAACACCTCCAGATCATTCAGCCAGTTTGACGCCCGGTCTTATGGCTCCCTTGTCGCAGCGGTTTCCCCAGGAGTCTATAAGAACGCCGTCTCTGTATACACATATAATCTCGCAGTTGTTGGGACATCTGCCGCAGTTTACGTCCCTTGTCTTAAATTCCATATCCTCAACGGAGAAATCAAAGACCTTACGTTTACTGCTTCTTCCGGCAAGTATGGCAGCTCCAAAAGCTCCCATAAGATGACCGTTTTCATCAACTATTATATCACATCCAAGAGCATCTTTAAATGCCTGGGTAACGCCGATGTTTTTACTTACACCGCCCTGGAATACAACGGGAGGAACGATACGTTTTCCCTTTCCTACGTTATTAAGGTAGTTGGAGGCAACGGCCTTGCAGAGGCCTGCTATTATGTCTTCCTTGGGGTGGCCCATCTGGATCTTGTGTACCAGGTCTGACTCAGCGAAAACCGTACATCTTGCGGCTATCTGGGTAGGGTGTTTTGAGGAGAGGGCTATCTCTCCGAACTGTTCTACCTCAACGCCAAGACGTTTTGCCTGGCTGGAAAGGAATGAACCTGTACCAGCGGCACAGAGGGTGTTCATGGCATAGTCAACGGCAACTCCGTTTTCCACCAGTATTATTTTTGAGTCTTGGCCGCCTATCTCAAGTATAGTCCTTACATTGGGATAGAGTGTTGTTGTTCCTACGGCATGGGCTGTGATCTCATTTTTGATCATTGTGGCTCCGACCATGGCGCCTACCAGGTTTCTGGCGCTTCCTGTGGTTCCTGTGGCCACGATCTTATAATTTTCCTTGTCGAACTGTTCCTCCAGCAGTGCCAGGAGTTTTTTTGCAGAACCAAGGGGATTTCCTTCTGTCCATATATAGGAGCTGGCAAGAATGTTGTTTTTCTCGTCTATGATAACTCCCTTTGTTGAAATGGAACCGATGTCGATTCCAAGATAAGCTTCTTTCATCAGATGA
>JAHZAW010000038.1:22145-52639 GCA_019423725.1 Clostridiales bacterium
GACCTTCTTTCTCATGCTAATCATATCGTAAAAGGCTTCAAGCCTTGTATCAAGTCCCGTATCACTGGTCTGTGAGTCATAGGTAAGGTATAATATGGGGATCTTGTAATCCGCGCTTATATTCTGGAGTACAGGCATAATATCTATCTCAGGTGTGCATCCGGCGGATTTTATATGTATGATGCCGTCAAATCCCTTGGAAGCATAATGCTTCGCACTCCATATATTAGCCGTTGATGTGGGGCCCATTTCGTATTTGCAGTATTCCGATGTTTCAACGGCCAGATTTTTGCCCTTATAACGTATGAGCCTGTTGGTGATGTTCATATATCTGTGTATTTCAACACCCATATCAGCCAGCTTCTGTTCCACATTGAGGTTTGAAAAAGGATCCATTACTGTGAAAAATTCGCCTATGACGCCTACCCTTAAGGGTGAAGCCGGTTTATTTACCGGGATCTCAGCAGCCTGCTTTTTAAAAGTGTTAAAAGCCGCATCTATATCACGTCTTGATGTGGCAGTCTCCATGGCTGCAAATAGTTTAGCTCTAAGTTTCTTAAAACTGCCTTTGTTTACTTCAAAGCCGCAGTTTTTATAATAAATGCTTTCTGCTTCGTCCAGATATTCCAGCATTTTTATGGAATCAGCTCCGGCCTTGGTGACCCTGGCCAGGGAAAGTTTAGGATTAATACGCTTAAGTGCCTTTATATAATCTCTTTTCTTTCCTGTGCTGTACTCAGCCAGGTTTATGAAATCAAATTCATAGCCCAGGTCATGGAGTATCTGCTCCTGAAGTTCTCCGTAGTATCCGAGACGGCAGAGACCCATGGTCATAATAAGGGTGTCAGCTCCGGCCTCAAGGGCGTCCATCATATTTCCCAGGGTGCTCTTAAAGGGCGTACATACAAAATCAGGGCTGTTTTTAGCACCTCTGTCCATGGTCCTTACGGTCATGGCAGGAGCCATTATATATTCCGCGTCAAGACCCTGTTCTATGAAAGATTTAAACACATAGTTGTAGTGGTTATACTCAGGAAATGAAACTTTTTTGTTTGAATGCATCAAAGTTCTCCTCCTTTGAATTTAAGTATATCGATGAAACTTTCAAGCCTTGTCTCAAGACCGGCGGTGCCGTCCTGATCGTCAAGGACGATGTTGAGTATGGGTATTCCCCTGAATTTTCTTATTATCATCTCATTGACCATGGAATCAGGCCCGCAGGGAAAGGCTGACATAAGTATTATGCCGTCCAGCCTGTTTTTATATATGGCCGTACTTCCAACGATCTCCCTGCTGAATTCCCATTTGAGGGTGGGGGATACCTTAAGGCTCTGCTTAAGGGCGTCTCGTCTGTCAAAGAGATCAGCATATATGGGTATTGCACCCATCTTCTTAAGATAATTGGTAACGGGCTTTCCTATATAGGGGTCCATTTCCACATAGCTGTGGGCAGCTATGAGTATCTTGAGCCCGGCTTTTTTAAAGGCAGCTTCCTGTAATTTGACCTGATTTTTTAAATAGTCAGCCTCAGCCCTTTTTGCAGCCTTGTATGACGCGAGAGCTTCTTTTCTGGAGAAACCGAGTTCCTCGCCCAGGTCGCCAAAGGCCTTTTCTTCCGTAAGATTTTTAAGATAGTCTATGTTATATGAAATGAAACGCTGTCCGCTCTGCCTGAAAGCGTTGCAGGCTATGTCGTAAAGCGCTTCAAATTTGGTACACATATTTCTTTTTAAACCAAAACTGCTTATCCTGGGTATGAGTATATAGTCGCACTTTCCTATAAGGCTTTTTACATGGCCCATAAATATTTTTGTTGAAAGGCAGGCTTCATCAATGGATACCGATGTTCCTTCCTTTATTATCTCTTTATTTGTCTGGGGACTGATTACACATTTTACGCCCAGAGCGGAAAAATAATTTTTCCATAATATTTCATATCTGTAGTAGAGCATAGCCCTTGGTATTCCGATGGTAACGGAAGGTGACGAAGGCCTGCCCAGTAGTGATTTTTTCATAGGGTTACCTCATTATTGTAGTTATTACATTTTTTGAACAGTTTCCATTATAGCATAATGTGTATTGGTGTGACAAATTAAATCACATTAATATTTACTGCCACTTATAAACATATATAAAAACGGTATCAGCACATTTGCCAGGATACCGTTTTTGCATTTGGTTTTATATTTCACCGGCCTCAAGGATAATACCGCATTTTTTAAAAAATCTGGATGCGGTCTCATCCCAGGTCTGGTCCAGGGATCTATCCAGAGCAAATACCTTCTGGGAACATCCGGTGGTTATATAAAGGATATTGTTTTCAAAAATAATGTTTATGAACAGGGCAGCGGCGTTTTTATGTATCTTCTCAGCGGCCGATGGAGCGGCGGAAAGAACTATCTTCATATAACCTGGAAGACGCTTTCCTTTTATAAGACTGAATACCACAGGCCTCATCGCAGACCAGTGGGCGTATTTTTCCAGATTTTCAGCCTCGTCGCTGTCAAACCAGTTCTTATCCAGAGCGCAGTCTATCTCATAGGCTACGGATGTGCGCAGGGATATGCTCCTTACAAGGAATTTGTCAAATACGCTGTCCTTAAGGAGCAGAGCCATAAACTGTTTTTTATTTTCAACGATTCCGGAGATCATATTTTTCACCACTGATACAGTCCCGCCGGGGACTGGGATTAAACTTCCGTTTTTCAACGGAATAAAACAATTTTATCACATTCACAAAACCATAACAAGGTTGCGTTTAAGCATTTTATAAACTATAATCAATAACAAATGATCATTTTAAGAGGTTTTGTATGTTATTCAATTCTTTTGATTTCCTAATATTTTTCGCGGTGGTATTCATCTTATATTTTCTTATGCCATATAAGACCAGATGGATACTTCTTCTTGCTGCGAGCTGTATTTTTTATATGGCATGGAACCCCTATCTCATACTTCTGATAGTCTTTACCATAGCCGTGAATTATACGGCTTCCCTTGTCATAGCCAAAAATAAAAATAAACGCATAAAAAAGCGGGCGCTTATACTGTCTATGATAATAAATTTCGGACTGCTGTTCGTTTTTAAGTATCTGGGCTTTATGAACAGCACCATGCTTGCCATATTTGGAGACGGCTGGCCGGTAAAGGCAGTGGATATAATACTGCCCATGGGTATATCCTTCTATACTTTCCAGGCGGCGGCCTATACCATTGATGTATACAGGGGGACGATCAAGGCTGAGAGACATTTTGGCATATTTATGCTTTTTGTTATGTTTTTCCCCCAGCTGGTGGCAGGCCCCATCGAAAGGAGCGGCAACCTTCTTCCCCAGTTTTATGAAAAGCACAGATTTGACCTTGAGAGAGTCATAAGCGGCGTAAGGATAATGCTCTGGGGCTTCTTTAAAAAGATAGTTATAGCTGACAGGGCAGCCATGGCGGTGGATACGGTGTTCAATTCCGCCCACAGCTACAGCGGACTGTACCTTGTCATTGCCTCAATACTGTTCACATTTCAGATATACTGTGATTTCAGCGGATATTCAGACATAGCCAAGGGCTGCGCCAGGGTGCTGGGATTCAGGCTCATGGATAACTTCAGAAATCCTTTTCTGGCAAAGAGCATAAAGGAATTCTGGAGAAGATGGCATATATCCCTTTCCACCTGGTTTATGGACTACATCTATATACCCTTAGGCGGAAACCGTGAGGGAGAGGCAAAAAAATACAGGAACCTCTTGATAACATTCCTGGTGAGCGGCCTCTGGCATGGAGCCAACTGGACCTTTGTCATCTGGGGAGCGCTGCATGGCGTGTACCAGGTCATAGGCCAGATGACCTATAAATTCAGGAAGAAAATAAAAGACGGACTTCACATAAACGGAACACCGGTAATGAAGTTCATATCAGTTATAATAACCTTTGGCCTTGTATGTTTTGGATTTATATTTTTCAGGGCCAACACCATTTCAGACGCCGTATATATAACGGGAAACCTTGCCACAGGATTTACCCAGTGGTTCAACGCCCAGTATATATATGAAGTCATTACCGGAATGGGACTCAACCTTTTTGAAATGGCCGTATGTGCCGCAGCCATACTTTTCCTTATCATCGCTGAGACAGCCTGCGGTGAAAGGGCGGTATATGATGTGGTGGAGCGTAAAAATATGTTCGTAAGGATAGTTTTTTATCTCATAACGGCTGTATTCATACTTTCAGCGGGGGTGTATTATGAAGCGGGAGCGTTCATCTACTTCCAGTTTTAAACTGATAATAGAAATAATCATATTTATAGCGTTATTTTTAGCCGCCTATAAATTCGTTGAAAATAAATACTCCGAGGCTGCCTCAAAAAATACGGTCAATGTGTGGACTAAGAGCAGGTATGATGAGTTCTATGCCCTGGAAGAAAACACAGTGGATATGGTATTCATAGGTTCATCCCATGCATACTGTACATTTGATCCGGAAAATTTCGACAGTGTATTCGGCACCCTTTCATGGCAGCTGGGGACACCCCTTGAGAACTATGACACATCATATTTTGTGCTTAAGGAAGTGTTCAAGACCCAGAAGCCAAAGCTCGTGGTACTGGAGCTTTACTGGGACGTCATGGATGATGAATTTGATATGAAGCAGGCCAACTCATTTTTTGAGGTGGTAAATGACCCGGAGGTCAAGGAGGAGTATATAAAGACTGTATTTCCGCTCAACGAGAAGGTAAAGTATAAGATGCTGCCCATCAGATACCAGCAGGATTATTTTGCCTATGAGACGGCGGAGATGGAGGACTATGCCGAGGAAAGATTTGGTGTCAAAGAGGAGGTCCAGGAGACCAACGGCACAGAATATTATCTGGCCAAGGGCTATACCTACTGTGACACGGTCATACCTGAGAGCGAATATGACGAGACCAACCAGTATAAGGGATTGGATGGGGACGACTGGGAGCCAAATGAGACCCAGGTGGAATATATCATGAAATTTGCGGATCTGTGCAGGGAAAACGGGGCTGAGGTAGTCTTTGTAACGGCGCCCATAGCGAATGTATCCATGGACTGGATAAAAAACTATGATTCCATACATGATAAACTGGCTGCCATAGCGGATGAGGCCGGGGTCAAATATCTGGATTTCAACATAGTCAACAGGGAGGAAAACCTGCTGCAGCTGGAGAATTTCAGGGATGACGCCCATCTTAATGACAGCGGTGTAAAGATAGTTGACGCTTACTTTGCGGACTGGCTGGTGAATAATACAGAAACTTTTGGAAATAATAAAGGGTGAAAGGCTGTCCGCTATTGCAAAAGGAGCGGAAATAGTGTAGATTATAATATTATGATGATAAAATAATGATACGGAGGGGCATTAAATGTCAGAGGAAAACATAACAGGCGCAGACGTAAAGGAAAACAGTCTGAGCAGTACGGGAAATTTCATACATAGCTTTATTCAGGACGATCTTGAAGGAAAACTCAATAAACTTCATACACGTTTTCCTCCCGAGCCAAACGGATATCTTCATATAGGACATGCTAAGAGCATATGCCTTAACTTTGGTCTGGCTGAGCTTTACGGCGGAAAATGCAACCTGCGTTTTGATGATACTAATCCTTCAAAGGAAGATGTGGAATACGTTGAGAGCATTGAACAGGATGTAAAATGGCTTGGATTCGACTGGGATGACAGGCTTTACTTTGCTTCATCATACTTTGATAAATTTTATGAAATAGCAGTAAAACTCATTAAGGAAGGCAAGGCCTATGTATGCGACCTTAATGCCGATGAGATGAGAGAATACAGAGGAACTTTAAGCACTCCCGGAAAGGAGAGCCCTTACAGGAACAGAAGCGTAGAGGAAAACCTTGACCTTTTTGAGAGGATGAAAAACGGAGAGTTCCCCGATGGAAGCAGGACACTGAGGGCTAAAATAGATATGGCCTCACCTAATATCAACATGAGGGACCCTGTTCTTTACCGTATCGCCCATGCGAGCCATCATAGAACAGGAGATAAATGGTGTATCTATCCCATGTATGACTTTGCCCACCCCCTGGAGGATGCAATCGAGGGCATAACCCATTCCATCTGCACCATGGAATTTGAGGACCACAGACCCCTTTATGACTGGGTCGTAAGGGAAGCGGGATATACTGTAAATCCTCCCAGACAGATAGAGTTTGCAAGACTTAACCTCACCAATACGGTCATGAGCAAGAGAAAGCTCAGAGCGCTGGTGGAAAACGGACTTGTTGATGGATGGGACGATCCCAGGATGCCTACCATAAGCGGCCTCAGAAGAAGGGGATACACACCCGAGGCAATCAGGGATTTCTGTGAGAGGATAGGTGTGTCCAAGGCAAACAGCTGTGTAGACAGTGCACTCCTTGACTACTGTCTCAGGGAGGACTTAAAGTCCAAGGCAAAGGTAGTCATGGCTGTACTTGACCCCGTTAAGGTGGTAATAACCAACTATCCCGAAGGACAGATAGAATTCATTGAGATAGAGAACAATCCTGAAAATCCCGAACTTGGAAAGAGAACAGTTCCCTTTGGCAGGGAAGTATATATCGAAAGAGAAGACTTTATGGAAGAGCCTGTAAAGAAATTCTTCAGACTGGCTCCCGGAAAGGAAGTACGTCTCAAGGGTGCTTATTTCGTTACATGTACAGACTTTGTAAAGGACGAAAACGGCGTTATAACAGAGATACACTGTACTTACGATCCTGAGTCAAGGGGCGGAAACAGTCCTGACGGAAGAAAGGTAAAGGGAACGCTCCACTGGGTATGTGCCGATGACTGTACCACAGCAGAGGCAAGGCTTTATGATTATATGATGCTGGACAATCCCGATGATCCCAACGGAGAGATGATAATGAATCCCCAGTCCATAATAGTTATGGATAACTGTAAGATAGAGCCTTCTCTCAGGGACGCCAAAAAGGGTGAGAGATTCCAGTTTATGAGAAACGGATATTTCTGCGTTGATACAAAGGATACGACAGATGAGAAACTGGTATTTAACAGAATAGTTCCGCTTAAGAGTTCATTCAAAATCAGTAAATAATGTTGTTGATAAAAAAGGAGGATCTTATATCCGCCTTTATGTTTAAATATGACAGGAGCTAGTAGTAACATGGACATTCATGACAGATTTAAGGACTATAAGACAATAGTAATAAAGGTCGGCACATCGACCATAACCTATCCCAACGGAAAGCTCAATCTCAGGATGATAGAGAGGCTCTGCTGGATGATATCCGATCTTAAAAACAGGGATAAAAATGTTGTCCTTGTATCATCGGGAGCAATAGGCGTTGGTTCAAAGAGCCTGGGATTTTCCGAAAGGCCTCAAAAGACCAGGGAAAAACAGGCGGCGGCAGCCGTTGGGCAGGCAATACTTATGCAGATATATCAGAACTTCTTCAATATGTATACCCATACCATTGCCCAGATACTTCTTACAAGGACTGACTTTGAGGATGAAAACAGAAGGCATAACACGGAAAATACATTTGATGAGCTTCTCCAGAGGGGAATAGTTCCCATTGTAAACGCCAATGACACCACATCTACATACGAAATAGAATTCAGTGACAATGACCGTCTTGCGGCCAATGTGGCAGTGCTCCTTAAGGCTGACCTGCTCATACTGCTTACGGATATAGATGCCCTCTATGACAGTGACCCCAGGGTAAATCCCGACGCCAAGAGGATAAAAATAGTAGAGAAGGTAACGGAAAAGGTAGAGAATATGGCAGGCAAGGCCGGATCAAAATTTTCCGTTGGAGGCATGGCCACAAAAATATCAGCGGCTAAACTCTGCGGCGATAACGGCATAGATATGGTCATAGCCGATGGAAGCGACGCCGAGATAATAGAAAAGGTCATCGACGGAGATGACGTTGGTACATTGTTCATAGGAAAGTAAAAGGAGGAAGCCATGGAAGAAAATAAAAACAATACGGAAAATACCGCTTTACAGACCACGGAACAAAACACAGAGCAGAAAAAAGAACAGAAAAAAGACTCTTATTATGAGAAAAAATATGATTATTACGAAAATAGGGCCTATGATACATACGATTATATGAAAGAGGCAGAGAGGATAAACACAAAGGATGAGCCTTCCACGGCAGCTAAGGTGGCTCTCATACTCATTGCTGTATACTTCAATGTCATAGGAGCCATAATAGGCATAATCGCCGGAGGCATATATTTAAACAAAAACGGCGAGGGCTATAAAAGCTATGGAAAAATGCTCCTTATAGTGAGCATAGTATTCCTTGTCATAGATGTAGTTATATTCATAATGCTTTTTGCGGCCATAGGAAATTATGTAGCCATGTTCTATATGTGATGACTTATGAGGGGAGGAAAGCCCTTGAAAAAGGATATGCGCAGACAGTGGATAGAGGAAAGAAAGAATATACCGCCGGAGGAAAAGGAAAAAGCCGGGGAAATAATAGGCCAAATGTTCCTGTCCCAGGAGGAGTATAAAAATTCCGATGCCATATTTATTTATGTGAGCATGAAAAATGAAGTGCCCACAGCTGATATAATAAACAGGGCCTTAAAGGATGGAAAGACCGTTGCTGTACCAGTATCCCTTAAGGACAGGAAGATGTACTTTGTAAAAATAGACAGCCTGGACGATATGGTGAAAAACAGCCTTGGCGTATATGAACCGCAGAAAGGCATAGAAGACGAGATAATACCGTCGGGAAATACCCTGCTCGTTGTTCCTGGAACAGCCTTTGACATCCAGGGAGGAAGGATGGGCTACGGCGGCGGCTACTATGACACATACATAGAAAAATACGGGATAGAAAATACCCTTGCCCTTGCCTTTGACATTCAGATAAAGGAGAGGGTGCCAAGGGAGCCCCACGATAAACTCATGAAAAAGATAATAACTGAAAAAAGAACGATCACGGTGCTGTGAAACAGGAGGGGAAATGTATGAGCAGACTCATTGAAATGGGACAGGCGGCAAAGGATGCTTCAGTTGTGCTGGCCACCCTTAAGACAACGGAAAAGAACAGAGCATTGAACGCTTCAGCCGATGCCCTTGAAAAAAACATGGACAGGGTGCTCGAAGCCAATAAAAAAGATGTTGAACAGGCTGTGGCTGACGGCATCAAAGGTGCATTCATCGACAGGCTCACCCTTACGGAAGCCAGGGTCAGGGAAATGGCCAAGGGCTTAAGGGACGTGGCAAAACTGGACGACCCCATAGGCGAGGTGCTTTATATGAGGACCCTGGACAACGGTCTTATCATAGGACAAAAGAGGGTGCCCATGGGTGTAATTGGCATAATTTTTGAGGCCAGGCCCAATGTAACGGCGGACGCCTTTGGTCTCTGTCTTAAGGCAGGAAGCGCCACGATCCTCAGGGGAGGAAAGGAAGCCTTTAACTCAAATACGACCATCGTAAACATATTCAGGGAAGCCCTTCAGGAAATAGGACTGCCTAAGGACTGTGTGCAGATGGTAGAGGACACCAGCAGGGAAACAGCCACGGAAATGATGAGATTAAACGGCTATATAGACGTGCTCATACCCAGGGGCGGAGCTGGACTTATACAGTCTGTTGTGATGAACAGTACAGTGCCCGTAATAGAGACAGGAACAGGAAACTGCCATACCTATGTGGATGAAAGCGCTGATTTGGATATGGCCGTAAGGATAGTTATAAACGCTAAGACACAGAGGCCTGGAGTATGCAACGCTTGTGAGAGCCTTCTTGTGCATGAGGCCATAGCCGATAAATTTATACCCATGGTATCCAAGGCCCTTAAGGAGAAAAATGTCGAAATTAGGGGAGATAAGGAATTCATCGATGAGGGCGGAGCGGTGCCTGCAAATGACGATGACTGGGGGACAGAATATAATGACCTTATAATATCAGCCAAAGTTGTAAAGAATATAGATGAAGCCATCGAGCATATAAGAAAATACGGAACGAACCACTCTGAGTGTATAGTTACTGAAAACTATACCAATGCCCAGAGATTCTTAAATGAAGTGGACGCTGCGGCTGTATATGTAAACGCATCCACCAGGTTCACCGATGGCGGACAGTTCGGATTTGGAGCTGAAATAGGCATCAGCACCCAGAAACTCCACGCCAGAGGACCCATGGGACTTAAGGAGATAACTACCACCAAGTATATTATTTACGGAAATGGACAGATCAGACAATGAACAAGATCAATTATCAAAGGGAGCTTGAAAAGATAATAGAAAATAATGGCGATAAAAAGCCAAAGCTCCTGCTTCACAGCTGCTGCGCTCCCTGCAGCAGCTATGTGCTGGAATATCTCAGCCAGTATTTTGACATAACGGTATTTTACTTCAATCCAAATATATCCCCTGCGGAAGAGTACGAAAAAAGGGTAAATGAGGTAAAGAGGCTCATCAGTGAGATGCCTGCCTGTGCCGGAGTCAAATTCATAGAGGGAAGATATGAACCCTCGGAATTTTTTGAGGCCGCAAAGGGGCTTGAAAATGCTCCCGAAGGCGGAGAGAGATGCCTTAAATGCTTTAAGCTGAGGCTCAGTGAGGCTGCCAGATGTGCTGCTGAAAATGGAGCGGATTATGTCTGCACCACCCTTACCATAAGCCCCCTTAAAAATGCCGAAAACCTGAACAGGATAGGTGAGAAAGAGGCCCAAAAGTATGGTGTCAAATGGCTGCCCTCGGATTTTAAAAAGAAAAATGGTTATAAGCGGTCCATAGAACTGTCAAATGAGTATGATCTATTCAGACAGAACTACTGCGGATGTGTATTTTCAAAAAGAGATTCTGCCGTCTGAACATTTTGTTCAGGCGGTTTTTTAGTTTGAAACCTTTTTAGGATTTTCTGTGTATATATATTTGAATTCAAATAAACGGAATGATTTGAGTTTAAAATTCCGTTTCGGAGGTATACCGATGAAAGATAAAGACCTGATAAAAGGACTTAAGAATAAAAGAAGAAGCGCTCTTGAAAAGGTTATAGAAACATATTCCGCCTATGTCAGCGTTGTGGTCTATAACGTTATGGGAAATCTGATGTCCAGGGAAGATATGGAGGAAGTCATAGCGGACGTATTCATATCCATGTGGAACAACAGTGAATATATACGGGAAGACGGTGAACTAAGGCCCTATATTGGAGCCGTTGCAAGGAACAAGGCAAAAAATAAGCTCAGAGAAATGGAAAACACCGTGGAGCTGAATGAAAGAACGGTCTCTGACAGGGGTGACCCGGAGAAGGAGACATTGAAAGCCGATGAAAGCAGAAGGCTTTATGAAGCGGTAATGAGTTTAGGTGAGCCGGACAGTGAAATAATGCTCAGATTCTACTATAACGGAGAAAAAATAAGGGAGATATCCAAGGCCATGGATATGAATGCCTCGACCATCAAAACAAAGCTGAAACGCGGAAGGGAAAAACTAAAGGATCATCTCAGCGGAAGGGAGGAACAGTTATGAAAAGCAGACTTGAAAAATTAAGAGACGAAGTAATGCCGGACTGCAGGGAAGATGTTTCATATATCAGTTCAAAGGATATACTTGATAAAGTCGATGCAAAACTCAACGCTGTTCCTTCGGAAAGGAGGATATATATGAAGCAGAAAGTTTTGAAGGGATTTGCCATAGCCTGTATAGTGACGGCGGCCATGGCCTCATCGGTATTTGCCATGACTAATATCGATTTGTTAAAGCAGTTTTTTTCGGGAGACACAACAAGTATGGAAAAATACGTCCAGACCCTTGGAAAATCCGTTTCCGACGGCGATATCATGATAACAGTGGATAAGGTGATAACGACCAAATACAATATCAAGGCTATAGTTTCAGCCCAGGCTCTTACCCCAGAAGGCAGAAAAACACTGTTTAACGAAGATTTTGAAGTTTTGAGGGATACCTATATAAACTATGTAAATGACTATGATGACCACTATATAAAAGGCTGGGGAGGCCAGGAGCTTTTTGAGTATGATACCGATGAAATGAGAGTATGGGAAATTTCCATAGATGCATTAGGAACGGAAGAAGACGGCGAAGAAGTATCTTTAAGATTTGATTCCATAGATACTGATGACAATGAGATCATCATAGAGCTGAATACGGCTGTTGAAACGGTAGAATATACCCTTCCGGGACAGCCCTATGGAAATGCTGTATTAAAGCTCAATCCCATGGGAGTAATAATAGAAAAGGAAGTTCCGGTTGATGAAGAGCTTGAAATCTATGATATGAATACATTCTTTATAATGGATGACGGAAGCGTTAAAACCTATAATCAGCTCTTTGACGTGGATATGATGAGCCTCATAAGTGAAGGAAAAGAATATGACAGGTGGGAATGTACAGCTGATGCCAGAGAGATACTTGATATATCCAAGTTCAAAAAAGTAATACTTGACGGTATAGAGTATGACCTTGACAATGTCAACAACTATAAAAAGGCCGATGAAAGCAGTCTTTTGAAGCCATTTGAGACTGAGACCAAGGATTTTTATGTTCCCTTTGACGAATTTTTGAAGGGCATAAAAGCTGAAATGACCGAAGACGGCTTCAAATATGATGGAAACACCTATGAGATAACACCAGGTGGAGGCATAATAAAAAATGGTGACAAGGAAAACGGCTTTGAAAACAGGATAAAGCTGATCGATGGAAAAGAATATATAGCTACGGCAGGGATGAACAGTCTTTTTGGAGTGCAGAATTATGTTAAAAACAGTGACGCACCCATGGACGAGAGGATAATGGTATTAGTTCCTTAAACAGCTGGAAAGAATTACGGGGAGCCCCCTTTTAAGGAGGCTCCTTATTTTATTAAAAAAGTTAGTGCAATAGTTAGGAATATGGGTTATTATATATAGTGATATAGTATGCGGATAGGTTCGCAGATTAAATGCCCCAAAAGGGCATAGGAGGATAATATGAGTAAAATTACAGTTCCCGATGAGATACTGCTCCAGGTCGAAAAGCCTGCCAGATACACAGGAAACGAGCTTAATATGGTAAAGAAAGATCCGGAAAAGGTGGATATAAGGTTTGCTTTCTGCTTCCCGGACGTTTATGAGGTCGGAATGTCCTGCCTTGGACTTCAGATACTCTATTTTTTTCTGAACAGAAGAGATGATACCTACTGTGAGAGGGCATTTGCTCCCTGGCCTGATATGGAAAAGGCCATGAGAGAAAATAATATCCCCGTCTATTCCCTTGAAACGTTCACTCCCCTTAATGAGTTTGATTTTGTGGGATTTACCCTCCAGTATGAGATGTGCTATACAAATATTTTGAATATGCTGGATATGTCAGGCATACCCATATATTCAAAGGACAGGGGGGAGGACGACCCCATAATAGTATGCGGAGGCTCCTGCGCCTATAATCCCGAACCTCTGGCGGATTTTGTGGACTTTTTCTACCTTGGCGAGGGCGAGGTGGAGTATGACCACATAATGGAGATGTATAAGGAACATAAGAAAAACGGCGGAACAAGGGAAGAGTTTTTGAAAAAGCTCCTTTCCGTAGAAGGCATGTATGTACCCAGATTTTATGATGTGGCCTACAAGGAAAACGGTGAGATAGCCTCATTTACACCCAATGACCCCGAGGCTCCAAAGACCGTCAAAAAGGTCATAGTCACTGATATGGACAGCGTATACTATCCACCTAAAATGATCGTTCCCCTCATAGAGACGGTCCATGACAGGGTGACTTTGGAGCTGTTCAGAGGATGTATAAGGGGATGCAGGTTCTGCCAGGCGGGATTCGTATACAGGCCAGTAAGGGAGAAAAATTACCAGACCCTTATAAAACAGGCCCACTCCCTCATTGACGCATCTGGAGATGATGAGATATCCCTTGTATCCTTAAGTACCAGTGATTACACATGTTTCCATGACCTGGCCAATGGCCTTCTGGATGATTTTTCAAAGGACCAGGTGAATCTTTCTCTGCCGTCATTGAGGATAGACTCCTTCTCCCTGGATCTTATGCAGAAGATACAGGAAGTAAGAAAGAGCAGTCTTACCTTTGCTGCAGAGGCAGGCACCCAGAGGCTCAGGAACGTAATAAATAAAAATCTTACTGAAGAAGATATACTTAAGGGCTGTGCCCTGGCTTTTTCCGGATCATGGGAGAGGGTAAAGCTTTACTTTATGATAGGACTTCCCACGGAGACTGAAGAGGACCTTATCGGCATAGCTGACCTGAGCGCAAAAATAGTGGACAAGTACTATGAGATACCCAGGGAAAAGAAACCCAGACCGGTCACTGTCATAGCCAGCAGCTCATGTTTTGTGCCAAAACCCTTCACACCATTCCAGTGGGACCCCCAGGATACCTATAAGGAGTTTGAGGAAAAGGCTAAAATAGTAAAATCCCATATAGCTAGAAAACAGATTAAATATAATTACCATGACGCAAGGCTCAGCTCCCTTGAGGGAGTTATGGCCAGAGGAGACAGGAAGGTTTCCGCTGCCATATACAGGGCATGGGAAAAGGGCTGCCGTTTTGATTCATGGTCGGAGATATTCGACTTTGATAAATGGATGGAAGCCTTTGAGGAAACGGGCGTTGACCCAGCTTTCTATGCCAATAGGAAAAGAAGCTTCGATGAGATACTCCCCTGGGATCATATTTCCATAGGAGTGTCCAAGCAGTTTATGATAAATGAGAGAAAGAAGGCTGAAATGGCCATAACCACACCTAACTGCCGTGAGGAATGTTCTCACTGCGGAGCGGCATGTTTCGGAGGGGGTGTATGCTTTGAATCAAGAAAAGAAAATAAGATTTAAGTACAGGATAAAGTATACAAAGGGCCCCGAACTCAGATTTGTCAGCCATCTGGATCTTATGAGGCTTTTTCAGAGGGCAGTGAGAAGGGCCGGCCTTCCCATAGGATATTCCCATGGATTCAACCCCCATCAGCTCATGTCATTCGGAAATCCCCTTTCGATGGGTATGACCAGTACGGGAGAATACTGTGATTTTGAGTTTGAAAGGGCCATGGACCCGGAAGAAATAGTGGAAAGGCTCAACTCAGTGATGAATGAGGGCGTAACGGTCTATAGGGCATCAAGACTTTCCCAGGGGGCAAAGTCAGCCATGGCGGAGCTGTGCGCCTGTGAGTATGAGGCATATCTGGATGAGATAATGCCATCTGACGGCCTGGCTGAAAAACTGGAGAAGTTTTTGAGCCAGAAGGAAATAATGGTCATGAAAAAGACCAAAAATCATTTTGATGAAACGGATATACGCCCAGACATATATTCAATGGAGGATATATCCAGAGACGGAAAGGCGGCCATAAAGCTGGTGCTTGCGGCTGGAAGCATACGCAGCCTCAGGGCTGACCTTACGACCCAGACTTTCTGTGAATATGCCGGAGCTGAATTTGATAAATACAAAGTTCGATATAAAAGGACCGAAATGTACCGTATGCTTGACGGGGAGTTTGCTCCCCTGGATAAGGAAGTGGCGGAAAAATGAAAAGGATACTTGTGGATTCGGAAGAATATGGCACAAGGATAGGAATAGTTGAGGACGGTCTTCTGGTGGAGCTGGTATACGAGCAGAAAAACTCCATGCCCATAGTAGGCAATATATATGCCGGAAAGATAATGAACGTACTGCCGGGGATGCAGGCAGCGTTTGTTGATATCGGCCAGGATAAAAACGCCTTTTTGTACTATGGAGACCATAAGGATGAAAACGGGAATGTCATAAGGCCAAAAAACGGCAGTGAAGTGCTCGTACAGGTGGAAAAGGCGGGAGTCGGCAAAAAGGGCTCCGTGCTTACGAGAAAAATATCATTTCCAGGAAAATTTATCGTAGTTATACCCAATGACAACAGGATAGGCATATCTAAAAAAATAACCGACCCCGAGGAAAGACAGAGGATAAAGGATGTGGTCCGTGAGGTGCTTCCGGAGGGATACGGAGTAATAGTGCGCACTGACGGAGAGGGAAAGAGCAACGAGATATATAAAAAAGAGATCGAGAGGCTCATAATCCGCAGTGAAAACGTGCTCAAAAGGGCTAAATTCGCCAAGGCGCCGGCACTTCTCTATACGGATGCCAATGGAGTGGTAAAGGTCGTAAGGGACTTTTTCCATAGGGACATAGATGAGGTAGTCGTAAACTCAGTGGAGGATCACGAGCTCATGATAAAACTCTGTCAGGAGCTTGACATAGATGAAAAGAAGATCAAACTACATGATGACGGCACACCGCTTTTTGGAGCCTATTATGTGGAGGCCCAGGCAAAGGCAGCCTTTAATAAACAGGTATGGTTAAAAAGCGGAGGATTTCTCATAATCGAACAGACAGAGGCCTGTGTGGTCATAGATGTAAACACGGGAAAATATACAGGAAAGGCAGACCTTGGCAGGACCATATTAAAGACCAACCTTGAGGCAGCCGAGGAGATAGCCCATCAGCTCAGGCTCAGGAACCTGAACGGGATGATAATCGTTGATTTCATAGATATGAAAAGTGAGCAGGACAGGCAGGCAGTACAGAAAAAACTTGAGGAAGCTGTGGCAAAGGACAGCCTCCAGACAATAGTTGTGGGAATGACGGAGCTTGGCCTTATGCAGCTTACGAGAAAGAAAAAAAGGGAGTCCATAATGCACCTTATGACAAGGCCATGTCCCTGCTGCGGAGGAAGCGGAAGGGTGAGTATTTCCGAAGATATAAAGTATCATGGGAATAACAATCTGTCTTGACATAAGTTGTTGTTGGTTATACAATTAAATAGATGTGGTTTCACATTAAATAGTTTTTATACAATCATTTATGCGCGTATTTATCTAATTTTATGAACTTTGAAAATTAAACAGGGGGTGGTTGCAATAGAACCAATAACTATTATTGCTGCTGTAGTATGTTTAGTTCTTGGAGCTGTTATTGGTTTCTGCTATAGAAAACAAATTGCCGAAGCAAAGATAGGTGTCGCCGAAAAAAGGGCGAATGACATAGTTGAAGACGCAAAGAAGGAAGCAGAAGCGAAGAAAAAAGAAATTCTTCTTGAAGCTAAAGAAGAAAGTATCAGAACAAAGAACGAACTGGAAAAAGAAGCAAGAGACAGAAGAAATGAGCTTGCAAGGACCGAAAGACGTCTCGTTCAGAAGGAAGAGACCCTCGACCGTAAGGCTGATGCCTACGAAAAGAGAGAGGAACAGATGACAAAGAAACTTGAGGACCTTGATAAACAGAAGGAAGAAGTGGAAAAGATCCACGAACAGCAGCTTCTTGAGCTTGAGAAAATATCAGGCTTTACATCTGAAGAGGCTAAGAATTATCTTCTTGCAATGGTAGAAAATGACGTTAAACATGAGTCCATCATTATGATAAAAGAGGCGGAAGCTAAGGCTAAGCATGAGGCTGACAGAAGGAGCCGTGATATCATCGCCAATGCCATTCAGCGCTGTGCCGTAGACCATGTTGCGGAAACAACGGTTTCTGTTGTCCAGCTTCCTAATGATGAGATGAAAGGCCGTATTATCGGTCGTGAAGGAAGAAATATCCGCGCACTTGAAACTCTTACCGGTATCGATCTTATTATCGACGATACTCCGGAAGCGGTTATTCTTTCGGGATTTGATCCCATAAGAAGGGAGATCGCAAGGATAGCCCTTGAAAAACTTATTGTTGACGGTCGAGTTCATCCGTCAAGAATAGAGGAAATGGTTGAAAAAGCCAAGAAAGAAGTTGAAGTTATCATAAGAGACGAAGGAGAGGCTGCTACACTTGAGACAGGTGTAAATGGACTTCATCCTGAGCTTATGCGTCTTCTTGGTAAACTTAAATACAGAACCAGTTATGGACAGAATGTTCTTAAACATTCCATCGAGGTGGCTCAGCTCACTGGACTTATGGCTGCTGAACTCGGCGTGGATGTCACCATCGCCAAGAGAGCAGGCCTGCTCCACGATATAGGCAAGAGCGTTGACCACGAAATGGAAGGTTCACATGTCAGCATAGGGGTCGGGCTGTGCAGAAAGTATAAGGAATCTTCAATTGTAATAAATGCTGTTGAGGCACATCATGGAGATGTGGAGCCCCAGAGCATCATAGCTGTTCTTGTTCAGGCTGCGGACGCAATATCAGCTGCAAGACCCGGAGCAAGACGTGAAACACTGGAATCTTATGTTAAGAGACTTCAGAAGCTTGAAGAGATCGCTGATGGATTCAAAGGCGTTGAAAAATCCTTCGCGATCCAGGCCGGAAGAGAACTTCGTATTATGGTTATACCTGAGGATGTCAATGACGAGGGCCTTACTCTTCTTGCGAGGGAGATCGCTAAGAAGATCGAGGACGAACTTGAATATCCTGGACAGATAAAAGTTAATCTTATCAGGGAAACTAGAGCAACAGAATATGCTAAATGATTGAGAAAAGAACGGCGTATCCCAAAAGGATACGCCTTTTTTGTATAAATTTTTAAATATGGAAAAGCCGGAAGTGCGGTCGATATGTAGAGAAATAGTTTGGGATATCGTTATATGCCATAGAAAATGTGTAAAGCGCAGTACTAAATGGGCCTTATACAGCATACACCGCCGGGATTTGTTTCCGGCGGTGGGAAAACTTACTGCCTTTGGTTTAGGGTATTGGCCTTTTTAGACCTGTACCCCAAGCCCTGGCAGCCCTGCATATAAAATGCAGAAAGGACTCTTAGAGAGCTTCAAAGCTCATGCAGTCTGTCTGGCTTTTTTCTGTTGCGTTTGCAACATTTTCACCGATAACTACATCGGCAAGAGTACAGTGTTTGTCCTTGTCATGATGACGGCAAGATTTAACTGTGCATTTTACTTCCTGAGATTTAGGTCTGTTCATTGTTAACATCTCCTGCTTTTTATTATATAATGAGCTTTAACAGCGGTGGCTTAAGCTCAAATGTAGTATGCTCCGCCATACAAATAATATACTTGAATCAAAGAAAAAATTTCGGAGTTGATTTTTTTGAATACTTTTGCTGACTGGCACTGTGATACAGCGTCATATATTTTTGAAAAAAAGATAGGTCTTTATGATTCGGACGGACATATAAACCTGAAAAAATTGGAAAAATACGATTCTCCTGTGCAGGTGTTTGCCGTATGGCTCAGGAAAGAATATTATCCATTTGCCTTTGAGAGGACCATGGCCGTGGTGGACTGGTTCAAAAGGGAGGCGGAAAAGAACACAGATAAAATGTCCCTGGTCTATGATAAAAATGACATAGAAAACAACAGGGGAAAAATAAGCGCTTTGTTATCCATAGAAGGATGCGAGGCACTGGAGGGGAGCATGGATAAACTTCATACTCTCTATGATGCGGGCATAAGGCTTGCCACCCTCACTTGGAATTATAAAAACTGTGTTGCCACCGGAGTGCTTGAGAGCATGAAGGGCGGAGGGCTCACTCCCTTTGGAAAGGACGCCGTAAAGGAAATGGAAAAGATGGGGATAATAATAGATGTATCCCATTTATCGGATGAAGGCTTTTACGATGTGGCAAAACATACTGAAAAGCCGTTCATCGCCAGCCATTCCAACTGCCGTGCCGTATGTTCATTCCCCAGGAACCTTACCGATGATGAACTTAGGATAATAGGGGAAAGGAAGGGCATAGCCGGCATAAACCTCTGCGAGGACTTTTTGAGTGACAGCGGAAGGGCTGGAAAGGATGATATTTTTAGACACATAGACCATATGCTCGGTATATGTGGAGAGGACTGTATATGCCTTGGCTGCGATTTTGACGGCATACCGGCCACGCCCCAGGGAGTGGAGGACGTTTCAAAGATTGGACAGATGCTGGATGATATAGCGGATGAGTTTGGAAAAACCACCGCTGAAAAGATCGCAAAGGGCAATTTTATGCGGATAATAGGCGAACTGTTGTAATTACTGCTTGCATTTGTAATTACAATAGTATAAAATTTATCCAGTGAATTATAGAGGAGGAACGAACATGAATTTATCTGAAAAGGCGCTAGGAATTAAGCCGTCATCAACATTGTCAATCACAGAAAAGGCAGGCGTACTTAGAAAAGAAGGAAAAAACGTTATCAGTTTCAGCGTAGGCGAGCCTGATTTCGATACACCCGATCACATTAAAAAAGCAGCCATCGATGCCATAAACGAAGGATTTACAAAATATACTGCAGCAGCAGGAATGATGGAGCTTAGACAGGCAGTTGCCGATAAGCTCAAAAAGGATAACGGCCTTGATTATGATTATACACAGATAGTCATAAGCAATGGTGCAAAACATTCCCTTATAAATGCCCTTATGGCAATACTGAACCCCGGAGATGAGGTAATAATACCCGCACCCTTCTGGCTCAGCTATGCGGAGATGGTAAGACTTGCGGGAGGAACACCCGTTATAGTATACACAAAACAGGAAGAAAACTTCGCTCTCACAAGGGAAGTACTTGAAAGCGGATATTCCGATAAAACAAAGGCAGTCATCATCACAACACCAAGCAACCCCACAGGTATGGTAATGGCTGAGGAAGAACTTAGAAAGATAGCTGACTTTGCCGTTGAGAAGGATATAATCGTAATAGCCGATGAGATATATGAAAAACTCATTTATTCAGAGGATAAGAAGCATGTGAGCATCGCTTCATTCGGCAAGGAAATATATGATAGGACAATAACCGTAAACGGAGTATCAAAGAGCTATGCTATGACAGGATGGAGGATAGGCTACACAGCTTCTCCCCTTAAGATAGCAAAACTTATGTCAAGCATGCAGTCACATATGACATCAAACCCCAACTCCATAGCCCAGAAGGCAGCCCTTGCGGCAATTTCAGGCCCTCAGGACTGTGTTGAGGAAATGAGGAAGCAGTTTGAGAAACGCCGTGATTATATTTATGACAGAGTGTCAAAAATGCCCTATGTAACTACAATAAAACCTGAGGGAGCATTTTATCTGTTCATTGATTTCTCCGGCACCTATGGAAAGACATATAAAGGTGAAAAGCTCGAGTCAGCGGCACAGATAGGCGCACTCCTTCTTGAGGAAAAACTTATCGCTGTCGTTCCCTGTGCAGACTTTGGAATGCCTGACCACATAAGATTTTCATACGCAACATCGATCGAGAACATCAAGGCCGGAATGGACAGACTTGAGGAGTTCCTTACAGAATTAAAATAAGAAAACGGAGGCATTTTCCCATGAAACTTACAAGAGTAAAAGAGCTTTTTAGAAACACATCAGAATTTGCCGACAAGACTGTAGAAGTCGGCGGATGGGTCAGAACTCTCCGTTCATCAAAGGCATTCGGATTCATTGAGCTCAATGACGGATCATTTTTCAAGAGCGTACAGGTAGTCTTTGAGGACGGAAAAATAGATAACTACACAGAAATATCAAAACTCGGCGTTGGAGCTGCCATCGTTGTAAAGGGCAAGCTCGTCCTTACACCCGAGGCAAAACAGCCCTTTGAGATAAAGGCTGAAAAAATAGACATCGAGGGACTCAGCACACCTGACTATCCCCTTCAGAAAAAGAGACATTCCTTTGAATTTTTAAGGAGCATAGCATATCTCAGACCCAGGACAAACACATTTGCTGCCACATTCAGGGTAAGGAGCCTTGCTGCCTATGCTATTCATAAATTCTTCCAGGAAAGAGGATTCGTATATGTTCATACTCCTATCATCACAGGCAGTGACTGTGAAGGTGCGGGCGAGATGTTCCAGGTAACTACTCTGGATATAAGCAACCCTCCTTTAAATGAGGATGGAACTGTGGACTATTCAAAGGACTTCTTTGGAAAGCAGACAAACCTTACAGTAAGCGGCCAGCTTTCAGCTGAGACCTATGCCCTTGCATTCAGGGACGTATATACATTCGGCCCCACATTCAGAGCTGAAAACTCAAACACAACACGTCATGCAGCTGAGTTCTGGATGATCGAGCCTGAAATGGCCTTTGCTGACCTCAACGACTATATGGATAACGCTGAGGACATGCTCAAGTATGTTATAAGCTATGTGCTTGAGAACGCTCCCGAAGAAATGGAATTCTTCAATAATTTCGTTGATAAGGGACTTATCGACAGACTTAATCATATCGTAAATTCAGAATTCGGACGTGTTTCATATACTGAAGCAGTAGAGCTTCTTAAAAAGTCCGGACATAAATTTGAATATCCCGTTGACTGGGGCTGCGACCTTCAGACAGAGCATGAGAGATATCTCACAGAGGAGATATTCAAAAAACCCGTATTCGTTACAGACTATCCCAAGGATATCAAGGCTTTCTATATGCGTATGAATGACGATGGAAAGACCGTTGCCGCAGCGGACTGCCTTGTACCTGGAATCGGAGAGATCATCGGAGGAAGCCAGAGAGAGGAAAGACTTGAAGTCCTTGAGAATAGGATGAACGAGCTTGGACTTAAGAGAGAGGATTACTGGTGGTATCTTGACCTTCGTAAATACGGCGGAACACGCCATGCCGGATATGGCCTTGGATTTGAGAGACTTATCATGTATATCACAGGTATGTCAAACATCAGAGACGTAATACCCTATCCCAGAACAGTGCGCAACGCTGAGTTCTAAGGAGGGATAAGGCCATGGATTATAAGGTGGTAAAGAGCGAGAAGGTATATGATGGTAAGATACTCAAGGTCGTAAAGGACGAGATAACCATGCCCGACGGCGATACAGCTGCCAGGGAAGTGGTCATCAAAAATAACGCCTCAGCCATAGTCCCCGTGGATAAGGACGGAAATATCATATTAGTAAGACAGTACAGACACCCTGCCAGGGACATGGTCCTTGAAATACCCGCAGGTACATTCGAGGAGCATGAGGACCCCCATGAGTGCGCGGTCAGGGAACTGGAGGAGGAGACTGGATGTAAGGCCAAGTCCATAACCTATGTGAACTGGACCTATGCTTCGGTTGGAGTATGCACAGAGAGGATATATCTTTATATCGCTGAGGATCTCCAGCCCGGAGTTCAGAAGCTGGATAAGGATGAGTTCATAGATGTGGAGAGATATACTCTGAAGGACTGCCTGGATATGATATATGACGGCACCATCAGGGACTCCAAGACCGTTATGGGCATCCTTGCCTATGATGAGCTTGTCGCAAAAAGGAAAAGACAATAAAGAATACAGCGGACATGCAGGACATATATTTTAACAAAATGTATGGACGAGGTGGTCGCTTTATGAAAAATAAAAAAACAAGCAGATGGCAGATAGTTTTAATGATCGTTGCTGTCTGCTTTTTTGTTGGGATATTGACAGGGGCCTCGTCCTCCGCCGCCCTGGATTATGACCAAAGGTCGAGGCTGGCCCAGTATACTGAGGATTTTTATAAGAATAATGGATTTTTGTACAGCTTTGTAAAACATGGCAAATATATAGCTGCCATATGGCTTTCGGGATTCTTAAGTTCAGGAAGCGCCGTAATACTGGTCATAATATTTGGCATCGGTATTTTTTATGGATTTTCGGCATCGTTTTCAGCCGCGGAAAATGGTATGAGGTATGTGGTCTCGAACCTTCTTCCCCAGAACATAATACTCATACCCCTGTACATATTCACGGCTGTATGGAGCATATCCTTCGTGCTGAATAAATTCAGCAACAACGGCCCTAAAAGCAGGATAAAAAGGGAAAGGTATAAACACTTAAAGGAACATTTTGTCATACTTGCCATCTGCATGGCATTGAACGCTGCCGCCTGCCTATGTGAAAATTATATGGTGGGATTCATTTCTAAGCTTTTTCAGTGAAAATAAGCATAGGTGGTGGATGGAGACTTAAAAAAGCTCAGTTTTAATATAAAAATGGTAAAATATATCGACTTTTGGTGTAAAAAAGACTATAATTATACTGATTAAAAGGGGTAATTTTTTAAGGAGACAAATATGGAAGGGCACATTGAAGAATTTGCGGAATATCTGACGGAAACAAGGGGTTCCTCAGAAAATACCACGGCCTCTTATAAAAGAGACCTTTATTCCTTTGTCCGTTTTCTTGAAGGAAACGGAATAAATGAAATAGAAAGGGTCAATAAGACAAATGTAATGGCCTATATTTATGAGCTGCAGAGACAGAATAAGGCTCCTGCCACCATCTCAAGAAATGCCGCGTCCATCAGGTCATATTTCGTTTATCTGAATCAGATGAGGATAATAGATGGCAATCCAGCTGAAGGCCTTGAAACGCCGAAGGTGGAAAAGAAAATGCCGGCTGTGCTTTCTCTGGAGGATGTGGAAAAACTTCTGGAACAGCCTGACTTATCCGATATAAAGGGCATTAGGGATAAGGCCATGCTGGAGGTGCTTTATGCCACTGGAATGAGGGTAACGGAACTTATTTCCCTCAGTGTTTCAGATATAAATATGGAGATGGAATATCTCAGCTGCAGGACAGGGGATAGGATGAGGATAATCCCCCTTGGTTCCAAGGCGCTGGAGGCTCTGGATGTATATATGCAGAAGGCCAGGATGAACATGCTCAAAAATGAAGGGGAAAAAGCACTGTTCGTTAACTGTTTCGGCAATCCCATGACAAGACAGGGCTTTTGGAAAATAATAAAGGGCTACGCTAAAAAAGCGGGAATAAAAGGCGAAATAACTCCACATATGCTCAGGCATTCATTTGCCGTGCATCTTATCGAAAATGGGGCGGACATACAGTCGGTGCAGGAAATGATGGGCCACTCTGATATATCCACCACCCAGATGTACGCAAGACTTAATAAAAACAGGCTCAGGGAAGTGTACAACAAGACCCATCCCAGGGCATAAATAAAAAATAAAGCCGTAAACCTTAGGTTTACGGCTTGTTTTATTTTGTTATCAAACAAGTTTAAGTCTGTGGAATGACTTCTTGCCCCTCTGGAGAGTTACGATACCATCTTTGAAAAGATCCTCTGTGATCTTAAGTTCGATATTGTCTACCTTTTCGTCGTTGAGTTTTACGCCGCCCTGCTGAACAGCACGTCTTGCCTCTGATCTTGAGGGTGTGAGCTTTGTAAGAACAAGGGCACTGAGGATATCCATATTTTCAAGGTCTTCTGCCTTGACATCAGTTGTAGGTATGGAACCTCCGGCATTTCCGCCCATAAAGAGTGCCTTTGCGGCAACATCGGCTTTCTTTGCTTCTTCCTCGCCATGAACTATCTTTGTAAGTTCGTATGCCAGAACTTCCTTAGCCTTGTTTATATCGCTGCCTTCAAGGGCTCCCAGTCTTCTGACCTCATCCATGGGAAGAAATGTGAGAAGTCTGAGACATTTTTCAACGTCTTTATCGCCAACGTTTCTCCAGTACTGGTAAAACTCGTAGGGTGATGTCTTTTCGGGATCGAGCCATACAGCTCCCTTTTCTGTTTTGCCCATCTTTTTGCCTTCGCTGTTTGTAAGGAGCTGGAATGTCATACCGTAAGCGGGTTTGTTTTCCTTTCTTCTTATGAGGTCAACACCGCCGAGGATATTTGACCACTGGTCGTTTCCGCCCAGCTGCATAACACATCCGTAACGTCTGTTGAGTTCAAGGAAGTCATAGCTCTGCATTATCATGTAGTTGAATTCCAGGAAAGAAAGTCCCTTTTCCATCCTTGTTTTGAAACATTCAGCAGTAAGCATCTTGTTTACTGAGAATACTGAACCGATCTCTCTTAAAAATTCGATGTAGTTAAGGTTTCTGAGCCAGTCGGCATTGTTTACGATAATAGCCTTGTCATCTGAAAAATCGATGAATCTTGAAAGCTGTTTTTTGAAGCATTCAACGTTGTGGTCTATTTCCTCAACGCTCATCATCCTTCTCATATCAGTCTTTCCTGTGGGGTCGCCGACCATTCCTGTTCCTCCGCCCATAAGACAGATGGGACGGTGTCCGCATTTCTGCATATGGCTCATGGCCATTACCGTAAGGAAATGTCCAACATGAAGGCTGTCTGCCGTAGGGTCAAATCCGATATAAAAAGTTATTTTTTCTTTCTTGAATAATTCTTCGATCTCTTCCGGGTGGGTAAGCTGCTCGATAAAGCCTCTTTCCTTAAGTACCTCAAATGCGTTTTCCATCAAATACACTCCTTTAATTTTTTTCGCGGTCCTGACGAACTAACATATATCAAAAAAAGCTCACGTCCTGGAAAGGACGAGAGCTTGTTCGTGGTACCACCTTAATTTGCGTCAATCAACGCCTTTATATGCTGTAACGGGCATAAACCGTGGTTTTCCAAGGCTCTTGAGATGTAGGTGATCCTTGATCGTGCTGCGTGCTCGCACCGAACGCACGCTCTCTGTGGTTGTAACCGGTCAGGACTGAATTTGTCTCCGTCATAGCCAACTATTAAACTGGACATATTCTAACACAGTTTTTTTTATAAATCAATACCTAAATACATCAGCTTACTAAAGTTTTAAAAAGCCTAGATAGACTTGACATCATACATCAAAGTTCAAGGGCGTTCTCCGCTATCTTTTTGATGAGCTCCACGGCCTTTTCCATGGACTGAAGGGAAATAAACTCATAGGGACCATGGAAATTATGGCCGCCTGTGAAAATATTAGGGCAGGGCAGTCCCATAAATGAAAGCCTTGCTCCATCGGTGCCGCCCCTTATGGGCTGGATTACTGGAGTTATGCCAGCATCAGTCATGGACTTTTTGGCAAGGTCTATTATATACATATTTTTTTCTATGACCTCATGCATATTCCTGTACTGTTCGCGGATCTCACATTCGGCCACATTTCCGTATTTTTCATTGAGCCTGTCAACGGTATCTTTTATGAATTTTTTCCTTTTTTCAAATCCATCGGCATCAAAATCCCTTATGATATAGCATACCTTAGCCTTTGAAACACCTCCGCTTATTTCAGAAAGATGATAAAATCCTTCATAGCCTTCCGTTGTGGCAGGGGTTTCGTTTTCGGGTAGCATGGAAACAAATTCAGCGGCTATGAGGGCTGCGTTTTTCATAACGCCCTTAGATGTGCCCGGGTGGACGCTTTTGCCCTTTATGGTTATTTCAGCTGAAGCTGCGTTGAAGTTCTCATATTCCAGTTCTCCAAGAGCTCCGCCGTCCATGGTGTATCCGAATGATGCACCAAGCTCATCCACATTGAGGAAATCAACACCTTTTCCGATTTCCTCATCGGGCGTGAAAAGTACGCGTATATTACAGTGGGGCATATCATATTTTATAATATCTTCCACAGCTGTCATTATCTCCGCTATTCCTGCCTTATCATCGGCGCCAAGAAGGGTGGTGCCGTCGGATGATATTATGGTCTGTCCGATATGATCCTTAAGGGCCGGAAACTCCTCAGGGTCTAAAACAGCTCCCTTGAGGGATATGACTGAACCATCATAGTTTTCGGTTATTACAGGGCGGACATTGAATCCAGATGCGTCCGGGCTGGTATCCATATGGGATATAAAACATATGGTGGGTGAATCTTTTTTCATATTTGACGGAAGATATGCGCTTACATATCCGTATTTATCCTGCTTTACATCAGTAAGCCCTATGGCTTTACATTCCTCTGCGAGGGCTTCTCCAAAGGCCAGCTGAAATGGTGAACTGGGAAATGTCTCCGATGATTCATCAGATGTGGTGCATATATTTGTATACTTCAGAAACCTATCCAATATATTTGACAATGTTTTTACCTCCTGTTTTTCAGTCTGTAACATATTATAACACAAAAGGTGTATGTGGTAATATGACCGAATGATGATTATACAAGTTAATGTCAACTATACACAACATGTACATATACCATGACTGAGAAGCTTTGTCAATGCTGCATAAAAAGTGCCTGATAAATGTTTGAAAAAATATTGCATTATATATGATTATTACAATTAAATGAAAATTCACTTGTCTTAATTCACAAAAGGTATTATAATAAATTACGTGAATAAGGGAACCGCAGCAGGTTCCTCTGTACCTTGAAAATTCCATACATCGGATGAATAATGTTATCTTTGATGTGAACTGGTATTAAGCAGTAGGCGGTCTTTTCTTTATAGAAAATATTAAGAAAAGATAAAATAAGCGAATGATAAACCCGTGTTTATGTTTGTCGGGGGACTTATTATACCGGTTTATTGTTCGATATTCTGATTTGGCAGAAAGCGTTTTGGGGAGACGCGCCGGATTTCAGAAAACGATACAAATTTATAAGGAGGAATTATTCATGGATATTATTGTATCAGTATTGCCGATTTTGATAGTTCTCGTCGGTATCATCGTGCTCAATAAGCCTGCAAAGGTCGTTGCGCCGATAGCGTTTGTTGTTACATTTGTCTTGGGTATGTTCTACTTTGGAGAAGGACTTGATATTCTCTGGAAAAATGCCTGGACTGGTATCGTTTCAGGTACAAAAGTTGTTTACATGATCATGGCTGCTTTCTGTATCCTTAACATGCTCATCGAAACAGGAGCTATGGATAAAATCAGAGAGCTCATCATCAGTATTACAGATGACAAACGTAAACACGTTATTATCGTTGCATTTGGTTTCGGTGCTTTCCTTGAGGGATGTGCTGGTGCCGGAACACCCGCTGCTGTTGCTGCTCCCTGCCTCGTAGGTCTTGGAATCAGCCCTGTATTTGCGGTTCTTTCATCACTTATTGCTAATGGTATCTGGTCATCTTGGGGTGCTGCTGGTCTTACATGCTCCGGTGGTTTCGCTGCTATGGTTGCAGAAGGAAGAGGAGCTACATATAACTGGCCCGCACTCGATAGTATGTCCGTAAGTGAGATCTATAATATGCTTTCCAGAGCTACAGCAAGAGTTAATGCCGTTGGCGCTTTCTTCTGTCCTTGGGTTATCACTGCTGTATGTTATGGCAAAAAAGGTTTCAAAGGACTCGTTCCTTTCCTTTTCGTAAATGGCGTTGTTGGTGCTGCTGCAATGATCGGTGTTACACATACAATCGGTTTCGAGTTTACATCAATCATTTCAGGTATCATCATTGTTGCTGTTGACTTTATCTATATCAAGGTTGCTAGACCTAAAACTCCCGAAGAGTTTATCGCTACACCTCCTACAGATAAGAGTCCCATCCCTGCTTGGAAAGCTGTATTTACATATGTACTCCTTCTCATTGCTCTTCCTTGTGCTCGTTTCGGTCTCGAAGGCACATGGTTATACAACAGAGGATTCGCAGTTTGGATCGGTACAACTATCATCGTAGTTTGCTTCGTAGGTTCTATCGTTCTTGGATACACTAACCGCTTCCATAAGTGTGTTGCTGTATCATTCAAGAGCGTTATCGGTGCCCTCATAGCTATGGCATTCCTCTCAGGTCTTGCAGAAGCTATGAAGTCAGCTGGTATGCTTTCAATCCTTGCAAAAGCTCTTGCAGCTGTTGTAGGTAAAGGATATCCCGCTGCTGCTGTATTCATCGGATGTCTTGGATCATTCATGACAGGTACAACTCTTGGTTCAAATATCATGTTCCACCCTATGCATATCGAAGCTGCTCAGCTTCTTGGAATCAGCCCTGCTTACACAGCAGCTGTTAACTCATCAGGTGGAGCTCTTGGTAATATGATCTGCCCTAACAACGTTATCGCTGTTTGTGCTACTGTTAACTTCCAGAACCAGGAAGGTATTATTATGAGAAAGGTTGTTCCTGCACTCGTAGTTCTTATGATCGCAGAAATGATCGCAGCTCTGCTTTATGTTCTTGTAATATTCCCTGGATACTACATGTAATTAAGTTGTAAATGTGAAAGGAGATATCAGCATGAGCGATGATAATAAAGCTAAAATGAGTATTATAGATATTATATTATTTATATTCACTCTTCTTTGTGCATTCTATTTCTAATCATAAAATGTACGGCGGCTCCGTTTTAACGGGGCCGCTTTTTTATGTCAGCGGGCGTGAAATGCTGTATTTAACTGATAATTAAAATAAAATGATAAAAAAATCACATATTATTAAAAAAAGTGTTGACAAAATAAAGTTTAATGTGTATTATATTTATTGTTCGCAGCAAATGTGAATAATGTAAAATTAAAGAAAAATTTGTGGAGAGGTGTCCGAGTGGTTTAAGGAGCTGGTCTTGAAAACCAGTGACTCCGAAAGGGGCCGTGGGTTCGAATCCCACCCTCTCCGCCATTTTATTATTTTTCAGTGAGAGCCTTGAGGAGAAGTACCCAAGTGGTTGAAGGGGCTCCCCTGGAAAGGGAGTAGACCGTTAATAGCGGTGCGTGGGTTCAAATCCCACCTTCTCCGCCAAAAAATAATAATAAAAAAGTTCTTGACAAGCTTTGGAAAAGATGATATACTTGCAAAGCTGTCACCGAGAACAGCAAAAAAGAATTAACAATGATCCTTGAAAACTGAACAGTTGATGATAAAAATTAAACCCAAGTCAAAACAAATGAGTTATCTTGAAAAAGATATACTACCAAGTAATGAATGGAAAAAAAGTCAGAGTTAACTGACGAAGGAATTAAACATAAGAGTTTGATCCTGGCT
>JAHZAW010000039.1:0-30359 GCA_019423725.1 Clostridiales bacterium
AGCAAAAAGCATTGTTATTATAGATAAAATGATTTTTGCGATTTTCATACAATCACACTCCTTTGTCAATGCTGATTTATTGATCTGCTACTTGGCTAAAATATAGCACAAACCTGTGAACAAATCCATATTATCTTTCTCTTTTCAAATATCAAAATGCCTTTCCAAAAGACAGCGGTAACTGTTCATTCCTGCTGTTTAGTGAAACTGCCGAAGTTTGGGCCATCACTACTTATCTTAAAAAGGGACTAAAGGGCTCTTGGGGCCTGGGAGAGGGGGGATTGGGGGACAGGCCAAGGCTGTAAAACCTTAAAGGTTCCTTTTTCACGTGAAAACATTATATACCTTCTCAGCCCTGGCTGCCCCATAGCTGCCCTATGGCTGCCTAATGGTTGGTTGCCAAATCATTATTTTACGGTTATGATTTAATAAAGGCAGGATAAAGACTGGATAAAGAAAGAACAAAGGAGGTAAGGCCATGACCTTAGGTGAAAAGATAAGAAACTTAAGAAAACGTTCCGGCATGTCCCAGGAAAAACTGGCGGAGCTTATGGGTATCAGCCGTCAGTCCGTGGCCAAGTGGGAGTCTGGACAGTCCTCCCCTTCATCGGCCAATCTATTTAAGTTAGCCGACATACTGGGGACCACCACCGTCAGTCTCCTTGCCTCCGAAGATGAAAGCCCTGGAGCAGAAATTGCTGGGACCCTGGGAGATGGAAAACCAAGTCAGGCTGAGCAGGCTGAAAAGGCCGGAGAAAGCAGCGGCAGCGGTTCAGGCAGCGGGCAGAGTGATGGCCTGCCACGGGACAGCATAAGTTCCCAGGCGGAAGAAATATACCGAGTATTCAAGGCGGAAGATGAGAAAAAGAAAAGAGAGAAAAACAAAGGGATAAGGAAAAACATCCGTTCAGCCCTTTTTATACTACTGGCATATATGATCCTTTATATCATAGGAAGGCTCATCTGGTGCAGGTCCGGAGGAGAAAGCTCCTTACTGGGCATTTTATGGGCATCAAAGCCCGAGGGAGAAAACAGCTATCTATTCAGCTGGCTTTTGAGCAGCAGGCTATTTTACATATCCGCTGTCATTTCGGCCATACCCTCCCTATGGGGCAGGAGATATTTTTCCATTATCACATTGGCTGGCTTTATCATTGGTATGGTATCAGGCATTATATTCGGGCCCAATCCCGAGGGCGCCTTTTACGGTAACAGCCATTACGGCTGGGCCATATGGGCCGGAGTGTTCATATTATCCATGGCCTTAGGCATACTCTTTGAAGTATATAAATCAATTAAACCATTAAAAAAGAAAGGGCGTCTTTGACAGCCACAACATAAAATATATAATACATAACGCCAAAAAGACCTCTGTTCTCAGAACAGAGGTCTCTTTTAAATAGGTGGGTTTATAATGAATTTTAATTCATTTTTTCAGCTTTAACTTTTTTGATAGCCTCGATAAGTTTAGGAAGGATAACTTTAACGTCTCCTACAACACCAAGGTCTGATACGCTGAAGATAGCTGCGTTGTCATCTTTGTTGATTGAGATAACAACTTCTGAGCTTTCCATACCTGCAACGTGCTGGATAGCACCTGAGATACCACATGCAAGGTAGAGGTTAGGTCTAACAGTCTTACCTGTCTGTCCAACCTGACGCTCTTTGCTGAGCCAGCCGTTTTCGATAACGGGTCTTGAACCTGATACAACACCGCCAAGTACATCTGCAGCTTCCTGAAGTGTTGCAACGAAGTCAGCTGAACCGATACCACGTCCGCCTGATACAAGTACTTTAGCGTCTGTAATATCAACTGTCTTCTTTGTTTCTTTAACTTCTTCAAGGATCTCAACGTTCATATCAGCGGGTACGAAGTCAACTTTGAAGTTGATTACTTCACCCTTTCTTGAAGGATCTTTCTCAAGAGCCTTCATAACGCCGGGACGTACTGTAGCCATCTGAGGTCTGTGGTTTTTGCAGACGATAGTAGCCATGATGTTGCCGCCGAATGCAGGACGTGTCATATGAAGAAGTTTTGTCTCTTCATTGATAGCAAGCTTTGTGCAGTCAGCTGTAAGTCCTGTATGAACTCTTGCTGATACACGGGGAGCAAGGTCACGTCCGATTGATGATGCGCCGTAAAGCACGATCTCGGGCTCTAATTCTTTGATAATTGCTGTAACAGCCTTTGCGTAAGGCTCTGTAGCATATTTCTCAAGCATAGGATCATCAACTACAACTACTTTGTCAGCGCCGTACTCAATAAGTTCCTGTGCTTTATCTGTAACGTTTGAGCCAAGGAGTACACCTACAACCTGCTCGCCTAAGTCCTTAGCAAGCTTTGTAGCCTCACCAATAAGCTCAATACCGACTTTCTGGATTTTTCCGTCTCTCTGTTCTGCGATTACATATACATCTTTACTCATCTTAAGCTCACCCCTCATCAAATAATATATTTCTCTTCAAGTTTAGCGATGATAGCCTTAACAGCCTCGTCAGGAGATGCATCTCTAACGACTGTACCAGCGCCTTTAGCCTGTTTTGTGAATGACTGAACAACGTTTGTGGGTGAACCTTTAAGACCGATGTGCTCAGGATTAAGTTTATCCTTGAGTTCGTCAAATCCAAGAACCTTGATCTCTTTTGCGTAAGCGTCAACTGTTCCGCCAACTGACATGTATCTGGGCTCAGCAAGCTCTGTAAGAGCTGTGATTACGCAGGGAGTTTTGATTCTGATCTTCTGATATCTGTCTTCATACTGTCTCTTAACGATAAGGCTTCCTTCGTTCTCAACCTGGATATCCTCAGCGTATGATACCTGGGGAAGTCCAAGATGCTCAGCGATCTGGGGACCAACCTGTGCTGTATCTCCATCGATAGCCTGACGTCCTGTGATGATAAGATCGTAGTCAAGTGTTTTGATACCTGCTGCGATGATTGTTGATGTTGCAAGTGTATCTGATCCACCGAACTCTCTGCCGGAGATAAGTACACCGTCGTCACATCCCATAGCAAGTGCTTCTCTGATAGCAACATCTGCCTGAGGGGGTCCCATACATACTACTGTAACTGTACCGCCAACCTGCTCTTTGATTCTTAAAGCAGCTTCGATACCTGACTTGTCATCAGGGTTGATGATGCTGGGAACGCCGTCTCTTATAAGTGTATTTGTTTTAGGATCAAGTTTTACTTCCGATGTATCGGGAACCTGTTTAATACATACAATAATTTTCATTGTTATTTTCTCCCTCCGCTATTATTTAACTTTCATTGCACCTGAGATAACCATCTTCTGAACTTCTGATGTTCCTTCATAGATTTCAGTGATCTTAGCATCTCTCATCATTCTTTCTACGGGGTACTCTCTTGAATATCCGTATCCACCGAATAACTGTACGCAAGTTCTTGTTGTCTCGTTAGCTACGTCTGAGCAAACAAGTTTAGCCATAGCAGCGTATGTTGAGATAGGCTCATGGTTGTCTTTAGCGCAAGCAGCTCTCCAAACAAGAAGTCTTGCAGCGTCTACTTTTGCCTGAAGCTCAGCGAGTTTGAATTTTGTGTTCTGGAATGAACCGATTGTCTTGCCGAACTGTTTTCTTTCGCCTACATATTTGATTGTTTCGTTGATAGCGCCCTGTGCGATACCAAGTGCGATGGCAGCAACACCGATACGTCCTCCGTCAAGAGTAGCCATAGCGATCTTGAAGCCTTCTCCTTCTCTGCCGATAAGGTTTTCTTCAGGAACGATTACGTTTTCAAATGCGAGCTCGCAGTTTGAAGCAGCACGGATACCCATACGAGGGATGTCCTTTCCTACTGTGAATCCAGGCATACCCTTCTCAAGGATGAATGCTGAGATTCCCTTTGTTCCCTTTGATTTATCTGTCATAGCGAATACTACGAAGATATCTGAGAATCCTGAGTTTGTGATGAAGATCTTTGATCCGTTAAGAACATAGTGATCTCCTTCTTTTACAGCTGTTGACTGCTGTCCTGCTGCGTCTGAACCAGCGTTGGGCTCTGTAAGACCGAAGCAGCCATATTTCTTACCACTTGCAAGGGGTTTGTAGTATTTTTCTTTCTGCTCGGGTGTACCGAATGTACCGATAAGTGTTGTGCAAAGTGAAGTATGTACTGAGCAAGCTGTTGCTGTGCTGGCATCTACCTTTGCAAGTTCCTCGATGCAGAGCGCATATGAAAGAACACTTGCACCTGAACCGCCGTCTTCTTTGGGGAAGGGGATTCCGAGCATACCGTATTTAGCCATCTTGTCCATGATGCTTACATCATACTGTTCAGCCTCATCCATGTCAGCTGCTTTGGGTTTTACTTCTTTTTCAGCAAATTCTCTGTATAATTGCTGCTGAAGTAATTGTTCTTTTGTTAAACTGAATCCAACCATTATAAAATCCTCCTATTTAATATAATAATGAGCTGCGCGTGAATAATACGGCTGTACAGAAGACCAAGCCCGCTTGGGATTCTGTATCTGACGGATTAGACACATGGGGCGAATGCCCCTACCGAGACTTGCCTTGTCAAGTCGAGGTATTAGCAGCGATTAGATTACTTAGTTTAAGAGCTGCGCACAGGAGTTTTCCTGCACTTTTATATATCCACCGCCATCCTAAGACAGCGGAAAGATCACATTTTCATCGATTCTTTTCTTCTCTCCTACAGAAGTGCCTCCCTCCCGTGTCGCAATTCGGGAGGAGAGAAGCTTCCGTGTATTGAGGAAGTAATATATATCCTTTCGGATATTGGTGCAGAACTGCGGATCAACAGCCCTGCCTCATTAATGGCAACCGGTCGTACCTGATTTGCACATTCAGTATATTACAGCAAAAACCGTGCCAACTTCTCTTCTGATTACAAAATCGAACATAATTCAGCATTTTTGATATTTTTTAAACAAGCCTCGATGCTCTATTTGTAATTATTTTAACAATATATCTTTTTTTATAAAAAGTCAAGTATTTATATACTTAATTCCATAAATTTATAGCGGTTTTCAAGTCTCAAAAAAGATACTGGCAATATATATCCACCGAAAAGGCTATTAAAACCAGCAGCCTTTAAAAAAGGGCAAATTTGCTAACTGTCTCAATTTTGAGACGAAGTCTCATTTTTCAGACTATATTTTCTTCATTATGCTCCTCTTTTGAGCCCTCACCGTTTATTTTATGCCTAAGCTTATTTATTATATCATAAAAATTATGAATTTGTTGTTAAAATTACATCAATTAAAAAACTTTGTTAATATTAACAGTCTCCTAAATCCGCCATCTTACGGCAAAATCCCCGTTTTTCCCGTAAAACCGCCATTTCCAGAGGTATCATATCCTGCCGGGAATTCAGCCTTTTCAGCTGTATATGTATAAATATGCCAAAAAATCCAGCTCCCATAATTAGGGCACTATGCCCCGCCGCATCAGCCCCGCCTGTTAATAATAACCCAATGTACATAAAAAGAGCTCCCCTAATGGGGAGCCCCGAAAAAAAGATAAGATGTTATTAGAAAACGGGATCTCAGCAGTTCATGGTGATGTCGCCCTTTTCATCGAATGTCCAGGGAACATCTTCCTCAAGAAGGTCTACCTTGTCTTTGATCTCATTATATACCGCTTCGCTTACAAGGAGTGTGCTTATATGAAGGGTGTTCTCGCACACTATTACCCTTGCTTCCTCGGGCTTGGTCTTGCCCAGGGTCTTGAAGGCTACTCCCACCGTCTCCTCCTCCGTCGCAAAGTGAGGGGGCACCTTTCCTCTCTCAAGATATGTGGTGGGCACAAGGTTGATATACATGGCCTCATAATCTATGGCGTCCACAAGCTTCTGGGTCGTAAGATCCGCAAGGCCTATTCCTACGGCGTTTCCGTAAGAGTTGGGTGAAAGCCTTAATACTGCCAGCTTGTTGATCTTGGGTGTCTCAGGTTCAGGCACGCCCTTTACCATTATCCTTCCTACTACCTTCGTATCTATGCCAGTTCCACTGAACATCTTGCCCATTTCCTTTACTATGAGCACATCCAGCTGGTCTACGGGGAAGTGCGGTACCTGCTGCTGGGCTACCTTAAGAAGCTCTGCCTCCTCCTCAAGGAAGTTCTCAGGCTTGAGCGCTTTAATAATGTAGGTTTCATCCACAGAGTTCTCTATTATGGCAATGCCCGCAAGATAGGGAGCCTTCTCCAGTGAGACCTTAAAGGAGAGAGGTATCGTCTCACCAAGATTATAGCCATGCATGGCCGTAGCTCCCTTTTCCTTTCCGAGACCTACTGCGCACATCTTTACTACGCCGCTCTCGTTTTTAGCAAGGAAGTCTGTATGCGGTTTTACCCTGTTAACTACTATTATTCCATCGGCTGCATAGGCGTTTTTATCAAAGTATACGGGCGCTCCGTTCTCTGCCTCGCCAAGCAGAACGGGTTCCATATCTGACCTTACCTCGCATCCCATGGTCTCTTCATCTATGCCGTATTTATGAAGCACCTCTATCTGGCCTTCGGCTGTGGCTCCTCCATGGCTTCCCATGGCAGGTACGATAAAGGGTTTTGCCTTGCAGTCGAATACATAATCAACGGCTGCCTTTACTATTTTATCGATATTGTTTATGCCCCTGGAGCCGGCACATACAGCTATCTCTGTTCCTTCTTTTATTTTATCCCTGATGCCTATGCGGTCCAGCTCGCTCCATACCGCCTCTTTGATGTCGCCTATCTTCTCTGAATTAAGATGCTGGCGTATCCTGTACATCTTGGGATATTTGAAATTCATTTCAACATGATACATTTACCATTCGCCTCCGGATCAGCACTCAACATATTTGACCTGTACAAGGTCAGCTGCGTCATACTCTGTATAGTCCTCGCATCCGGGGATGAGCTCGTCTGCCCTTGCGATTATCTCCTCAGGTGTAAGGAGAGGAAGCTCTGTATGGAGCCATTCCTTTGTAAATCCTATGCTGGCAAGCTCCTCATATGCCTTCTCTGTGATGTTGTCAAAGTCGATCTCCTTATGGAGGTATTTAGCTACTGTAAGAACAGCAGGTGAGCCTCCGATGGTACGTCCGGGCACCATTCCGCACTCAAGGGCCTGGATGATATATTTAGCAAGCACGGGTTTTGCAGCGCAGATGATGGGGATATGTTTCTTGAGAGTCTTTGCATACTCTCCTGAACCATGGGCTGTGTCTCCACATCTGTACTGGCACTTGGGAACGATCCTTCCGTACTGCTCGGGAACTACCATTCCGATACCTACTGATATTACCTCTCCTGTCATTCCAAGGAGCACCTTTCCATCCTTCATGATCTCAAGCTGTCCAAGGATGGGAAGAAGGATCTCCTCCATGGTAACGATGTTCATCATCTCTGTTGCTGAGTTGTTGTTGGACGCACGTCCTGTTATAACTACGTTATGTACGGGGATTATTTTCTTTGTGTAGTCGGGTCCCATATAAAGGGTCCTGCCGGGATATTTTTCCTTCCATACCTTAAGATGAGGCTCTCTCTTTAAGTCTTCCTCGCCATAATCCAGGGGGATCATCTCAAGATATCCAAAGTCCTTATTGATCCTGCCTCTGTCTGAAGCTGCCATCCTCATGATGGAGCCCTCTACAACGATACCATCACTGGTGGTCGTGCAGGCGTCAAGGTCGATGATGTTAAGTCCCGCAGGTCCATCGATGGTAGACGCTACCAGCTCAAATGCCTGTTTGGGCTCAAGGCCGCAGGCCTGTACATCCTTTAAGTCTATAAGTACAATGTTAAGAGGGATGAGTTTTCCATTTAACATTCCCTCCGGAATCATTCTATATTTTAACTGTGCCATAATTTTTCCTCCTTAAATCAACAAATCAGTGGTTTCCGATAGCCGGTCTTCTGTCCTCTACATCTTCATGATCGCAGTCAAGAAGATATGCTTCCTCTGTGGGGTGAAGGACATTGATAATCTCAAGAATGGCCTTACGGCACTTTCCGTCCTTATCTATTCCCTTTACGATGACCGTCTGCATGGTCTCGGGAACTCGGGGGATCATTATGAGCTCAAGTTTGTCTACTTCCTCCATGGCTGCTATCTCCCCTACCGCATGCTCGATACGTCCTGTACGAAGGCTCTGCATCTTTGCTGACCTTAAGTTTTCAAGTCCCTTTATGTCTATTTCCTTTGGCACGTTTCCCTTTTCTGCCGCAGCTACCTGCATCTTCTTGATGAACTCCGGTAACTTTGTGTGTAATAATTTCATATTATTCATCCTCTCTTCTTGAAAAAATACGGGTTAATTTATTATTTAAGCAAAAACTGTGCCAAATATAAAAAAGCCCGGTTTTCCGGGCTTTCTCCATACTATCAAAATTTATTTTACTGTTTTCAAGACAGTTTTTGTCTTGTTTTCACAACATACGTCTTGTTTTCACGACTAAATATTTAAAAATCCGATGATACCGCTTTTTTAAGCCGGTATATCTCCTGTTTTACCGTTTTACTGTTCTACTGTTTTACAGCCTGTTCCGGGCCTGTTTAGATCAGGACTTTTCCTCCTTGAGTTTATACTTTTCCATTTTTGTGTAAAGCACCGAACGGTGTATGCCCAGGGAATCCGCCGCCTTCTGTATCTTCCAGCCGTTTTCCTCAAGCACCTGCTTTATGTATTCCCTCTCGAATTTTTCCTTGGCCTTTCTCAGGTCATCGGTGTATTTCCTGCCTCCGGCCCTCTTTCCGCCTTCGATCACCCTGGTCGAAAATCCTCCCATGAGTATATTGGACCTGCCGTCGGTTATGACATACCTCTCCACCTCATTGCGAAGCTCCCTGATGTTTCCCGGCCAGGTATATTCCAATAACCTTCTTTTCTGGTCCTCGCTGAAACTTACGTCATGGCCGTATTTCTGGTTGTACTCCTTCAAATAGTGCTCCGCCAGGGCTTCGATGTCGTCGGGCCTCTCCCTCAGGGGCGGTATGTATACGGGGATTATGTTCAGCCTGTAATAAAGGTCCTCCCTGAACTGCCCTTCCCTGACCATTTTCACCAGGTCCCTGTTGGTGGCAGCTATTATCCTTACGTCGGAATATATTATATCCGTGCTTCCGACCCTCTTTACCTCTCCTGAGTCCAAAAACCTCAAAAGTTTGGCCTGCATCAGCGGCGGCAGGTCCCCTATCTCATCCAGGAACACCGTTCCGCCGTTTCCCATCTCAAATATACCCTTTTTGCCGTTTTTGTCAGCCCCCGTAAAGGAACCCTTCTCATATCCGAAAAATTCCGCCTCCATCAGCTCCGACGGTATGGCGCTGCAGTTCACCGGAAGGAATATCTCCCTGGCTCTCATGCTGTTTGAGTGTATGTAATTGGCTAATACATCCTTTCCAACTCCCGATTCACCATAGAGTATTATGGTGCTGTCGGTCTTGGCCAGATAACGCATGGAATCAAATATATTCTTCATCTGGGCGTCCGCCGTTATGATTGACCTGTATTTATTATTGGCCTGCTGTATGAAAAGCAGCGTGTCCTTCATCTCCCGGCGCTTCTCCTTCTCGATGCGCAGCTCGTTTTTCATCTCGTCCATGAATATCTCATCATGGCTGAAGGCAATTATATATTTTATCTCACCATTTTCATATATGGGCTTGGCCACACAGTCTATGGCCGCCCCCGATGACTTTATGCCCAGCTTTATGACCGCTTCCCTGCCGGTCTTTAATACCTCCAAAACCGCCGAACGGTCCAATACCCCTTCGCTCACCAGGTCATAAACGGTCATGGACAGCGCCCTTTCCCTGGATATGTTATACATCTTGGGCAGGGTGGCGTTCACATAGAGTATCTTTCCCTTTCCGTCCGCTATGAGTATGTTCCCATAATAATAATCCAGACAGCATCTGAGCATATCCAGGGTCTCCGAATCCTTCAGCCCTTCATAAACTCCTCCGCTCTCCCTTTCTGTCCCCTTATCCGCCGGGGTATCCGTTATGTCCTTGGGATTTTTTGTGTTCTGGGCCTTTTCCTCCATTTCCTGCCCCTCCTTTCCTGTCAAATGAGCTTTTTAAGTATTTTTTCCAGACTTCCATCATCTTCTCCAAGTCTGTAAAATCCATGAATGTCTATGTATTTTTCAACGGTCTCAGGCAGCAGATATTTTATGGAGCCGCCGCCTGACACCCGTCCCCTTATGCCCGAGGACGATATGTCCAAAGCCATGGCTTCCACCAGCCTGATATTTACTCCCCTTTTCCTGAGCCTTTCCACGGCCCCCTGAGCCTCATATCCCGGCCTTGTCACCGCCGCAAAGGAACACATACCCGAAAGTCTGTCAAAATCCTTCCAGCCTGATATGTCATCCAGCACATCTGAGCCCGTTATGAAAACTATTTCCGCATCTTCGTCACAGCGCTTTTTCAGCTCCGCCACCGTGTCCGCCGTATAGGAAAATCCCTTCTTTGCCGTCTCCAGGGAGGATACGCAGAAATATCCGTTCCCCTCCACGGCCAGAGCCGTCATCACATATCTTAAGGGTCCCCCTGTCACTCCGTGCTTTTTATAGGGCGTCTCGCCTGTGGGTATGAATACTACCTTTTCCAGCCCCAGCTTCTCCCTCACGGCCTCTGCCGTTAAAAGATGTCCATAATGCACCGGGTCAAAGGTTCCTCCCATGACGCCTATTTTCCTAAAGCCATGGAGATCCCTTATTTCCGCTGCTCTCCTTTTGGTGTCCGATAAAAGCACCAGCTCTCCCCTTACGGCTGCGGCTCCTTTCCTTCCTCCGCTGCCGTCAGATATGAAAAGAAATTCCCTGCCGCTTTCCATAAGGGCCCTATATAATATTTCCGTTTCCCGGGATATGCCGATGACGTCCCTCAGGTATTTTTCCCTGCTGTCCTTGCCATCGTCCCCGTCATCTCCGGGACATTCCAGAGCTTTTTTTATCTTCTCTGCCTCTTCCAGGTCCCCTTTCAGGGCAAAGGCATACCTCCCCGGTCTGGTCACAAAGCTATAACCGTCTCTGCTGAATATGTTTTCTTCCGCTGAGACAGCCCCTTCCGCTCCCATGCCAAGGATTCCTCCCGTGGGACAGTCCGCTTCCCCAGCGTCCACCGAAGCCCCAAGGAGCACTATGTCCTCCCTGAAGGGGCCAAGGAGCTCATCCAGTATGGTATTCAATCTATAGTCTATGGTATATCCTGACCTATAATCCCCAAATCTTATATCTTTTATGCCCCCAAGGGCCTCCCTTATAACGCCGCCTGTGCCTTCTTGGCACACCACTCCTACGGCCGCCGCCTTATTATCCGCTGTCACGGCATCGTATACAAAGGATTCCATAAAATCACCTTAAATCCGCTGTCTATTTTCAGGAGCAGGCTCCGCTGCCGCCCCTTCCTATGTCCAGTTACCGCCAGTTGATGCCAGTTATGCCAGGGCCGCCCGGATCCGCCTGGCAGGGCATATATCCGCTTCCTTGTCCCGTTATGGTTTTTACCCTGCAGTCCCTATGTCCTTCCGGCTTTCCTGCCACAGCCTTTATGATGCTGCGGGCTTATTCCTGTTCCTGCCTTTTATAGTCTCCGGGCTTTCACATCATCCCGGTTTTCCGGCTATTCATGCTGTCCCGGCATCTTTTTTAGCTGGCTCCTTATTTTGAGCCCATCAAGCTCCGTATTTTGCCTTGAGGGCCTCGAGCATACTATTATTTATGGCCTCCAGGTCATCTTCTCCCTTTAAATAACTCTCCCTGAATACCCTGATGGTGGCACTGGCTTCCTCAACGGGTCCAGGCAGGTTGAATACAAGGGCCTTTCCCAGTTTTCCTATGACCAGTTTGCTCCACATATGTCCGTTCTTTCCATAAAGGGCCCCCTCATGGATCTCCTCAAGTATGCTGTCCAGGGATGTATGGGTGTAGTCCTTTCCAAGGGTAGAGCTGTAACGGTGTCCGCCGCCGCTGCCGCCTAAAAGTATTATGAGGTCATAGCCCTCTGCTGCAAATCCCTTTATGGTCTCAGTTATGGATTCCTCCCTGTCGATCACCGGGCTGGTCCTTGCCACGAATGCCGAAGGATTGATTGCCAAGAGCTCTCCCATAACGGCGGGGCTGTCCGTATCCAGCACTATGCCAGCGGCCAGTTCATCGCCGGTGGGTATTATTATCGCCTTTGAAAACATATCACAGCCACCTTTCTTTCATGCACTGTCCCTCAGCATAGGCGGGAACATCATCTATATTTACTGTCTTTATTTTGCTTACGGATGATATCTGGGCCAGGTCCGTAAGGGTTATGCCGTCGGCCAGGGATACGGCCTTTATGAGCCCGTCGCCTTCCCTGAGTATGTCTTCCTCCTCGATGCCGTATACGTCCATTTCCAGGGATGAGCCCGTAACACCGATTATCCTTACTACGCTCTTGAGCTTATCTTTGATAAGGGCTTCAAGCTGCTGTATGTTCAGCCCCTTAACATCTATTCCTGTTATCTTTACAACGGTCTTATCCACCTGAACTATTACTTTGCTGTCGTCCATCTCACATTCCTCCTGTGTTTTATTTTAATCAATTATAAATGTTTTTAAAAATGTTGTAAATACAAGACATTCCATCTCTGTCCCAAGGACATATGTATGCCATGTCCAGAACCCGGCAAAATCCCGGCAGTCCTGCCGGTATACGTCCTCTGAAGGCGGCCGGAAAATTTTTATCATATTTCTCTCCCACAGACAGACATTATATTTCTGCCTGTATTTTTTTATTGACTTGGTATGGTATGTGCGGTATATACTTATATTATAAAAATTAAAAGGAGGACAAATGATGTACTGCGTAAGAAAAGTAACCGAAGACCTCTATTGGGTGGGAGGAAATGATCACCGCCTTGCCCTTTTTGAAAATATTCATCCCATACCCCGAGGGGTTTCATACAATTCATACCTTCTCACCGATGAGAAAAACGTATTGTTCGATACCACTGACTGGTCCGTATGCCGCCAGCATATCGAAAATATAAAATCCATCCTTGGTGAGAAAAAACTCGATTATATCATCGTAAACCACATGGAGCCCGACCACGGCGCTTCCCTGGAGGAAATAATCATCCGCTTCCCTGATATCAAAGTCGTTGGTACAGCCAAGGCCTTTACCATGATGAAACAGTTCGGCTTTGACATCGGCGACCGCGGCATCGTCGTTAAGGATGGAGACACCCTTTCCTTTGGAAAACATACGGTGACATTCATCAGCGCTGCCATGATCCACTGGCCCGAAGTTATGGCCACATTCGATACGACCAACGGCGTCCTTTTCTCAGCCGATGCCTTTGGCTCATTCGGCGCCCTGGACGGAAAACTCTTTAACGATGAAGTGGACTTTGACCGCGACTGGATAGATGACGCCAGAAGATATTACACAAATATAGTAGGTAAGTACGGCTCATTCGTACAGAAGCTCCTTAAAAAAGCTCAGGCTCTGGACATAAAGATGATCTGCCCCCTTCACGGACCAGTATGGAGGAGCAACATCGAATATTTCGTGGACAAGCATGACAAGTGGAGCAGATATGAACCTGAGGAAAAGGGCGTAGTTATCGCCTATGCTTCCATGTATGGCAATACCGAGACAGCTGCCCAGGCTCTTGCTTCAAAGCTTGTGGAAAAGGGCTGCACAAAGGTACAGGTATACGATGTATCAAATACACCCGTATCCACCCTTATTTCCGACAGCTTCAAGTACAGCAACATCGTACTGGCTTCAGTGACATACAACATGGGAATATTCCCTATCATGCACAACTTCCTTGAGGATATGAAGGCTCTCTGCCTTGTGAACAGAAAGATATCCGTCATCGAAAATGGTACATGGGCTCCTAAGAGCGGTACCCTTATTACCGACCTTGTGACAAATGAGCTCAAGGGAATGGAGATCATCGGAAACAAGATCACCATCAACTCATCCCTCAATGATGACAAGGATGCTGAACTTGACGCCCTTGCCGATGCCATCATCGATTCAATGAAATAAGAAACACTCAGACGCTGTGCCACGGCGTCTTACAAAACAGACGTGTCCATAAAAAGGCTCGTCTGTTTTCCTTTTTATCTCAAAATACTTTCTTTTTTCTTAACTTTTGCCATAAATGGTGACAGGACACAAAAAATATGTTACCGTCTTTTTACCAGATACTTATCAGACATATCGCGCTGGAAAAAAAGACGGCGGTTAAAGAGCGCGGGGCAGGTATGATAAACTGCTCCTGACGGAACATCTGCAGTTTGACCGGCTTGGCCGGCTTTGCTGCAAATATTCTTAAAACATCTTAAAATGGCTGAAATACCGTTCATCTAAGAACTTAAACGTCTAAAACGGCATTGTCCAAAAGGGAGACCTTTACCAGTCTTGAAACACCATGGCCAAAACCTATGCAGCAGGAAAAAATAAAGTCCAAAGGCATAAACGGCAGGTCATAAAAGCGCCAGATGTCTGACAAATTTTAACCGAGAAAATAAAGGAGGCTTTCAATATGAAAGAACTTAAACAGTTTACTGATATACTTACGGGACATTTTGACAATTCCGAGCAGTTCAACAGATTAAAAGCTGAGGGAGTAAAGGGATTCCCCTATGCGGAGCATATAAATACCGTATGCAATGACAAAATAAACGGCCTTCCTGAAAATTTTGACGGAATTTTTATGGTCGAGGAAAGCTACTATACAGTGGGAGAGGTTACCAAACCCATGCCCCATCTGTTCCTCTTCACCCAGGAAGGTGACGCCATAAAGCTTACATCATGGGAACTGCCCGAAGGATATGACAAGGCAAACTTTACCTGGCTCAGCCTGGATCGTATGGACTACTCCAAACTTAAGGTATCGGAAAAATTTACTCCTGCCCTCTACAGGCTCAAGGACGGAGTATGGGAAGGCGGCAGTGTGAGCATGTTCTCACCGGTGCTTAAATTTACCCTTTTTGAACGTTTCTCCGAGGACTGTCTTGAAGTTGAGGAAAGCATGGAGGTCAACGGCAAAAAGACCTTCGGTTATGATGAACCCATCATATATAAAAGAAAGAAAGCATAATAAATAATGTATAAAAAAGCCCGGTGTTTCCGGGCTTTTATTTTTATCCAAATATTTATTTTTAGGACGGTCTGCACCGGCGTATGACATTACGGCTCTTTTATGCCGGCGGTTTTAAAACCCCATGGACCGCATAAAAAAAGACATTTAATAAAGTTTTTAAGACTACAGGCTGCCGCGGTCAGAAATGATACTGCTGAAACGGGCCGCAGGCCTTGGACAGGCCATGAAAGGTCTGATCCCCTTGAAAGCACCAAAACCAGCCAATGGTGACGGGCCATCCAACCGGACTAAGGTACTGATAACTTCCCAGCTGCTTGTTGCTGCCAAATCCGGCCACGGTGACGGGTCATCCAACCGCACTAAGGCACTGATAACTTCCCAGCTCTCCTTGAGCCGCAGTGATACAGGCCCAGATGGCCGCCTCAGACAGCCTTAATGGAATTATGGCATAAAATCACAGTTTTTTTGCCATGGCCGTAAGGGCCATATCATTTTTCATTCCCTGCTTTTTATAAAAGCCCTCTGTTTCCTCTCCCCTGAGGGTATTGAGGGTGAGCTCGCATACACCCATTTTTATAAGCCGTTTTTCCACCGCTCTGAAAAACTCCGTGCCCCTTCCCATTCCTTTTATGCTCCTTTTCACACAAAATTCCCTGAGATTGAACACCAGCCGTTCACAGTATCTCTCAAAACAGCCCACAGCCAGAGCGCACATCTTTCCATCCTCATAGGCCGCAAATCCCCATGCCGCCCTGCCGTCCAGCATCATGCAAAGCCTCTCCTCAGCCGTCTCCCTGCTCCAGCTGTCGTTCCATGGCGGGGCGTTGAAGGCTCCCATAAAAAGTTCCGCCATCTCCTCCATCACTTCATCCCCGGCTCCATTTAGCCCTGTCCTTCCATATTCTTTTATTTCCCTGTAATCCATATATATCACCCTGTTTCCCGTTTACGCTTATTTTTTCCCCTCTATGCTCCTTTTGCTGTTCCATTTACACTTATATTTTCCCGTTTTCACAGCTGTAGCCCCCTGTCAGCCTGTTTTTCTGGGATATGATAAAGTCTATGAAATATCTGGCCGCTATGGGCAGCACGCTCTTATTTTTATAGGCTATGGATACCGTCCTCTCCAGCCTTGGACTTATATTCCTTATTTCTATGTTCCTGCTGTGCCTGTTCAGCACCAAAGCCGAAAGTACAGATACCCCCAGCCCTTCCTCTACCATGGACATTATGGTGTAGTCATCATAAACTATATACTGTGTGTTTGGCTCTATGAAATTTGCTCTGAAATATTCCAGCGGCTCACATACCTCTCCTTCGTCCAGAAGTATGTATGGCTCCTTTGCCAGCTCCTCCAGGGATACGCTCTCCTTCTCAGCCAGCCTGTGGCCCCTGGGCAGCACCGCCAGCATCTCATCCCTCTTTAACGGAACCGTCGTAAGCCCCTGGGCAGCATCAGGATTCACAAAACCCATATCCACACTGCCTTCCTTTATCCAGCCGCTTATATTCGTATACTCCCCCTGCTTAAGATCAAAATGTACCGATGGGTATTTCTCCCTGAACTCCTTCATCAGCATGGGAAGCCAGTTGGTGGATATGCTCGCCAGAGTGCCTATCCTTATGATGCCTCCGGCCAGCCCCTTCATCTCATTCCTCTTTTCCATAAGCTCCCTATGGGCATTATATATGTTCTTTATATAGGGAAGAAATTCCTCTCCGTCCGGCGAAAGCTCTATGCCCTTCTTGGAACGCCTTATGAGAGTCGTATCCAGCTCCTCCTCCAGCGCCTTTATCATCTGGCTCACCGCTGACTGGGTATAGCCCATGCTCTTGGCTGCCTTGGTGAAACTCCCTGTCTCCGTTACCCTTACAAAGGCTTCATAACTTGTCATTTTCCTTCCCCTCCCATTTAAACTCTCTATCCCATAGCCATAGCTCCTGGCACTCCCTGCACTCCTGACACTTCTGGCGTTTCTGGCGCTCCTGGTGCTCCTGTGGTGCTTTTAGGCACTTTTTACTGTTTCCAGCATTCAGACCGCTTTTTGACTTCCTTAAGGCTGCTTTTTTCGCTGCTTTGTGGCTGTTCTGTGGCTTTTTACAGCAGTTTTTGGGCCGTCTTTGGCATTTTCTCCTGCCTGCCCCTATGTTCATTTACGGCTGTGCATAAATCCCCATGAAGCCTGACGGCCAATGGCATTTTTATGGCCTTATCTATGTATACATTAGTTTTTCTAATATTATCATTATATAAATTCGTTTTACTTATGTCAAATCTGGTGTTATACTTCAATCCATAGTTAAACAGTTTTAATGAGGTGTATATTATGAACAGCGGAAAAAATATGTTTTTTAAAGGAATAAAGGATGGCTTCCCCGTTGCCCTGGGATATCTGGCAGTGTCCTTCACCCTGGGAACGGCAGCTGTAAAATGCGGCATAACTCCCCTTCAGGCAGCCCTCGCTTCAGTGCTAAACAATACTTCAGCAGGCGAGTTCGCAGCCTTCACCCTCATAGGAGCCGGCGTGTCTTACTTGGAAATAGCCCTCACTACCCTCATTCTGAATATGAGATATTTCCTTATGTCCTGTGCCCTTTCCCAGAAACTGTCACCGGATACTCCATTTTTCCACAGATTCATAATGGCCTTTGATGTTACGGACGAACTCTTCGGTCTTTCCGTAATGCAGGAGGGACGCCTTTACCCCGCCTATAACTACGGCATAATGGCCCTGGCTATTCCTGCCTGGTCCATGGGTACATTCCTTGGAGCCGTAATGGGTGGAATTATGCCCTCAGGTGTCCTCAGCGCCATGAACGTCGCACTATATGGAATGTTCATCGCTGTCATCGTTCCTCCCGCTAAGAAAGATAAGACCATTGCCCTGGTGATCGCAGTATCCATGGTGTCCAGTCTGCTCTTTACCGTTCTTCCAGGACTTAAAAATCTTTCATCGGGTATTACCGTAATAATACTTACGGTGGTCATTTCCCTGGCCGCCGCCATACTCTTCCCCGTTGAACATAAGAAAGAAAAAGAGGTCGTTAGCTGTGAAGCCTAATGTTTATATTTATATTTTCATAATGGCAGGTGTGACATATCTTATCCGTATGCTCCCCCTGGTACTCGTAAAAAAAGAAATTCAAAATGTAACAGTGAAATCGTTCCTTTACTATGTGCCCTATGTCACGCTGTCGGTCATGACCTTCCCGGCCATACTTACAGCAACTAACAGCATCATATCCGCTGCCGCCGGATTCATCGTCGCAGTGGTCACCGCCTTCAGGGGCGGCAGCCTCTTTAAAGTGGCTGTATATGCCTGTGTTGTGGTATTCGTTCTGGAACTGATTATATAAAATTTGTTTTCATCTCACTGCCGCTTTGGGCGGCCTTCCTCTCACGGCTCGTGTCCACGGATACGGGCTGTGCTTTTATATTTAAAAAAGGACAGAAAAGCTCAGCTTTTTCTGTCCTTTTGTTTTGCCGTTTTTTCAGTTTTTGCCCTTCTGGCCTCTATTCTATATACCGGATATTTCCGTCAGCTCCGCCTCTATATTTCATCAGCTCGCTCCGCATAAGCTTCCTTATGCCCTCATCCCTGAATTTATCCATCCACCGGTTAAGTATATCCCTGGCCCTGAAATTGTCCCTGTCCGCCATCCTTATCATTATGGACAGCTGAAGACATCCATAGGCGGTTATTCCTTCCCCGTACATATCCATATCTTCCGTCCAGCCTTCTTCCTCAAGCGCCAAAAGCAGTGACCAGGCCTCTTTATACCTGCCTATCTCAAAAAGACAGCTCCCATACATTACCCTGTATATGGGATCGTCCATCGGCTCCCCGGCCATATCAAGACAGTCAAGGGCCTCCGTAAATCTCTCCAGCCTATAGTATACAAGAGCTTCATTTAAAGCCGCCTCTTTAAGCATTTTTTCAGTACTTGAAAATATATCCTCATTTTCTCCAAGCCTGCCTAAAACAGCCCGGCAGTACTTATTACATCTGAGGGACGACTCATACAGGCCTTTAAGATCTCCCTTATTTCTGCTCTTATACATACTTTCCCTCTGCCGGCAGGCCTCGGCCAGCATAGCCCCTATATCCTCCATGGGGCCGTTTTTATCTGTATTATCTATTTTATCTGTTTTTTTCGTTTTATTCGTTCTATTCGTTCTATCTGCATTATCTGCTGTATGGTCAAAATATGTGTGCCGCTTCATATCCTAATCATCCTTGTCCGCAGTTTTTCCTCTTTATCCGACCTTTTTAAACCATTTATGCCTAAACTTTCCTCTCCATTTAAGCCGGAATTTTTTCAGTGTTTCTACTTTCTTTTAATACCATAATTAATTTTATATTTTGTCCTTTTATAGGACAAAATTTACTTGTTAAAGAGTATACCCTTAGTCATGTCTTGTGTCAAGACAATGCACAAAGGAGGAGATGGGTATGGCTAGAATAATCGAAGGGAAAAAAATGAATCTGATCGGCAAAAAAGTCAGGGAACTGCGCAAAAAGAAAAATATGAGCCAGCAGGCTTTATCCGATAAACTTGAGCTTATGGCCATTTATATATGCCGCGGCTCCATTTCCCGCATCGAGGACCAGCAGCGGACCGTTACCGATATCGAACTCTACGGCCTGGCTAAGGCCCTTGATGTTTCCATGGAAGAACTTTTTGAATACAAAAATGAATAAATAATCAAAAAAAATTTATGGAAGTCCCCAGGGTATCGATATGAACCGCAGGCTTCCATTTTTTAGTCTTTATCCCATCTGACCCCACGTTTGGGAGGTTCAAGGATATATGCTCCTTTATTCAAATAATTCCCATGGGCACAGCAGGAGGTTTATCCTGCTTAAGCGTACAATAAACAAAATACAAAAAGGACGCCCCCTCCGGGACGTCCTTATTTTTATTGCTTAAGTTTTTTTGTTTTTTATTTAAGCTTTGTAAGCTCAACGGCAATCTTTGATGCTGCCTTAGCGTTGTTATATGCAAGCTGAAGGTTTGATGCGAATGATACACCGTCTGTCATATCTTTGATATGGCTTAAAAGGAAGGGTGTTGTATCCTTTCCGTGTATTCCCTGCTCCTTAGCAAGCTCAAGGGCCTTTACGATGACCTTTTCCATCTCATCATAATCAAGGGCATATTCCTCAGGAATGGGATTTCCGATTACAAGTCCGCCCTTAAGGCCAAGATCCCATTTTGTCTTTGCTATCTTAGCTACCTCTGCCTCTGTGGCTGCGTTGTAGTCAAGTTTGAATCCGCTGCTTCTGCAGTAGAATGCAGGGAAGTAGTCTGTTCTAAGGCCGAGTACGGGTACTCCGAATGTCTCAAGATATTCAAGGGTAAGTCCCAGGTCAAGGAGTGATTTTGCTCCCGCACATACTACGGCTACCTGTGTATTTGCCAGCTCCTGAAGGTCAGCGCTTATATCCATGGTCTCTGTTGCTCCCCTGTGTACTCCGCCGATGCCGCCTGTGGCAAATATTTTGATGCCTGCCATTGATGCTATCATCATTGTTGTGGCAACTGTTGTTGCTCCTGTCTTTCCTGTGGCAAGATATACGGCAACGTCCCTTCTTGATACCTTTCCTACACCGTCAGCCTTGCACATAAGGTCAAGTTCCTCTGATGTAAGACCTACTTTGAGCTTTCCGCCGATGATGGCTGTTGTTGCGGGTATTGCTCCCTCTGCCCTTACTATCTCCTCTACCTTATGGGCAAATTCCATGTTCTGGGGGAAGGGCATACCATGGCTTAATATGGTGCTCTCAAGGGCTACTACGGGTTTTCCTGCCTTTATGGCCTCTTCTATTTCCGGTGTGATTGATAAATAATCTTTCTGTGTCATATTCGTCTCTCCTTTAATATTTTTTCTATAAGTGATACGCTCATATCTGGATTTATTGTTTTCTCATGGGAAAGAGCCGCTACTCCTGCCGCAAGGCCATAATCTATGGTCTTTTCAATGTCAAATTCATTGACATAGCTGTATATGACAGCCGCCATAAAGGCGTCTCCAGCTCCCGTGGCGTTTACCATGTGTTCTACGGGCCTGAGCTTCTTCTCTATATGCCTGCCTTCCCTGTCCATATAAAAACAGCCGTCAGCCCCAAGGCTTACAAATATCCTCTTAAGCCCCTTATCGAGTATTTTCTCAGCCGCCTTGTACAGATCCTTCCTGGAATGTATCTTCATCCCGCTCAAGATCTCCGTTTCCATAAGGTTGGGCTTTGCCGTATGGAACCTGCCTATGAGGTCCACGATGGTGGATGCGTAGGCCTGGGATACGGTATCCACAAATATCGGTATGGTGTCCGAATAAAGATTCAGTATCTCCTCCATGACCTGAGGCGGAAGTCCCGGGTCACATGTGATGAGCCTGCTGCCCTTTATTATGTTTGCCTTGGAATGGAGAAATTCCACGGTCATGGTATGCAGCACCGACATATCCGACAGCGCCACAAACATATCTCCCTTTTCGTCCAGCACCGATATGTATGTGGAGGAGGCATGGTTCTCTACCCTGAGTATATGGCTTATGTCTATTCCTGCCAGCATACACTCAGAACATATTTTATCCGCATATACATCATCGCCCACGGCCGTTATGAGCTTTACATTCCCTCCTAGCCTGGCGAAGTTTTCCGATACGTTCCTTGTGACCCCTCCGGCTGATGTATTCATATGCCCGGGGTTGCTGTCATGCAGGTTTATGGCCTTCTTGGACCTTCCGTGCACATCCACATTGGCGGCTCCTATGCCCACGATATAATTTCCATCGTTGACTATATATCCCCTGCCAAGCAGATATCCCTTTTTCTGCAGATTGGCTATGTGCACAGCCACTGAACTTCGGGTTATGCCAAGCATGGCCGCCAGCTCGTTCTGCTCAATGGTAGGCTTGTTTTTGATTATTTCAAGTATCTCCCGTTCCCTGGGTGTCATATACTCACCTCCTATACAAATGTTTAGTTTATAAATATATGCTTATTATAATACCCGCCTTTTCTTCCGTCAATAGGTCTGAATAAAACTCAGACAACCAAATTTCAAAACCGTCAGATTACATAAAAAAACAGCGGAAAAATTAAATTTTCCGCTGTTTTCGGGCCGGATATGTCAAAACCTGATTTTAACCTGATTTTGAAGCCTGATTTAAAATCCTGATTTATGGAGAAGGTTTTCCACATCGGAAGGGCTCAGCACCCTGCCGGCTGAAACTACCTTTTCATTTACCATAAGGGCGGGTGTGCTCATAACTCCCCTCTTGGCTATCTCAGCCATGTCAGTAACATATTCCACATCCACATTTTTATCCATTTTCTCCAGGGCTGCCTTTGTGTTTTCAAAGAGGGCATGGCAGTTTTTGCAGCCGCTTCCCAATACCTTTACACTCTCTATCTTTCCTCCGGGTATACTGCAGTTTTCTACCGGCGCAGCATTATTTCCACAGCAGCATGCATTTTCTTCTTTCTTTTTTCCAAAACCAAATAATCCCATTATGATTCCTCCTTATTACTACAATGCTATATCAACTATATCACTAGATCAAAAAATTCTGAAGTACATTGAACATATAGCCTACTATTATTATACCTATTATGCATATGGCAGTAAACAGCCCCAGAAGCCTGGGTTTTACAGCTTTTTTAAGCATTATGAGGGACGGCAGGCTCAATGTGGTAACAGCCATCATAAAGCTGAGCACTGCCCCCAGCTGGGCTCCCTTTGAAAGCAGAGCCTCCGCCACCGGTATGGTGCCGAAAATATCAGCGTACATGGGCGCTCCTACGATGACCGCCAGTACCACCGCCAGTGGATTTTTGCTTCCGAGTATATATGTTATCCACTGTTCCGGTATCCAATTGTGGATAAGGGCTCCAATGCCGACACCGATTAGTATATAAACAAATACCTTTTTAAATGTACCCACTACCTGGGTACGGGCATAGGCCAGTCTGTCGGAAAGGGTGAGCTCCATGACGCCTCCATCAGCTATGGCCGATGAACGTATGAAGTCTTCCACCTGGTCCTCCATGTGCATCCTTTCGATTATGGTGCCTCCGGCTACCGCCACCACAAGTCCTACGAACACATATACCACGGCTACCTTTGCTCCGAATATGCTCATCAAAAGCACCAGGCTGCCCAGGTCTACCATGGGTGAGGATATGAGAAATGAAAATGTTACTCCCAGGGGCAGTCCGGCTCCCGTAAATCCCATAAACAGCGGTATGGATGAACATGAACAGAAGGGCGTCACCGTCCCAAGCAGGGCGGATATGCACCTTGCTCCCAGTCCCCTGAATCTTCCCAGTATCCTTTTGCTCCTTTCCGGGGGAAAGTAGCTCTGTATATAGGATATGATAAAAATAAGTGTACACAGCAGTATGGTTATTTTCACCACATCATAAATGAAAAACTGCAGGCTCCCTCCAAGCCTTGTCTGGGTATCGATATTTACTCCCTCAATACCCCTCTGCACCAGGGCATTGAGCCATTTCATACCCAGTATCTGATCTTGTATGAACTGCCAGACCGTCTTTAACATATTACCACCTCTATATTTTAATAATTAATACTTAACATTTTGATATATTTAAAAATATCGATATGTTGTCCTTAATAAATGCCACCTTTAAGATGGCATCAAATCAGTATCCTTTTATATCACTTTCCACAGCCGCATATACATTCATCTGATACTTTCAGCTGGTTTTTCAAAACTTCCTCGGCCCTCTGGGCTCCATTCTCATCGATGGAATAATGCACCCATTTTCCTTCTTTCCTGCCCCTGACCACTCCTGAATCACAGAGTATTTTCATATGGTGGGAAAGGGTCGACTGGGATATATCAAGTTCCTCCACCAGTTTACAGGCGCATTTTTCACCGCTTTTAAGCATATCCAGTATCTGCAGCCTGTTTTCATCGCAGAAGGCCTTGAATATTTTTGCTCTCTCTTTATAGGATTCCAAAATGTCCGCCTCCCTGTTTTTTCTTTCTGTAATCATATTATATTCACATATCGAAAAATATCAATATGTTTTTTAAAAAAAATTTTAAAAAAATCCCCGGCACCTATTTCAGGCACCGGGGAATATGATTTTTATAATATCAAAACCGGCCGTCATCAGCCCTGTATGGAGGCTATGATGGCAGGTATGAACTGCTTCTTTCTGGAAACTACTCCGGGAAGTTTTATGGTCTCTCCATCCTTTACATCTGTCCTGAAGGCCTTTTTGAGTATGTCAGCGGCTTCCTCGCCTTCAAACATAAGCTCTGAGCCCTCCTCGATGATGTTCGTAAGGAGCATGCAGGCCATGTCTACGCCATGGTTTTTGCTGAATCCCTGCATATAGGGCTCAAGGAGTTTCTTTACATCCTCAAGTCCGGCCTTATCGATGGAGGATATCTGTCCTACACCAAACTTTATGCCGTTAACGGAAAATGTCTTATAATCCTGGTAAAATATCTCCTCGGCTGTCTTTCCCGTAAGACTGCTTCCCGCATGGAACATATCCGAAGCAAACTTCTCTATGTCTATGCCAGCAGTCTGGGCAAGCCTGTTTCCCGCTGCCACATCGGCGGGTGTGCATGTGGGTGAACGGAAAAGGAGTGTATCCGAAAGTATGGCAGCACATAAAAGTCCGCTGGTCTCCCTGTCGGGAACAAGTCCTGCCTCTCGGTACATCTGCTCAACTATGGTAGCTGTACAGCCCACAGGCTGGTTCCTGAAAAATATCGGTGACATGGTCTCGATGCTGGCCAGTCTGTGATGGTCGATTATCTCAAGTATAGACGCCTCATCTATGCCGTCCACTGCCTGGGATTTCTCATTGTGGTCCACAAGTATGAGCTGTCTTCCCTGGATATCCATAAGATATCGGCGGGATATCATTCCGCAGTACTTTCCTTCCATATCCAGTACGGGGAAATCACGGTACCTCTTTTCAGCCATTACCTTCTTTACATCATCGATATATGTGTCCTCACGGAATGTCACCACATCATCCTTTTTCATAAAGTGTCCCACGGGCGCACTCTGGTTTATGAGCCTTGCCACTGAGTATGAATCGTATTTTGTGGATATTATACTGCATCCCTTGGCCTGGGCCAGTGCCATGGTCGTCTTGGGTATGGATGTGCCGTTGGTGATTATTATACACTTGGCTCCCATCTCGATGGCGCATATCTGGGCATCGCTTCGGTTGCTCACTATTACTATGTCGTCAGGCTCGATATATTCCTCCATGATCTCCGGATTTCCAGCTCCCACCAGTATCCTGCCCCTCTCTATGGTCTCCTGGGCGTCACCTATTATGAGCTCTCCATCCAGGGTCTCGATGAGGTTTATATAGGGTGTTTTGGCCTGGGCCAGTATCTCCTGGTCATATATCTCCATGTAGGCGTTTACTATGTCCTTGATGGTTATTATGCCCTCCAGCTTTCCATCGGCCGTTACGGGAAGGGTCACCGCACTGCTCCCCTTCATCTGCTCCCACGCCTTTTTTAATGAGGTCTCACGGCCTATGCCAGGAGCCTTCCTTATCTCTATGTCGCTTATCCTAGTCTTTACGTCAGCCACATACTCCGGAGCCTTCACCCCAAAATAATCCAGCACATACTGTGTCTCTCCATTCACCTGTCCTGAACGTCCGGCACGGTAGTCTGTATCAGGGTCCAGGGCAGATTTTAAAGAAGCATAGGCTATGGCCGAACAGATGGAATCTGTATCGGGATTTTTATGTCCTATGACTGTTATCTGCTTGTTCTTTTCATTCATTCAAATTCTCCTTATCAGTCGGGTACTGTTTATATTCGTATTTATTATTTTTCCACTGTGACACCTATAAATATAACACCCATACGGCCTGTATACAATATCAAAATATCTTAATTTTTAACTGATATTTACGTTTTCAGCCCATCCCTAACCAGGGATAAAAAATCCCCGGATGCTCTCCGGGGAAATATGTCTTGCTTTTACTTGAATGATGCCACACGCTCAAAAAGTATCTTATTGAACAGGTCTCTGTCAGCACTCAGCGCCACATGGCAGTTATCAGGCAGGTTGTGGAAATGACGGGTATCAACTATGGTCATACCATCGGCGAATCCTCCGCTTATATCCACGTCTACACGGGTGAATATAACATTTTTCAATACGTCAGGATTTATGAGATATGCCACGCATAATGCGTCATGTATAGGGCAGAGGTCAGGCTCCTTAAGGGGCTGGAGTATGTTATATGCCCTTGTCCTTATCTCAATGAGCTCGGCTATCATATCGCCAACGGGTGTGTGCAGGTCTTTATACTGCTGTACCTCGCTGAGCCTTGTGGATGCGGCATGGGTAGCGTCCAGGGGAACAAGGGTTATTTTTGCTCCGCAGTTCATTACTATCTCAGCTGCCTCCGGGTCTTTCCAGATGTTGAACTCAGCAGCGGCTGTGGAGTTCCTCTCCATATGTCCGCCGCCCATGATGACTATTTCCTCGATATTGTCAACGATGGAAGGTTCAGCCCTGAGGAGTATGGCTATGTCCGTAAGGGGTCCCACGGGAACTATGGTCACCTTTTCGGGACTGTTTCTGATGGTGTTTATGTACCATGTAACAAAGTTTTCGGGTACGGGCTTTGTCACAGGCTCCGGAAGATTGAATTTCTTAGGATGGTAGCATACTTCCTCACCGTTTTCATCATACTGTATCTCCGGTGTCTTGGGATTTTTCGTCCTGCCGGGAAGGAGCTCATGTACAAGGGGTGATGCTGCTCCCTTTACTACGGGTATCTTATCCTGCATGCCTAAAAGCTCTACTACCTTCAATGTGTTGTTAAGGGTGTCCTCCAGCGGTCTGTTTCCATTTACGGCGCATACGCCAAGAAGATTTATTTCCGGAGACAGTGCCGCCAGTATGATGGCGCAGGCATCATCTGATCCGGTATCACAATCAAGAATAACATTTTTTGCCATAATAATTCCTCCTGATATTTTTCATATATTTTGTAGACAATTTCCTTTTTGTGTCCTATAAAATAGTGGAAATTAGTTCTGTTTTATAATCATACCACATTTTTATTGACATATAAATATATTTTTCTTTTCATTTCTGATTTATTATTGTATATTTTAAGGGTAGATAAAATATTTTAATATCTAAAAAATAATACATAGTCAGACATTGAAAGGATGATGAAAATGGCTTTAATGACAGGCGAACAATATCTTGAAAGTATGCGTAAACTGAAACTCAATATCTATATGTTTGGAGAAAAGATCGAAAATTCCGAGAGCAGCCCCATATTAAGGCCCTCTCTCAATTCCGTAAAGGCCACCTATGACCTGGCCGCTGACCCCCAGTATGAGAGCATCATGACAGCTGTCTCCCACCTCACCGGCGAGAAGATAAACCGCTTCACCCATATCCACCAGAGCACCGACGACCTTATCAAAAAGGTCAAAATGCAGAGGCTCTGCGGCAGCAAGACCGCTTCCTGCTTCCAGAGATGCGTGGGACTGGATGCCTTCAACGCCGTATACTCCACCACCTATGAAGTGGACCAGAAATGCGGCACCTCATATTTTGAAAACTTTAAAAAATTCCTTACATACGTTCAGAATAACGACCTTACCGTGGACGGCGCCATGACCGACCCCAAGGGCGACCGCAGTCTTTCACCCTCAGCCCAGGCTGACCCTGACCTCTATCTCCATGTGGTGGAAAGAAGGGATGACGGTGTCATCGTAAGGGGCGCCAAAGTACATCAGACAGGTATATGCAACTCCCATGAGGTGCTTGTTATGCCCACCTGTTCCATGGGACCCGCTGACAAGGACTATGCCATATCCTTCTCAGTGCCCACGGATACCGAAGGCATAATAATGATAATCGGCCGCCAGTCCTGCGATACAAGAAAACTGGAAGGCTCCCAGATGGATGTGGGAAACAGCACCTACGGCGGTGTGGAAGCCTTAGTCGTATTCGATGACGTATTCGTTCCCAATGACAGGATATTCTTAAACGGTGAGACCGAATTTGCCGGCATGCTGGTGGAGCGTTTCGCAGGATTCCACAGACAGAGCTACGGCGGATGCAAGGTCGGCGTCGGTGATGTGCTCATAGGTGCCTCAGCCCTGGCCGCTGAATACAACGGAGCCCAGAAGGCCTCCCACGTCAAAGACAAACTCATAGAGATGATACATCTCAACGAATCCATATATTCCTGCGGCATCGCCTGCTCAGCTGAAGGGTGCAAAACAGCTTCCGGTGGATATATGATAGACCTGCTGCTGGCCAATGTATGCAAGCAGAACGTCACCCGTTTCCCCTATGAGATATCCAGGCTCGCCCAGGATATAGCCGGAGGACTTATGGTCACAGCTCCCTCGGAAAAGGACCTGAGAGACGAAAAACTCGGACCCTACATCGACAAATATTTCAGGGGCGTAAACGACGTTCCCACGGAATACAGGCTCAAGATAATGCGCCTCATAGAAAATATGACCCTTGGCTCTGCGGCGGTGGGATACCTGACCGAATCCATGCATGGCGCCGGTTCTCCCCAGGCCCAGAGGATCATGATATCCAGACAGAGCGACATCGAAGCCAAAAAACAGCTGGCTAAGGATATCGCTAAAATAGATGACTGAAAAATGGATGGCTGAAAAATGAATGACTGAGATATTCAGGCGGCGGAGCCCTGAAAGTCTCTGCTAAATCTATACAAAAAGCTCCATTTGTTCACAAAAATAATAAAAATATATAAATTTTAAAAAAATTTACCGGATATGAAAACTTTTTAACTTTTAAGCCGGTCTTGTTTTTACAATCCCTCTATCCGGCCGGTGTGCTCAACGGAGGCATCCTAAGGCTGCGCCGGCCGGCAGAATAATATAAATGCCAGTGGTATCTTAAATTTTCCAGAAGGTATTTTTAAGAAAAAACAAATCCATTGACAATTATATATCCTCTCAATATAATTAATTTCGTTAACCGTTCAAAAAATTAACTATTAAGGAGAAAACCATGGACCAAAAAAGAGAAATAGGCGAACAACTTATCAAGGCATGGCTGAACCTGTCCTCAACGGTATGGAACAGGCGTGTAGTATCATATATGACATTCAACGAAATGTCCGTATGCAGCCTTCTTAAGTACCAGATGGATGAAGACCCCCAGAACCGTCTCACGGCCACGGACCTTTGTGAAAGAACCAGACTTTTTAAAAGCCAGATGAACAAGATCCTTAACACCATGGAAACCAGGGGCCTTATAAAACGTGTACGTTCCGATAAGGACAGACGTTTTGTATACATCGAACTTACGGAGGAAGGCATAACTCAATACCTCAGAGAACATGAGGAAATAATGACCATAATTGACAGCCTTGTTGATGCAGTAGGTGAAGATATGGCTATCAGAGCCACAGACTCGGTTAACAAATTTGCCGGAGAATTAAAAAGGCTTATATAAAATAAAGGTATATGAGCCGTTGTTTTGAGAGGAGAAAAAATGATAAGGATAGTAACAGATTCCGCCGCTGACATGACCAGCGCGGAACTTGAAAAATATTCGGTCACATGTATCCCCCTGGCCGTAAGCTTTGGGGATAAGGCCTACCTGGACGGGGTCGACCTGGAAAGACCGGAATTTTACAGACTGCTCCAGAGCGAGGAGGGATTTCCTAAAACTTCCCAGCCTTCACCCGATGCCTTTCTTAAGGAATTCGAGGCTGCTAAGGAAGCCAAAGATGAGGTAATTGCCATACTCGTTTCGGGAGGACTCAGCGGAACGGTGCAGAGCGCCAATATCGCAAAGGAAATGGCTGATTATGATAAAATATACATAGTCGACAGCCTCCTTGCCACCGGCGGACAGCAGATGCTCGTCCTCCATGCCGCTTCCCTCAGGGATAAGGGATATGATGCCCCTTACATAGTTTCTGAAGTGGAAAAACTCAGGGACAGGAGCCGTCTTGCGGCAGGCCTTGACACCGTGGAATATCTATGCAGGGGCGGAAGGCTTTCAAAAACAGCCGCAGGCATAGGCACTCTGGCTAACATAAAGCCCATAATAAGACTCACCCCTGAAGGCAAAGTCGTTCTGGCTGAAAAATGCCTGGGAAGAAAAAGCATGATAAATAAACTCACAAAATATCTGGATAAAACCGGTGTGGACTATGATTTCCCCCTCTGTTTCCTTTACTGCCATGACAGGACCAACTGCGATGAGTTCATGGATAAACTCAGGGACAAGGGGTATGATCTTTCAAA
>JAHZAW010000039.1:30369-47900 GCA_019423725.1 Clostridiales bacterium
TATAAATATCGGCCCGGCCATAGGCTCCCATATAGGTGTGGGTGCCCTGGGAGTGGTCTACTTCGCTCCGGAAGAATAAAAGACTTGATAAAAAACCGTTTCGTTTGACCGAAACGGTTTTTTATTTTTACCGGCCATGGTTTTTCAGAAAACAGCTGGCCATTTGGATCTATGCCCTCCCAGCCTGAGCACCACTGCCCCAGACAGTGGACCCCCATTCTTGTCCTGCCACCTATGTCAGGCGGTAAAGCTGCATCCTTACCCCCTTACCCCTTTACCCTGCTCACTCTGCCCCGGCATTGCTCTCATCTCCTTACACTGCCCTCAGCATTGAACCCACATCTTTTCCCTGCCGCTTAAGTCTTTCCTGTCTTTCACTTCCTCCTTTCTAAAGGGCTCGGCCCTATACCTGCCCCATTTTCTGCCTTTGTTCAGTGTGCATACTTTTCATAATAAAGTTTGTATATAATTTACGGTGACAAAGTTCAGTCAAATACCGTACAATTAAGACATCAAACGTATGATGTTTAAACATAAAAACATAAGGAAATAAAAACATAAAATACCACGGAGGTGCTTAAATTGGAAGAAAAATTAATGCGTTCACTCATCGACAAGGAACTTCTGGCAAACTATGAGGCTTCACCTGGATTTGATCTGGAACATCTGGCTGAATTCAAGGTATCCAGCTATGAACAGGAGAAGAAAAACCTCAAGGATGACCCTGATGTAAACGTATACGAAAAAATGATACCCGGACCCGAAGGCGCTCCCGATATAAAACTCAGGATATATGAGCCCGCTGGAAGGGGCGTGGAACTTCTCCCCTGCGGAATGTTCTTCCATGGCGGCGGATATGTGTTTGGAAGCGTCATAAGACAGAACGACATGTGCCTCAGGATGGTAAAAAATGTTGGAATGGTCGTTGTTTCAGTGGAATACAGGCTTGCCCCGGAATACAGATACCCCGCTGCCATCGAGGACGCATATACAGCCCTCCTGTGGGTGGATAAAAACGGAGCTTCCATCGGTGTGGATACTTCCAGGATAGCCATAACCGGCCTTTCAGCCGGCGGCGGCCTTACGGCTGCCCTTGCCCTCATGACCAGGGACAGAAAGGGACCTAAGCCCGTATTGCAGATACCCTTATACGCAATGCTTGACCATAGGGCTGATACGGTGTCCCAGAAGGCTGTCACCAGCCATAAGGTATGGTGCTATGATTACAGCAAAATAGGCTGGGCCGCATATCTTGGAGACAAAGAGCCTGACTGCTACGCATCTCCCACCATGGCTGAGGATCTCAGCGGACTGCCTCCTGTATTTTCATTCATAGGCACCGTGGACCCCCTGCTTGATGAAAATATCGAATACTGGACAAGGCTCATCAGAGCCGGTGTGAGCGTGGAATATCATATATTCCCCGGCTGCTACCATAGTTTTGAAATATCCGTTCCCGAATCGGGATACGCAAAGATGGCCTACAGCCTTATGTACAATGCTCTCAGAAAGGCTTTTGGCATAAAGGAGGCTTAAGTATGCCTTTGGAAAAAGTTAAGGGTAAGAAAAAAGAGTCCGCCGTGGATTTTGTCATAAAGACATTTAAGGAACAGCTGGAAAAAAAGGAACTGCGCCCCGGCGACAGGATCCCCAATGAAACGGAGCTTTCAGAAATGCTCTCCGTCAGCCGCGGCTCTGTCAGGGAGGCCATGAAAATACTCTCAGCCCTTGGCGTCATAGACATACAAAGGGGCAACGGGACTTTCATAAGCCAGCCCGACAGTCTCTCCAGCATGGACCCGGTGCTTTTCAGCTTCCTGCTCATGAGCCCCACTAAAAAGGAGATCATGGATTTCAGGACAGCCATAGAAAGGGAAGTGCTTTATATGGCGGTGCGTAATGCCGGTGAGGGGGATATAAAAGCTCTCAGGGAAAATCTGGAAAGATTCAAGGGCATATCCGGAAACGGCAGAGAGATAAACGAGGAAAAACTAAAAGCTGACCTGGAATTTCACCATCTGCTGGGCAAGGCCACCCATAACGGCTTTATGGAGAGGGTATATGCCTTTGCCATGAACTATTTCAGCCCCTACCTGCTCAAGACCTATGAAAACCAGGATGATGTGCCAAATCTTTCCGTCAGGTGCCATGAGATGCTCCTGGAGCCCATAGTTAAAAAGGATATGTCCCTGGTGGAAGGGGCCATCAAAGACAGTAATGATATATGGATAAGTTTAGCCATGCTCATATAGAACACGGACAAGGAGGAAAAATATGTATAACAGTCTCGTAATAAAAGAAACAGACAGCGTCGTAACGGTCATAGCCCCCATCAAGGCCGGTGAGAAAATAATTTACGACATCGGCGGAGAGGAAAAAAGCATCACCGCTGCAACGGATATACCCATCTACCATAAGGCTGCCCTGAGGGATATTAAAAAGGGCGAAGTCATAACAAAATACGGCTGTAAAATCGGCTATGCCCTCACTGACATAAAACAGGGCGAACATATACATACATGGAACCTGGACAGCATGATGAAATGATATGCATATAGGAAATTTATGATAGATGATCGGAGGAATACAGATGAAATTCAAAGGATATAGAAGACCCGACGGAAAAATAGGCATAAGGAACCATGTGCTCATTCTCCCCTGTTCCCTGTGCGCCAGCGAGACAGCAAGATTCATAGCTTCCCAGGTGCCCGGAGCCGTTTACATACCTAACCAGGGCGGATGTGCAGCTTCAGCCGCTGACATAGAGATGACATTCAAGGTGCTTTCAGGCTTTGCCGCAAACCCCAATGTATACGGCACCGTAGTCGTTGGAAACAACTGTGAGGGAGTACAGGCTCCCGTGCTCGTGGAGAGGATAAAGGCTCTCACCAACAAACCTCTGGAAAGCGTAGTAATAAGGGAGGCAGGCGGAACCATCAAGGCCGTTGAGCTGGGTGTTAAATACGCCATGAAAATGAGCATGGAAGCTTCCATGTGCGTCAAGGAGGAAGCCGACATATCAGAGCTCATACTGGCTACGGAATGCGGCGGCAGTGACCCCACCAGCGGACTGGCAGCAAATCCCGCTTTAGGATATGTCAGCGACAAACTGGTATCCTTAGGAGCCACCAGCATACTTTCAGAAACTACGGAGCTTATGGGCACCGAGGACATACTGGCCGCAAGATGTATAGATGAGAGGGTGGCCAAGGACCTTCTGGATATGATAAAGAATAACGAGGAGCACTTTGCTCTGGCAGGCGAGAATATAAGGGACGGCAACCCTTCCCCCGGAAACAAGGAAGGCGGCCTCACCACCATCGAGGAAAAATCCCTGGGCTGCATAAACAAGGCCGGATATTCCACCATCAATGAGGTATACGGCTATGGCGAACAGATAACCAAAAAGGGCCTTGTGGTAATGGATACACCGGGACAGGATATAGCTTCCATAGCTGCCATGGTGGCAGGCGGAGCCCAGATAGTAATATTCACCACCGGACGCGGAACACCCACAGGAAACGGCATCGTTCCCGTCATAAAACTTACGGGAAATGCCGAGACATTCTCCCTTATGAACGACAATATCGACTTTGACGCCAGCGCCATCGTTGCCGGAAAGGCTTCCATCGCCGAAACAGGAGAAAAATTATTCGACCTTATGATGGAGGTAGTAAACGGCAGGATGAGCAAGGCTGAAGCCCTTGGATTCAACGACATGTCCATGGCAAGAAAATGTAATTTCTGCTGATGCATGACCAGCGGACAGGGAGCCAAAGGGGCCGAACTCTGAATGGCTTACTGGACTTGATAGTCTAATGGTCTTAATGGTCTTAATGGTCTAATGGTCTTAATGGTCTTAATGGCTGGCCCGGGTCATATGTCCGGGCTGGCTCAGCTGGACCGGAGACCGGACTGACTGGACTGGGATAAATGGACCCGGATAAATGGTCCTGCTGACTGGACTTGGCTGATTGGCCCCGGATGACTGGACCCATCTCATGGTATCGGTCTCATCACACCGGCGCACGGCGGCCTAGGACTTTTAATGATCTTTAAGGGGTCATATGGCTTTTAAGGGCTTATAAGGAGGCTTATAGATGAAAAAGATAGATTTCCCGGATATGAACTTTTTCGTTCAGGGGATAGAGGATGTTAAGATCCCTAAAATGGTAAGGATAAGGGAAAAATACGAGGATGATAAAATAGATGATATAAGGGCCCATCTTGAAGGAGAACTGGACGCCCTTGACATAGACAAGGCAGCCCTTAAGGGCAAGAGCATAGCTGTGACCGTTGGCAGCCGAGGCATACCCGGAAATGATATATTAGTCAGGACCATATGCGATAAGCTCAAGGAATGGGGAGCTGAACCATTCATCATACCGGCCATGGGAAGCCATGGCGGCGGCACCGTTGAGGGAAATTTACAGATAATAACGGACTACGGCATAACCGAAGAAGCCATGGGAGTGCCTATCAAGGCTTCCATGGAGGTGGTGCGCATAGGCACCCTTAATGACGGAGCTGACACCCCCGTATACTGCGACAAATACGCCGCTGAAGCCGACGGCATCGTTATATACAACAAAATAAAGCCCCATACGGATTACAAGGGATATGTGGAAAGCGGCATGTGCAAAATGATGGCCATAGGCATAGCCAAACATTATGGCTGCTCCTGGTTCCACAGACAGGGCTTTGATACCTTTGCCCAGAGGATACCCATGGTGGCTGAGGAATTTTTAAATAAGATGAATGTCATAATGGGTATAGGCTTAGTACAGAACGCCTACGATGAAATATCCGAAATAAAGGCATTCCCCAAGGATAAAATAATCGAGGGAGACCATGAACTGCTCCAGACAGCTAAAAGAAGGCTGCCCAGGATGAAATTCGACAACATAGACGTGCTCATCGTGGACAGGATAGGCAAAAACGTCAGCGGCGCCGGAGCTGACCCCAATGTCACCGGCAGGGGATGTATGCCCGGATTTGAGGACGATTTCCACTGCAAAAAGCTGCTCATAAGGGGACTTACGCCCCAGAGCCATGGCAATGCCTGCGGTCTTGGATACGCTGACATAACCACTAAAAAATGTCTGGAAAGCGTGGACTGGGAAAGCACCTGGATAAACTTCTCCACAAACACCATGCTCAGCGCCGGAAAAATACCCGTATACCAGAATACGGATTTTGAGGCCATAAGGCTGGCCATCCGCACCTGCGCCAAATTAAATGACTATTCCAAGGCAAGGATAGCCAGGTTAAGGGATACCCTTTCCCTTTCTGAGATAGAGATCTCCGAGGCCCTCCTTCCCGATGTCATGGGCAGGGACGATGTGGAGATACTCTCAGAGCCCTATGAACTCAAATTTGAGGAGGACGGCTCACTGAAGGATTTTGAGTGCTGATAAATTACAGTTTTTCTATGATAATAAAAACCCTGACGGTCTCGTCAGGGTTTTTTATTATTCAATTGGGCCGTATTTATATTCTTCCGTGGTCATCGTCCCGCTTTTTATATCCTCGTAAACGCACTTTATAAGGTTTCCCGCTTCATCATAGGTCCTGGTCTCTTCGCTCATCTGTGTGCCGGCTCCATCATAGGTGTATTCCTTTGTCACCTGTCCTCTGTCGTCATGTTCATAAACATAACGGACACTTACTTCTCCCTTATCATAGGCAGCCATTTCCTGGGGCCTGCCATTATCATCATATACATAGGCCATTTCCACGGTTTTTGTTCCGTCCGGGGATACGGTGCTCATCTCCAGTATATTTCCGCTGCTGTCATATGCCCTTTCGCGGCGTTCCCATAATGTTCCGTTCTTATTATATATTATGGCCGCCGTTTCCTTTCCGTTGGGATCATATTCATACTCCATGGGATATTTTTCAGGGTCTCCGTTTTCGTCAAAACCTATCCTTCTTATGACGTTTCCGTTTTCATCATTTTCAAAAATATAGCTGTTTGTAAGGTCCTCATTGCCGTTCTCATCATAATTTACAGCCTTTGTCCTATATCCGTTTTCGTCATACTCATAGGTATAGAATCTAACGCCCCTGCTTATTTCCTCCACAAGAAGGCCCCGCTCATCGTATATCCACTGGTCAAAACTGTCCTCCGCTCCGCTCTCGTCATAAAATATCTGCTTTATCATATTTCCTTCCAAGTCATACTCTGCGCTCCATGAAACCACCTGTTTTTGATCCTCATCATAAGAAGTGTATTTTGTCGTCCTTCCTGCTCCGTCCTTTTCCTTAAGTATCCTGTAAACAAGCTCATCGTTTTCATAATCTTTTTCCTCAACGCTCCTGCCGCCGTCGGTATATGTTGATTCTTCACGATATACGGTGACGGCCCCATCGGCTTCCTGTATGGTCTTTACATATTCAAGGAGCACGGTATCCGTACTTTCTTCACTCTGCCCGCTGTCAGTCGTGGAAACAGTTTCAGAAGCAGTTTCTGAGGAACACCCTCCAAGTCCTGCAGAAATCACCGCTGCCAAAGCCAGGATAAAAAATTTCTTCATAAGTACACCTCTTTTCTTAAACAGCCACTTTTAAAAATAAATAATAATTCCAATTCTGTTAATAAAAGCATAGCATAAAAGCCATTTAGCGTCCACATAAAAAGGACAGACATCCGTCTGTCCCAAACTTTTTATTCTATGGTCTCGATACTTAATACATCATATCCGGCACGGTCCACTATATCCTCTATGATGGAGCTGTCCGCAGGGTCTTTCATATACACATCGGCGGTCTTTTTTGAAAGATCCACCTTCGCCATGAATCCTTCCCGGCTGTTGAAGGCGTTTTCCACCCTAATGGCGCAGTTTTTACAAGTCATACCCCCTATCCTTACCCTTTTTAAACAGGGATAGGAGTTTTTGTCCCCATCCCTGGGCTTTATCCTCTTTACCTGGTCTCCTCCAGCTCCACAGCAGCCGCCGGCCAGCTTTTTCATATAGCTCTTTATCGAAAATACAACTACCACCACCAGCACCACTATTATTATCGCAGTCGACATTTTTCCTTCCTCCCTTCAATTTGTCTGTTTATCAAAAAACAGCCCGGGAGCTTCCTCCCGGACCTATGTATATCTTAAGTGATCCTTAATCCTTAGTACATCCTGTGCGCTTCTCTGGCAGCCTTTTTGCGGCTGTCAAATGCCTTACTAATTTTACTAATTATGCAAGGGCCTTTCCTAAGTCCATGAGCTCCTCTGAAGCGCCGTCGTCAGGGGCTCCGCAGCATATTACGCCCTCGTTAACTGTCATGATGCCGTTGTTCCTGCACATGTCTTCCCAGCTCCTCATCCATGCGCCGTCTCCCCAGCCGTAGGAACCGAAAAGTCCTATTTTCTTTTTCTGGAGCACAGGTATGCATGAAATGAACATGGGCTCAAATTCCGCCTCTTCCAGCTGTTCATCTCCCATGGAGGGGCATCCAAAGGCAATGCTTTCAAACTCCTCAGCCTTTGCCGCTGAAAAATCAGAAGCTGTGAATACGCTTACTTCAGCTCCCGCCGCCTTTGCGCCTTCAGCCACCTTATTTGCCATGATCTCTGTATTTCCTGTACCGCTCCAATATACTACTGCTGTTTTCATAACATCTCTCCTTTATATTCTATTCATTTTTATGTTTTATGTTAAACAGCTACGGTGAGCTGTAAAACTGTCCTTCCCCTTTCGTAAAGTTTCCTGTATATGCCCGTGCATTTTTTGAACCTCTCAAAGGTCTTTACCGCCTCACATTCATTGCAGTATACCTTCCAGCAGCCTACGCATTTACAGTTCCTTCCTTCATTTTCTATAAACCCTTTTACGTCCTCCAGGGGGTCTCCCAGGAAAACTCCTATTTCATGGGGGAAATCCTCACTTATGGCCAGCCTGTGCTTTAACCTCGCCACTGACTTTTCCGCCGAGAGCCCCTCATATCCGTATTTTTTCAAAAATTCCTTTGTATCCTCATTTTCAAGAGCCTTCTTCAGCAGCCCGGCCCTATATACATATATGAGCGCTCTGCCGTCCTTCTTGGTCATCACCGATATGACTATGCCCTTTTTCCCAAGCTCCATATTCAGCTGCCTTATCTCCTTGAGTATTTCCTCCTCCGAGGCCATACAGCAGCTGAAAAGTCCCGCCGGCTTTATGCCAGCCAGGGTCGGTGAACAATGCTCTATGATGCACTTCTCAATGGAACATATCCTCATATCCACATTCACCTGCCTTAGGGCATCCCTGACAATGCGCCTTCATTATCTCGTGAAGGGCGGCGGCGCTGGATGTGTGAGTGCGCGCCACGGCTGTACCGTTTTTCCTGGCTTCCTGGAGGGCACAGGCTGTCATGCTGTGGGATACCGTATTGGTAAAAACTATGAGCAGGTCCGGACTTCCGATCTTCCTTTTCAGGGAGCCCGCTTCCTTGGTGAATACCTTGGCCTTATATCCATAGTTTTTGCATATCTGCTGGTACTGTCTCTCCATCCTCTCGTTTCCGCCTATGATAACAACGCTCATTCACATCACCTTTCCCTTTAGATTATAGTTAGTATATCCTAACTCAATGACTTTTTGTTAGCGGACTCTCGTCCGCCGTATATGCTGTTTTATATGTTTTATATGTTGTTTTATATTATGAAATCATATTATTAGTTAATAACGGCCTTGTGGACAGGGCGCTGATACCCATGGTGGAGGCGTTATGCAAAACCGCCGTCCTTCCCGGAGCCATCAGTCCCGTGAGCCCCATTATGAGAAGGGCCGTATTAAAGCCTATTATGAATTTATAGTTTTTATCTATCCTTGTAAAAAGCCTCTCGGAAAGCTCCCTGAGTACCACAAGTTCCCTCAGGTCGGCGGAAAGAAGGGTTATATCCGCCACTTCCCTGGCTATGTCAGAGGAATCCTTCATGGATACGGATACATCGGCTGCGGCCAGTGCCGGTGAATCATTTACTCCGTCACCTGCCATTATTACCTTTCCTCCGTTCCTTTTATAGCTCTCCACTATCTCTGCCTTTTTATCGGGCAGCACCTGGGAGCGGTATTCATCTATGCCCAGGGTCTCACTTACGGCCCGGGCGGCATCCTCCGAATCCCCGGTGAGCATAACTACCTTTTTTATGCCCCTTTTTCTGAGGGCGGCTATGGTCTGGGCAGCTTCGCTTCTGGGAGGGTCGTCTATGAATATGACCCCGGCCAGCTCTCCGCCCATGGCCAGATACAGCGCTGAACCGCCTTCAGCGGCCCTTTTCACTGCCTCTTTCTGTTCCTCTGTATATATGGTTTTTTCATCCTCAAACACGAAATGCGCACTGCCTATGAGCGCTCTCTTTCCCTCAAGCCTGGTGACCACTCCATGGGCCACCACATATTCCACATCGGCGTGCCTTTCCTCATGGGTCAGGCCCTTCTCTTCCGCCGCCCTGACCACGGCCCGGGCCATGGAATGGGGGAAGTGCTCCTCTATACAGGCAGCTGTCCTAAGTATATCATCCTCATCATAGCCCCCAAAGGAAAGTACGTTCCTTACCCTCGGGCAGGCCTCGGTGAGGGTGCCTGTTTTATCAAATATTATGGTATCCGCCTGGGCAAAGGCTTCTAAAAATTTTCCGCCCTTGACCATTATCCTCCTTGAGGCCGCCTCCCTCATGGCCGATATGACCGATATGGAGGCTGAAAGCTTTATGCCGCAGGAATAGTCCACCATGAACACCGACAGCGCTTTTGAGGCGCTCCCCGTAAAAAACCAGGCGGCCAATGCCCCCGCAAAACTAAAGGGCACGATCCTGTCGGCCAGCTGTTCCGCCCTGTTCTGGACGCCTGCTTTCAGTTCCTCGGAATTTTCTATGAGACCTACTATCTGCTGTATGCGGCTCTCCTGGGGAAGGGCCGTTATTTTCACATCTATGGAGCCTTCCATGACCACGGTGCCGGCATATACCGTCACTCCGCATCTTTTATGAACGGGCAGGGACTCTCCGGTCATGGACGCCTCGTTTACCATGGCATCTCCATCTGACACCGTCCCGTCAACGTGTATGAGGGAACCGGTCCTTATCCTGGCGGTCTGGCCCTTTTTCACCTCTGACATGGGTGTGAGCCTTTCCCTGCCGTCCTCTCCCACTATCCACAGGGAATCGACATTCACCGCCAGCGACTGGGTGAGTATCGTGGTGGTGCGTTTCCTTGTGTACTCCTCCAAAAGCCCGGAAAGTCTGAGCATAAACATTATGGAACCCGCTGTCTTCATATCGCGTTGACAAAAGGCCGCACCTATGGAAGAAGCATCCAGCACAGGCACATCCAGCCTGCCTGATAGAAGGCTCTCTGCTCCATCTTTCCAGAAGGAAATGGCATTTTTTATGTTCAAAAGGAGCCTTATGGGAGGAGGAAGGAGGTTTTTTAGTAAATGTCCCGTAACGAGAGCTGATACCTGTTTAAAGAAATCATCATCGATCTCCCTTTTTATATCATTGTCTCGGGGTCTGCCCTTCGGAAGGGCGCATCGTCTCAGACCATCAAGAATGGCAAAAATGGTCTGCCGTCTGCCTTGGGGGTAGAAGATAAGTATGCTCCCGTTGACGGGACAGACCCTCACTTCAGAGGCTTCAGCCCCTTTTCTTAGCAATCCCGCTATGCCATAGCCTTCCTCCCTGGTGAATACATTGGCTCCACAGCGTACACGCATCCTCCCGGGCCTGTCATAGACGATATCATACCTCATTATTCATCAGCGCCTTTTCTATCTTCACCAGTTTCTCTCTGTTCCTCCATGGCGTCCTCAGCCATTGCCGCCTCTTTTACGGCGTCGGCGCAGAGATCCTCGGCATCTTCCCTGATGTTCTGGATGGCCGCTGAAATATTGTTTTTAGCCGTTATGCCCGATGCCAGTCCCTTTACGCATAATTCTCTGGTCTTGGGCATCTTAAGTATTTTTCTTCCTACGATAACGGCAGCGGCCCCTCCGATGAAACTAAGGACCTTCTCATTTTTATACCAGTTCATATTTTTTCTTCCTTTCATTCCCCTGGGGTCAAATATCCTCTGAGCAGGAAATTATCATCAAAGCGCAGTCCTCCGCTGATTCCCCGGACAGCCCGAAATTTTCCTGCAGTTTTCCCACGGTATCCCTGACCTTTAAACAAAGACTGTCCGCCTTCTGTTTTCCCTGTTCCGTCAGGGACACCATTTTATCATCACTTTTTATTACCAGTCCTTCCTCAGAAAGTTTATTGAGCATATTAAAGGCACTGGATCTCTGTATACTGAGTTTTTTTGCTATGTCCACCGTTCTTATTCCCCTGTCCCCGGAATTATTTCCCAGGACAAGTATGTATTTTAACTGCGAGACCGTTAGTTTCATATATAACAACTCCTATCTCTTACGACTCCTTATGCGCACTGTGGCAGGAGCAGCCCCCGCCGCAGCCGGAGCAGCCAGAGCAGCCCGCCCCGTTTTTCTTATCCCTTATCAGCTTCCTTATAATGAGAGCTGTTGCTAACAAGACCAGCGTTCCTACAATAAAAGTTGCCATATTTTCCTCCTTTTTTCTTAAGAATTTCTGAAATCAGCGTACCGCGTCCACTGCTTCCGCTGCATCAACGGCACGGAGCGGATTTATATCCTTATATTCATATCCCTTCCTGAAAAGCAGATATATCATAACTACGAGCACTATGACTGCCGCTATGGTGCCTGCTCCAAATGATATCTCGCCTGTCACCAGTCCTCCGAACTGATATACCATAAGGGATATGGCATAGGCAAGTCCGCACTGGTAGCCAATGGCCGCCCATGTCCATTTTCCATTGTTCATCTCTCGTTTGATGGCTCCGATGGCAGCAAAGCAGGGAGCGCACAGAAGATTGAATACAAGGAATGAATATGCCGTAAGTCCAGTAAAATGAGCCGCTATGGGAGCAAGTCCGCCAAAGGAGCCTTCCTCTACCATGGCCACAGCGTCTCCTGCCACCGCATAAAGGGTGCCGAATGTTCCTACTACCTGTTCCTTAGCCACAAGTCCAAGCATGGTCGCAGCGCTTGCCTGCCATGTTCCGAATCCCAGGGGCTTAAAGATTACAGCCAGGCCTGAACCTATCTGGGCAAGTATGGATGAATCCATCTCCTCCACGGCTCCAAAGCCATCCGGTGTGAATCCATAACTGGATGTGAACCATACGAATATGGATGCAAGGGTTATTATGGTACCGGCCTTCTTGATGAATGACCAGCCTCTCTCCCATGTTCCCCTGAGCACGTTTGAGAGTGTGGGTCTATGGTAGGCGGGAAGCTCCATTACAAAGGGCGCCGGGTCTCCTGCGAAGGGTTTTGTCTTTTTGAGTATTATTCCTGAAATGACTATGGCAGCTACTCCGATGAAGTAAGCCGAGGGCGCTACCCACCATGCTCCGCCGAATATGGCTCCTGCCATAAGGGCTACTATGGGCATCTTCGCTCCGCATGGAATGAATGTGGTAGTCATAATGGTCATTTTTCTGTCCCTGTCCTGCTCGATGGTCCTGGATGCCATTACTCCCGGTACTCCACAGCCCGTTCCCACTAACATGGGGATAAAGCTCTTGCCTGAAAGTCCAAAACGTCTGAATATACGGTCCATGATAAATGCTATACGGGCCATATATCCGCAGTCCTCAAGGATGCAGAGCATAAAGAAAAGCACAAGCATCTGTGGAACGAATCCTATTACAGAGCCTACTCCCGATACGATACCATCTGCCACAAGGCCTGCCAGCCAGGGAGCTGTGTTTATGCTCTCCAAAAATCCCTTTAAGGGCGCTACCACCATCTCAGCCACAAATACATCATTGGTCCAGTTGGTGAGCATATCGCCTACGGTGCTTATGGCTATGTAATATACCCCTATCATAATAAGGGCAAATATGGGAAGTGCCAGCCAGCGGTTGGTAACTATCCTGTCTATCTTATCCGATGTGGACAGCCCGGATTTATTCTTTTTATAATAACAGTCTCCTATTATCTTTGATATCCAGTCATATCTTGATGCCGTGATTATGGATTCCGCATCGTCATCCATTTCCTTCTCACAGGCAGCTATGTCATTTTCTATATGTTTAAGGGTATCAGCAGGTATTTTCAGCTGCTCCAATACCTTGGAGTCTCTCTCGAATATCTTTATGGCATACCATCTCTGCTGCTCCTCCGGAAGGGAATGCAGAGCCGCTTCCTCGATATGCGCCAGTGTATGCTCCACACTTCCGCCAAAGGTGTGCATGGGCACTGTCTTTGCTCCCTTTGAGGCTATGTCCACGGCTGTCTGCGCCGCTTCCATTACTCCATCTCCCTTAAGGGCTGATATGGTGCATACGGTAACGCCCAGCTCCTTCTCAAGCCTCTTTACATCTATCCTGTCCCCATTCTTATTCACAACATCCATCATGTTCACAGCCATTACCACCGGTATGCCAAGCTCCGTCAGCTGTGTAGAAAGATACAGGTTCCTTTCGATATTTGTTCCATCCACGATATTGAGTATTACGTCCGGCCTCTCCTTCACCAGATAATTCCTCGCCACTACCTCCTCCAGGGTGTAGGGGGAAAGGGAATATATTCCCGGAAGGTCCGTTACAGTCACGTTTTTATGCCCTTTGAGCTTACCCTCTTTTTTCTCTACCGTTACTCCCGGCCAGTTTCCCACAAACTGGCTGGACCCAGTCAGAGCGTTGAACAATGTCGTTTTCCCGCAGTTCGGATTTCCCGCGAGAGCTATTCTGATGTCCATAAAACTGTTTCTCCTTTCTATTTTCGTTAGTATAAACTAACATTAGATCAAAAATAAAAGGCTTATTCCACCTCTATCATTTCCGCATCGCTTTTCCTGATGGAAAGCTCATAATTCCTTACGGTCACCTCTATGGGATCCCCCAGGGGCGCCACCTTCCTTATATATACGGGTATGCCCTTGGTTATACCCATATCCATTATCCTGCGCTTTACGGCTCCGTCTCCATGGAGCTTTTTCACCGTCACCGTATCACTTATTTTAGCGTCTCTTAAAGTTTTCACCGCTCTACCTCCTTAGACCATCTTAAACCATGATTTTATTAGCCATCTCCCGGCTTATGGCTACCCTGGCTTCCTTTACCTGCACGATGAGATTTCCTCCGGTCTCAGTTATGACCTTTACGCTCTCTCCCACGGTAAAACCAAGGTTTTCAAGAAATTTTTTCGTCTCGGCCTTTCCTCCTATCCTCTGTATGGAGAGGACTTCTCCAGAACCTGCCATGGATAAGGGCATCATGTCTGCCTCCTTTATTTATTGTTATATAAGACTAACATTAACTTTTAAAAAACAGCCTAATCTCTTAGGCTTACCTAACTGCTATATAATATTAGTATATACTAACATCTTTGTCAATACCTTTGAGCTAAAAAATTGAAAAATAATACATATTTTTACCTAAATAATGAACTATGAGAATTAAAAACATTAGTATATTTCATTGATATGGAAAATTGCTGCAGTATATAGGAGTGAAAAAACCTGGAGACAGCGTAGACGGACAAAACGGACTATGCAGATAAGGTAGACGAGGCAGACGAGTCAGACTAAGCGAAAGCGGTGGAGCATTAATAGATGAAAGCGGCTGGAAATATGGTGGAAACCAATAAAACATGAACTCCGGGGGCAGCAAGCCGTACTCAAGGAATTATTTACGGTAGATTTAGAAATGTTATGAGAAGTTTAGACGAAATGGATCATAACATATAATAATGAAGTTAAAGAAAATTTATAGGAAGATCCCGGAGCCCTGGACAATCACCGGTACTTTACGGCATCGCTGGTGGGGTCCGGTATAGTTTTCAGGCTGTTAAGGGGGGTACAAGGGTTTTGTATGGTACCGGCCCTGCCAGGGGGATTTCCGGCAGCACCTGGTCTATGATATATGTCATGTCACGGGGCTTTACCATCATCAGGCTGGAATATATGGCATTTTACGGCCATACTGCAATATAAACAGCCCCTTGTTTTGACAGCTCAATATAATATATATGCCATGGTTTTGTCTTGGTTTTTATGGGATTTTAACTTGCATCTGCCTGTATTTCCCGCTATTTTACCCTTCCGGTCAATTTTTGGAAAAATTCAATTTTAATGTAAGAAAAACTTAAAATACAAAATGAAATTATATGCTATACTGTTGTGCATAAAGGAGGAATATAAATGAAAAAATTTATCGCAATAATCATGGTATCAACAATGGCCCTTGGAATTCTCGGAGGCTGCGCCGCATCCAAGGCAACATCAGACAACAGCGCTTCCACACAGGCGGAAGATCAGGAATTATTAAAAAACGCAGCTGACATCCAGTCCATGACAGAGGAACAGCAGGATATGGTAAAACCCGCTGACGCTATCCTCAGATGCATGGTGGAAAACAATATGTCATACGATCCCCAGGACCCCCTGTTCTTCTGGAAGTCTCTCTACTACTTCGCAGGAGCCTATGCCCAGGATTACCCCGAGTCAAAATATGACCCCCAGACAGGTGAGCTCGTACTTCCCAGATACACCATGCGTGCCCTTGGTTCTGTAATATCTTCAGAATATACAGACCTTCCCGCAGTACCTTCTGAAATGAGCGCAAATGTGGTATATAATCCCGATGATGATACATATACCCTCTACACTGGAGATGTGGGACTTGCTAAAACAAATATCACAGCTTATAAAGATAACGGCGACGGAACATTCGTTATTACAGTTGAACTCAGAGGAGCCGATGATGACAAGCTCATCGCCACAGGTGACTTTACCATCGCTAAGAACGACTATGCATACGACATAATCGATCCTCCCTTCATCTATACGATAACTTCCCTTGATTACAAAGAAGGTGAGTAAATGTCAGAAAGAACCATAGGCTCAGCCTGTGCCGCACTTGGTCTTACGATACTCGCGGCGGTATTCTGTTCCACTGGCTGCTCATACACAGCTGCCAAGGAAAATGTTAAGGACCTTAATAAAGAGGTCGATATAACATCATCAGTGGGCATAAACGTCACCGACGGGGAATATACCCAGATATATGACAGCCACGGCGGTTTCCATGGGGACGGCACCACATATTCCACAGTGAAATTTACAGATGACACTGTGCTGGATCAGATAGAGGAAAACAGCGAGAACGGTCACTGGCACAAGCTGCCTCTCAGTGAAAATGTTGATATACTGCTCTACGGAGTGGAAAAGGAGACCGAAAACGGCATCGAGTCCATGGGTCCTTTCATAACCGATGACGAGGGCAATGTCCTTGCTCCGGAAGTAAAAAACGGATACTACTTCTTTATGGACCGCCAAGCCGATGACGAAGAATACAAATTTGATGATTCCAAGGTACTGGACAGGGCCTCTTATAACTGCACCGTGGCACTATATGATACAGATACGGATACACTTCATTATTTTAAATTGGATACATAAAAGAAAAGCACCGGAAACGGTGCTTTTTTATGTGTGATTTTATGTGCAGGCCATTTCACATTATCCGCGATCCATAATAAGAAATGATAATAAACAGTACAGCAAATACAGCAATAGTTATCCATACCCTCCTTAAGCCCCTTTTTCCTTCGGGGGTATTTTTATTTTGGAGGTATTTTATAAATTCCGGACTGCATATAAACATACAGGCTATAATATCTGTAATTTTCAGGTAGGTAAAAGCGGTCTCCCTGCCCAGGTACGCCGGTATTATTCTTACAGATATTCCTATGAATATAATGAAAACCACGTCTAGTATATATCTTGCTGTCCTCAGGCTTTCATAGGGCTTTTTTAAATGGAATGTAATAATCAGAGCGGTAAGGAAAAGCTGTATGAGAGAAAATGCCAAGATCATAAAAATCACCTCTTATACTCTTATATATGGATGTGTCTGCTTAACTTTACGGCAACGTACAATCGTAATAAATTAAATAGAAAAAATGTATATTTTTCAATTGAAGCCATAACTTTGAACAGCCGCACCGGACTTACTATAGCGTCGCCCGGGTAGGATGGGGGTCCAGGGGGAAGGAAGTTTTACTCCGTTCGATATCGTCGCACCTCTCATCTTCATTCGATCTGCTCGTATCTCACGGAATCTCGCTCTCCCTTATCTTCAAATATTGTAAATATATGGATACACCTTCATTATATACCCCACCCTAAAAAAGGACAACAAAAACCCCCTGGAGAAACTCTCCAAGGGGTGGTTATTTTTATCTATGGTTTTATTTATGGTTTTTTACGGTCTTACATCGAATTCCGTTGCAACAAGATCGGAACCGTCTATGACATATTCTCCACCGCTGTAACGGGCTTTGGCCGCTTCAACGGCTTCCTCCTGATTTTCCGCTTTTATCTTAACAGTTTTCTGAAGTATCTCCGTTATTTCCACATGAAATTCTTTCATCGCGGCCTCCAATATTTATAGTGAAATATCACTTTTTAGCTGACATAACCTGTTTTGAGATGATAACTTTCTGGATCTCGC
>JAHZAW010000004.1:0-2870 GCA_019423725.1 Clostridiales bacterium
ACTTGGCTGGAGACGGCCCGGGAAAGTAAGTGGCTGCCGGAATCTAATTTAAAAAAATGGCGGTAGAAAGGTACCTAAAGGCAGGAAGGCTGGAGGGTTTGGGAACCAAAGAGGTTACCAAGTTCAAAACCGCAGGCGGAAACCGCATTTTCGCCGAGGAGAACAGAGAGTTTCGAAAGGCAGTTGAGGAACGAACTGTTCATACATTAATTAAAAGAAAACAAAAATGGAATTTTTGTTTTAAGCGCTCCGCGCTCACTATTCCTCGATAGCTCAGCGGTAGAGCATCCGGCTGTTAACCGGAGGGTCGTTGGTTCGAATCCTACTCGGGGAGCTTTTTAAGGAAACAATATGGCCCGATGGTCAAGCGGTTAAGACACGGCCCTTTCACGGCTGTAACCCGGGTTCGATTCCCGGTCGGGTCATTTAAAAATTATCTTGATTTTGTTAAGATAATGTGATATAATTAAATAGTTGATATGGCGCAGTAGCCAAGTGGTAAGGCACCGGTCTGCAACACCGCTATTCACCGGTTCAAATCCGGTCTGCGCCTCTCTTAACTCCGATTTTATCGGAGTTTTTTATTTTCTAAATCAAGTTTTTGCTTTATCAAAACAACGCTTATGACAGGCATACAGTCATATCTTCGCCATCAGAAAAGCAGTTAGAATTTTAAATAGGTAATACATAAGAAATAAAAAGGGCGGACAGCATAAACTGTCCGCCTTTGTGTTTTCGATATTTTATTATAATTCGTAAATTCCCTTTGTGGTGAGCCTGATGGCAGGTATAACAGTAAGGGCAACAAATCCCAGTGTCATAAATGGATCTATATCGGGATTTACACCAAGTTCAGCTGCCTTTTCATGGAGATCATCCATTATGGCTGCTACTTCCTCGATGGGGCTGTCGCACATAAGTCCAGCCAGGGGAAGGGCAAGCTGTCCGATGACCTTTCCGTCTACGGCCACTGCAAGACCTCCGTTGTTATCCCTTACACAGTTGGCAGCCACTGCCATATCCTCTGTGCTCTTTCCGGCAACTATAAGGTTGTGGTTGTCATGGGATATGCTGGTGGCGATGGCTCCTCTTTTAAGACCGTAGCCCGCAAGATAGCATTTTCCGATATGGCCTGTGCCCTTGTGCCTTTCTGCCACTGCCAGCATAACGCAGTCTGAAACATCGGAAGTTATTATTTTTTCCGTTGTTATCTGCTTATTGTGCAGACCTATAACAGTGTATTCAGGCTGTTTTTCTATCTCAAAGTCAGAGGGAACGAGTTCCTTTATGTTAAATGTATGTTTTACCCTCAGCATAAGTTTTTTGTCAACCTTAGGATGGTCAAAGGATATGAGGCCGTTTTCTGTACTGTATATCTCTTTTCCTTCCTTATATACTGAAAGTATGTTCAAAGCCCTTATATCATCCACAACGGCAAAATTGGCTTTGTATCCTATGCCGATGGCTCCCACGTCATTTATCTGGAAATGCTTTGCCACGTTTATGGTAGCTGTCTTGATGGCAAGTATGGGATTTGCTCCAAGGGATACGGCCTTTTTGACTATGTAGTCCATGTGGCCCTGCTTGAGTATGTCTCCGGGGTGTTTGTCATCACTGCAGGTCAGGCAGCGGAAATGATACTTTTCATCAAAAAGCTTAACAAGAGCTTCAAGGTTTTTAGCCGCTGTACCTTCTCTGATGGCTATCCACATACCCTTTCTGAGTTTTTCAAGGGCTTCTTCCAGGGTAGTACACTCATGGTCTGATGTAACACCGGCGGTTATGTAGGCGTTAAGATCCTTTCCGATGACACCGGGGGCATGTCCGTCTATCTTTTTGCCATATGCCAGTGTGGATGTTATTTTCTCTAAAAGTTCAAAGTCTTTGTTTATAACTCCGGGAGCATTCATGACCTCGCCCAGACCAAGAACTCTATCTTCCCTTAAATACGGTACTAATTCATGGTGGGAAAGATTAGCTCCGTTTTCTTCATCGGGCGTTGCGGGAACGCAGGAAGGGAGCATTATAAATACATCCAAAGGCAGGCCTGCTGTACTCTGGAGCATGTAGTCTATTCCGTCGGTTCCGATGACATTGGCTATCTCATGGGGGTCAGCGACCACAGCTGTAGTTCCATGGGGGATGACAGCCTTGGCAAATTCATAGGGTGATACTATGGAAGATTCAAGGTGTATATGAGAGTCTATGAAGGAAGGGATAACGGTTTTTCCCTTTAAATCGATTTCAGTTAATCCCTCATAGTCGCCGATGCCTACAAAATATCCGTCTTTTATGGCAATATCTCCGTCAAGGAGTTCGTTGGTAAATACGTTGACATATTTTGCGTTCCTGAGAACGATGTCAGCCTTCTGATATCCGAGGGCAGAGTCAATTCTGTCGTTCATAATCATTCCTCCTTTGATATTATTTGTTATAAGTATACTATAGGGGCATTTAAAAAGCTATCAAAAAATGAATATTGGGGTAAAAAGGGAAACCATTACTTTTGACAAGCCAATGGCATGGATATATAATTATGTTATAAAATAAACGGAGGAGTTATATGGCAAAAGTAACCTATTTATATCACAGTGGATTTATGGTAGAGACAGGAAAATACTGTCTTGTTTTTGACTATTATACGGCGGGAGGAAAGATGAACAATATCGACCTTAACGCCTTTAAGGATAAAAATGTATATGTATTCGTATCACATTTCCATCAGGACCATTATGATAAGGAAATTTTCAAATGGCAGGATAAAAATGTGAAATATGTGCTTTCAAAGGACTGCAAATATGATAAAACTATCCCCAATGTTACGGTGGTGAGTGCCAACAAAGGATATATAATCGACGGCATACAGGTGG
>JAHZAW010000004.1:2880-23728 GCA_019423725.1 Clostridiales bacterium
GATGAGGGCGGGGCATTCATAGTCCATGCCAATGGAATGAATATATATCATGCTGGAGACCTGAACTGGTGGCACTGGAACGAGGAAAGCGATGCTTTCAATAACATGATAAAGCAGCAGTATACTTCTGAGATCGATAAGATAAAGGGCATGAGTATGGATATCGGCTTTGTACCGGTGGATACAAGGCTTGGGGATAAGTATATACTGGCCATAGATTATCTTATGAGAAATGTGGATATCAAGCATATTTTCCCCATGCATTTCTGGGAAGACTACAGGATATTTGACCTGATGAAGGGCGATATCAGGACAAGGGACTACAGAAACAGGATAATGAGGATAGAAAAACCCGGACAGGTGTTTGAGTTATGACATTTGAAGAAATCAGGGAAAGGTTTATGGCTTTAGCCGAAGATGATTACAGGGCTTTTAACGAGAAGCTCCAGACTTCAAGCTCTCCACAGATCGGTGTAAGGGTAGGAGAGGTCAGAAAGACCGCCCGTGAACTGGCAAAGGATGGCTGGAGAGAATATGTCCAGGGATTGAATGAGAGTTATTATTATGAGGAAAAACTCACAGCCGGCATGAGCATATATTACTCAAAGGCTGACATCAATGAAAAACTGGAGTATACGGAAAAATTTATCCCCTTTATAGACGGCTGGGGAGTATGTGACACCGTATGCAGCACTATCAAGCTCAAGACAGGAGAAAAGGATATTTTCTGGGATTACGCCAAAGAAAAGGCTGTTTCCGGCAGAGAATTTGAGGCCAGGTTCGGTCTTGTTTCCATGCTCCAGTGTTTTGTGGATGAGGAACATATGGACAGCGTCATAAAGATAGTGGATTCTCTGGAATATGCGGGATATTATGACTCCATGGGTGCTGCCTGGCTGCTGGCTGAGTTTATGACAAAATTTCCCGAAAAAACATTTGAATATATGAAAATAAGCAGACTGAATGATATGGTATACAATAAGGACATAGCAAAGATGAGGGAGTCCTACAGGGTCAGCCCCGAGATGAAGGATGAGCTCAAGAAGATGAAGAGGACTTCAAAATAAAACAGGCTGCCCTAAGGGGAGGTGCTTTTATGCTGGATTACGAACTTAAAAGGATGGTCAATAACGACATTGAGTACTGTAAGAAGGAGTGGGACAACTATTCCTTTGACTGGGAGAGGATGGGCCAGCTGTTTGGCAAGATGATCCATAAGTACACAAATATTATTGACGGGTTTGATAAGGACATGAAGGTCATCTCTGCCTATGAGAAGAAAAATAACAGCGGTGATACATATCGTGCTAATTTAAAGCTCATAATAAGCCGTCTGGAAGCCTTCAGGGATAATGGGTATAAAAATGAAGGTCTGCTTAAGGAAAACAACAGCGAATTTAATATCAGGCCCTACTGCAGGGAAGATTTTGACCAGGTAAGGCTCCTCATAGACAGGAGCGAAAAAATAAATAAGAAGGAAAAGGAAGAGATCTCGACTAAACTGGATGAGATAGAGACCATATGCACTTCCAGCCTGGAGCCCACGGAAAAGTGGAATAAGCTGAGGCCCTATGTAATGTGGCTGAGCGGAAAAAGTCTGGCGGTGGCATCCAGAATACTGCCGCTTCTGACCATGATATGCTGAAAAATATTACTAGACTTTTGCGTGTCCCAAGGGACACGCTTTTTTTATGGGAGAGGAAAAATGATAGAGAAATTTATAAAAGACACGGACGAAATATATATAAATGATATGACCTTTGAATATGAGTCTGTGGAGGATATGAGCTTCAGAGAAGGTGAGTTCAGGAATGTGGGCTTTATAAACTGTAAATTCATCAACTGCGATTTTACAAAGGCATCATTTATGGAATGTCATTTTGAAAATTGTGCACTGTCAGGCTCATCCTTTAGGGAAAGCTATTGGAGAAAATCAGTCCTTTCAGAATGCAGGGCCGACAGCTGTCTGTTTGAGGGCTCAAGGCTCAGGGAATGTAAATTTGATGAGGTCTCCTTTCATTATGCCAATTTTTCAAACTCTGTGATGGAAAATACAGTTTTCAATGACTGCATGATGAAGGAAAGCTTCATAACGGAGACCAGCCTTAAAAAAACCAAGTTCAAAAATACAGACCTGAGAAATACGGACTTTTTCAAAACTCCCCTTAAGGGCGTGGACCTTTCGGAATGTGATATCGAAGGTATAACGGTGTCAGAAAATTTGAACGAGCTAAAAGGCCTTAAAATATCGCCTCTGCAGTCGGTAGAGATAGCCAAAATGACCGGCGTGGAATTTGTTTAAACATCATAAAAGGATAAAATAAAGCCCCTCTTAGAGGGGCTTTTTAAATCACATATTTGATATATTATTGATAAGTACGACTAGTTCAGCCTTTGTGAAAGTCCCCCATTGACCCCTTTAGAGAATTCTTAATATTTGATTAGAATTTTTAAAATAAATTTTATATACCGGCGGTTTCTGATTTAACAGCCCATTTTTATAATAATCCTTGTAACAAATAGCAAAAAAAGTAAGCGCAGACAATATTTTAAATCAACGGAGGAATTGAAAATGAATTTCAGAAAAAGCATAGCTTTAATGTGTGCTGCCGCCATCGGAGTTACGGCTGCGGCTGCGGGATATGGCGTAAACGAAGCGGAAGCTGCTGTAGTTACAAATAATGCGGCATCTTCAGCGTCAACGGCATCCGTCACAAAGGCACCTAAGTATGTATTCTTATTTATCGGCGACGGAATGAGCTATCCCCAGATACAGCTTACAAATTATTATTTGAGCTCACTTAAGGATACAAATAACAACGACATCGTTGAATCACAGAAAAACCTTACAATGCTCAACTTCCCTGTGGCTGGTTCAGCACAGACCTATGACAGCTCATCATTCTGCCCTGACTCAGCATCAACGGCAACGAGCATTTCAACGGGAAACAAGACATACAGCGGAACCATCAATATGAATGAGGCAAAGACCGAAGAATATGAGACCATAGCTGAAAAACTCAAAGACCAGCTTGGATATAAGATCGGCATCATCTCATCCGTAAACCTTAACCATGCCACACCTGCTGCATTCTATGCACATCAGTCATCAAGAAACAACTACTATGAGATCGGTGAGGAGCTTGTGGAGAGCGGATTTGATTACTTTGCAGGCGGCGGACTTCTTAAGCCCGATGGAGACGGAACACAGAAAAACCTCTACACATTAGCAGAGGAAAACGGATACACAGTAGTAGACACAAAGGCAGAGGCTGAGAAGGTAACAGCTGCCACAGGAAAGACGATCATCATCGATGAGACCCTTGCTGATTCTGACTCTATGAGCTACGATATGGACCTTGAAGAAGGCGAATGGGCGCTTAAGGACTATGTTAAAAAGGGAATCGAAGTACTTGATAACGATAAGGGCTTCTTTATGATGGTAGAAGGCGGAAAGATCGACTGGGCCTGCCATGCTAATGATGCCGGAGCGACTATCAGTGATACAGTTGCCCTTGATGAGGCAGTACAGGAGGCTGTAAACTTCTATAACCAGCATCCCGATGAAACACTCATCCTTGTAACAGGCGACCACGAGACAGGTGGACTTACCATAGGATTTGCTGGAACAGACTATGACACATTCCTTACAAACCTTGAAAACCAGAAAATATCCTACGCAAAATTTGACTCTGACTATGTGGCAGGATATAAAGAAAATAAAACAAGCTTTGAGGACGTTCTCAAAGATGTACAGAACCTTTTCGGACTTGTGACAAGCGCAAATGCAGCCCAGGCAGAGGACGAAACACTGGTACTCACAGATTATGAATACAATAAGTTAAAGGCTGCCTATGACAAGACAATGGCAGGAGAGAGCGAAGAACTCACACAGGAAGAATATGTACTTTACGGAACATACGAACCCCTAACAGTTACGATAACACACCTTCTCAATAATAAATCAGGCATCAGCTTCTCATCATACGCACACACAGGACTTCCTGTAGAAGTGCTTGCAATGGGACAGGGACAGGACCTCTTTGAAGGCTACTATGACAACACAGACATCTTCTTCAATCTTGCTAAATTAACAGGCGTAAAATAATCGGAGTAAAATAAATGAAAGCATTATCAAATAAACTGAATTATATGACTCAGCTTATCCTAGGCTTTCTTCTTATAATCATCCTCATAGCCATACCCACTGGCTATGAGGGTGCTCTTATATATACGGAAAGTGAGAAATGCAAAGCTGAGGTAATAAGCACTGATGAGAGCAGTGTAATAAATACGGGACTTATCCAGTCAGGGGAGCAGAGATGCGAGCTTATGATACTGGATGGAATGTTTGAGGGACAAACGGTAGAAGGCGTGAATATGCTTTCAGGCTCCCTAGAAAATGACAAAATATATGCCCCTGGGGATGAGGCTCTGGTGGTGGTGAGCTATGACGAGGCAGGAGCTATAACTTCAGTCACCATGACAGACCATTACAGGGTGGATAAGGAGCTCATACTTGCAGCCATGTTCATAATACTCCTAATTATTTTTGCGGGTAAAAACGGAGTATTTGCGGTCCTTTCCTTTATAATAACGGTGCTTATGATATGGAAGATACTTGTCCCCTGCTATCTTAAGGGCATGAACCCGGTATTTGTGGGAATGGGCATAACGGTGGTGCTTACGGCTGTGATAATATTTCTGGTGTACGGAGTCGATAAAAGGACACTGACGGCATTTATGGGCTCCATGCTTGGAACGGCTACCACCTGTATAATAGGAATGTTATTTACGGATATGTTCAAGATCCACGGAGCTGTGATGTCCTATTCTGAGACACTGCTTTACAGCGGATACCAGAATCTGAATCTGACCCAGATATTCGTAAGCGGCATATTCATAGGGGCTTCGGGAGCCATGATGGATCTTTCTGTGGATATAACCTCAGCGGTCAATGAGGTAGTGCATAAAAAACCGGATATATCCTGGAAAGAGGCGGCCCAGTCTGGAATGAACGTGGGAAGGGCAGCCATGGGAACCATGACCACCACACTGCTTTTGGCATATTCCGGAGGATATATAGCCCTTCTTATGACATTTATGGCCCAGGGAACGCCCATAATAAACATACTCAACTATAAATATGTGGCCTCGGAGGTATTGGACACCCTGGTGGGAAGTTTCGGCCTTGTGACCGTGGCACCGTTTACGGCACTGATGAGCGGCCTTATGCTCACCAATAGGAAAAAGTGAAAAAATATACAGCGGATATTTTATTAAAAAAAACAGCTTTGTGTATTTAACACAGTTATCCGCCGGCTTTTGAGAGACGTTCGGACAGAACGCCTCTTTTGATTTTAAAAAAAGAAACAAACCTTGCCAAAGTGCGGCAATTGATGTTTTCGGTTGTTTCGCCTGATTTATTGTGTTAAAATAAATAATTAGCGGAAATAATAAAGCGTGATGGTTTTACACAACAGCTGCAAAAAATGTGACAACGGAGGTGGACTTATGATCAAACTTATTGCCACTGATATGGATGGTACTCTCCTTGATAGTGAGGGGAGACTTAATATAGAGATATATGATATAATAGAGAAGCTTAAAAGTATGGGTATAATGTTTGCGGCCGCCAGCGGAAGACAGCTTATGTCTTTAAAGAGAAAATTTTCTCCGGTGGACGATGATGTAATATATATTGCCGAAAACGGCGGATATGCCGTAAGAAGGGATGAGGAGCTCTATATCAACGCCATGGACCATGATATAGTGGAAGAAATACTTGATACGGCGGAAAAAATAGATGATGTGGCCCTTTTCATCTGCGGCAAGAAATATTCATATACCGATATGCCTGAGCTTGCGGAGATCATGAGAAAACCGGCCTTTGGATATGAGATAAAATGTGTGGACGATCTGAAAAGCATAGACGAGGATATATTCAAGATAGGGCTTTTTGACAATGTGGACCCCAGAGAGAGGACATTGAAGATCATGAAGCCGAAATTTGAAGGAAAGGTCCATATGACCCTTTCCGGATATAACAGCCTGGATTTTTTGAATATAGACGTAAATAAGGGCGTTGCCCTTAAGAACATAATGGACCGCTACGGTATCAAAAAGGAAGAGGCCGTTGCCTTTGGGGACAATTTCAACGATATAGAGATGTTTGACCAGGTGGGACATAGTTTTGCCATGCTCAATGCCGATGAATATGTCAGGAGCAGGGCTAAAAATGTTATCGGGACCAATGATGATGATTCCGTCATCAAGACCATAAAAAGTATTATTGAGGAGATAAGCTGATGAAAAAAGTTGCCAGTCATGCGCTGGGATGCAAGGTTAACCAGTATGAGAGCGAGGCCATCGCTGAGCTCTTTGCCGAAAAGGGCTACGAGATAGTTGATATAGATGAAAAGGCTGATATTTATATAATAAATACATGCACTGTGACCAATTTCGGAGATAAAAAAAGCAGACAGCTCATGAGGAAGGTAAAAAGACAGAATCCCGACGCTGTGGTGGCTGCCATCGGCTGTTATGCCCAGACCGCTCCTGAGGAGATAAAAAATATCGAAGGGGTGAACCTCATAATAGGCACAAAGGGCAGGAAGGATATAGTTGAACTGGTGGAAAGCTATGTGCCGGAAATGGGCGTTGTGAGCACCGTCGGCCAGATATCAAAGGAAAGGGAATTTGAGCATCTTAAAATAAGTAAGCTTGCCGACAGGACAAGGGCATATCTTAAGATACAGGATGGATGTTCCCAGTTCTGCTCCTATTGTATAATACCCTATGCCAGGGGACCCATAAGAAGCAGGGACCCCGAGGATATAATGGAAGAGGTAAAGGTGCTGGCAGAAAACGGTTTCAAGGAAATAATACTTACGGGCATACATGTTGCCTCCTACGGCAGGGACCTTAAGGATACCACACTGCTGGATGTGATAAAGAGGGTGCAGGAGCAGGATGGCATCGAGAGGATAAGATTCAGCTCCGTGGAGCCAGGCATCGTCACAGAGGAGTTTGCCAGCGAGCTTTCAAAGCTGGATAAGGTATGTGACCATTTCCATCTGTCGCTGCAGAGCGGATGTGACAGGACCCTCAAGAGGATGAATAGGAAATATGATACGGCGGGCTATGAGAAGGCTGTGGAAATATTGAGGAAGTATTTCCCCGATGTGGCCATAACAACGGATATAATAGCGGGATTCCCCGATGAGACCGATGAGGATTTTGAAAAAAGCCTGGAGTTTGCAAAAAAGATAGGATTTGCTAAAATTCACGCCTTCCCCTACTCACCAAAAAGAGGTACACCGGCTGCGGTAATGCCCAATCAGATACATAATGCCGTTAAAAATGAACGCACCTCAAAGCTCATAGAGGCCAGTGACCATATGGCTGACGAGTTCATAAAGAGATTTGAGGGAAGGGTAATGCCTGTTTTATATGAAAGGGAGATAGAGCCCGGTATATATGAGGGCTATACCACAAATTATATAAGGGTGCTTTCAAAAAGCGGAGAAAATGTAAGGAATAAGATACTTGATACGGAGATATTGTCATCTGAGGATGAAAAAGCTCATGGAAGGATACTTTAAAAAGTTAAGACTTTCCTAATTACATTGCAAATCTGGAAAATTTATTATAGAATTAATTAATACTAATGAAGATTAGAATTTTCTTTACATGGGAGTGATAATATGGAAAAGAAAAATTCAATGAACGAAACTATGAGATTCAGCTCAGTTGAGAAGGAATATACCAGCGAGGCTGAGAAAATAATACTGACGGTAACGGCTGCCCTTGAGGAGAAGGGATATAATCCTGTCAACCAGCTTGTAGGATATATACTTTCAGGAGACCCCACATATATAACCAGCTATAAGAACGCCAGAAGCATAATAAGAAAGCTGGAAAGAGACGAAATACTTGAGGAGATAGTAAAGGATTATCTCAGAAAAAGATCCTGATGGCAGTCTGCCCTAAGGGCGGAGCCAATAGACTGAAAGGAAGAATACTTTGCGTATTTTAGGACTGGACCTGGGGGATAAGACAGTGGGAGTTGCCGTAAGCGACGGACTGGGACTGACCGCACAGGGACTTGAAATAATAAGAAGGAACAATCCTGCCGAGTATAAACAGAGCCTTGGCAGGATCGAACAAATAATAAATGAATACGGTGTTGACACGATAGTTCTGGGATACCCGAAAAATCTTGACAACAGCGAAGGTGTACGCTGCGAAAAAACAAAGGCGTATAAGGAACGTTTAGAGAAGAGATTCCCCAAAATACCGGTGGTGCTGTGGGACGAAAGATTCAGTACCGTAGCTGCCAACAATTCCATGATGGAGGCTGGACTGAGCCACGACAAGAGAAAAAGCGTCATCGATAAGATGGCGGCGGTATTCATACTTCAGGGATATCTTGACAGCAGAAGATAAGAAAGGGAGAAAAAAATGTCAGACGAATTTAACAACAGTGAAGACCTTGATGAGGAAATGGAAGTCATCACAATGATCGACGACGAGACAGAGGAAGAAATAGAGTTTGTAGTTATCGACAGAAAGACTCTTAATGAAACGGAATACCTGCTTGTGATAGAGAGCTGCGACATTGACAATGATGAGGCTGAAGCAGCTGTGCTCAAGGTAGTGAGCGAATCCGACGAGGATATAACATATGCGGTGATCGATGACGACGACGAGTTCGAGGCTGCTGCTGCACTTTTTGAGAGCGACGATTACGACGTTGAATACTGATATATGAAAAATTTTTTGCCGAAGGGATACTTCGGTGATTTTGTTGTGTCCGTTTTACCATGTACTGGCCATTTTAAGGCATAAGAGCTTTACGGCATAGAAAGATCGACAAGTCTATTAGTTAACTACATTTTTTGGCTCCATGTTGGGAGCAGAGATGGATAAGGACACATATAAACATAGAAAATAGAAATATATAAAATATATGAATTGGATTTTTACATAGGCAGCCGACGGGCGGCCGGTGTGATATATATAAAAATACAGGAACAGGAGGTGTTTTTTTGGCTTCAAAAAAACCAAAGTTAAAAGTGATTTCTTTGGGCGGATTACAGGAGATCGGTAAAAACATGACGGTCCTGGAATATGACAACGATATAATAATAATCGACTGCGGTCTTGCATTCCCTGAGGACGATATGCTTGGAATAGACCTGGTCATACCAGATACGTCATACCTTATCAAAAATATGGAGAAGATAAGGGGCATCGTGCTGACCCATGGACACGAAGACCATATCGGAGCTCTTCCCTACGTCCTTAAAGAGATAAATGTCCCGGTATTCGGAACGCTTCTTACACTGGGACTTCTTGAGAACAAACTTAAGGAACACGGACTCAACAAGCTTGTTACTCTCCACACAGTAGTCCCCAGAGAAAAGGTAAAACTGGGATGTTTCCAGGTGGAATTCATCCACACGAACCATTCAATAGCTGATGCGGTGGCATTGGCCATAACTACACCGGTGGGAGTTGTAGTCCATACAGGAGACTTCAAGGTGGACTATACGCCCATTGACGGAGAGATACTGGACCTCCATAGATTTGCCGAGCTTGGCAGGGATGGAGTGCTGTTGCTTATGAGCGACAGCACCAACGCCGAAAGAAAGGGTTTTACCATGTCAGAAAGCTCAGTTGGAGGGGTATTTGACAACATTTTCAGGGAGACGCCTAAAAACAGGATAATGGTGGCCACATTCTCATCCAATATCCACCGTATCCAGCAGATAGTCAATTCAGCCTATAAATACGGCAGAAAGGTGGCCATAATAGGAAGAAGCATGGTCAATGCCGTTAAAACATCCATAGAGCTGGAATATCTCAATATGCCGGATAACACACTCATAGACATAAGCGAGATAAAAAACTATCCCGATGACAAACTTGTTATAATCACCACAGGAAGCCAGGGAGAGACCATGTCGGCTCTTTCCAGGATAGCATCCAATGAGCATAAACAGGTTTCCATAAAACCCGGTGATAAAATAATAATCAGTGCGTCATCCATACCAGGAAACGAAAAAAATATATCAAATGTAATAAATGAGCTCACAAGAAAGGGCGCTGACGTGGTATATTCAGGAATAGCGGATATCCATGTATCAGGACATGCCAGACAGGAAGAGCTGAAACTTATGCTTTCCCTTGTGAAGCCCAAGTATTTTATGCCCGTCCATGGCGAGTATGTGCATCTTCTCAGCCATAAGGACATAGCTGTATCCCTTGGCATACCCAGGGAAAACATATTTATAATGAATATCGGAGATGTCCTGGAGCTTTCCAAAAAAGACGCCAAGATAAACGGTACGGTGCCTGCTGGACAGGTGCTCGTTGACGGCCTCGGTGTCGGAGACGTTGGCAATATAGTTCTCAGGGATAGGAAGAACCTTTCAGAAAATGGACTTATGGTGGTAGTTGTAACCATAGATTCAGCTTCAGGAACGATACTTGCCGGACCGGATATAATCTCCAGAGGCTTTGTCTATGTGAGAGAATCCGAAGGCCTTATGGAAGAGGCGAGAAATGTCATAAACGACGCCCTTATGAAGTGCGAGACAAGACATATCTCCGGCTGGTCGAACATCAAAAACGTAATAAAAGACACGCTTAAAAATTTCCTCTGGCAGAAGACCAAGAGAAGTCCTGTCATACTGCCCATAATCATGGAGATATAAGGTAAACTAAATGAAAAATGTGGAAAACGCCGTTGGGAAACTGGTGGCGGCTCTGGCGGATACGAAGGAATACCGTGAGTATATGAAGGCCAGGGCAAAGATCGCTCCGGACGAGATGGAGAGCGTTAACGCCTATAAACGTCTGAGGGCGTCACTTATGATGAATCATTCTGACGAGGATGAGAGAAGGGCAAAGGAACTTGGCAGCCGTCTCTTGCTCAATCCGGATACCAGGAATTATATGCTTTGTGAAAAAAGGATATTGAACATGGTGGCCGGGATATATGATGAAATTGGAAGCGGTCTTAAAATAGTATAAGGATAAAACCCCTCTGTATAACGCAGAGGGGTTTTTTAATAACTTCTTAATCCCAGGTTTTGATATTGCCAATCCTGGAAAAACCTTTTATAATATAAAACATCGAAAAATGAAGGAAGGTGTCGCAGTATGTCAAAGGCGTCAACGGCGTTGACAGCCATGGTTTTAGCAGTAATAATGAGCGTGCCGGTTTTCGGGGATACATTTGTCGATACCGGTATATTGAGACTGGTAAACTCAAGCCATACTATATCAAGGGACTATGTGCCGGATATGGTCCAGTATAAGGATACCTCATATTATCTCAATGAAGAAGCGGCAGCGTCTTTATCAAGGATGCTTTCAGATATGGAAAAGGAACTGGGAGAGGCACCGATGGTAGTAAGTACATACCGTTCCTATGACAGGCAGGAGGAAGTATATAACAGGGATGTGAACAGTGCGGTGGAAAGCGGTGTTGATATAGCCGATGCCATAAAGGGCACCAGCAGATACATAGCTCTTCCGGGAGCCAGTGAGCATCAGACGGCCCTTGCCATAGACCTTTCAAATGACGGATCTCTTGAGGAGGATTTCATTGAGACGGAAGCCGGAGTATGGATAAAGGAGAACTGCCATAAATATGGTTTTGTTGTCAGGTATCCCAAGGAAAAGGAAGTCTATACAAAGATAGGTTATGAACCATGGCATATCAGGTATCTGGGACAGCCGTTTTCGGATATACTTTATGAAAACGACTGGTGTCTTGAGGAGTTTATAGCATATATGAAAAATAATGGACACTTGCTTTGGATAGATGATGACAATGTTTGGTATATGTATTTTACAGAGAAACCGCAGGAATTTTTTGATTCCAACACGGCGGTATCTGATACAAACAGCGGCGGATACATAGTTACCACAAGAAAAAGCAGGGATTCCTTTATAACGGTCTTTGACAATGAATCAAAGGCAAAAAAGGATATGCAGTTAAAACTGTATACGATGATAAATGAGAATATTTCGCAGCAGAATGACGGACAGGCTGGCTAATAACAGTTCTGTCCTTTTTGCTTTTATTAGAACTTTTAAGAAAATTTCGGGCATTAAAGGTTAAGTAGCGGTATAGGGATGATAGTACTGCCGGCCTAAAATGCAGACAAAAAATTAAATATTATAGGTGTAGGCAGTTTCCTTGAGTATTTTTCCGCCTATATTGTCTTCTAAAATTTTCCCGCTTAAAACGAAGCCTGATTTTTCGTAAAATTTTCTTGCTCTGATATTTTCTTCAAGGACCCATAAAAATATATTTTTAAAGTTCAAATTAGATAATTCAGATATGGTTTTGTCAAGAAGCTGTTTTCCGATACCCTTATCCATATATTCAGGAAGAAGATATATGGACACTATTTCGCCAAAATCCTGGAAGTCAAAGAATCTGGAACGGCAGTAAGTAGATACGCCTATAAACTTCCCATTATCCAGCATAACCAGAATATTCATTTCAGGGGATTTTAAATGGGGTATCCAGTTTCCACATGGAATGCTGTCAAGGAATGTTTGAGGAATTATATTTTTATAGGCATATTTCCAGCTTTCCTCATAAATATGGCTTATTTTAGATAAATCATCATTGGAATTAAGGTGTCTGATTTCCATTGTATCCCTCCATAGAACATAAAATTTTTAATTTAAATCTAGCATAAGTTTTTCAATATATCAACTTATTATGAAGTATAAACTGTCTTAAAAATCTATAAATGCTCTTTTGGCTCTTTTGTTGCCATAGGGCCGAGGGTTGTGTATAATATAAAGTTGAGGTGTTAGAGTTGTCTGTTAAAATAAATGAGATAAAGGAATTATTAGAAAATACCCCCATAAATGATATACCGCTCAGGCTCCAGGATCTCAAAGATGATGACAGAGCCGGGGTCGTAAAACTTATGGAAAAATATCAGAAGAAATATGACGCCCATTTAAAGGAGATGGAGAGGCTCAGGGAAATATCCGCCTTTGAGATGGAACTGAGAAAAAAGGGATATGAGCTCATCGCAGGCATAGACGAGGTGGGACGAGGACCTTTAGCCGGACCCGTCATAACGGCGGCAGTCATACTTCCCCAAAACTGTGCCATAGAGGGCATAAACGATTCCAAGAAACTTTCAGCCTCAAAAAGGGAGTATCTTTCGGAGAAAATAAAGGAAGGGGCTCTGGCCTATGCCTTTGGTTCAGCCTCACCCGAAGAAATAGACGACATAAACATACTTCAGGCCACCTACAGGGCTATGAAAAAGGCCATAGAGGGGCTTAAAATAAAGCCGGATTTTGTTTTGGCTGATGCGGTCACCATACCGGAGATAACCATGCCCCAGAAGGGCATAATCCATGGAGATGCCAGGAGCATATCCATAGGTGCGGCCAGCATAATAGCCAAGGTGGAGAGGGACGCTATGATGAGCGCCTATGAGGAAGTTTATCCGGGATATGGATTTGACAGGAATAAGGGTTATGGTTCAGCGGAGCATATAGAAGCGCTCAAGAGGCTTGGACCCTGCCCCATACATAGAAGAACATTTATCAAAAATTTCGTGGAGATATGAAAAACAACAGGATCGTAGGAAATGCCGCGGAGGAAGCGGCGGCGCTGTGGATAGAAAAGAATAAGGGATACAGCATTTTAGAGAGAAATTACAGCTGTCCTGCCGGAGAAATAGATATAATCGCTAAGGACGGGGACACAACGGTATTTATAGAAGTGAAATACCGTAAAAGCGCAGAAAGCGGCTACCCGTCGGAGGCTGTGACCAGACAGAAACAGATAAGGATAATAAGGTCCGCCATGGTGTATGTTTCAAAAAATGATGACAGGGAAAATATAAGGTTCGATGTGGCGGAAGTGATGGACAGGAATGGCAGGAAATATATAAGATATATGGAAAACGCTTTTGAATGGAGGTCATGTCCATGGTATTGAATAAAAAGGGAGAACTTGAGTACTATACATTTGAAAGTCTTGATAAGACCGGGATCGTGGGACATTGTTTCACCACAAGGCTGGGAGGAGTCAGCGAAGGATATCTGAGCTCCCTGAACCTGGGATTTTCAAGAGGGGATAAAAAGGAAAACGTCGATAAAAATTTTGATATAATATGTTCTGCCCTTGGGGTAAGGAAGGAAGACTGTGTTACCCTGAGACAGGTACATTCCACAAAAATAGTAAAGGCTGAGGAAAACCTCAAAGGCATGGGATTCAGGGACGACCTGGAGCGCATAGAGGCCGACGGGCTCATAACAAATAAAAAGGGCATAGTGCTTGTGACATTCCATGCGGACTGTGTACCCCTTTATTTTGTGGATAGGAAAAATAAGGCCATTGGTATGGCCCATTCCGGCTGGAGGGGAACCGCTGACCGTATGGGAGAAAAAATGCTCAAAAGGATGAAAGAGGAGTATGGCACAGACCCCGCCGATGTGACAGCTGCCATTGGACCGTCCATAGGAAAATGCTGTTTCCAGGTGGATAAGCCGGTGGTGGACATATTTAATGAAAATTTTGATTTTGCTGGTAAATACATAAGGGATGATGAGACATACCCGGGCAAATATAAGATTGATCTTTGGGGCATAAATAAAGAGATGTTTATGGAGTGCGGCGTCAGGGAAGAGAACATAGAGATAAGCGGACTGTGTACCATGTGCAGGCCGGATATATTCTATTCCCACCGTGTCATGGGAGAAGAGCGCGGCACCATGGGAGCCTTCCTTTTTTTGAAATGAGGTAATTTTTTGGAAAATACTAATGTAAATAAAAAAGAAAATGTTATAATAAGCGTTGAGCCGGGGAGCATAGCCGAGGAGATAGGCATAGAGCCCGGCGACATACTCATTTCCATAAACGGCAAAGAGATAAAGGACGTATTTGACTACAGATATATGATAAATGACGAATATCTGGAGATGATACTCAAGGATGCCGAAGGAGAGGAATATGAGGCTGAGATAGAGAAGGACTATGATGAGGATATTGGGATAATATTTGAGAGCGGCCTTATGGATAATGCCAGGAGCTGCAGAAACAAATGTATATTCTGCTTCATAGACCAGCTGCCAAAGGGCATGAGGGAGACCCTTTATTTTAAGGATGATGACACAAGGCTTTCATTCCTTCAGGGAAACTATGTCACCCTTACAAATATGAAGGACAGCGACATAGACAGGATAATATATTATCATCTTTCACCCATAAACATTTCCGTTCATACTACCAATCCGGAATTAAGGAAGATGATGCTCCACAACAATAAGGCAGGCAACATCATGGAGAGGATGAAGCGTCTGGCTGATGCGGGCATAGAGCTGCATCTTCAGGTGGTGCTCTGTAAGGGAGTAAATGACGGGGCCGAACTGGATAAAACCATAGAGGACGTAACGAAGTTCTTCCCCCATGCCAGGAGCATGTCAGTGGTGCCCGTGGGGCTTACGAAGTACAGGGATGGACTGTTCAAACAGGACCCCTTCACAAAGGAAGACGCTGCCCTTGTAATTGACCAGATAGAAGGCTGGCAGAATAAAAACCTGGAAAAATTCGGTTCCAGGATAGTATATGCTGCCGATGAGTTTTATCTTAAGGCGGAAAGGGAAATACCTGAGCCGGAGTGCTATGAGGATTTCCAGCAGTTTGAAAACGGTGTCGGAATGCTTTCCCTCTTTAAGTCGGAGTTTTATGACCTCCTGCCTTCCATCGAGGACAGGGAAAAGAGAAAAAGGAAAATATCCCTTGCCACGGGATATGCGGCCTATGACCTCATAAAGCTCGTGGCCGATGAGATAATGAAGAAGTGTCCCAATATGGATATAGAAGTATATAGAATCAAAAATGACTTTTTCGGAGATATGATAACCGTGTCAGGGCTGCTTACTGGCAGGGATATCATAGGCCAGTTGAAGGGCAGAGAGCTGGGAGAATATCTTATACTTCCTGACAGTCTGCTCAGAAACGGAGAAACGGTGCTTCTTGATGACATCTACATTTCAGATATTGAAAGGGAGTTGGGGATAAAAATAAAAATAGCCCTTAATTCCGCAGACAGTCTGGTAAAAAAGATAATGAATACGGAGGATATATAAATGAGCAAACCTATAGTTGCCGTTGTAGGCAGACCTAATGTAGGAAAATCGACTCTATTCAACAGGCTAGCCGGCGAGAGGATATCCATTGTCCAGGATAAGCCGGGAGTAACAAGGGACAGGATATATGCAGATGTTGAATGGCTGAATTATAAATTTACCCTTATAGACACAGGCGGAATGGAGCCTGATGCAGAGGACATAATTTTAAAGCAGATACTCAATCAGGCACAGATAGCCATTGAGACGGCGGACGTTATAATATTCGTTACCGATGTAAAACAGGGAGTAACAGAGGCTGACGCCCAGGTGGCAAACATGCTCAGACGTACTAAAAAGCCCGTTGTGCTTGCTGTAAACAAGGTAGACGATATGAGGAAGGAAAACCTGGATGTATATGAGTTTTACAGCCTGGGTATAGGCGAGGTTTATCCCGTATCGGCTGGACAGGCATTGGGCCTTGGAGATATGCTGGATGCCGTATGCTCCCACTTCCCCGAAGGCGCTGAAAATGCCGAGGAAGAGGACGTCATAAAGGTAGCCCTCATCGGTAAGCCAAATGTAGGAAAATCATCCCTCATAAACAGGATACTTGGAGAGGAAAGGCTCATAGTAAGCAATATCCCCGGCACCACAAGGGATGCCATAGATACGCCCTTTGAGCTGGACGGCCAGAAATATGTGCTCATCGATACCGCCGGCATGAGAAGAAAGAGCAAAATAAAAGAAGACATAGAAAAATACAGTATAATAAGGGCCGTTGCGGCAGTGGAAAGATGTGACGTGGCTGTCCTTGTAATAGACGCCCAGGAGGGCATAACCGATCAGGATACAAAGATTGCAGGCATTGCCCACGAAAGGGGAAAGGCTGCCATAATCGCGGTCAATAAATGGGATGCCATCGAAAAGGATGACAAGACCATGAATAAGTTTTTGAAGGATATAGCCAATGAGCTGGCATATATGGCCTATGCTCCCAGGGTGTTCATATCGGCGCTCACGGGCCAGAGGGTAATAAAGATGCTGGATACGGTCAAGGAAGTATACGCCAATAACTCCTTGAGGGTGTCTACCGGTGTGCTCAATGACGTGCTGGTGGAGGCCATGGCCATGCAGCAGCCCCCTGCGGAAAAGGGACGACAGCTCAAAATATACTATATGACCCAGGTAGGCATAAAACCGCCCACATTCGTCATTTTCGTCAACGACAGAGAGCTTATGCATTTTTCATACAGAAGATATATCGAAAATCAGCTCAGGCAGAACTTTGGATTCAAAGGAACGCCAATACACTTCATTGTAAGACAAAAGGGAGACAAAGAGTGATATGTTCAGAATTATATGTCTTGTGATAGGCTACTTTTTTGGCTGTATACAGACCGCGTATTTTATAGGAAAGGTCAATCATGTGGATCTGAGCAAAAAGGGCAGCGGAAATCTGGGTACGACTAATACCGTCCGTGTACTTGGCATCAAAAAGGGGCTCATAACCTTTTTCTGCGATATTTTGAAATCAGCGGCGGCATTTTATGTATGTTATTTTATGTTCAAGGGAAATGCCGTTGTAGCCGGTTTTTATGGCTCAGCAGGTGCCATACTTGGACACGATTTTCCGTTTTTCAATAAATTCAAGGGAGGAAAGGGTATAGCGGCCATGCTTGGAATGATGCTTGGAGCATTTCCTTTCCCGGCGCTTTTGGTATACATAATAGCCATACTTATCCTGCTTATCGGATATGTATCCCTTTCTTCACTCATACTTTCTGTGCTCATACCGGTAACGCTTTATTTATGGGGATACCCCGCTGAGGCCGTTGCGCTCACATCGGCACTGGCTGTTTTGGCGTTCATAAAGCATAGACAGAATATCAAGAGACTATTAAACGGAACGGAAAGCAGATTTGATATAATCGGAAAACTTAAACCCAAAAAGAAGGAGATGTAAGTTATGAAAAAGGTATCCATTATCGGAAGCGGCAGCTGGGGAACAGCTCTTGCGGTCATGCTCGATAAATACGGCCATGATGTAACAGTATGGTCATGGCAGGAGGAAGAGGCAAGAAGAATACGCGAAGATGGAGAACACAAGGAATATCTTCCGGGAGTTCCCATAAGGAAGGAAATAAAAATAGTTACATCTCCCCAGGAGGCTGTAAAGGACGCTGAAATAATAATCGCGGCGGTACCTTCAAAGTTTGTAAGGATAAATATGGAGAAATTCGCTCCCTATTTCAAGAAGGAGCAGATAATCGTAAACGTAGCCAAGGGACTGGAGGATGGAAGCCTCAAGACCCTGGCCGAAGTCATAAAGGAATGTGCCCCCATGTGCGAGGTGGCAGTGCTCTCAGGTCCAAGCCATGCTGAAGAAGTCGGCAGAGGTATCCCCACGGCGGCCGTCATTGCCTCGAAAAATGAGGATATAGCCAAAATGATACAGCATGAGTTCAGCAATCCCGTTTTCAGGCTCTATACTAATACCGATGTCATAGGTGTGGAGATAGGAGCAGCCATGAAAAACATAATCGCTCTGGCCGCTGGAATGAGCGACGGTCTTGGCTTTGGAGACAATACCAAGGCAGCCCTTATGACCAGGGGAATGGCTGAGATAAAGAGGCTCGGCATAGCCATGGGCGGAGAGGAAAAGACATTTTATGGACTTTCCGGAATGGGCGACCTCATAGTTACATGCACCAGCATGCACTCCAGGAACAGGAGAGCCGGCATACTTCTTGGACAGGGCAAATCCCTTGATGAGGCCCTTAAGGAAGTACATATGGTCGTTGAGGGAGTTAACACAGCCCAGGCGGCCTATGAACTGGCTAAAAAATATAATGTGAGCATGCCCATCACCGAGGCCATAAACGGCATACTTTTCAATGGCGACAATGCCAGAGATGTGGTTTATAACCTTATGATGAGGGATAAAATATCAGAGGCATAAATACAGAAAACAAAAAGCGCTTAGAAATAAGCGCTTTAATTATTATATGAATAAATATGGAGTTCCAAATAACAGGCCGATCAATATTCCGGCGAGTATATCCGAAGGATAATGTACTCCGGCAAAAAGCCTTGAGACGGCCACGAATATGGATACTATAAGTCCGATGACCCCAAGAACTGTATTTATATAAAAAAGAGACATGGTTATGACAAAGGAGCTGGAGCAGTGAAGGCTTGGGAAGCTGTGGCCGCTGGAATGGTGCTCAAGGGGCGTCACATCAAGGACGTCGAAGGGTCTGGGGCGGTCGATCCAGTTTCTGAAACGGGTCACCAGCACCAGTTCTATTAGTGGCATGGCGGCAAAGGCAAATATCCTTTTGTCTAACATCAATACCAGTATGGGCATCATACCATAAAAAAGCACCATCATGATTTTTGGTGATATATCGTTTATAAATATTATGGGCTTGTGCAGTGCCTTATGTCTCTGAACGAAATCATATACGAGCATATAAATTTTAGTATCCAAAAAAATCACCTCGGAAAAGAACTATTTTTGATGATAGCATATTTTCCGAGGTTTTTAAATATTTTTCTTTTTATTTGAGAGACCGAGGATATAGTCGGCCGAGACATTATAGTATTTGCAGAGGGTAATGAGATGCCTTAAGGGCAGTTCATTGGCGCCGCGTTCGTATCTGGCATACATGGTCTGGGATGTTCCGAGTATCTCGGCTATCTCAGCCTGTGTTTTGTCACTGTCTTCCCTTAAATTTCTTAATCTTTGCATATAGTCCAACATTATCACCCGCCATTTGATTTGATGTTAACATTTTATTGATGATATTATTGACTTTAGTAAATATATTTACTAAAATTAAAGATGTCATAGTAAATTTATGTATTAGGGGTGGGAGTATGAAAAGGTGGATGCCAGCGGCGGCCCTTGCAGCTGTCATAATATATGTATGGGTTTCTTTCTCATATTTTGACATAGATGTGCCCAGGGAAATATATATAGAAGAAGGCAGCGGATTCTGTGTGGACGATTATATAGACATAAGGGGAAACAAAGAAAATATCACCCTTGAATACAGGGACAACATAGATGTGAACATACCCGGCACATACAGCCTTTACATAAGGGCTGAAGACGACAGGGGAAATGCCGTTGAAAAGACCGTAAATGTAACGGTCACTAAAAAAGGGGAAAACAGAAAAACAGGGGGATAAAAAAAGCATCATCTTTAAAAGATGATGCTTTTTTGTCACTTCAAAAATGGCGAGCCGTTTTTTGCCACGGCCATGGCTATTTTTTCAGGAGTTATGGGAAGTTCGTAAAAACGTGTTCCAGTGGCATTGTAGAGGGCTTCTGCTATGGCAGGGGAAGGGGTGTTTATAACGACTTCTCCTATGGATTTTGCTCCGTAGGGTCCTTCGTTTTCATAACTGCTCTCAAATTCCACCTGTATATGTCCTATATCTTCCCTTGAAGGTATTTTATACTGCATAAATGAGTTTTCAAGCACATTTCCCTTTTTGTCATAGGTGATGTTTTCCATAAGCGCCATACCTATGCCCTGGAGTATGCCTCCCTCTGCCTGGACCCTGGCCAGGTTGGTATTTATGGGAGTTCCGCAGTCAACGGCAGCAGCATAGTTTATGACCTTTGTCTCGCCCGTCTCCAGGTCGGTCTCAAGCTCAGCGGCTCCAACCATAAAGGGAGGAGGTGATATTTCTGAGCTGTGGGTATCGGACG
>JAHZAW010000004.1:23738-24107 GCA_019423725.1 Clostridiales bacterium
CCATCCTTTGTGCAGTATACATATTTTCCGTCAAAGGCCGCGTCTTCCTCACTGCAGCCGATGATCTTAGCACCCAGGGTTATTATCTTTTTCCTGAGCTCTATGGCGCAGTTTTCAACGGCTTTGCCTGTCAGATATGTGGTGCTGGAAGCGTATGAACCGGAATCATAGGGGGATATGTCTGTATCAGCCCCTGCTACATTGACCATGTCTATGTCACAGTCAAGGGCTTCAGCGGCTATCTGGGCAAGGATAGTATCACAGCCTGTGCCCATGTCAGCGGCACCGATGACCAGGGTATAGAACCCTTCTTCCTCCAGCTTGAGTATGGCCGAACCCACGTCCACAGACGTTATTCCAGAGCCCTGC
>JAHZAW010000004.1:24117-66779 GCA_019423725.1 Clostridiales bacterium
GCTCCTTACCTTGGAGCCACCCATGTATTTAACGGGATATTTGCTGTCCCAGCCTATCATTTCTTTCACCCTCGCAAGACATCTGTCAAGGGCACAGCTGGTGTTTACCTGGTCATAGTAGGCGGGCATAACATCGCCCTCATGGATTATATTCATTTCCCTGATCTCAAAGGGGTCAATATCAAGGGTGTGGGCCAGTTCATTGACCGCCGATTCAACGGCAAAAAGTCCCTGGGTGGCTCCGTATCCCCTGTATGCTCCCGATGACATAATATTTGTATAAACCACATCACAGCGGAAGCGGTAAGCCTCAGCCTTTCCATAAAGTGGTATGGATTTGTGGCCCGAAAGTCCAACGGTGGTGGGGCCGTGTTCTCCATAGGCTCCTGTGTTGGAGAGGGTATAAAGGTCTATGGCCTTTATTATGCCATCCTTTGTGGCTCCAAGTCTTACATGCATCTCCATTTCATGACGGGGTGAAGATGCTACGAGGCATTCCTGTCTGGAAAACACTATTTTTGACGGCTTTTTGGTCTTCCATGTGACAAAAGCCGGATATATTTCTGATATGGATGTTTGCTTAGCTCCGAAACCTCCGCCTATACGTGGCTTGGATACTCTGACCTTTGTTTTGGGTATGCCTAAGGCATTGGCGATGATTTTTCTGCAGTGGAAAACTATCTGGGTAGAGCTTACCACATTGAGCCTTCCATAGTGGTCGATGGTGCAGTAAGTGCAGAAGGGCTCCATCATGCACTGCTGGTTGGCCTTGGTGTGGTATACCCTGTCTATGACCACATCGCACTCTGAAAGCACCTTTTCCACATCTCCGTTCGATGATTCATCATGGGAGCATAAATTTCTTTTTACGTCCGCTCCGATGGGGCATAAGAGCTCCCAGTTATCCTCTGGATGGACTATGACCGGATTGTCCAGGGCTTTATGGAAATCCAGTACAGCGTCCAGCACTTCGTACTTTACATTTATGCAGGAAAGGGCCTTGTCAACGCATTTTTCGTCTTTTCCGGCAACTATGGCCACTATGTCTCCCACATGGCGTACATGGCGGTCAAGGATAAGCCTGTCAAAGGGGCTGGTATCTGGATAGGTCTCGCCAGCCAGGGTAAATCTTCTGCCTTCCTGGTCCACATCCTTCCAGGTGTATATGGCTTCTATGCCCTCCACCTTTTCAGCCACACGGCAGTCTATTTCCTTTATTATGGCGTTGGCATGGCCTGAGCGGAGGAGTTTTACCACCAGACAGTCCGCAGGGGCCAGATCCTGAGTATATACAGGCTGTCCGCTGAGCAGCTGCATGGCGTCTTTTTTTCTGATTGGTTGGTTTACGGTCTTCATCTGCCATTCTTCCTTTTCAAAAATTCCTGTATTCCTCTGAGCTGTCCCTCGTAACCTGAGCATCGGCAGAGGTTGCCGGCAAGGTATTCCTTTATCTCATCTTCCGAGGGTGAAGGATTTTCCCTCAAAAGCGCTATGGTATTCATAATAAAGCCGGGATTACAGAAACCGCACTGTTCAGCACCCTGGTCAGCTATGAACTGGGTAAATTCAGCGGCTTCTTCCTGAAGACCTTCCAGAGTGTATACCTTTTTTCCGTCGGCTCTGGCAGCCAGTACGGAACAGGATAAAACGGGCTTATCTTCCATAATAACGGTGCACAGACCGCAGTTAGATGTCTCACAGCCTCTTTTTACGCTCAGGCAGCCGTTTTCACGGACGAAATCTATGAGCAGCATATCAGGCTCGATGTCTTTATTTATTATTTTTCCGTTCAGATCGATGGAAACGAGCATTATTTTACACCTCCCAGATCATTATAGGCACGTTTTGCCAGCACCCTTACAAGGTGTGACCTGTATTCAGCTCCGGCGCGCATGTTCGTGCCGGTCTTAATGTTTTTAGATGCCTCTTCAGCGAATTTTTCGGCAGCGCCGTCACCTTCTGTCATTTCCCTTTCAAATATGACAGCCTTTCCGGGACGGGCTCCCACGGCTATCTTTATTTTTGTTCCGTCTGAGGCAGCGGCGCAGGTAAGCACCGGAAAGTCAGTCCTCGTATTTCTGACGGAGTAATAATGAAATTTCAAAGGTGTCTTTTTTATTATAAGATGAACAAGGATGTCATTGTCATATTTCATATTTACAAATTCCGAAAGGGGCACGATACCTCCCTTATAGAGCTCAACATAGCTGTCCATGGACATAAAGACGCTCATAACATCGGAAAAACCATACCTTCCAAAGAGGCTGCCTCCCAGGGTGGCCAGGTTCCTGAACTGTACTCCAACAATGGAGCGGAGGGCTTCCCTGACGCTTCCGCAGCTGTAGGCATCAAGTCCAGGGTGGAGTTCCAGGCTCCTTAAGCTTGTCATGCAGCCGATCTTGAACTCATCCTCGGTCTCTTCGATCTTATCAAGGCCCAGCTCCGACAGGTCTATGAGCTTATTGAGATGGGTGGAAGACATTTTGAGCCAGAGCATGCCGCCGATTATTTTGTTGCTTCGGCGCTGATTGAGCTCCCATGCCTCTTCCAGGCTTTTAACTTTTACAAATTCTTTCGCAGTGAACATTTTATACACATACCTTTTTATATATTTTTATATGATTTTCAACATTTTTGAGTTTATCATATTGCGGCTGTATTGGCAATGAAGAAAGGAGGTTTTTCCTGTAAATACGGGAAATTTATTGTTTTTTGAACACAGATGGGGAATTAAAAAATACAGAACAGCCATATAAGGGAACTTATTCCATGAAATAAGGGGCTGTGATTTGAACAGCTGCCCTTGAAAAAGCAAAGATATTTAAAAGATATTTATTGGTATCAAAATGATAAGAAAGTTAGAAAGTATATTGCAAAAATTAGAATATGATGATATTTTATACAAAAGCATATTAAGGCAAGGGAGCCTTTGTAGTGATACAAAGGCTCCCTTTTTATATTTATCGATAATATAAAAAGCCTCAGCCATTTCCCTTAAAAGGAGCAGTAAAAATGATCAAATATACATATTACAAAAATAAAAAAGCCAATGAAAGACTGCTGGATATATTTGATGACAGGTATGTGGAGAGTGTTAGAAAATTCCACGAAAGCATACCGGTCTACAGCAGGACACCATTGATAAAACTTGACCACCTGGCGGATGAGCTTGGAGTGGGGAAGATATATGTTAAGGATGAGTCCTTCAGGTTCGGACTGAATTCATTCAAGGTACTTGGAGGAAGCTACGCCATAGCAAAATGTATAGCCGAAAGAACCGGCCTGGATCCGGACCATCTCTTATTTAAGGACATCACATCCGATGACATAAAAAGAAAGACAGGCCGACTGACCTTCGTCTCAGCCACGGACGGAAACCATGGCAGGGGAGTAGCATGGACAGCTAAACAGCTGGGACAAAGGGCAGTTATATATATGCCAAAGGGCAGTGCAGAAGAGAGACTCAAAAAGATCCAGATGGAGGGAGCGGAAGCCTCCATCACGGACCTGAACTATGATGACGCCGTAAGGCTGGCGGCCGCAAAGGCCAGGGAAAACGGCTGGATACTTGTTCAGGATACGGCCTGGGACGGCTATGAGAAAGTACCCGGATGGATAATACAGGGATACGCTACCATGGCGGATGAGATATATGAGCAGCTTGAGGGAGTAAGACCGACTCATATATTCGTCCAGGCTGGAGTAGGTTCCCTGGCCGGGGCCGTCATAGGATATTTTTCCAAGAAATATGGAAAGAACAAACCGAAAATGGTGGTAGTTGAGCCCGATGAGGCTGACTGTATTTACAGGAGCGTAGCTGAAAACGACGGCCGCCCCTATAAGATAAAAGGTTATCCCCATACCATAATGGCTGGCCTTTCCTGCGGCGAACCAAATACCGCCAGCCTTAAAATACTTTTGAGCTATGCGGATTATTATTTATCCTGTCCTGACTATGTGGCGGCAAATGGTATGAGGATACTGGCAAACCCCCTGTCGGACGATACAAAGATAATTGCCGGAGAGAGCGGGGCAGCTGGATTTGGAGCGGCCATGGAAGTGCTCAGAAATGATGACTACAGGGATCTGAAGAACGTCCTTGGAATAGACAAAAACTCAAGGCTCCTGTTCATAAATACAGAGGGAGACACTGACAGAAAGAATTACCTGAAAACAGTATGGGAAGGCATTTATAGTTTAAAGCAGTAAAAATAAATATTTGAGAGGAAAGATAGATTATGTATACAGAGGAAAGAAAAAAAGATGTCATAAAGCTTTGTAAAAAACTCATAAAACAGAGGAGCTATTCTGGAGAAGAGGGAGGAGTAGCTGAAATATTAAAAAAATATATGGATGAAAAGAAATTTGATTCCGTAATAATAGATGACTATGGGAATATAATCGGAAAAATACACGGTAAGAGACCCGGCAAAAAACTTCTTTTTGACGGACACATGGACACAGTTCCCGTGGGAAACCTTTCTGACTGGAAACATGACCCCTTTAAAGCCGAGATAAGCGGAGGAAAGCTCTACGGAAGAGGAACAACGGATATGAAATCAGCCATAGCAGGCTTTGTGGCGGCTGCGGATTATTTTGCTGTCGATACAGACAGAGACTTTGCCGGAGACATATATGTGGCTGGAGTTGTCCATGAGGAATGTTTTGAGGGTGTAGCTGCCAGAAGCATAAGTTCCATAGTAAAACCTGACTATGTGGTAATAGGTGAGGCATCTAACCTGAATCTTAAAATAGGCCAGAGGGGAAGGGCAGAAATAGTCCTTGAGACCTTTGGAGTACCTGCCCACAGTGCTAACCCTGAAAAGGGTGTCAATGCCGTTTATAAGATGTGCAAACTCGTTGAGAAGATCCAGGAGCTCGTACCCAGTGAACAGGATATATTAGGAAAGGGCATCCTGGAACTTACAGACATCAAATCAAGCCCCTATCCTGGAGCATCTGTTGTGCCTGAATACTGCAGAGCCACATTTGATAGAAGGCTCCTTGTGGGAGAGACAAAAGAGAGCGTCCTTGAGCCCATACAGAAGCTCATAGATGAGATGATGAAGGAAGACAAACAGCTGAAAGCCAAAGTATCCTATGCTAAAGGAAAGGAAAGATGCGGTGCGGGAGCTGAGATAGAAGGAGAGAGGTTTTGCCCGGGTTGGTTATACAGCGAGAAGGAAGAGTTTATCCAGAAGGTATTGAAGGAGCTTAGAAATGACGGCTTTGACCCTGAGATAACCCACTATAACTTCTGCACTAACGGAAGCCATTATGCAGGAGAGGCGGGAATACCCACATTCGGCCTTGGACCTTCTGTGGAAAGCCTTGCCCATACTGTGGATGAGTATGCAGAGGTAGACCAGATAGTAAAGGCATCTGAATGTTACTATGACATTATGAAAGCGCTTCTTTAAGGAGGAACTGACATGAAATTATATAAAAACGCTAAGATCTTCACCCTTGATCCAAAGGCTTTTTATTATGAGAGCGGATATATCGTCGTGGAAAACGACAGGATAAAGGAGATAGGCCCCATGGAGAGCCTTAAGGATGAGGATAAATATACAAAAAAGGAAGATCTCCACGGTAAGATAGTGATGCCCGGTATGATAAGTGCCCATTCACATTTTTATGGACAGTTCGTAAGGGGAATGCAGCTGGGAGAGACCATCAGCAACTGGCAGCAGGTGCTTTCCAGAATGTGGTGGAAGGTAGATAAGAAGCTCACCCTGGAGCAGAGCTACTACTCAGCCCTTATGGGACTTATAGAGGGATTAAAGAGCGGAACTACCACATATTTTGACCATCAGGCCAGCCCCAACAGCACAGACGGCGTGCTGGATGTCATTAAAAAAGCGGTTTTGGAATGTGGAGCCAGGGCCTGCCTTTCCTATGAGGTGTCTGACCGTGACGGAAATGAGCATGCTTTATCCGGCATACATGAAAACGAAAGATTCATAAAAGAATGTGAAAAGGAAAAACTGCCGCAGATAACAGCTATGTTTGGCCTTCATGCCTCATATACCCTCTCAGATGATACTCTGGAGAAGGCTGCTGAAGTGGAGGACCAGTATAAATGCGGTTTTCATATACATGCGGCTGAAGACAGGGCAGATATATCAGAAAGCTATAGGCTCTATGATAAGCATGTCATTCCAAGACTCTGCGAAAGGGGCATACTCAATGACAGGTCCATAGCTGCCCACTGCGTATGGGTAAGGGATAAACAGATGGATATGTTAAGGGACTGCGGAGTATTTGCAGCCCATAATGGACAGTCCAATACAAATAATGCCGTCGGCATATCTCCTGTGGTAAGGATGCTTGAAAAGGGAGTAAAGGTAGTCCTCGGAGGAGATGGATATACATACGATCTTTTCAGGGAACTTTCCTTTGATGTCATATTACAGAGACTGCGCGAGGAAGACCCCGGGGTATTCTCATCGGATGAAATATATAAAATGGCATTTTATAATAATGAGGAACTGGTAAAACGCCATTTTGGAGTTTCAGCGGGAGTGCTTAAAAAGGATTCCTTTGCGGACTTTATAGTCCTTGATTATGATGCGCCCACACCCATTTACGGGGACAATTTCCTTTCTCATATGCTCAGTTCATTCAGCGGAATGGTAAATACAGTTATCTGCGGAGGCAGGGAAGCCGTAAGGAATGGCAGATGTACCTTTGTGGACGAGGAAGAAGTATTTGCCAGATGCAGAGAAGAATCCAGAAAGCTTTGGGCTTCGTTATAGTCAGAAAATTATACAGGCAGACTGAAGGGAGGAAATCACAATGAAAAGCCGCTTATATACTATTCAGGATACAGTTATGAAAATTTCAGAAGCGATTTCTAAGATGCTTCAGGTCGATGTGGAGATAATAGACGCAGACCATAACAGGATAGCCGGAACGGGGATATTCAAGGATAAGATAAATGAAAATAATGAAAATGACGGGCATGGCTACCGTTACACACTGACCACGGGCAAAAAACTCATAATAGATAACCCCGGGGAGCATCCCGAGTGTGCGGAGTGTAAAAATCGTGATAACTGCAGCTCTGTTCTTGAGATAACCATGCCAATCAAGGTGGATGATAAGCTGGAGGGTGCTGCGGGGCTCATATGTACCGATGAAAAAAAGAAACAGTATCTGATGGAAAATATGGATGCCACCATATTTTTTGTGGAACAGATGTCCGCGCTCATATCTGGGAAGATAAAGGAAAGAGAACTGCTTCAGAAACATCTGAATATTTCCCATGTCATGGAGTTCATCATGGAAGGCATGGAAAAGGGCGTAATAAAACAAAATAACCATGATAAACGAGAGCGCCAAGGAACAGCTGGGACTTACCAATAATGACCTGGGCGAGTATATAAACATAATCGTTACGGGAGATACCATAACAGGAGAAAAGGAGTTCAGAACGGTCATAAGGAACGATACCCATACGGTCATAGGTGAGTATGAGGTCATAGAAGGCGGTGACGAGGCCTATTCAAAGGTGCTCAAGTTCGACAGCATAAAGAAATACAGGAACCAGATGTATAATATGGTACAGCAGGTCCTGCCCCATGACATCAACAGCATAATAGGAAACAGCGAGAACACAAAGAAGCTGAGAAAGGAAATAAAGGCGGCAGCTGACTGCAACAGCACGGTGCTCATAACCGGTGAAACGGGAACGGGCAAGGAGCTGGTTGGCACGGCTATATGGAAGGAATCCATAAGGGCAAATGAACCCTTTGTTTATTTCAACTGCAATGGTATGCCAGAGGAGCTGATCGAGAGTATGCTTTTTGGAATAGTCTATCCCAAGAAGGTCAACAATAAGCGCTGCGGCAAAATAGGAAAATTTGAGATGGCCAATGAAGGAGTGCTTTTTCTTGATGAGATAGACGCCATGCCCCTTTATATCCAGATAAAGCTGGAGAGGGCCATAAGGGACCATCATATATGCAGGAAAGGTTCATCCCAGAAGGTGCCGGTCAATGTAAGGATAATATCCGCCACCAAGGAGAACCTTTATGAACTGGTACAGCAGGGAAAATTCAGGGCCAGCCTTTATTATCTGCTGAGCGTCCTTAATATAAGGATATCGCCTCTTAGGGACAGGAGGGACGATATAGAGGATCTTATTTATTATTATATCGAAGTTTATACAAAGAAGTATCATACATATTTTAAAAGGATAGACCCTGAGACTCTCAGGATATTAAAGAATCATTCATGGATGGGCAATGTCAGGGAACTGGAGACAACGGTGGAACACATGGTCAGTGTCCTGGATGACAGCGGCATATGAGATAAAAATACCATGCCAAAAAATTTTATATACGGAAAGATAGTCACATCCTGTGAGGATAATAATATAAAATCCCTGGAGGAACTGGAACAGGCGGAGATAATAAAAGCACTCAAGGTATACGGCAGCTCTAAAAAAGGCAAGATAGCGGCGGCCAAGGCTCTGGGCATAGGCATAGCGACTTTATACAGGAAGATAGATAAGATAGGAGATATAGAGGTATCAAAATGATATTGTGGTATCGCTTTGATACACCTTGACTGACATAGATGCAGACAGGGATTATAATATCCATGATAAAGTGAATAAATACAAGAAATAGCAATGGCGCGGGAACATTGCTATTTTTTATATATGTCTTTTCCGGAGGTGGAAAATGAAAGAGTTATATACAGTATCAAAAAGCAAACAAAGAATAGAAGTAATGGAGAAATTAAACGCCGAAATAATGTTTGGCGATGATTTTGATGATTCACAAATGCTGCATGCCAAGGGAGTGGAGAGCAAATATCCCCATGCTAAGATATTGAGCATAAATACTGAAAAGGCAGAAAAGGCTGAGGGCGTAGCCTGTGTGCTTACGGCCAAGGACCTGCCCGGTGAGAAGGTGATGGGCGAGGATGTACAGGATCAGTACATATTTGCCGATGACAAAGTAAGACATAAGGGAGATATAGTTGCCCTTGTGGTAGCTGAGACCTACGAGCAGGCCGAAGCGGCGGCAGAGCTGGTCGAGGTGGAATATGAAGTGCTTCCCGCCATTACTGATATGCATAAGGCCATAGGCAATGAACAGGTCGTATCTGATATGTACCCGGACAATATATGTTCGGAGTGCCATATCCATAAGGGAGACCTGGACAAGGGCTTTGAGGAAAGCAGCATAATAGTTGAAAATGAATATAAAACAGGATACCAGGAACATTCCTATCTGGAACCGGAGGTAGTCATGGCCTTTCCCGGAAGGCTGGATGATGAGGTAGTAGTCATGGGAAACCTGCAGAACCTTTATATGCCCAGGCTTTCCATAAGCAGATGTCTTAATATGCCCCTGTCAAAGGTTACCATCAGGGCTTGTGCCAGCGGCCGCTCCTTTGGAGGAAAGCTGGAAAGTCCGGAATCCATGGCGGTAAGGGCAGCGGCAGCGGCCTTAAAGACTAAAAGACCGGTAAAATATAAACTTACAAGGGATGAGTCCATAAGGGAGAGCCATAAGAGACATCCCTTTGATTTTAATGTCAAGATAGGTGCTGATAAGGAAGGCATGATAAAGGCCATATCGGTGGATTCCATAGCCGATGGAGGAGCCTATGTCATCATGTCTCCAGGTATAATTTTCAAGGCAGTTTCCCTGGGAGCAGGAGCCTATAATATACCGAACGTATACTGCCATTCAGTGGCGGTCATGACCAATAACATACCATGCGGCTCATGCAGAGGATTCGGAAATCCCCAGGGCATATTCGCCAGGGAGTGCGCCATAGAGGAACTGGCTGAAAAGGCAGGCATATCCCCTTATATGCTCAGAAAGAAAAATATATTGAAAACAGGGGATAAGAATGGATCTGGCCAGGTCATGGATTTCCATGTGGTCGGAGCTGAAGACACCCTCGACGCAGTGGCAAAGGCCCTTGATTATGAGGAAAAATATTGGAAATATAAGAAAGAAAATCCCGGAAAGACCATCAGAAGGGGAGTGGGCCTGTCCCTGAGCCTTCGTGGAAACAGTGTAGGAACAGGACTTGACGATATAGGACGTGCCCATGTTGAAGTTCTGGAGGATGGAAGCATACTGCTTTCCATAGGTTTGACGGAGCTTGGACAGGGCCTTCATACGACCATGGCACAGATAACAGCTGAAGCCCTGGGAGTTGATTTCAAGAGGGTCACAATCAATGAAAGCGATAGCAGCAAGGCTCCTCTTACGGGAGCATGCATTGCCTCCAGAGGAACATTCATCGGAGGAAATGCCATCCTTGATGCAGCTGATAAGATAAACAAAATAATCATAGAGTCCCTGGCTGAACATTACCATAGGGATGAGAGCGAAATATCCATTAAAAATGATAAAGTCCTGATAGGAGATGAGACCATATCCTATGAGGAGGCTGTATCCATATGCTACAGTTCCGGAAGGACACCGGCGGCAAACGGTACATATAAGGTGCCTGAGCTTAAATTCGATCCTAAGACCGGAGAAGGAGACCCTTTCTATGAGTATACCTACTCATGCATAGGAGCAGAGGTAGAGGTGGATATATGCACCGGAAAGACTAAGGTCATAAAAATAGCGGCTGCCCACGACATAGGCAGGGCCATGAACCCTCTCCATGCCAAGGGACAGATAACCGGAGGAGCCATAATGTCCATGGGATACGGCATTATGGAGGACCTGGGAGAAAAGAACGGTAAAACTACCCATGATAACTTTGACCAGTATTCCATCCCCACATTTATGGATGTGGGAGAGATAGAACCCATAATAATAGAAAACGGCGGGGACAGAGGGCCCTATGGAGCCAGATCCCTGGGAGAGCCGTCTCTGGACCCCGGAGCGGCGGCATACGTCAACGCTGTAAATAATGCCATTGGAGACCTGGGAAGGATAAGGAGCCTGCCGGCTGATCCCATGGCGGTGATTTTTGCTGTGAATAAATAGAGGTGGGAAAATGAAAGTATCTGATTATTATAAACCAGGTTCTTTAAAAGAAGCGCTGGATTACGCAGCCGGCCAGGATAAAAAAATGATATTTATGGCGGGCGGAACTGATATAACGGTAAAAGCTGTAAACAGAAAATGGTATGCGGATCATACCATTGTGGACATAGGAGATATAAAGGAATTAGACTACATCCGTGTAAAAGATGATGTGGTTGAGATAGGAAGCTGTACGAAACTTACATCCATATGTGAGAGTGAGATAATAAAGGAGGAGGCCCCCATACTTGCTAAGGCCTGCTCTGAAGTTGGAGGCCCCCAGATAAGGAACCAGGGCACCATAGGCGGAAATATAGCCAATGCATGCCTGGCCGCTGATGCCATACCGGCACTTTGTGTACTCGGTGCTAGTGTAAAGACGGTAAATGGCCAGGAAGATAGGATAATACCTGTGGGTGAGATCATGAAGCCCTGTGCAGCCTGCCTTGGACATGAGGGCATGTGTGTCAGAGGATGCTACTATGGCATACCCGCTGGAAAGAAAACCATCCTTGGAGAAAATGAGCTGATAACAGAAATAATTATACCCAGAAGGGATAAGTCATATCGCTATTTTTATGAGAAAGTAGGAAGAAAAGCCGCCCTCACCATGTCAGATTTTACCCTGGCAGTGGAATTAAAGGCTGAAGGCAGCAGGGTGGATGATCTTAAGATAAGCATTGGAGCTGCATTGGATAAGATACAGTGTGAGGATGATATATGCTCAGCGTATACAGGCAGGGATATTAGCCTCAAGGACATAGAGGATATATCAAAGAAACTTTCCCAGAAGATATTGAATGTGAAAAACGTAACTGACCCCATAAGATATAAGTCCATGGTCTGTGAAAAACTGACTTACAGGACATTGAAAGATATGGTTTTTGGAGATGAGGCTTAACATGGAACGCAGGGTTATAAATTTTGTATTGAATGGCCAGGAAGTAGAGGCAGCGGTGGACCCCGCTGACCGTGCCCTGGATATCATAAGAAAATTATGCCGCAGGACAGGCACAAAGGAAGGCTGCGGCATAGGAGAATGCGGAGCATGCACCATACTGGTGGATGGGACTCCTGTAAATTCCTGCATACTTCTGGCAGGACAGCTGGAGGGGAAGGATATACTGACCATCGAGGGCCTTTCCCAGGAGCATATTGCCGATGTGCTTAAAAAATGCTTTGTGGAAGAGGGAGCTGTGCAGTGTGGATACTGTACCCCCGGAATGATATTGAGCGCCTATGCCCTTCTTTTGAAGGACAGCGATCCTGACAGGGATGATATAAAAAGGGCTATGTCAGGAAATCTCTGCAGATGTACGGGTTATGTGCCCATAGTAAATGCGGTGGAAAGGGCCAATAGAGAGCTCAGGGAGGAAAAAAGATGAAAGATATAAGTGTGGATTTTTGCGGACTGCATATGGTAAATCCCTTTGTCGTAGCGGCGTCACCGTCCTCGGACGGCCTGGAAAAGGAAATAAGGGCGCTGGAAGAAGGCTGGGGAGGAATAGTTTTCAAGACGGTATCAGTGGATGCCAGAAGGCCTAAGCTGGCTGAGCCCAATATGGGTGCCCTTGATTTTGCCGGAAAGAAGCAGATGGCCTTCTATAACTATGACCTTATTTCAGAACGCTCCATAGATGATATATGCTCTGATATAGAGGTACTGAAAAAAAGATTCCCGGACAGGATACTCATAGGCAGTATAATGGCCGGAGAAAGGGACGAGTGGAAATATCTCGTTGAAAGGCTGGAAGAGGCAGGAGCTGATATGATAGAGTGCAGCATGTCCTGTCCCCAGGGCGATGGCAGCGGAAAAATACCCGCGGCTGATGAGGTGCTCCTTGAAAACACCGTTGCTGCCATAAAGAGCTTTACAAAGAAAAATACGCCCATAATAGTGAAAATGACCCCCAATGTAACAGATATCTCAGCCTTAGCCGAGGCTGCCGTAAGGGGAGGGGCTGACTCCATATGCGCCATAGATACGGTAAAGAGCTTCATAGGTATCGATATAGAGACTGGACTGCCCAAACTGAACGTATATGGAAAAGCAGCCTTAGGAGGACTGTCTGGACCGGCTGTAAAGCCCATAGCCCTCAGATGTGTGGCTGACATAAAGATGAAAACAACGGTTCCCCTGGCAGGTGTGGGCGGCGTAAGCGGATATGCCGACGCCCTGGAGTTCATGTTTTTAGGCTGCGGCATGGTACAGGTATGTACAGCCATAAGCAGATATGGTTTTGCCATGGTCAAAAACATGATAAAGGGCTTTGAGGACTACATGGAGAGGAAAAATATCCAGAGCCTTGATGAGATCATAGGAAGTTCTCTGAAATATATCGTAGACCAGGACAGCCTGAGCCGTGAAAAGAAATTTTCCATAGTTATAGATAAGACAAACTGCATCAAATGCAGACAGTGCTTTACGGCCTGCAGGGACTGCGGATATGGTGCCATATATATGGGTGAAGATCTCTATCCCAGTGTGGACCAGAAAATATGTAAGGGCTGTGGAGTATGCAGGACGGTATGCTCCAGGGATTGTATTAAAATAGAGTATTAACAAAAAGGAGCCGATTATAGTGGTGTCACATAAAAAACTGATCAAAAATGGTATGGTATTTTTCGGAGACCGGCAGGGTGAATATGACATACTGATAAATGAGCAGGGGAAAATAGAAAAAATATTAGATAAAAACAGCTGCGCTGAAGAGGGCATATCTGAAGAAGTGGAGGTCATAGATGCCGGCGGACTGTGGATAGTACCTGGAGGAGTGGACGCCCATGTCCATCTGGATTATAAAATGGGCGATGTTTCCACCACCGATGATTTTTATGATGGTTCCAGGGCAGCCTTAGCGGGAGGCACCACATCCATAATAGATTTCTGCCAGCCAGTTTCTGGCCAGAGCGCAAAGAAGTGCATAGCGGAAAGAAAGCGCCTGGCTTCCAGGTCAGCGGTGGACTATGCCTTCCACTTTATTTTTACCGAGGAGTATAAAAAACAGCTTCAGCAGCTGGAGGATATAAAGAATGAGGGCATAGGCTCCTATAAGGCCTATACCACCTATGACGGCATAACCCTCAATACAGGCGATCTGAGACTCATAATGGAGAAAATAGGTCCTGAGGCGGTACTTATGGTCCATGCCGAGAACAACGACATAATAAATGAGCTTTTAGAGGAAAAGGAAGAAGAAGGTCTGACGGATATGGAAGAGCTCTATTACACAAGGCCAAATCTGGCGGAAGAAATGGCGGTCAGTGAACTGGCTGTCCTTCAGAAGGAGATGGGCACGAAGGTATGTATAGCCCATACAAGCACAAAGCAGACCGTGGAAATAAAGAGAAGGGAAAAATCCCTTGGAAATGAGTTCTATCTGGAGACCTGCCCCCATTATCTCGCCTTTACCAACGATGTATATAAGACGGACAGGGGCGGACTTTATGCCGTAAACCCTCCCTTAAAGACCGAGGAGGACAGGGAGGAGCTCTGGAAGGGCATATTGGATGGCAGCATAGACCTCATATCCACCGACCACTGCCCATTCAGCCTTGAACAGAAAATGGCGGAGAAGGACTTCAGGAAGGTGCCCTGCGGTATGGGAGGACTTCAGACAAGGATGCAGTTTTTATTTTCCGAGGGAGTAATGGAGAGGGGACTTTCCATGGACAGGTTCGTGGAGCTCACATCCAAGGATGCAGCAGAGATATACGGCCTTTATCCCCAGAAGGGTGCGCTTCAGGAAGGAAGCGACGCGGACATGGTGATGATAGACCCGTCCGCAAAATGGACATATACGAAGAATAATTTTGCCGGAAAGTGTGATTATGATATTTTCCAGAACAGGGAATTCCGCGGGAAAATAGTCAAGGCCATCTCCAGGGGAGAGACAGTATTTGAGGATGGACAGCTTGATGCTCCGGAAGGAAGAGGAAAATATATATTCATTAAAAAGTGATTTTTTATCAAAATGATACGGTGGTATCGCTTTGATACACAATACTTCACAAAATACGACAAATCTGATAAGATACCAGACATATTAATAATTGCTGGCACAAACAATGGAGTTTATGTAAAAAACATAAACTCCATTTTTTATTTTTTTTAGAAGGAGGAGGAGAACAGTGGATAAAGAGCCTGTCTTGGAATTAAAAGGAATAAGCAAAAGATTTGGCAAGTTTACAGCCAATGACAATATCAATTTGAAAATTTATCCCGGTGAAGTTCATGCGGTCCTGGGCGAAAATGGTGCTGGTAAAAGTACTTTGATGAACATAATTTATGGACTGTATATGCCTGATGAAGGAGAAATATACAGGAACGGAAAGAAAGTAGCCATCAAATCACCAAAGGACGCCATGAAAATGGGCATAGGCATGGTACATCAGCACTATATGCTGGTAGATGTGTTCACATCTTCGGAAAATGTATTTCTTATCGATGACACACCGGACTGGAAACCCATCAACCAGAAGGCCATTGAAAGGAGCCTTAAAGAAGTCGGAGAGAAATTCGGACTTGAGGTCGACACCCATTCAACGGTAGATAAACTCACCGTAGGAATGCAGCAGAGACTTGAGATACTCAAGCTCCTTCATATAGGAGCGGATATCCTCATACTGGATGAGCCCACAGCGGTACTGGCGCCCCAGGAATGTGACATGCTTTTTGAAACCATAGAAAAACTCATAGCCCATGGAAAAAGCGTAGTATTCATAAGCCATAAGCTGGATGAGGTAGTAAAAATAAGCGACAGGATAACGATACTCAGCCACGGCAAAGTCGTAGGAGAGATGCTCAGGAAAGAGGCCAATAAGGAAAAGATCGTATCAATGATGGTCGGCGAGCAGGTCAAAGCTCCCCAGGCTGTCAGGGTAGACGCCATCGACCACGGAGATGTGCCGCTCATAGAGCTTAAGGACGTAACGGCTAAGGACGACAGAGGAGTCGAGACCATCCACGATCTTGACTTCAAGCTCTATAAAGGCGAGATCGTAGGCATTGCCGGAGTAGAAGGAAACGGCCAGACAGAGCTTGCGGAAATTATGGCGGGCATACGAGGCATTGAGAACGGAAATATATTCCTTGAGGGCAAGGAGGTAAAGGCAGGCAACTGTCCAGCCTTTATAAAAGAAGAAGTATCCTATGTCCCTGCGGACAGAAACAGCGTTGGAACGATCAAAACATTCCCGCTTTTTGAAAACTGGCTCTTAAGGAGCAAGAAAAAGACAAATAAACATCATGTTGTCAACTATAAGGAATTAAAAGAAGAGACCAAGTACGGAATGGAAATGTACGATGTCAGGGCAAGGGGAGTAAATGACATAACCGGAAACCTGTCAGGAGGCAACTTACAGAAATTCATTCTCGCCAGGGAAATGACAAAGAAACCTAAATCAATGATCTGCGAGTACCCTACAAGGGGCGTGGATATAAAGGCAAGCTGGTTTATAAGAGAAAATATCCTGCATGCCAGGGATTCAGGAATGGGCGTAGTGCTTATTTCAGGAGACCTGGAGGAGCTGTTCTTTCTCTCGGACATAATATTCGTTATGTATAAGGGCAAGATCATAGGCCAGGCCGATCCTAAGACAGCGACCGTACAGGAAATTGGTAATCTTATGATGGGTATTACAGCGGAGGAGTGACATAAATGGACAAATTGAAGATTTTTGGCGGCGGTACTGAACGCTGGCGGACACTGGGCATTATTATTCTGAGTATGATAGCTGCACTTTTAGTCGGTTCCATATTCATTGTAATAATGGGCCAGAATCCGCTGGAAGCCTATAAACAGCTTCTTATCAGTCCGTTCACAACAGGTGCTGGTATCGGCCAGATATTGAGAGGTGCCACACCCCTTATCATAATCGGTGTTGGTGTTGCCCTTGCGGGACACTGTGGAGTCTCAAATATGGGCGGTGACGGACAGTACTATATGGGCACCATAGGTATGATGCTCGTCAGCGTATACTGGGGCGAAAAACTTGGAGGAAGCTCACTTTTTGTAGGACTTCTTTTCGGAATGCTCTTAGGAATGCTCACAGCTATGATCGGTGGTATTTTCAAGGCATACTTCAAAGTAAGTGAGATCATAACCACCCTCATGCTCAACTACATAATCGAACAGCTGGTAGGCTGGATGGTACGAGGCCCCATACAGGCGGAAGGAACAAAACTCGGCCAGTCAGCACCCCTTCACGAATGGGAGAAAATACCCAAGCTCATACAGGGTTCAGCCGCAAGCTATACATTCTTTGTTGCTGTGGCATCTGTCCTTGTATTCTGGTTCATATTATATAAAACTCCACTGGGATACAATATCAAGACAGTCGGAGGAAGTATAAAGGCAGCCATCTATAACGGCACAAGCCCTAAGAAATATTACATAATCGTTATGGCAATAAGTGGTCTGTTTTCAGGTCTTGCCGGAGTTATGGACCTTTGTGGAAACCAGGGAAGACTTCAGGAAGGCATCAGCGATGGATTCGGTTTTGATGCTATGCTCATCTCCCTTATAGGTGTCAGGACCCCATGGGGCGTATTTTTCGCAGCCATACTGATGTCGCTTTTGAAAGTCGGAGGATATTCCATGCAGATATCCTGTAAAGTACCCGTTACACTGGTTGAGGTCATCAGAGGACTTATGGTATTGTTCATTCTCTGGGGCATGAGCCAGAAGGAAGGAGATTCATCCTTCAAAGGACTTAAGAAGATTTTTGGCGGCAGTAAAAAAGCAGAAGTAAAGGAGGCTTGATTATGGATTGGCTTTCATTCATCGTATCACTCATAGAAGCCGGCATAAGAATGGGCATCCCCATTGCTTTTGGTGGTCTTGGAGTAATAATAGCAGAAAAGAGCGGCGTCCTTAACATAGGATGTGAGGCTGAGATGCTTATGGGATCATTTATTACATTTTATATAGCCCAGGCAACGGGAAATTACTTCGCTGCCATAATAGCCGGCGGTCTCGGCGGTGCACTGAGTGCTCTCATTATCGCTTATCTTTCCATAAGCAGAAAGCAGAACCAGTCAGTTGTAGGTATCATAACTAATATTTTTATCACGGGTCTTACAAGTTACCTTTATCGAGTCATATACGGTTCAACAACGGCCCTTACATCCATCGAAACATTAAAATCATTAAAGATCCCCGGACTTTCAAGCATCCCTGTGATCGGAGAAGTATTATTTGACCAGACTATCATATTCTATGTTCTGGTAGTGGTAGCAATAGCTGTTTATTATGTGCTTTACAAACTGAAAATAGGATTAAAGCTCAGGGCAGTAGGTGAAAACCCCAGAGCAGCCCAAGCCGGAGGAATAAATGTTGTCAGATATCGTTATATCGCAATGATATGCGCTGGATTTTTAGCAGGTATCGGAGGAGCTTACCTGACATTAGGTATTTTAGGAAAATTCACGGAGAACATGAGTGCCGGCCGTGGATTCATCGGTATGGCCGTAGCTTCACTCAGCCACTGGCATCCCGTACTCGCTCTGTTCTGTTCCCTTGTATTTGGTGTTGCGAATGCTCTGCAGCTCAGGCTCCAGGCCTTTGGTATCGAAGCACCTTACCAGTTCATGATAATGCTTCCTTACATATTCACACTTATAAGCCTTGTGGTATTCGCAAGGGGAGCAAAGGCTCCGAAGTCACTGGGTGTGCCGTTTGAAAAAGAAGGGCGTTAGTACCCCAGGGCGTGTAAAGATACAGTTTATAAAACCACAAAAACCATATTTAAAACAAAGGATATTATTTGCATAAAAGCATAAAACATAAAAACATTGATATGAGAAAGGAACTGATAATATGTCGATTTTACGTTACAAGATGCTTACGGCTGAAGAGATCCAGGCTTATGCCAAGGAAGGAAAATCCATCGTTGTCCTTCCCCTTGGCTCCATCGAGCAGCACGGACCACATCTTCCCGTTGGTACAGACCTTATCATAAGCGATGAGTATGTGGACAGACTTCTTAAAAAGGAAGGAAAGAAGAATGTAAATTATATTATACTTCCCTCAATGCCCTATACATGCAGTATCGAGCATAACGCTTACGGCGGAACGATCGCTTTAAGCTCAGTTATGACGATCCAGGTCATTGTTGCCATCGGAGAGGCACTCATCAGAGCAGGATTCAAAAATATGATGATCCTCTGCTGCCACGGCGGAAATGAATTCATCATGGAAGTTGCATCAAGGGAAATGAGGACAAGGGGAATGCACTGCTTCTGCATGCACGGAAGCGCAGGAATGTCCAAGGAGACAGATGTCAACGATATGCATGCCGGTGAAGGCGAGACATCCATGATGATGTGCATAGGCGATGAATACTACAGACCTGAAAAGATCATGGCTGACAGCAAAGATTCCCTTGAAAAATGCCATGCTCTCACAAATGAGAAGAGTTCAGCAACACAGGCTTGGGTCATCGATGATGTGGCAGTACATGGTGTTGTTGGAGATCCCACACTGGCAAGCAAAGAAAAGGGCGAGAAGTTCCTTAGCATGAGTGTGGATGAGATAGAAAAGAACTTAGGCGTTATTGCAGATTCAATGATCAAATAAATAATACAATAGGTTTTAAATCTTTGTATAATACAAAATTAAAGGAGGAAATTAAATGAAAAAATTTATCAGTATTCTTGGATGCATTGTGCTTTCCCTGGCCATGATAACAGGCTGTTCATCAACTGAGAGCACAACAGAATCAACAGAAGGAACAACAGAAACATCAGAGGGTGAAGGAACCAGTGAAAAATCCTTCAGCAAGATCGCACTTATACTTCCCGGAGTTATAACAGACCAGTCATGGAACACAAACGCGTACAAAGGCCTTGAGGAACTTATGGCTGAAGGTTATGAATGTACATACACAGAGAGCGTTGAAAACGCTGATATCGAGTCAACATTCCGTATTTATGCTGACCAGGGATATGACCTCATAATCGGACATGGTTCACAGTTTGGTGATGCTGCCATCACAGTTGCAGCTGACTATCCTGACAAGTACTTCTTCGTTGTTGGCAACCAGCCTGCAGGAACAGAGTGTCCTGACAACGTTGGATTCATTTACAACACAGGTGTTTATGTAGCATTCCTTGCAGGTGCCTGCGCAGCCCTCAATAGTGAAACAGGAACCATCGGTTACCTTGGAGGTATCGAATCAGACTCACAGCTTGCTATGAAGTTCGCTTATATTGACGGTGCAACATATGTAAATCCTGACATCAACGTCATTGACGTTATGGCCGGAACATTTGATGACTCAGCCCTTGGTAAAGAAGCAGCAACAGCAATGATCGAGCAGGGCGCTGATGTTCTTACACATACTTGTGATACAACAGGTCTTGGACTTATCGAGGCAGCAAAAGAGGCTGGCGTAAAAGTTATCGGTTATGGTACAGACCAGAGCTCACTTGCTCCTGACTTAGTAATCACATCAATCATCGAAGATATCCCTGCCATCATCACAGCATTACCTGAAAGAATTGAAAACGGTACATTTGGCGGACTTTGGGTATCAGGAATTGAAGACCACATCAAATATCTCTCACCCTATGCTGACTTCGTACCTGAAGATGTAAAAGCACAGCTTGACGATATTTACAACAAGATCGCTTCCGGTGAGATCGAAGTAACAGAAAGATACGAATAATAAGCCGTATCAGCAACGGATAATATTATACAGGGCCTTTCTATTGACGGGCCCTGTACTTATAAAGGGAAGATTCCAAAAGAGAGGAAGTTGGATATGAAAAAACTTGAGATTATCATCAGAGCTGAAAATCTTGAAAAACTTAAGGAAGTTCTGGATGTCAATGGTGCCAAGGGTCTTAATATAACCAATATCATGGGATATGGTAACCAGAAAGGTTATACAAAGATATACAGAGGCTCCGAATATCAGGTCAATCTTCTGCCCAAAATCAAGGTAGAGACTGTTGTCAGCGATGATATGGCCGACAAAATAATCGACCAGGTCGTAAAGGAGATCCACTCCGGAGAAGTTGGCGACGGAAAAATATTCGTAAGCACCATTGATGAAGCAGTAAGGATCCGTACCAACGAAAGAGGAGAAGAGGCTTTATAATAACCTTATCTCCTTTAAATTGGAAAAATTACTGCATTTTAATAAAGCGGGGATAAAACGGCTGTACGTTATGTACAGCCGTTTTTTCCTGTTATTACTTTAGTGTCGAAGGCTGCATAGCAGCCTTTAACAACCGCCCGCTCTGCGGGTGGGATTAAAGCTTAAGCAAAAGCATCGTCCTTGCTGTAAAATAAGGGTGTTCAAGCCTAAATATTTTACAGAAGAAAGGATGATGCTTTTATGGCAAACAGTTTAGCACACACAAAATTGGTATGCAAGTATCACATCGTATTTACACCAAAGTATAGAAGAAAAATAATTTATTATGAGTTGAGAGCGGATATCCAAAAAATAATTAAGGATTTATGTAAATGGAAAGGAGTAAAAATTATTGAAGGTCATATGATGCCAGATCATATCCATCTTCTAGTAGAGATTCCACCCAAAATGAGTGTATCGCAATTTATGGGATACTTAAAAGGAAAAAGTGCGATGATGATATTCAATCGACATGCCAATCTAAAGTATAAGTTCGGAAATAGGAATTTCTGGGCGACAGGATATTATGTGAGTACAGTCGGGTTAAATACAGCAACGATTCTAAAATATATCAGAGAACAGGAAAAACAAGATCAAATAGAGGACAAGCTGAACACAAAAGAGTATGAAGACCCTTTTAAGGGTAGCAGATAATCATACCACTAAGGCTTGAACAAAGTGAAAGCCAGCGTCATTTAGGCGCTGGCTCTTAATATGCCCTTATAGGGCTAGTGCAAACCACGTCTTTTAGGCGTGGTTATGATTTTTTATTTCCCCTTTATTTTTCTATTTTTAATTTATTCCAGATTTTTTGATCCTGTCTGCTTTTTATATTTTTTTACGGCATTTTTCGCCACATCCCCCATGCTAAAGTAAAAAAAGATATAAAAAACCTCCTGAAAATGGTTTCATCCATATCAGGAGGAAAAGCATTGGCCCGGAGGACCGGGCCTGTGAGGGGAACATATATTGGGATTAATACATAGCTGAAGCATATGCATTTCAGTCTGAAATCAAAACATCAGCAGGCCTTCTGCTCAAGTCTGAGCCTGTCTGCGATGAGGGCAATGAACTCGCTGTTTGTGGGTTTGCCCTTGTGATTGTTTACCGTATATCCAAAAAGGGAATCGATGGCATCTATCTTGCCTCTGCTCCAGGCCACCTCAATGGCATGGCGGATAGCTCTTTCCACCCTGGAAGGTGTGGTGTTGCACTTTTTGGCAATGGCGGGGTAGAGCTCCTTAGTGATGTAGTTGAGCACATCCATATCATTGACGGACATGATTATGGCCTCACGCATATAGTGGTATCCCCTGATATGGGCAGGTACACCTATTTCATGGAGGATATTGGTGACCTTTGCCTCCAGGTCATAGGCAGCGGTTTTTTCAGAGGCTGTGGATGTGACAACCGCCTTGACATTTCCGCCTTCACCGCCCTTGGAATATTTGAGCTGGCGGATACGCATAACAAGGGCATCCATATCAAAGGGCTTTACGATATAGTATTCGGCGCCGAGCTCAATGGCTCTCTGGGTTATCTTCTCCTGGTTGATGGCTGAGAGCATTATGCAGACGGGTCGCTGCATGCGGTCAGCGTGTTTCTGGAGTTTTTCCAGCACTCCCAGTCCATCAAGTCTTGGCATTATGCTGTCGATTATTGCTATGTCCGGCTTAAGTTCTCTGATTTTATTGAATGTGTCTATGCCGTCATGGGCGGTGGCAACGACCTCGATATCTTCCTGTTTGTTCAGATATGCGCTCACAACATCGCAAAAATCCTTATTGTCGTCCGCAAGTATCAATCTTATTTTATTCTGGCTCAAAATGATCCCTCCTGTGTTCATTGTGGTACGTTGTTATTTTGTAAAATATTAGAAAATATGTAAAATATTTACATTCAAATACATTATAATCACGACTTAAGGATTTTGCAATGGGTTTTTTCAAAAATATGGAAGAAAATATCGACAGGTTTTAACAATTTATGGCAAAAATGCGGAAGGGATAGAAATAAAAAAAGAATTTCGATGGCGAAATTCTTTAATAATGGACAGGATATATGTTTTTAGATCAAATAGGACCTTCGGGTATGCCGTAAATGGACAGGGCAGTGTTTTTATACCTTTTATCCTCGGAAACATCTGCTCCGAACCAGGCGGGCGGGATAAATGATGAAGCTTCCTCAAGACTGCTGAACTCTACTTCCACGGTATAAAGTCCGTCGAGTTTTCCATGGTATACATCCAGTTCCGCTGTGAGGGAGCCCTCCAGGGGTATAAGGTATCTGGTCTTTACCACCGATGGGGTCTCAGCCTTTTTAAGGAGGGAGGCATACTGGTCTTCAGTCAGCTCCAGCTCAAATTCCTCCCTGGCGATGGAACCGCTTCCCTTTACGGTAAGTATGAATGAGTTATCGCTTTTTCTTATCCTTATGGTCGGGCTTGTGGATATATAGGTCTGTTCCATCTCTTTTCTGGGAAATGACTCCAGGCCGTCCGGAAGGGCCGCCACAAGGAATTTCCTTTCTATTTCCATAAAAACACCTCTTATGATATGCTGTTTGCAGCTCTCCATAAATAATAGCATTACAGCATTAATTATTGTATATTGTATTGTGGAAAATTTAATTATACTATATACTCAGAATATATTAAAAACAAGGGGAGATAAAAATGAAAAAGGTGTATTTATTTCTTGCATACGGTTTTGAGGAAGTAGAAGCTCTTACGACTGTGGATCTTCTCAGACGAGCAGGGGCAGAGGTCATAACCGTTTCTGTTTCCAGCAGCAACGCTGTTACCGGTTCCCATAAAATACCGGTGATCACGGATATTAAGATCGACGAGAGTTCATTTGATGATGCAGATGCTATCGTTCTTCCAGGAGGACTTCCCGGTGTGGACAACCTTAAGGCATGTGCTAAACTTTCAGAGATCATAAAGAAAAATTATGAAGCCGGAAAATATATATGTGCTATCTGTGCGGCTCCAATGGTGCTTGGCGGACTTGGGCTCCTTAAGGGAAGAAAGGCCACATCATATCCCGGATGTGAGGCAGCTCTTGACGGCGCCATACTTTCTGAAGACAGGGTATGCGTTGACGGCAATGTCATCACATCAAGGGGAGTTGGAACGGCCATAGATTTTGCCAGCGAGATAATAAAGGTACTTGAAGGCAGCGAAAAAGCCGCTGAAGTAAGAAAGAACATACTGGCTGATTTATAAAACAAAGGATATAGGACTGTGCATATAAAGACCGGCAGGAAAAATGATAATCCGGCCGGTCTTAAATGCAGGGAGCCCTTTGGCTTAAAAAATCAAATGTAAATATTGCTGAAAAGCGTTTCAAGGAGGCCTTTGTGGAGCTGGGTGACGCCCATATCCGCATAGGCCTTCAATACGATATCTATGTCGATATTATATATGTACGATATCTGCTCCGGTGAGTAGGAGTCTGTCAGGCCGCATTCGAGTTCGTGCCTGAAGGCTGTGGAAAGCTCGCCGGAGCCGTTTTTCATTATCAGCACAAGGGAAAATGGTGTTATGCATACGATCCCAAGCTCAGCCGTTATCCTGTCGAATTCTTCGGAGGACATATCAAGTAAGGATAAAACGTCATTTTTAGAGTAGGGTGCAGGTTTTGTTTTTATAAATAGATCTATTTCCCTCAGTCTGGATAAAATATTAGTGCGGTAATGGGCAAGATAGGGCTCCCGCTGTTTTGAGGTGCTCATGATCGGGCCTCCTTGATAATTTATATGAAAAACTATATAATTTATTATAAGCAAATATAAATCGGAGTTCCATATGTAATATATGGTCTTTGAGCGGAAGGTGTTTGATTTGAACGCACTGGAGAAATATTTCAGATACAGACAGAGCCTTATCGACCAGTATAAAAAGGGAGATATGACAAAAAGGGAATATCTTCAGGCCAATTACGAGGCTGTCGTATATAACGATATAAAACCATTTAAACATATAGATACGGTATTAAAGGGGCTTTTTAACTACCAGTATTATAATGCCAGGGCTAAGGAAAAAAAGCAGGCCAGCACCATAAAGGATCTGGACTATGATGAAAAGAAAGAATATATTGACAGCTGCAATTACTTCTACGGCAGGAAGGACAGAGCAACTTTGAAAGTTCTGGAACTGCTGGATTATAAGGGAGTAGAGGCATATTTTATAAAGGTCAGGTCAAAGGAGCTGAGAGGAAAGCTTTTTGAGATAATACTTACAGATTACAATATGATACTTCATTCCACAAACGAGCTTATATTAAAACGTCTTGTGGAGGAGGGCGTTTTCAGCGAGGGAAGCAGAAAATCCCTTATCGATGGATATATAAATCAGAGATACTGAAATATATTTAAATATATTTAAATGAACTCAAATAGACTTAAATATATTTAAACAGGCTCAGTATAACTGGATATGCCTTAAAACATCTGGGCACACCGGCTTAAAACGTCAGAAATAGGCTGGCCGGACAGATGATAAAGGTCTGGAAATGGGGGTCATATATGAAAATAGTGATTATACATGGACAAAGCCATGAGGGTTCCACCTGCCACATAGCCAGAGAGCTGGCGGGAAAGCTCAAGGGCAGTGTGAAGGAATTTTTTCTGCCCAGGGATTTTGACTGTATATGTACAGGCTGTACCGCCTGTTTTAAGAAGGATGAAAAACTTTGTCCCCATTATGAAAAACTGAAACCATTGACCGAGGCTGTGGACAAAGCTGATGTCATAATACTGGCAAGTCCGGTATATGTATACCATGTTACTGGAGCCATGAAAAACTTTCTGGATCATTATGGATACCGCTGGATGATACACCGTCCTGAAGAAAGCATGTTCAGGAAGCAGGCAGTATGCATTTCCACCGCTGCAGGAGGCGGAACAAAGAGTGCCTGTGCGGACATGGCTGACAGTATGTTTTTCTGGGGAGTGGGCAGAATATATAAAATAGGGATAAATGTGCGTTCCACATCGTGGCGGGATGTTAAGCCGGAAAAGAGGGCGCTCATTGACAGAAAAACATCCGAAGCAGCAGAAAAGATCAGGAGAAATTACGGCAGAGTAAAACCGAGCCTGAAAACGAGGCTGTTTTTTGAATTTGTCCGTAAACTGATAAAACGAGGCTGGACGGAGGAAGACAGAGTATACTGGAAGAAACAGGGCTGGATGGATAATAAAAGGCCATGGAAATGACAAAATGAGCATTTGGTCCTATTTCAGCCTGAAACACAGAAAATATGGATCGTGGCCTGTAAGGAGTGATTTCAATGCGCAGAGTGTATCATAACGGAACGATAATCACCATGGAGGATGAAATGTACGCGGATCATCTTCTGACGGAGGACGGTATAATAAAGGAAGCCGGCAGGGGTGAGATGCCAAAGGCCGATGAATATGTGGATCTGGAGGGAAAGACTCTCATGCCATCCTTCATAGACCCCCACAGCCATATGTCATCTGTGGCATACTCATTTTTAAGGGTGCAGCTGGACGAGATCACATCCATTGGGGAGATAAAGGAAAAAATAAAGAGGTTTATAGTTGATGGAGGCCGTCAGAACCAGTGGATAACGGCCATGGGCTATGATAACAATATACTTGAGGATAACAGGCATATAACAGATAAGGATCTTGATGACATACCGGGAGGCTGTGCCATAGTTGTGGAGCATAAGTCAGGACATTCCGGTGTTTTCAATACGGAGGCGCAGAAAAGACTTGGAATAGCAGGGTCAAAGGACGGCCTTCTTGAGGAAGGGCCATACCTTGACAGGCTCAAGGAAGTACCCATGGAGAGTGGAAGAGAGCTTCTTGAGGCATATAAAAAGGCCCAGGAAAAATATTTTTCACATGGTATAACCACAGCTCAGGAAGGCTATGGCCTGGGAGTGCTGCTGCCGCTTTATAAGGAGATAGTGGATTCTGGCATACTGGATATCGACCTGACGGCATATCCGGATTTTGAAAGCATAGAAAAATGGTATTCAGCATTTCCAAAGAGCAGGGACAGATATGACAGGAATTTTAAGATAGGCGGCCTTAAAATAATGCTGGATGGCTCGCCCCAGGGAAAGACCGCATGGATAAGCGGAAAATATACCGACGGCACCTGCGGATACCCGGCAATGGAAAGGGAAGAAACTTATAAAAGGGTAAGCTGGGCGGCAGAAAATAACATTCAGGTCATTGCCCACTGCAACGGAGATATGGCCTGTGGACAGTTTATAGACGCCGTTGGAAAATATAAGAACGACAGGGCGGTAATGATACATGCGCAGCTTATAAGGAAAGACCAGCTGGATGATGTTAAGAAGTATGGAATAATACCATCATTTTTTGTGGCTCATGTATTCCACTGGGGAGATACGCATATAAAGAATTTAGGCATGGAAAGGGCATCGGGAATATCCCCTGCTGCTTCGGCTCTTAAAAAGGGCATATTGTTTACATTCCATCAGGATGCGCCTGTCATTGAGCCGGATATGTTTGAGACAGTCTGGTGTGCGGCTGCGAGAAAGACGGAAAAGGGAGTGCTTCTTGGAGAGGACGAGAGGATAAGTGCTGCGGAGGCGCTCAAGGCGGTCACGGTCAACGCTGCCTATCAGTATTTTGAGGAAAACTCCAAGGGAAGTTTAAGAGAAGGAAAAAGGGAAAATCTCATAATAATAGATAAGGACCCCTTAAAGACAGATCTGGATGATATAAGGAACATAAAAGTTTTAAAGACCATAAAGGATGGAAAAACCGTATTTGAGGCGTAAGATATACATGGAAAATACGGCTGGAAAAAGACGGATAACTCTCCGTCTTTTTTTGTGGAAAACCATGGCCGGCCTTTTTGGCAGGGAGCTTTTGAGACAATGAAAAATATTTCCGCCTGAAGGAGAAAATACCTTATGACTGGCAGGGCCAATTGGCTTAAATATGGGCTTTTTGGCCATAAAACAGATATTAAAACGATACTCCGGCATAAAAATGTAAAGTTCGTCCTTTCATAATGTAAAAACATTTGTTATCCGCTATAATATGTGGTAAAATACTATAATTAGTATAATAGAGACTAAGGAGAATATATATGAAACTTGGGTATCTCGGGCCGAAGGGAACATTTTCGGAGCAGGCGGCTCTGATGTATGCTGAAAGATGTGAAAACGGCTGTGAGTTTGAAATGTTTTTTAATATAACAGATGTTATATCCGCTGTGGGCGAGGGAGTTATCGACAGGGGCATAGTTCCCCTTGAAAATTCCATTGAGGGAACGGTCACAAGCACCATGGATACGCTCATATTCGATACGGAGCTTTTTATCCAGTATGATCTTATACTTAAGATAGATCAGAATCTGATGGCAAGACCGGGCACGGACATAAAAGACATCAAAAAGATAGTATCCCATCCGCAGGGGCTTGCCCAGTGCAGAAAATACATAAGGAGCATCGGTGTAAAGGAGACGTCAGATGTATCCTCGACGGCTGAAGCGGCGCATATAGTATCTGAAAGCAGTGAACCGCTGGCAGCCATAGCGCCAAGAAGGTCCGCTGAGGTATACGGCCTGGAGATAATAGGAAAGAATATTCAGGATGACGATACCAATGCCACGAGATTTGTGGTCATATCCAAAAAGATGACTGACCTGAGAGCCGGAGTAAAGACGAGCATAGCATTTACCCTTGATGATGATAATTCTCCCGGAAGGCTTTATAAGGTCCTTGATATCCTTAATATTTACGAGATAAATATGATAAAGATCGAGTCGCGACCGGCCAAACATAAGCTGGGGACATATGTTTTTTATATCGATCTGGTGGCGGAAAACGAAGATGACTTGAAGGATGCTGTCAGGATGATAAAAAGAAAGGTAGCTTTCTTTAAATTCCTTGGCTCATATTCTACGATAGAGTGATAACGGCGGTGGTTATTATGGATGATTATAAAAATAAAATTTTAAAATATATTATCGCGGTTGTAATAGCTGGCATAGTTGGACTTGTGCTGCATAACATCATCGGAGTGCTCATAGTTACGGCTGTCAGCGTTATAGTTATTTTCATAAGCGGCATGGATGAGAAAAAGACCATTGAGGAGTATGTCCAGGAAGAACCTGATGACGAACCCGAGGTCATAGTCAAAAACGACATACCCGTACCCTATGCCATAGTTGACAGCGGATATGATATCATCGGATGCAATGAGGAATTCCTCCAGCTTATGGAACTGAAATGCTTCACTGATATAAACATAAAGAAAAGGATCCCTGATTATGACCAGCATCTCAATAACCAGATAGTGAAAATGGGAGATAAATTTTACAGGATATATTCTTCCCATGCGGAGCTTGCCGATGGAAGCATCGCCAATTCCCTTTGTTTTATGGACGTTACTGAGATAGAGAAGTTAAAGGAAAATATAGAGAACGAAAAGACCGTTGTAGGCCTCATATATATCGATAACTATGATGAGGTCATTGAAAGTATAGACGATTCTGCCATACCCATGCTCACCGCCATCGTGGACAGGAAGCTTACTTCAATGATACATGAGGCCAGAGGAATACTTAAAAAGACTGAAAAGGACAGGTACTTCTTCTGCATCACAGCTGAAGCCCTTGCACAGATACAAAAAAACAAGTTTGAGATACTCAATGAAATAAGGATGATAAATGTAGGCGAACATATACCCGTAACACTGAGTATCGGCATAGGCATAGGAGAGGTCACCCTTGAGGCAGCCATGAAGAGCGCCAAGGCAGCCATCGATCTGGCTCTGGGCAGAGGAGGAGACCAGGCGCTTATCAAAAACGGAGACAAATATATATTCTACGGCGGAAAGAGCGGAGAAGTATCCCATAACGCCAGAATAAGGGCCAGAGTAAAGGCTGATGCCCTTTCAGAACTTATCGCAGAATCTGAGAGAGTATATGTAATGGGACATAAAATAGCCGACGCTGACTGTTTCGGAGCAGCCGTTGGAATATACAGGATATCCAAATGTCTGGGAAAACCCTGTTCCATAATACTGGACGGCATACCCGGCACCATAAAGAAAATAGCAGTAAAGTTTACCAGCAATCCTGATTATGACGAAATGATAACCGATTCCCAGGAAGCATGGCAGAACATAACAGAAAATACTCTGCTCATCATAGTTGATACCCATATCAACAGCAGGGTCGAATCCGTTGACGTGCTCAATAAAGCGTCCAAGGTAATAGTGTTCGACCATCATAGAAAGAGCACTGACTTTATAGAGAAGGCGGTAATGGTATACCATGAGCCCTATGCCTCATCTTCATGCGAGCTTGTAACTGAGATGATACAGTATATAGGCGAGAAGGTAAAACTCAAATCAGCTGAGGCTGACGCCCTTCTTGCGGGAATAACCGTTGATACACAAAACTTCAGCATGAAGACGGGAACGATAACCTTTGAAGCCGCTGCATTCCTGAAAAGGTGCGGAGCTGACGGCATAAGGGTAAGAAAACTGCTTCAGGAGGATTTGAGCATATTCAAGGCAAAGGCCATGGCCGTTGCCAGCACGGAAATGATATATGACGGCATGTATATGGCCGTATGCCCGTCGGATTACGGAAACACATCAGTGACAGCGGCGCAGGCTGCAGATGATCTTCTGGATGTGGAAGGCATAAAGGCTTCGTTTGTAATATGTGAAGACGGAGACACGATATTTGTAAGCGCAAGAAGTCTCGGAGAGATAAATGTGCAGGTGATTTTGGAAAAGATAGGCGGCGGAGGACATCAGACCATAAGCGGAGCCCAGTTCAAGGGAAAGACCGTTGAGGAGGTCAAGGAGATAGTCAAGGAAGCCGTAAGACAGTATATGGAGGAGAGCAACTGATGAAACTTATATTACTTGAAGACGTAAAAGGCGTCGGAAAAAAAGGCGATATTGTAAATAAAAATGATGGATACGCATTAAATTTCCTTATACCTAAAAAGTTAGCCGTTGAGGCAACAAAGGCCAATATAAATGACCTTGAGCTCAAGAAAAAGGCAGACGCAAAAAGAAAACAGGAAGAACTTGATGAGGCTAAGAGACTTGGGGAAGAACTCAAGGACAAGGTAGTAAAGGTAAGCGTTAAAGCCGGAGAAAATGGAAAGGTATTCGGCTCAGTGACCAACAAGGAGATCGCAGCGGCTCTCCTTCAGCAGACTGGCATTGAGATAGACAAGAAAAAGATTACATTTGACGATCCCATCAAGATGGTCGGAAAAAGGATAGTTAAGGTAAAACTTCATCCTCAGGTGACAGTTGAGATGGCTGTTGAGATAGCAGGAGAATAAAGGGGAGCTAATTTGTGGAGCAGAACAATTCCATACAGAGAAAGATGCCTCATGACGCTGATGCGGAACAGGCGGTTTTAAGCTCCATACTGATGGATAAGGATGCCGCCGCGGAGGCGTTTGAGATCTTAAAGGCGGAGGATTTTTATTCTCCGGAAAACAAAGCGGTATTTCAGGCGGCTTTTCAGCTTTACACTAAGGGTGACCCCATAGACGTGGTAACGGTCAAAAACCAGCTGGAGGAAAACGGCGTATTCGCGGAGATAGGCGGAGTCGAGACACTGGCTAATATTGCCGGAGCCGTGGGAAGCTCGGTAAACGTAAAAAGCTACGCCAAAATAGTTGAGGAAAAATCCGTCCTCAGAAGGCTCATAAAGCTTTCGGGAGATATATCCGAGATAAGCTATAAAGCCGGGGACGATATAAATGTAATACTGGACAAGGCCGAAAAGGGAATATTCGATGTAATGCAGAACCGCAATACTGACAGTTTTTCCTCCATTATGGATGTGGCCTATGACACATTTTCAAACATAGAGAAGATATATAATTCTTCGGAAAAGATAACGGGTATATCCACGGGCTTTACGGATTTTGACTCAAAGACCGCTGGACTTCAGAAATCTGATCTGATACTCATAGCTGCCAGGCCTTCCATGGGAAAGACAGCCTTTGTGCTGAATGTAGCCCAGCATGCGGCTGTCAGGGAAAAGGTGCCGGTGGCCATATTTTCACTGGAAATGAGCAAGGAACAGCTGGTGAACCGTATGTTATGCGCCGAAGCCCTTGTGGATGCCCAGAAGGTCAGGACAGGAGAACTTACGGCCGATGACTGGAGCAAACTGGTGGAAGCCATGGGAGTCCTCAGCGAGGCGCCCATATACATAGATGATACCCCCGGAATAACTGCCATGGATATAAGGGCAAAGTGCAGAAGGCTCAAACTGGAAAAGGGCCTTGGACTGGTGGTCATCGACTATCTGCAGCTGATGAGCGGCAGCGGAAGGAGCGATTCCAGGCAGCAGGAGATCTCAGAGATATCCAGATCCTTAAAGGCCATAGCCAGGGAAATAGAGGCGCCTGTCATAGCCCTCTCACAGCTTTCACGAGCATGTGAGGCCAGGAGCGACCATAGGCCCATGCTTTCTGACCTGCGTGAGTCTGGAGCCATAGAGCAGGATGCGGACCTGGTAGCCTTTTTATACAGGGATGAGTATTACTTCCCTGAAAAAACAGAAAATAAGAACAAGGCTGAGCTTATAATCGCAAAACAGCGTAACGGCCCGACGGGAACGGTAAATCTGACCTGGCTGGGACAGTATACAAAATTTGCCAATATGGAGAACAAATACTGATGATCTCAGGGTTTGGGGAACATATACGGCATAGGATATGAGGCTGGCCGGAGACATATGATTAAGGTTTTTTTACAGAAAAATAAAAATTCGGTAAATATAAAATTTTATGTTGCTATTTTATATGTTTTGATATAGAATATAAACTGAACATTTTCAGAGGAGGTGTTTTTCCAATGGCATACCATATTGGTGATGAATGCATCGGTTGCGGAGCTTGCGCAGCTGACTGCCCTACATCTTGCATCGTTGATGCTGGCGGTGTCTTCAAAATCAATGAAGCAGACTGCATCGAGTGCGGCGCTTGCGCAGGAAACTGTCCTGTAGGAGCTCCTAAACTTGCTTAATTATAAGAAGATATGTAGGTCTACATAAGAAAGACTGCTGAGTTTACTCAGCAGTCTTTTTTTCATTTAGAGCTACTTGACATTTTCAAAATTGGTAATATTTGAGTAGTTAAAAGCTCGATTTTCTGAATAATGAAAGACGAAAAAAGCTAAATTTTGTGTAATAATCATATTAATTTTGCGGAAAAAGCTGCAAAAAGAAAAAATATGCGAATGAAATGTTACGGTTGCATAAAAAATAAAAAAAATTACATCAAAACTGCACAAAAGCCCCTAGGTAAAACTTACTGTTTTTCGAGAAAACGTAAAAAATACCTTGTCTTTTCTTTGTGGCTAAGATATACTAAAGCTGTAATTTACAGACAGCCAAGAAAAATTTTGACTGTCAAGATGAATTTTATTTAAGGGAGGAATTTCATTATGAAGAGAAAAAGAATTTTAGGACTGGCGCTTGCCGCTGTTATGGCCCTTGGCCTTGCTGCTTGCTCGTCCTCATCAAGCAGCGGAGAATCATCAGGCGGTGACGCCACGGGAGAACTTCCCACAGTCGGAGTACTTATTTACAAATATGACGATACATATATTTCAACTGTTCGTAATGCCATTGAAACAGCTCTTGAAGGAAAAGCTGAAATCATCATGCAGGACGGAAAAAACGATCAGGCTACACAGAACGACCAGCTTGACGTTATGATCGAAAAAGGTGTTGACGTTCTCTGCGTTAACATGGTAGACGCTAAAGCAGCTCAGGGTGTTGTAGACAAGGCTAAAGCAGCTGGAATCCCTACAATATTCTTCAACAGAGAGCCCGATACAGAAGTTATCAAATCATATGATAAGGCTATCTTCATCGGAACAAACGCTGCTGACGCAGGTAAGATGCAGGGCGACATCATCAAAGAACTCTTTGATGCTCATCCCGAATATGATCTTAACGGAGACGGCGCTGTTCAGTATGTAATGTTCCAGGGCGAACCCGACAACCCTGAAGCTATCGCTCGTACACAGTATTCTGTAGAACAGGCTGAAGCTAACGGACTTACAATGGAACAGGTCGGCGAGATCCAGGTATGTAACTGGGACGGAGAACTTGCTCAGAGAGCAATGGAATCTCTCCTTGCAGCTAACGAAGGAAAGATCGAGCTTGTTATAGCTAACAACGACGGTATGGCTATCGGATGTATCGCTGCTCTTTCAAATGTTGGATACAACGTTGAAGGCGGAGACAAATTCATCCCCGTAATCGGTGTTGACGCTACAGACGCAGCTAAAGACGCTATCGCAAAGGGCACAATGAGCGCAACAGTCCTTCAGGACGGTGACGCTATGGGTAATGCCGTTGCTACAGCAGCTCTTAACGCAGCAGCAGGCGAAGATTTCCTCGCAGGCACAGATTATACACTTGATGATACAGGTGTAGCAGTTCGTATTCCTTACGCTCCTTATACAGCTGAATAATAGTTTATGGCTGTAAATTATTATTGATATTAGTGGCGCAGCGGATATTTCCGCTGTGCCTTTAATAATAATGCTGGGGTGTTATACAATAGGATTCTTGTAATAAAAAGTTTAGGAAGTGTGGTGGTTTCGGTGGCAGGCAGCGAATATGTACTTGAAATGATAGACATCGAAAAACAGTTCCCCGGGGTAAAGGCGCTCGACCATGCGCAGCTCAAGTTAAGACCCGGCACGGTACACGCGCTTATGGGTGAAAACGGAGCTGGCAAGTCAACGCTTATGAAGTGTTTGTTCGGTGTATATAAAGAAGATGCCGGAAAAATTCTCATAGACGGAAAAGAGACTCATTTTGCCGGACCAAAGAATGCGCTTGACAATGGTGTAGCGATGGTGCATCAGGAACTCAATCAGGTGCTTAAGCGCAGTGTAATGGAAAATATATGGCTTGGACGTTTTCCTAAGAAAATGGGTCTTGTAAGCCATCAGATGATGTATGAGAAAACAAAGGCTGTCTTTGATGAACTGGATATTCCGGTCGATCCAAAAACTATAATCGGTAATCTTTCAGTCAGCCAGAGACAGATGGTAGAGATCGCCAAAGCGGTCTCATATAACGCAAAAATACTGGTTCTTGATGAACCTACTTCATCTCTTACTGAAGAAGAGGTTGAGCACTTATTTAAGATTATGAATAAGCTTCGTGACAGAGGCGTAGCTCTTGTTTATATCAGTCATAAAATGGAAGAGATCCTTCGTATTTCAAACGAAGTTACAATAATGCGAGATGGAAAGTGGGTCGCAACCGAAGACGCTAAAGATCTTACGACAGATAAGATAATAAAGCTTATGGTAGGACGTGACCTTACCCACAGATTCCCTCCGAAGACCAATGTTCCGGGAGAAGTTATGCTTGAGGTCAAAAATCTGACTGGAAAATATATGCCTTCATGCATAGATGTCAGCTTTGAGCTCAGAAAGGGCGAGATACTTGGAATCGCGGGACTTGTTGGCAGCAGAAGAACAGAACTGCTGGAGACCATATTTGGAATATCTCACAGAGCCGGCGGAGAGGTAATACTTAACGGCAAACCGGTGGACAATAAGGACAGCCGTGTTGCCATTAAAAATGGTTTTGCCCTTCTTACGGAAGAAAGACGTGCCACAGGTATTTTCCCTGTGATGAACATTTCTTTCAACTCCATAATAGCCAATGTAAAATCCTATAAAAAACATCTCCTTCTTTCAAATAGGGATATGACAAAGGATACTGGCTGGGTAATAGACAGTATGCATGTAAAGACTCCTTCCCAGAGAACGCAGATACGTTCACTCTCAGGAGGAAACCAGCAGAAAGTCATCTTTGGAAGATGGCTCCTTACGGCACCCGATGTACTGCTCCTTGATGAGCCTACAAGAGGTATAGACGTAGGTGCAAAATATGAGATATACCAGCTTATAATCGACCTGGCCAACCAGGGCAAGGGAGTAATAATGGTATCCAGTGAGATGCCCGAGCTGCTTGGTATATGCAACAGGATAGCCGTTATGTCAAACGGACATCTTGCAGGCATACTTGATGGAGAAACTGCAACACAGGAAGATATCATGCGCCTTGCGGCCATGTATATTTAAGGAGGGTAATTTATGGCTTCAGCTGTTAAGGAAAAAAAGTCAGCAAGGGAACTGCTTCTTGACTATGCCCTTTACATAATACTTGTTATTATGATAATCGGAGTTATCATAGCGGACCCGACTTTTGTATCAATGAATAACTTTTGGAAAATTTTAGCCCAGGCATCGACCAGAGGAATAATGGCCCTTGGAGTTGCCGGACTTATCGTACTGGCAGGTACAGACCTTTCGGCAGGACGTATCCTTGGATGCGGTGCCGCCATTTCGGCATCACTTTTACAGAGTGTTACATATGCGTCAAGGATGTATCCTCAGATAACGGAACCTCTGCCGCTTTTCGTTCCGCTTATCATATCAATAGTCGTATGCGTAGCATTCAGCCTTCTTAACGGCTTTGGTGTTGCAAAACTCCATATGCACGCATTCATCATATCACTGGGTACACAGCTCATAGCTTATGGTGCCCTCTGTCTCTACATAGACAGCCAGGAAGGCGGAGCACAGCCCCTTGCCACACTGGACCAGAATTATATCGACTTTGTAAACGGACATGTCGGACCCATACCCCATCTGGTAATATTCTTTGCAATAACAGCTGTTATCATGTGGATAGTATGGAATAAGACGACCCTTGGAAAGAATATGTTTGCCATCGGCGGAAATAAAGAAGCTGCTGCCGTATCAGGCGTTAACGTAACAAAGAGCATAATGCTCATTTATGTTGTAGCAGGTATCCTTTATGGTATTGCGGCATTCCTTGAGGCAGGACGTGTTCAGTCCGTTACGACTAATACAGGTCTTAACTATGAGCTTGACGCCATGAGCGGCTGCGTTATCGGCGGCGTATCCTTCAGCGGCGGCGTTGGAACCATCGGAGGTATAATAATCGGTATAATAACCCTTCAGGTTATAAACTACAGCCTTTACTATCTGCAGATAAATCCTTATCTCCAGTACATAATCAAAGGTGTGATAATCATACTTGCCGTTGCCATCGACGTTCGTAAGTATCTTGCTAAGAAGTAATAATTATAATAGAATATTCCCGTAAGAATATTCTTGATGAAATGATTTCCCTGTCGGAATATTCCTTATTCCGGCAGGGATTTTTTAAGGAGAAAGAAATGGAAGAAGACAGACTTGAAGAACTGCGTGCCAGAGAGGCTGAACTGGAAAAGAGAGAAAAGGAACTGGAGATAAAGGAAAAAAAGCTGAACACCGTTGACGAGAAGGTCATAGGTATGAAAGAGAGCATTTATTCCCACATCAATGTATCCGTAAAGACCATGGACAGAATAATAATCGTGCTGGTCGTAATACTGCTGGCCTGTATTATTTTCGGCATAGCTACAAGATAAGAAACTGGAGGAAATTATGTATACAGTAAGCGATAAAAGGCTAGGCGAGGTATACCCCGGATTTTCGGACAGGCCTGACTTTTACAGAAACAGGGTAAAGACGGTAAAAAAGGGCTACTATGACACATTTAAAAGGGAAGATCCGAGGATATTCACTGCCCCCGGAAGGACGGAAATAGGCGGAAACCATACTGACCATCAGCATGGCTGTGTCCTTGCGGCCGCTGTGGATCTGGATATACTGGCGGCGGCTGGAGTAAATGGCACAAACAGCATAAGGGTGCTGTCAGAGGGCTACGACATGATAGAGATAGATCTTTCATCGACGGAGCCGGTGGAAGAAGAAAAAAACACATCGGCCTCTCTCATAAGGGGAGTGGCGTCTAAAATAAAGGAAATGGGATATGATGTTCAGGGCTTTGATACATATATGATATCCAATGTGCTCAAGGGCAGCGGACTTTCTTCATCAGCGGCCTTTGAGGTGATGATAGGCACCATAATAAACGGACTTTTCTGCTTAGGAGAAATTGACCCGGTAAAAATAGCTGTGATCGGGCAGTATGCGGAAAATGTGTATTTTGGAAAGCCCAGTGGACTTATGGATCAGACGGCTTCGTCTGTCGGAGGGATAGTTTCCATTGATTTCAAGGATACCCAGGCGCCGGCCGTAAAAAAACTTGACTTTGATTTTGCCAAAACGGGATATTCCCTCTGCATAATAGATTCCGGAGCTGATCATGCCGACCTGACGGGAGAATACGCGGCCATACCTGCGGAAATGAAAAAAGCCGCAAATGCGGTGGGTAAGGAATTTCTCAGGGAAACATCTCTTGAGGAGATACTTGAAAATATATCAGAGGTAAGAAAGCAGGCCGGAGACAGAGGGGCTTTGAGGACCATACACTTCCTGAGGGATAACATAAGAGCTCAGAAGGAAGCTGAACTGCTTGAAAAGGGAGATTTCGACGGATTTTTAAATTTGATAAAGGAGTCGGGATATTCCAGCTTTATGTATCTTCAGAATGTGACGGTATGCGGAAGCAGTGAACATCAGGAAGTTGCCTATGCTCTTGCAATGTGTGATATACTGTTAGGAAGCAGAGGAGCATATCGAGTTCATGGCGGAGGATTCGCCGGAACGGTACAGGCCTTTGTGCCCAATGATATGCTTGGTATGTTTAAAGAAGGAATAGAAAAAACCGTTGGAAAAGGCAGCTGCCATGTACTTTCCATAAGGAATACAGGCGGAGCCGAATTGACAGAAAGAGAGTGATAGGAAATGACAGTTTTGGTTCTTGGAGGAGCCGGATATATAGGTTCTCATACGGTAAAGGCACTTTGTGATGAAGGTACAGATGTTGTTGTTGCTGACAGCCTCGTAACAGGCCATAGACAGGCAGTGGACAGCAGGGCAAGATTTTATAAGGGAGACATAAAGGACAGAGCTTTCCTTGATGATCTTTTCAGCCGTGAGAAAATAGATGCGGTAATACATTTTGCAGCATTTTCACTGGTAGGAGAGAGCGTTACAAACCCTCTGAAATATTATGACAATAACCTCTGCGGCACAAAGGTGCTTTTGGACAGTATGGTGGCAAACGGCGTTGATAAGATAGTATTTTCCTCAACGGCTGCCACATACGGAGAGCCTGAAAGGGTGCCCATAATGGAAACAGACAGGACAGAACCCACCAATCCTTATGGTGAGACGAAACTTGCCATGGAGAAGATGTTCAAATGGACAGCTGCCGCCCATGGCCTCAGGTATGTATCTTTGAGATATTTCAATGCCTGCGGAGCCGATGAGAGCGGAAACATAGGAGAGGCCCATGACCCCGAAAGCCACCTTATCCCCCTCATACTTCAGGTGCCCAATGGAAAGCGTGAACGTATAAGCATATTTGGAACAGACTACCCCACACCCGATGGAACATGCATAAGGGACTATATCCATGTAACGGACCTGGCAGATGCCCATATACTGGCGGTAAAATATCTCATGAACGGCGGAAAGAGTGACATATTCAACCTTGGAAACGGTGTTGGATTCTCCGTAAGAGAAGTCATTGAGACAGCAAGAAAGGTAACAGGACATCCCATTCCCGCTGAGGAGACACCCAGAAGAGCGGGAGACCCTGCCCAGCTCATAGCCTCCAGCGCAAAGGCCAAGGAAATACTCGGCTGGAAGCCCTGTCATGATTCACTGGAAGAGATAATAGCTTCGGCATGGAACTGGCATAAGAATCATCCCGAAGGATATAAAGAATAAGGGAGTTATATATATGAACGTAAATGAAGCTGTAAAGAGCCTGGCTCTTTACGGATTGAAAAACGAGCTGATATCTGGAGAAGATATGACCTTTGTCATAAACAGGATACTGGAAGCCGTGGGACTGGATTCCTATGAGGACTGCGAAGGCACCGGGGATGCGCCTCTGGAGGAGATACTGAAAACTCTTCTGGATGAGGCTGTATCCAGGAAAGTGATAGAGGACACCCAGACGGAAAGGGACCTGATGGATACAAAGATCATGGGGGTTATGGTGCCATTCCCCAGGGATGTCATCAATAAGTTCTGGATCAAATATATGAGCGGTCCGAAGGAAGCCACAGACTGGTACTATAAATTTTCCCAGGACACGGACTACATAAGAAGATACCGCATAAAAAAGGATATGAAGTGGCAGACAGAGACGGAATATGGCACTCTGGATATAACAATAAACCTTTCCAAGCCGGAGAAGGACCCCAAAGCCATAGCTGCGGCAAAGAACGCTCCGCAGTCAGGATATCCCAAATGCCAGCTCTGTGCGGAAAATGAGGGATATGCGGGAAGGCTCAACCACCCGGCAAGGCAGAACCACAGGGTCATACCAATAAACATAGCTGACAGCCGATGGTTTTTCCAGTACAGCCCCTATGTGTATTATAATGAGCACTGCATCGCCTTTAACGGTGAGCATATACCCATGAAAATAGACAGGCAGGCCTTTAGGAAAATGTTTGATTTCATAAAGATATTCCCGCACTATTTCATTGGAAGCAATGCTGACCTGCCCATCGTTGGAGGATCTATCCTTGCCCATGACCATTTCCAGGGCGGAAACTATAAATTTGCCATGGAGAAGGCTCCGGTGGAAAAGAGGATAAAATTTGAAGGCTACGATGATATAGAGGCCGGCATAGTGAAGTGGCCCATGTCGGTCATAAGGATATGGGGAGAAAACAGCGACAGGCTGATAGAACTGGCTGACTTTATACTTGGAAAATGGAGAGGCTATACCGACGAGAAGGCATTTATATTTGCTGAGACCCAGGGAGAGCCGCATAACACAATCACACCCATAGCAAGGATGAGGGACGGTCTCTTTGAGCTGGATCTGGTTTTGAGGAACAATATAACTACGGCAGAAAGACCCTTAGGAGTATATCACCCCAATCCTGAGCTACATCATATCAAGAAGGAGAACATCGGACTTATTGAGGTAATGGGTCTGGCGGTACTTCCTTCGAGACTGAAAAAGGAACTTACGGAGCTGGAAACGGCCATAATTTCCGGAAAGGACCTGAGAGAAAACGAGCTTACAGCCAAGCATGCTGACTGGGCTGAAAAATTCCTGAAAAAATATGATGATGTAAATATGGGAAACATAGACGAGATCGTGAAGAAGGAGACCGGACTTGTATTTCTTGAGGTATTGAAGGATGCCGGAGTATATAAGAGGGACGAAAACGGAGCGGAAGCGTTTATGAGATTTATCGGAGAGTGCGGCGGAAATGAAAACTGATATTAGACTGTTTGGTATATCTTCAGGCGGCGAGGAAGTATACGAATATATATTGGAAAACGACTGTGGGCTTAAGCTGTCGGTCATATCCTACGGCGCAGCCGTAAGGAGCATAGTGCTGCCCGACGGCAGGGATATAGTTCTGGGTTTTGACACCATAGAGGACTATGAAAGGCATGATAAATATATGGGAGCCGTTGTGGGAAGATGTGCCAATAGGATAAGCGGCGGAAAATTCCATCTTAACGGAAGGACATATACTCTTGCTGTAAATAATGGTCCCAATCATCTCCATGGAGGCATAAAGGGCTTTGACAAGAAAATATGGACAGGCGGATTTAAGGATAACTGCGTGGAATTTACCGCATTTTCCGCTGATATGGAAGAGGGCTATCCTGGCAGACTTAGTGTCAGGGTAAGGTACAGCCTCAGCGAGGACGGCTGTATAGAGATAGAATATTTTGCCCTCAGTGATGAGGATACCGTTGTTAATCTCACGAACCATACATATTTCAATCTGGCTGGAGAGGGAAGTATTGATGAGCACCTGCTGATGATACCTTCTGACAGCTATACGGAGATAGATGAAAACGGCTGTTCCAGCGGAAAGGTATCATCTGTAGAGGGCACACCTCTGGATTTCAGAAATAAAAAGAAGATAGGCAAAGATATTGATTCTGACTTTGAGCAGATGAGGTTTGCCTCAGGATATGACCATAACTATATACTTAAGACAAAGCACAGTGATGGCCTGGTGAAAGCTGCCGAAGCTGAGTACAGCGGAGTATCCCTTGAGGTCATAACAAACCAGCCTGGAGTACATTTTTATTCCGGCAACTTCCTTGACGGAGAGGTGAGAGGAAAGGGAGGCATTTCCTATGATAAAAGGAGTGGATTTGCCCTTGAGACCCAGGAATGGCCTGATGCCATAAACCATGAAAATTTCCCTTCGCCGGTTTTGAAAAAAGGTGAGGAATACAGAAGAAAGACTGTATGGAAAATAAGATTTTAATGAATAAAAAGCACGGATATGATGTCCGTGCTTTTGTGTTTCAAGGCTGCGGCATTTTGCCTCAGTGCTCATTTTAAATTATTAAGATATCCCAGAGAATAAGCCTTATACAGCGGAGACTTTACCTGATATGCCAGGAGCCGTGCCCGAGCAGCGGGCATCGCGCAGGAGGCATAAATCATAACCACGCCTAAAAGACGTGGTTTGCACTAGCCCTATAAGGGCATAT
>JAHZAW010000040.1:0-82461 GCA_019423725.1 Clostridiales bacterium
GTTGATATAAACAAAGAGATAGGACGTCTCAACAAAGAACGTGACAAGATGATAAAAGAGGTTGAGCGTGTTGAGAAAAAACTGGCCAACCAGGGATTCATCGCAAAGGCTCCTGCAAATGTCATTGAAGAAGAAAAGGCAAAGGGTGTTAAATACAGAGACACTCTCAAACAGATCGAAGAAAGACTTGCAGCACTTAAAAAATAAAGAACTAAACTTATATACAGCAGCATTTAATGCTGCTGTATTTTTATATAAAAATACCCTCCTATCTTCAGGATAAGAGGGTCATTTTTTATTTATTTTTTATTTAATTATTTCATTTTCTTTAGAACATCCAAACCGATGGCTATGGAAACGAAGAATGATATGACATCCGCCGCCGACTGGGTACACTCTATTCCTGTAAGGCCAAACGCCGCCGCGAATATATAGAGGCATGGAATAAAGAAGAGGAACTGCCTTGATGTGGCCAGAATTGAGGCTCTGACGGTATAACCTATGGTCTGGGTAAGCATGTTGCATATGGTTACCCATCCAAGGAGAGGGAAAGTCAGACACTGCCATCTCAAAGTTCTTACACCTATTTCAATAACATCGGGGTCATCCCTGAAGGCTCCCACAAGCTGAGGAGCAAATATTGCTCCAAGTATTGAAAATATTATGAGAACGATAAGTGATGATTTAACGCAGAAGCTCACGCCCTTTTTAACCCTGTCGAATTTTTTCGCGCCATAGTTAAAGCCGCATACCGGCTGGAATCCCTGTCCATAACCAAGCATTGCTGAAAAGGCAAACATAACTATCCTCTGCACGACTGTCATTGCCGCTATGGCCGCATCTCCATATACTCCTGCGGCATGGTTTAAAAGCACAAAGGAGATAGTTGAGCATCCCTGTCTGAAAAGTGAGGGAAGTCCACCCCTAATTATTTCTTTTATATAATATAAATTAAACCTTACATTTTTTAATCTTAAAGGTATGCCCTTTTTATTTGTAAACACTATAAGGATTATAAGGCTTATAAGCTGGCTGAGGGTCGTGGCCATGGCCGCTCCAGCAACTCCAAAATCAAATACAAATATGAATATCGGGTCTAAAACAATGTTCAGTATACCGCCTGTCATAATTCCGATCATTCCATAAAAGGCGTTTCCCTGGAATCTTAGCTGATTGTTAAGGGTAAAGGCTGCCGTCATTATGGGCGCGCCAAAAAGTATGTAGAACAGATAAGCCGATGCATAGGGAAGTATGGTCTCCGTAGCTCCAAGCATAAGAGCAAGGCCGTCTCCAAGAATAAATCCAACAGCCATTATTACAAATCCTCCTGCCAGCGACCAGAAAAATCCCGTAGAAGCCATCTCATTGCATTCCTTTGTCTTTCTTGCTCCAAGCTGTCTGGAAATATAGTTCCCTGAGCCATGTCCAAAGAGGAATCCCACAGCTTGTATGAGCGTCATAAGCGGAAATATTACACCAACGGCTCCAGTGGCACTGGTACCTATCCTTCCTACGAAATATGTATCGGCCATATTGTATATGGACGTTATTAGCATACTTATTATGGTCGGTATGGCAAGCTCAAGTATAAGTTTATCCACCGGTTCTTCAGTCATTTTTTTAAATTTCGCGGCCTGAAAATCTTCGTTTTCGACTGCGGTAGAATTATTATTCATTGCTGCGCCTCTTTCCATTTGATTTTCATTTTAATTTTGTTTCATATAACTTTAACATTTATTTTAGCACAAAAACTTCTCTGATAAAAGCCAGCTGCCAATATATTAATTTATGAACATTACATGACCTGGCTTTGACAAAGCAGCCCCATATATTATAATAATTATATATAAATCTATAAAAGAACAAAAAAATCGAATTTTATATGTAATACCGGAAGGAGGGCTTTTTATGATTCGATCCTTAGCCATGGCGGCAGCGTTATTTATGGTCTCATCAAGCACACCAGCTATTCAAAGATCCTATGAACAATCCTATGCTTATGAAGCTAAGTCAGAATTTGATGAAACCTGGGGAATAAGATTGGCGGCAAAAAATATTACATCCGAAGGCCTTACCCTTTATATAGCCCAGTCCGGCGGAACAAATATAAATGAACTTTCATACGGTTCAGAGTATTTTTTGGAAGTACTGGATGATGGTCAGTGGAAAACCGTACCGCACATAAACGAAAACATAGCTTGGGATTCAATGGCTTATATCATAAGGCCTGACGCCTATAATGAGTGTGAGATAAATTGGAAAAATATTTACGGAGATCTCCCCGCCGGCACCTACCGCATATCTAAAAAAATAATGAATTTCCGCGGGCCGGGAGACTTTGATGAAAAACCATATACTCTGGAATTTGAGATAAAATGAAAAATATTATTTAACATTAAAAAAACCGGCTTAAAAGCCGGTTTTAATTTTTATTTTAAATTAAATCCTTTTTTGCTGAATGCTTCAAGAAGAAGATCCATATCAGGTGCTATGGATATGGGCTCTCCCGCTGCCTTAATGGCGTTATTTACGTCCTTAAGACCATTTCCTGTTATTATTCCCACAACTGTGGCATCCTTAGGTATAAGGCCAAGCTGGCAGGCTTTTTTGATGCCGGCAGCTCCCGTTACACCTGCAGGCTCACCAAAAAGTCCACATGTACGTCCAAGCATCCTCATAGCAGCTAAAATTTCCTCATCAGTTACATTTACAGCTATACCGTTTGATTCTCTTACGGCTCTGAGGGCCTTATCAGCATTTCTGGGAACTCCTACAGCTATGGAATCAGCTATGGTGTTTTCCTCCATGGGCTGCCAGGGCCTTCCTGTCTGAAGTTCTGTGTTAAGAGGGCAGCAGCCCGCAGCCTGAACACTTATAAGTCTTGGAAGTTTATCAATGAATCCAGCATTATAAAGATCCTTAAATCCCTTCCATACTCCGGCTATGGTGCATCCGTCTCCAACGGATACTGCCACATAATCAGGCATCTTATAATCCATCTGTTCAGCTATCTCGAGGGATACTGTTTTCTTTCCTTCAAGAAGGTATGGATTTATGGCAGCGTTCCTGTTATACCAGCCCCATCTGTCTATGGCCTCCGCTGAAAGTCTGAAAGTCTCCTCATAGCTTCCTTCAACGGATATTACATTAGCTCCGAATATCATAAGCTGTGCGACTTTTCCCTTGGGTGCCCTGGAAGGAACGAATATATATGTCTTAAATCCTGCGGCAGCAGCATTACCAGCAAGGGATGATGCCGCATTTCCTGTGGATGAGCAGGCAATTGTGTCTGCCTTAGCCTCATGAGCCTTGGCAACTGCCATGGCTGAAGCCCTGTCCTTAAGGCTCGCTGTGGGATTGATACCATCATCCTTTATCCACAGCTGTTTGACACCTATCATTTCCGCAAGTCTGGGTACCTCATAAAAAGGTGTCCAGCCTACCCTTAAGGGTGTATTGGGTGTGGTCTCTTCCACGGGAAGGAACTCTCTATATCTCCACATGGAGTAGTCTCTGCGTTCCTTTATATCAGATGCAGATACTTTTGATGAAATATATTTATAGTCATATTTGATATCAAGAAGGCCTCCACAGTGGGGACATACAGTTATATCCGGTTTTGGTTCAATTTCTGCGCCGCACTTTATACAAACGGCAGATATCACATTTCGCATATTAAAACCTCCGCTGTTCTGCTGTTTTGCAAAATCCGACGGACTGAAAGAACAGCCCATCGGATCAGAATAGTTACAAATTATAAGTTTTTAAGTACTCCAGATTCCTCATTGAAGGCATTGATAAGCTCATCAAGGTCTTTAGCCTGTGAATGTACGCCCTTCCATGTCTTTTCAGGGTTATACCAAAGGTCATTGAGTTCCTCAACAGTCTTGCCCTGCTGCTCAACCCAAGTATAGTATTTAAGGTTATGAACTCTCTTTCTGCCAACATATGTGAGTTCTTCCATATTATCTGTACGAAGTCCAAGCATATGGAGATTGTGGTCTACAGCTGCACTTGTCATTGTGTAAGGTCCATTTTCTTCCTCAAGTTCCTTGATCCTTGAACCATACATATCAATGGAGTCTGTAAGAACTGTGGCGATAACGTCATGCTCTGTCATCTCATAATATTTAGCCATCTTGATAGCGCAGAGAACATTGGCTGTTCCTGAAATTCCAAGATATCCAAGTTTCTCAACAACTTCTGCAGGTACATGAGCTTCTTTTACAAGATATTCACGGCCAACGGGGTCGTTGAACAGACGTATAAGTCTCTGGCTGTCTTCGTCATCGATATCGATTACCATATCTGTATTCTTTACATTATGTATCCAGGGGATGTGTTTATCTCCGATACCTTCTATCCTGTGTCCGCCAAATCCATTATTAAGTATTGTAGGGCACTGGAGAGCTTCACCTACGGCAAGCTTCATTTCAGGATATACTTCCTTGAGGTAGTCGCCGCATCCGATCGTTCCAGCTGAACCTGATGTGAAGCATGCTCCTGCAAGTCTGTCTCCGTCTTTCTTTACCAGTTCAAATGCTTCAGCAATGGCACTTCCTGTTACCTGATAATGCCAGAGGTGGTTTCCCATCTCCTCAAACTGGTTGAATATCATAACATCGTCTCTTGTTCTCTTAAGTTCCCAGGTCTTATCAAATATTTCCTTTACGTTTGACTCGCATCCGGGTGTAGCTATTACTTCTCCTGCGATCTTTGAAAGCCAATCAAAACGTTCACGGCTCATTTCAGCGGGAAGGATAGCTATTGAATCGCATGCAAGAAGCTTGGAGTTGAAAGCACCACCACGGCAGTAGTTTCCTGTTGAAGGCCATACAGCTTTATGGCGTGTGGCATCAAACTGTCCTGTTACAAGTCTGGGCGCAAGACATCCAAATGACGCACCTACTTTATGGCATCCTGTGGGGAACCATTTTCCTATAAGGCATATAATCCTTGCATTTACACCTGTAAGTTCTTTTGGAAGTTCAATAAAGTTGGGCTTTCCAAAAAGACCGCCTGATGTCTTCTGTTCGTTTTTCCATGTGATCCTGAAAAGGTTTAAAGGATCAACGTCCCAAAGTCCAACATTAAGAAGTTTATCCTTGATTTTGTCAGGAATAGTTTCGGGATGTTTCATCTGTTCGTATGTAGGGATAACAATTTTATTTTCTCTTGCTTTTTGAATATTACGCTCGAGATTTTCCTTATTTATCGTTAAGTCTATCATGGTCGGCCTCCTATTTAATAGATAAATAAATATAGTTTACTTGTACATGATTAATATATCACAGCAAATTATTTTTGTAAACAGCTAAAAAATTTTTAGGTGTCCTTAATATTTGCTATTTTATAACTTATACACAATAAATAAATTTCTGCTGCGTTTATTTTAGAGCTTTGACATTCATGATATATGCAGTTATTCGGACCTGCATATTGATACAACACACATAAACTATTTTAAATATAAAAAGCGGACCTGTAAAGTACATTCAGGTCCGCTCTCTTAAATATTTTATTATATATCAATCAGCCAGGCATAATTAACATAAATATAAATACTTACTCACTTATCTTGACTGCTACCCAGCCTCTCTGGGCATAGGGTGCTCCGCCTACATAGGCCTGGGGAGTTTTTCCGTTTGATATATCGAGCATTAAGTCAAACTGCTCTGTTGTAACAAAATCATTGGGTCCAAATGTTGTGCTGTCATAACCTGAGATTATTTTATTCTCATATGCCCACGCAACAGCTTTGGCATACCATGCATCAGATGTCACATCAAGGAATGGACTAATCTGTGAAGGTTCAGGCTTTCCTGCCTTGTTCCAAAGTATCTGTGCAGCCATTCCTCTTGTCAATGTTTCATCGGGAGCAAATTTTTTGTCGCCTACTCCCATCATCCAGCCCTTTTCATATGCTTTTTTAATGCCTGCATATCTTGAATCAGCTGAGCTGACATCGTCAAACATTCTGTCATTTGCTACAGCAGATGCTGTACTGGGAGCAGTCTTTTTCTCCTCGTCTTTTCTGCTGTCCTTCTTATCATCATTTTTAGTCTCTTTCTTTTCGTCCTTTTTGCTGTCTTTCTTATCGTCTTTTCTTTTATCCTTTTTATCGTCTTTGTTTTTGGATTTTTTAGTCTGTTCAAGGCTGTATGATTTTCCGCTTTTACGGCTGCTGCCATTTTCTACAGTAACTGTACATTTAGCTACCGCTCCATCTTCTGTCTTTGCTGTTATCACGGCCTCACCTTTTCCGACAGCCTTGATCTTTCCATCCCTGACTGTTGCTACTCTTTCATCATCTGATGACCATTTAACTCTATTTTTATTACCGTTCTTTACTTCAGCCTTTAATTGATATGTCTCACCTTTATCAAGGGTTATCTTTGTTTTGTTCAGTGATATTTCATCTTCAGTTACTGTTACTGTGCAAGTATCTTTGATCTCGTCATTATCACCTGATGATACAGTGATTTTAGCTTTTCCAGCTTTAAGTGCCTTTACTTTTCCATTTTCAACTGTCACTACCTTATTATCATCATCAGTTTTCCATTTAAGAGCCTTCATCTCTTCTTCAGACAGTTTTGTCTTGAGCTCAAGTGTTACACTTTCACCTTTTTTAATACTTATCGATTCCTCTTTAAACTTTATTTCTTTGACTTCCCTTTTTTCTTTTTCATTCATGTCTTTAACTTCAAATTTGCCGTCTTTTATGGAAACCTTAAGTTTTACAGTCTCATAATCGGGATTAATGATCTCTATGATATCACCGTCTTTAAGGATATCAAAACTTACCTGGAAACCATCCTTAGCAAACATTATCCTGTTATTAGACTGGTCAATATAATAGTCAGCTCCATATAATGTATCACTTTTGCTATTATCCCATTTAGAAGAATTTACATTTATCTGGGTTATGCCCTTTATGTAATCCTTGTCCATCGCAGGTGTCAGTGTAAAATATTCATCATAATTGTCTTTGTATATATCACCTGTTAATACGATATATTTTTTCTGTTCGCTGACCACTCGGGGCTGTTCAGCTGCCAGCGCCATTGCTGGAACCGATCCTAATATCATTGCAGTACTTGTTAATAATAATATAGCTTTATTTAATTTCAATAAATTCACAACCTTTCATTTCTTATCAGATTAAAGCAGGTAATTTGTTAGTTCAAACTAACATAGGAATAAAATAAAATTTGACTATTCGGTCAAACTGCCCCCCTGTTGTAAATCTGTTATGGATCGTGTTTCATCCCTTCCTTTCAGCCCCATATATCATCACAGCGCCTGGCTGTCAATAGCTTTCTAAAGCAGTAATATATTAACATGCCTATAAAAAAAAGTAAACTGCCCTAAGGACAGTTTACTATAATCTTAAAGAATTTTTAAAGGATTTTTTTGAGTCTTTCAATAGCCTCTTCTGTATTCTCTCTGCTGCCAAATGCTGTAAGTCTGAAGTATCCTTCTCCTTCAGCTCCAAATCCTGCTCCGGGAGTTCCCCCAACCTGAGCGTTTTCAAGGAGCCAGTCAAAGAATGTCCAAGAATCCATACCATTGGGGCACTTGAGCCAGATATAGGGTGAGCATACTCCGCCTGAGAACCATATTTCCTTTTCTCTTAAAAGTTCAGCAATGAGTTTAGCATTTCCCATGTAATATTCGATATTTTCCATGGCTTCCTTATATCCCTGGGGAGTAAGGGCAGCCTCTGCGGCTCTCTGGATAACATAGGGAACACCATTGAACTTTGTTGCCTGTCTTCTTGCCCAGAGTTTCTGAAGGGATTTTCCGCCGGCCTCAAGTTCATTGGGGAAAATCGTCCATGAACATCTTGTTCCTGTAAAGCCTGCCATCTTTGAGAAACTGCATATCTCAACGGCACATTCCCTTGCTCCTTCTACAGCGTAGATAGAACGGGGATAGTCGCCATTAATAAATGCCTCATAGGCAGCGTCATATATGATAAGTGATCCACTTTCCTTAGCATATTTTACCCACTCAGCAAGCTGTTCTTTATTATAAACGGCACCTGTAGGGTTATTGGGTGAGCAGAGATAAATTATATAGGGCTTTTTAGCAAGTCCATCGGGCATGGGAAGGAAATTGTTTTCCATATTAGCCTGGAGGAGCTCTATATTTCTTCCGCTCATAATGTTGCTGTCCATATATACGGGATATACAGGGTCAGGAATGAGGATGTCGTTGTCTCCAAGTATATCGACGATATTTCCACAGTCGCTCTTAGCTCCGTCGCTTACGAATACTTCTTCAGCAGCAATTTTTACTCCATTTCTTCCATAATATTCAGCAATGGCCTCTCTGAGGAAATCATATCCGTATTCAGGCGGATATCCTCTGAAAGTCTCCTTTGCAGCCATTTCGTCAACAGCCTTATGCATGGCTTCGATAACTGTCTTTGTAAGGGGCAGTGTAACATCTCCAATGCTGAGCTTTATTACCTTTTTATCAGGATTTTCAGCACTGTATTTATTTATCCTTCTGGCTGTTTCCGAAAAGAGGTAGCTCTCCTTAAGGTTATCATAGTTTTCATTAATCTTTATATTCATATTCAAACACTCCCTCGTATGCAGTTTCAGCTTTTCCCGTCATAAATACGGTGCCGTCAGAACAATATCTTATAACAAGATCTCCTCCGATGAGGTGTACTGTAACATCTGTGTCCTTTTTGCAGATACCATTTAAGCAGGCTGCAACAACGGTTGCACAAGTTCCGGTTCCGCAGGCAAATGTCTCACCGCTTCCCCTCTCCCATACTCTCATCTGAAGGGTCTTATCATCTATTACCTTTACAAATTCCGTATTTACTCTGTCAGGGAATATGCTTAAGTTCTCAAAGTCAGGGCCTATCTTCTCAAGATCAAGGCTGTCCACATCATCTACAAAACATACGGCATGGGGATTTCCCATGGACACAGCCGTAAGCTTATATACGCCGCCTGCGACTTCCACCGGCTCGTTTATCATGATCTTGTCGAATTTTACGGGTATTTTTTCAGGCTCAAGTATGGCCTTTCCCATATCCACACATACAGTGTCGACTTTTCCGTCCTTTACATTGAGCTTGAGTTTCTTTACGCCGCTCAATGTATCCACAGTTATGTCTGTTTTATTTACGATACCCTTGTCATAAAGAAATTTTCCGACACATCTTATGCCGTTTCCGCACATCTTAGCTTCGCTTCCGTCGGCATTGAATATCCTCATCTTAGCATCAGCTTTATCAGATGAACATATCATTATAAGCCCGTCTGAACCAACTGAAAAATGTCTCGGTGATACTGCGACTGCTATCTCTTCGGGTTTTTCAAGTTCTCTGTCCATACAGTTTACATATACATAGTCGTTTCCGATACCATGCATCTTGGTGAAGTTGAATTTCATATTAAAACCCCTTTCTGTCAAAATTTATGTCAATTTATCATCAATGCTTAAGAGCAGCCTTAACAAGACCTACGAAAAGCGCATGCGCTCTGTTGGGACGGCTCTTGAATTCAGGATGATACTGAACTCCTACATAAAAATCATTTCCGGGAATCTCAACTGTCTCAACGATCCTGTCGTCAGGAGATGTTCCGCTTATGACAAGACCCTTTTCCTGCATAAGGTCTCTATAGTCGTTATTGAATTCATAACGGTGGCGGTGTCTTTCATATATAAGTTCTGAATTGTAGCACTCATACATCTTTGTTCCAGGTTTTACCTTGCAGGGGTATGCTCCCAGTCTCATGGTTCCGCCCTTTGCTATCTCATTATTCTGGTCAGGCATAAAGTCGATGACCTTATTAGCTGTATCCTCATCAAACTCTCCTGAGTTAGCATCCTTTAAGCCGCATACATATCTGGCAAACTCAATAACAGCTATCTGCATACCAAGACATATGCCAAGCATGGGCAGATTATTCACACGGCAGTAATGGGCAGCTGCTATCTTTCCTTCGATACCTCTGTTTCCAAATCCTCCGGGGATAACTATTCCTGAACAGTTTCTCAAAACATCAGCGACGTTTTCATCTGTTATGGTCTCTGAATCGATCCACTCTATCTCAACATAGGCTCCGTTTTCATATCCGGCATGTCTGAGGGCCTCAGCAACGGAAAGATATGCGTCATGAAGCTGAACATATTTTCCTACGATGCCTATCCTTACTTCCTTTGTCCTTGATTTGATCCTGTCAAGCATTCCTTCCCACTCTGTAAGGTCAGGAGCAGGAGCGTTTATGCCAAGCTCACGGCATACGATGTTTGAAAAGCCGCTCTTTTCAAGCATAAGGGGTGCTTCGTAAAGGATGGGGATAGTTATATTCTCGATAACGCAGTCAGGTTTTACATTACAGAACATGGCTATCTTTCTGAATATGGACTCCTCTATGGGCTCATCGCTTCTAAGTACGATTATGTTAGGATTGATGCCCATTCCCTGAAGTTCCTTTACGGAATGCTGTGTAGGTTTTGATTTATGTTCCTCTGAGCCCCTGATATAGGGAACGAGAGTAACATGTATATAAAGGGAGTTTTCCTTTCCGACCTCAAGGCCTACCTGTCTGATGGCCTCAAGGAAGGGCTGGCTCTCGATATCGCCTGTTGTTCCGCCGATCTCTGTTATAACTATATCGGCATCTGTTTTCTGAGCAACTGCGTAAATGAATTCCTTTATCACATTTGTGACATGGGGAATTACCTGAACGGTTTCTCCAAGGTATTCTCCTCTTCTTTCCTTATTGAGAACATTCCAGTACACTTTTCCCGTTGTGAGGTTTGAAAACTTGTTCAGGTCCTCATCGATAAAACGTTCATAGTGTCCAAGGTCAAGGTCTGTCTCAGCACCATCGTCTGTGACGAATACCTCTCCATGCTGGTAAGGGCTCATGGTTCCGGGGTCCACGTTGATATAGGGGTCGAGCTTCTGTGCGGCAACCTTAAGTCCCCTTGCCTTAAGAAGTCTTCCCAGCGATGCAGCGGTTATCCCCTTTCCTAAACCTGATACAACACCACCGGTAACAAAAATAAACTTTGTCATAATGTTAATCCTCCAAAATTCCTTGAAAAAACCTTTATAGTATTATAATACGTAATAACTTATCATAAAAAGGGCACTCATCCTGTATGAGTAATATAACCAGTATAGGATGAACGCCCTTTGTCCTTCATTAAAATAGATTATCACTACAAATTGTTACTGTCAATATCCGTCAGAACAAATTGTTGTAAAAAATTAAAATTTTTTAAAAAATCTATTGACTTCACTTTAAAGCGGTGTTATACTACCCGCATATTAGCAAAGGCGCTATGGATTATTCCGTAGCGCCTTTTTTGTTACAACAGGAGCGACATCACGTTTACATCAGAGTTTGGCATTTAAAATGACTTATATGAATAAATAAAGAAAAAGGAGCGAGACATCATGAGTACAATGACAGATTTATTCGGATCAATGGTTTTTGACGACAAAGTGATGGAAGCAAGACTTCCCAAAGAAACCTACAAGGCAATGCAGAAGACCATCAAAGACGGACTTCCCCTTGTTGACCTTGAGGTAGCAAACGTTGTTGCCAATGCAATGAAAGACTGGGCCATCGAAAAAGGTGCAACACATTTCACACACTGGTTCCAGCCTATGACAGGCATTACTGCAGAAAAACACGACAGCTTTATTTCACCTAAGGGCGACGGAAAAATTATTATGGAATTTTCCGGCAAGGAGCTTGTTAAGGGCGAACCTGATGCTTCATCATTCCCTTCAGGCGGACTTAGAGCAACATTCGAGGCCAGAGGATATACAGCCTGGGACCCCACATCATATGCTTTCATTAAAGATAAGGCACTCTGCATCCCCACTGCATTCTGTTCATACGGCGGCGAGGCACTTGATAAAAAGACTCCCCTCCTCCGTTCAATGGAATATATCAATAAGGAAGCCTTAAGAGTACTTAAACTTTTCGGAAATGATGATGTAACATCAGTTAAAACAACTGTTGGTCCTGAGCAGGAATACTTCCTCATCCCCAAAGAACTCTATGATAAAAGAAAAGACCTTATCTACACAGGAAGAACTCTTTTCGGTGCAAAGGCTCCCAAGGGACAGGAACTTGATGACCATTACTTTGGAACGATCAAACCCAGAGTTGCAGCTTATATGGCTGACCTCAACGAGGAACTTTGGAAACTTGGAATCCTTGCAAAAACAGAACATAACGAAGTAGCTCCTGCACAGCACGAGCTTGCTCCTATCTTTACAACAACAAACATAGCAACAGACCACAACCAGCTTACAATGGAGATCATGCAGAAAGTCGCAAAGAAACACGACCTTGTATGTCTGCTCCATGAGAAACCTTTTGAAGGTGTAAACGGTTCAGGTAAGCACAACAACTGGTCTATTTCAACAAACACAGGCGTTAACCTTCTTGAGCCTGGTGAAACACCCTATGAAAACGCACAGTTCCTCTTATTCCTCTGCGCTGTTATAAAAGGTGTTGATGAGTATCAGGATCTTCTCAGGATCGCAGTTGCTTCCGCTGGCAACGACCACAGACTTGGAGCTAACGAGGCTCCTCCCGCTGTAGTTTCTATCTTCCTTGGCGATGAGCTTTACGCAATCCTTGAGGCTATCAAAGATGGTAAATCATATAACGGAACATCAAAAGAAAGCATGCAGATCGGTGTTGACGTTCTTCCTCCATTCTTCAGAGATACAACTGATAGGAACAGAACATCACCCTTCGCTTTCACAGGAAATAAATTTGAGTTCAGAATGGTAGGTTCCACAATGTCTATCGCCGGCCCCAACTTTGTTCTTAACACAGTTGTAGGCAAGGAACTTAAGGAATTCGCTGATGCCCTTGAAGGTTCAAAGGATTTCAATACAGATCTTCATAACCTCATCGTTAAGACTATCAAAGATCATGAAAGAATCCTCTTCAACGGCAACGGTTATGATGATGCCTGGATCGAAGAAGCAGAAAAGAGAGGTCTCTGCAACCTCAAGACAACACCTGATTGTCTTCCCTACTTCCTTTCAGACAAAAACGTATCACTCTTCACAGAGAGCGGAGTCCTTTCAAAGACTGAAATGGAATCACGTTATGACATCACTCTTGAAGCATACTGCAAGGTTATCGGCATAGAGGCAGCTACAATGCTTGATATGGCTAAAAAAGATATCCTTCCCGCAGCTACAGCTTACATCAAAGAGCTTGCTGACACAGCAAATGCTAAGAAGGCAATTCTCCCCATGTGCGAATGCTCATATGAAGAAGATATCGTAGCTAAGGCTTCTGCCCTTACTGGTAAACTTTACGCTGCTGTTAAAGTTCTTGAGGACAACATCGCTAGAACAGCTGAGATCGACAACGTAACAGAGCTTTCAATGTTCTATAAGGATTCTATCATCCCTTCAATGGACGCTGTAAGAGCTCCCGCTGATGAACTTGAAACGATAACAGCTAAGAAATACTGGCCGTTCCCTACATACGGCGATCTCCTTTTCGGAGTAAGATAAAAACTTAAAATTATCCCGCCGTTCCATAAAGGGCGGCGGGTAAACATATTAAGACAAACATAAGATGCATAATTATTGACAGAATTTTTTGACATTATTTTTGACAGCAGAAAGAAGGAATGACAATGGATTTTACAGCATTAGTTTCAAGCATCAACACTACCTGGGTCCTGGTCGCCGCAGCTCTTGTATTCTTTATGCAGGCCGGATTTGCCATGGTAGAAACAGGATTCACAAGAGCTAAAAATGCCGGAAACATTATCATGAAAAACCTTATGGACTTCTGTATAGGTACTCCCCTCTACTGGTTCATAGGATTCGGAATAATGTTCGGAGGCATGAGCGGAGTCTTCGGCGGTATTGATTTCTTCACTAGAGGAGATTATTCATCAATACTCCCCGATGGTGTTCCATTTTTCGCATACTTCATTTTCCAGACCGTTTTCTGCGCTACTTCAGCTACAATAGTTTCAGGAGCTATGGCTGAAAGAACTAAGTTCAGCGCATATTGTGTATATTCAGCTATCATAAGTCTTATCATTTATCCCGTAAGCGGTCACTGGATCTGGGGCGGCGGCTGGCTCTCACAGATGGGCTTCCACGATTTCGCCGGTTCAACAGCAGTTCATATGCTCGGCGGCGTATGTGCCTTCATCGGAGCTAAAATGCTTGGTCCCCGTATCGGAAAATATGACAAAAACGGAAAATCAAAAGCTATCCCCGGACACTCTATTACATTAGGTGCTCTCGGATGCTTTATCCTCTGGTTCTGCTGGTTCGGTTTCAATGGAGGCTCAACAGTTTCCATGGTAGACGGTGCTCAGGAACTTGCCGGAAAAGTATTCTTTAACACTAACCTTGCCGCTGCGACTGCAACAATTCCTGTAATGCTCTTTACTTGGAAACTCTATAAAAAACCCGATGTTTCTATGACACTTAACGGTTCTCTTGCTGGTCTTGTTGCCATAACAGCCGGCTGCGATGTGGTTAATCCCTGGGCAGCAGCTATTATCGGTATCATCGCTGGATTTGCCGTTGTAGGAGCCATCGAGTTCATCGATAAGAAACTTAAAGTTGATGACCCTGTAGGTGCATGTGGAGTTCATATGGTATGCGGATGCCTTGGTACTATCCTTACCGGTGTGTTCTGCTCTAATGAATCTCTTGAGGCCATGGGTATGACAAGAGGAGCTTTCCTTGGTGTTCAGTTCGTTGGTGTTATATCAACTATCATCTGGGCAGCAGTAACAATCACTATTACATTTACTATTATCAAGAAAACGATCGGCCTTAGAGTAACAGCTGAAGAAGAAATTTCAGGTCTTGACCTTCCTGAACATGGTCTTGTATCTGCTTACGCTGACTTTATGCCGGCCATTTCACAGGTCGATTCTTCAGAAGCTCCTGTCGTAACTGGAACTGTTCCCGTTGATGAGGCAGTGCCCGTACAGCTTAAGACAGCTCCTAAGGGAACTGTAACAGCTTCCGATGTGAAGATGACAAAGATCGAGCTTCTTATCAAACAGGAAAAATTTGAAGCTCTTAAAGAAGCCCTTATGGGAATCGGCATCACAGGAATGACAGTAACTCACGTTCTTGGATGCGGCGCCCAGAAAGGCAAACCTGAATATTACCGTGGTGTTATTCAGGAAGTCAGCCTTCTTCCTAAAGTACAGGTCGAAGTCGTTGTTTGTAAAGTTCCTGTCCGTACAGTAATCGAAACCGCTAAGAAAGTTCTTTATACAGGACATATCGGTGATGGCAAGATCTTCGTTTATGACGTTGAAAACGCTATCAAGGTACGTACAGGTGAGGAAGGGTTTGATGCTCTTCAGGATGTTGAATAAATAAAATTGAAAATGCAAAAGGTGCTTTTAAGTGCCTTTTGCACTTTTTCACAATCAGTTAGGGGTTGTATATTATGAGTGAAAATTATATGGATAATAAAAACAAGGGATTATACGAAAGTCAGTTTGAACATGATAACTGCGGTATCGGTGCAGTTGTCAATATCAAAGGAAAACAGTCTCACAAAATCGTTGACGATGCCCTTAAGATCGTTGAAAAACTTGAACATCGTGCCGGAAAAGATGCAGAAGGCAAAACCGGTGACGGCGTTGGTATTATGCTTCAGATATCCCATGACTTCTTCAAAAAAGCAGCTGCGGATATCGGTATTGAATTAAATGAGGCAAGGGACTACGGTGTTGGTATGTTCTTCTTCCCTCAGGATACACTTAAACGTAATCAGGCGAAAAAAATGTTTGAGGTCATTACCGCAAAGGAAGGCCTTAAATTTCTTGGATGGCGTACAGTGCCCGTTGACCCTACAGTCCTCGGACAGAAAGCTAAAGACTGTATGCCCAATATAATGCAGGCAATAATTGAGAGACCCGAAAATATAAGCAGAGGTCTCGATTTCGATAGAAAACTTTATGTTATCAGACGTGTGTTTGAGCAGAGCAATGATAATACATATGTCGTTTCTCTCTCAAGCCGTACAATAGTTTACAAAGGAATGTTCCTTGTCGGCCAGCTGAGAAAGTTCTATCTTGACCTTCAGGATACGGACTATAAGTCAGCCATTGCCATGGTACACTCCAGATTCTCAACAAACACAAATCCCAGCTGGGAAAGAGCCCATCCCAACAGATTTATACTCCATAACGGCGAGATAAACACTATCCGCGGCAATGTTGACCGTATGCTTGCCCGTGAAGAGACCATGTTCTCAAAGGTAATGGCAAAGGATATGGATAAAGTCCTTCCCGTCGTTAATGTATCAGGTTCTGACTCAGCAATGCTGGATAATACCCTTGAGTTCCTTGTAATGAACGGTATGGACCTTCCCCTTGCTCTTATGATAACCATTCCGGAACCTTGGAGCAACGATAAGAACATAAGCCGTGAAAAACGTGATCTTTACAGATACTACGCTACAATGATGGAGCCTTGGGACGGCCCTGCTTCTATCCTCTTCTCCGATGGTGACATCGTAGGAGCCGTACTGGACAGAAACGGACTCAGACCTTCAAGATACTACATCACTAACGATGACCACCTTGTTCTTTCATCAGAAGTAGGTGTACTTGAGTTCGATCCCAGCAAAGTAGTTAAAAAATCTCGTCTTGAGCCTGGCAAGATGCTCCTTGTAGATACTAAGGCAGGACGTGTAATATCAGATGAAGAGCTTAAGGAGCGTTATGCCCTTAAACAGCCCTATGGTGAATGGCTCGACCAGTATCTTGTTGACCTTAAAGATCTTCCTATACCCAACAAAAAGGTCGATATCCATCCCCAGGAAATAAGAGATAAACTGTATAAAGCATTTGGATATACCTATGAGGATGTAAAATCAGCTATCCTTCCCATGGCTACAAATGCCGCTGAACCTACAGCTGCAATGGGAATCGATATACCTCTGGCTGTTCTTTCGGACAAGCATCAGCCCTTATTCAATTACTTTAAACAGATATTCGCACAGGTAACTAATCCCCCTATCGATGCTATCCGTGAGGAAATAGTTACAAATACATCAGTATATATCGGTTCAGATGGTAACCTTCTTGAGGAAAAACCTGACAACTGCCGTATGCTCCATATCAGTAATCCTATACTTACAAGTGTAGATATGCTCAAGATAAGGAATATGGACATACCTGGATTCAAAGTAGAGACAGTATCACTCCTCTACTATACAAATACTCCCCTTGACCGTGCCATCGACCACTTATTCGTAAGCATCGACCGTGCATACAAAAATGGTGCAAATATCATCATTCTTTCCGACCGTGGAGTAGATGAAAACCATGTGGCTATCCCTTCACTTTTAGCTGTATCAGCCGTTGAACAGCATCTTATAAAGACAAAGAAGAGAACTGCAGTTTCAATAATACTTGAAAGTGCTGAGCCCCGTGATGTACATCACTTTGCTACACTTCTCGGATACGGCGCAAGAGCTATCAACCCTTATCTTGCCCATGAATGTATCGGTGAGCTCATTGATATGGGTATGCTCAACAAAGATCTTCATGTTGCCATCGACGATTACAACAGTGCCATTCTTCATGGTATCGTTAAGATCGCTTCTAAGATGGGTATCTCTACCCTTCAGTCATATCAGTCAGCACAGATCTTTGAAGCTATCGGCATAAGCAAAGAAGTAACAGATAAATACTTTACAAATACAGTAAGCCGTGTCGGCGGTGTCGGCCTTAAGGAAATAGGTGAAGATGTTGAGTGGAGACATTCACATGCTTTCGATCCCCTTGGACTTGGAGTTGATACTACCCTTGACTCAAATGGTGCGCATAAGCTCCGCAGCGGCAGCGATAAAGAGGACCATCTCTACAGCCCTAAGGTGATCGTTACCCTTCAGGAGGCCGCTAGAAACGGAGATTACAATAAATTTAAAGAATATACAGCTATGGTCGATGATGAGACCAAGCCCCATACCCTCAGAGGTCTGCTTGAATTTAATTTTGATCCTAAGAAGAGCATCCCCATCGAGGAAGTTGAACCCGCTTCAGAGATCGTTAAGAGATTCAAGACAGGTGCCATGAGCTATGGTTCAATATCACAGGAAGCCCATGAATGCCTTGCCAAAGCCATGAACAGGATCGGCGGAAAATCTAACTCAGGTGAAGGCGGCGAGCTTCCAGAAAGACTTCATTCTGACTGCTGCAGTGCCATCAAGCAGGTAGCATCAGGACGTTTTGGTGTAACAAGTGAATATCTGGTAAGCGCTAAGGAGATCCAGATAAAGATGGCTCAGGGTGCAAAACCCGGCGAAGGTGGACATCTTCCCGGTAAAAAAGTATATCCCTGGATCGCTAAGACAAGATACTCTACACCTGGAGTTTCTCTTATCTCCCCTCCCCCTCACCATGATATTTATTCAATAGAAGACCTGGCACAGCTCATATACGACCTTAAAAACTCCAACAGAGCAGCTCGTATATCAGTTAAGCTCGTTTCCGAATCAGGTGTAGGAACTATCGCTGCCGGCGTTGCTAAGGCAGGTGCACAGGTAATACTTATTTCAGGTTATGATGGAGGAACAGGAGCTGCTCCTAAGAGTTCAATACATTCTGCTGGACTTCCCTGGGAACTTGGACTTGCTGAGACCCATCAGACACTTATAGAAAATGGACTCCGTTCAAGGGTCGTTATCGAGACAGATGGTAAGCTTATGAGCGGCCGTGATGTTGCCATCGCTTGTATGCTTGGTGCAGAAGAATTCGGCTTTGCTACAGCTCCCCTGGTAACCATGGGCTGTGTAATGATGAGGGTCTGCAACCTTGATACATGCCCTGTCGGCATCGCTACACAGAACCCTGAACTCAGAAAGAGATTCAGAGGAAAACCTGAATATGTAATCAACTTTATGATGTTCATAGCTGAGGAACTCAGAGAGATCATGGCTAAATGCGGTGTTCGTACAGTAAACGAACTCGTAGGCCATACAGAATTCCTCAAAGTCAGAGAAAAGAAGGCAACAGAAGGTGCTGCCCTCGTTGATATGAGCAAGATACTCTATAATCCTCATACAAAGGATGGAGATACTCATTTTGACCCTGCTAAGGTCTATGACTTCAAACTTGAGAATACAATAGATGAAAAGATTCTTCTTAAGAAGTTCGCATCTTCTTTAAAGACAGGAGAAAAACAGAGAGTAGAAATAAAAGTTACAAGTACAGACCGTACACTTGGTACTATCCTTGGTTCCGAGATAACAAAATCCCTTGGAACATCCGTTGAAGACGATACATTTACAGTTAAATGTCTTGGAGGCGGCGGACAGAGTTTCGGCGCATTTATTCCTAAGGGTCTTACGATTGAACTTGAAGGCGACAGCAATGACTACTTCGGCAAAGGACTTTCAGGCGGAAAACTTATAGTATATCCTCCTAAGGGAAGCCGTTTCAAACCAGAAGAAAATATAATCATAGGCAACGTTGCCCTTTATGGCGCAACCAGCGGAAAAGCATTCATCAATGGTATTGCCGGTGAAAGATTCTGTGTAAGGAACTCTGGAGCCACAGCCGTTGTTGAAGGTGTCGGCGACCATGGATGCGAGTATATGACAGGCGGTACAGCCCTTATACTTGGAAAAACAGGCAAAAACTTCGCTGCTGGTATGTCCGGAGGAATAGCCTATGTACTTGATGAAAATCATGATCTTTACCTTCGTGTCAACAAAGAGCTTGTAAATATCGAAACAGTAAGTGAAAAACACGATCTTGCTGAGATAAAACGCCTTATTACAGAACATGTAGAGGCAACAGGTTCTCCCCTTGGCAGACGTATTCTTGATAATTTCGATGAATATTCTGATAAGTTCAAAAAGATCATGCCCGTTGACTATAACCATATGCTCCAGTCAATTTCTCAGATGGAAGAGAAAGGCATGTCAAGAGAACAGGCAGAAATCGAAGCTTTCTATATGAATACAGGCAGATAAGGAGGAACTGAACATGGGAAAATCAACAGCATTTTTAGATTATAAATGAGAACTGAATCCTTCAACGGATCCTAAAGTAAGAATAACTAACTTCAATGAATTTCATAAACAGATATCTGGCGAAAAGAGACGTCTGCAGGGTGCTAGATGCATGAACTGCGGTGTCCCCTTCTGCCAGTCGGGAATGATGCTCAACGGTATGGCTACAGGCTGTCCCCTTCATAACCTCATCCCCGAATGGAATGATGAGATATACAACAACAACCTTGAGCACGCCCTTGCAAGGCTTTTAAAGACAAACAACTTCCCGGAATTTACCGGCCGTGTCTGCCCTGCCCTTTGCGAGGCAGCCTGCACCTGTGGTTTGAACGATACACCTGTAACGGTTAAGGAAAATGAGCTTTCACTTATCGAAAATGGTTTTGAAAACGGATATGTGAAACCCGTTATCCCTCCTGTCAGGTCCGATAAAAAAGTCGCTGTCATTGGTTCCGGACCTTCCGGCCTGGCAGCAGCTGATATGCTCAATAAACGCGGCCATAACGTTACCGTATTTGAGAAACACGACCGTATCGGCGGACTTCTTATGTATGGCATACCTAATATGAAACTTGAGAAAGATATCGTAGAACGCAGAGTAAAACTTATGGAAGAAGAAGGCGTTACATTCGTTACTAACGCTGATGTTGGAAATACAACGGATGCCAAAGAGATCCTCAATTCATTTGACGCCGTAATACTCTGCTGTGGTGCTGAAAATCCCAGAGATATAAACGCTCCCGGAAGAAATGAAACAAACGGCATATACTTTGCGGTAGATTTCCTTACAAGAAATACTAAGAGCCTTTTAGACTCAAACTTTGAAGATAAAAAGTATATTGATGTCAGAAATAAAAATGTAGTTATTGTCGGCGGCGGTGACACAGGAAACGACTGTACAGGAACAGCCATCAGACATTGCTGCAAATCCGTAACACAGATCGAAATGATGCCTAAGCTCCCCGATGAGAGGACGCCTCAGAACCCTTGGCCTCAGTGGCCCAGAGTATGCAAGACAGACTACGGCCAGGAAGAAGCCATAGCTGTATTTGGCCATGACCCCAGAGTTTATGAGACTACTATAAAAGAGATCATTCCCGATAAAAAAGGAAATCTTAAAGCTGTAAAGACCGTTAAGGTAAAACAGGAAAAGGACCCTGCAACAGGAGCTTTCTCAATGGTAGAAGTACCTGGCAGCGAAAAGATACTTGATGCTGATGTGCTTATAATCGCCGCAGGATTCTTAGGAAGCAGGAAGTATATTTCTGAAGCCTTTGGAGTTGAGCTCAATCAGAGAACTAATGTAAAAACTGAAGAAGGTAAATATAAGACTAATGTTGAAAAGGTATTTACAGCAGGCGATATGCACAGAGGACAGTCTCTGGTCGTATGGGCCATAACAGAAGGCCGTGCCGCTGCTAAAGAAGTGGATGCCTATCTTATGGGCTATTCAAATATGGTTTAATATTGCCCCTAATTTATTTATTCATATATTTTCACCCGGGCCGGAAGGAGAAATCCTCCGGTCCTTTCATTTCTGATTTTATTTTTATATGGGATTTCTGCTTTTAATACGGCGGATATTAATATATACTAAAATTATAAAGGAGGTGCGGGATATGCACAAAAAGTATAAGGTCTACAGTGTGTCACTGTCCATGCCTATGATACAGGAAAATATGGCCCCGGGCTGTACATCTGCCCTAAAGGATGGGATCGAACGTAAAAACATAAAAGTATTTGATGAGCTTTCGGAGGCTGAAAAGGAGCTTGAACGCCACACCTCCATGGTATATCCGCGTTTTGAATGCAGGAAGGCCTATTATGAGGTCACGGAATGGTATCTTGATGAAATAACTTTAGATGAAAATGGCAGCGATATATCCTCAAGATGCCTGAAAAATGCAAAAATGGATCTATCCTATGTAGAAGATCAAAATGATTATATGCCATAAAATATAACTTGTCCGCAGTGATTCAGTCAAAAACATTTTATACAAACGGCACAGCTTTTGCTGTGCTGTTTGTATTTTTCCTGCTTAAATGAATATCATTCCGCATTCCCATAGAGTATCCTTACCTTTGCCCCATCATAAAAAGGAATAGGAATACTTATTCCCTTCCCTGGTATTCACTTCTAATAATTTCAAACATATCTTCAGGACTTTCTTTGCATCCATTTTGAAGCCACAGCTTTATTATTTTAGTAATTCCAGCCTTAAAAAATTCCATATGATATTCAATATATTTATTTTGGAAATGCTGTCTGGCAAGATCAACATCATAAGCAAATATTTTGTACTCATTGTCATATCCAAGTTTGAAATATGTCTGATAAAATATCTGGTTGTCTTTAATATGCCGGAACAAATTTAGATAATCATCGTTATTAAAGCCCTGAGCCACCTTATACTTGTGTGATTCAAAGGTCTCATTTTCTAATTTATCCCTTATGGCATCTGCCAGCCCATATATATCCGTATAATTGGCATAAAAAGTTGTCCTGTTTAATCCAGCTCGTTTACAAATATCTGATACACTGATCTTATCTAAATCCTTTGTCTGCAGCAATTCGATAAATGCTTTTTCGATGAGTTCCATGGACTGTTTTTTTCTCTTATTATTTACCGTATTCATAAAAATCTCCTTTATCCCAACACTTGTTGATAAATTGATGATTGTTTTCCCTTTTGGTAAACATTATACTTTGTTTGTAATAAAACAACAACTGTTGTTTTAATATTTTGGAGGTGGTATAAATGAAAAAAAGCAGTTTTATTGCAATGGTACTTGGAACTATCAGTGCCGTGTTATTTGCCCTTGGTATGTGTATGGCACTGATACAAGACTGGGACGCGTTCAGGCCCGGCATTATATTTGGCTGTATCGGCCTTATTCTTGGTTTTATAACACTGGCTGTATGGAGAAAAATGGAACATAAACAGCCGATACACATTACTGGAAAGGCAGTTTTGAGTGTCATCATCGGTGTGGCAGGTGCTCTGGCCCTGGGCGTAGGCATGTGCTTTACCATGGTATGGGGAAAAATGACACTGGGGATTGTTGTTGGCCTAATAGGCATCATTGTCCTGCTCAGTCTTATACCCTTAACGAAAGGTATAAAAGATTGATCGTCAGTACCATTTTGAAAATCTTAAAATAAGAATATATTCATAAATAAAGGTGCTTGTTCATTATGGTGCATTGACCATATGAGATCATCAGGAAAGGAGAATAGTTCATGGCAAGATCAAAGCTTATTAAAGCAAACGAAAAAATAGAAAAAAAGGTAGTTGAAACATACAAAAAAATCGAAGATGCTGTTGTAGACGGATATACGAAAATCGAGGATTCATTTGTTGACCGTTATCTTACAAAGGATGATGAATCCATCAAAGATGCAAAGGAAAGGATAAACAAAAAGCAGCTGTAAAACTAATAGACTGGTTCAGTATTATCATAAATATAAATGGCCAAACCGGCGTTTTTATCTATTATCAAATACCATAAGAAAATAAAAAGCCATTGATATATTAACAGCAGATCTGATTCAATATGGTTCCAGAGCTTATTGTCCAGCCATAAAAAATACAAAAAAGCAGGCAGGAGTTTTTTCTCCTGCCCGCTTGATACTTCAATTTTTTTGAAATACCCATTCATATGGTCATAGATGCTGACTTATGGGTATCTTTTTTTATTTTTCTTTTATTATTTTTCCCTGTACTCAGCGTCTATGGTTCCGTCATCTTCAGGAATGATGAACGCACAGACAATATAAAGGATGAGGAACAGTCCGTAAAACAATGTTCCAAGCACCCACAGTACCCTTACTACGGTAACATCGATGCCGATATAATCAGCAACACCAAGACATACACCGGATATTTTTCTTCCCTCTTTAGGTCTAACAAGTTTTTTATCCTTCATAATTGTCATCTCCTTACTCAGACAAAACATTGTCATCTTTAAAACTATAGTATTTACCGTCAGCGACGATAATATGATCCGCAAGATCTATCTTTATGGCAGATAAGGCCTTACGGCAGTCAACAGTAAATCTAATATCTTCATAGGATGGTCTTATGCTGCCGCTTGGATGGTTATGCATAAGTATTATGTTGGACGCGTCGGTCTTAACAGCTATTTCAACGATTTTTCTTACGTCAACATAAACTGATCCGGCCATTCCGCTGGATACTTCCACGCATTTTATAACAGCCATGGAGTTATTCAAACAAACCACATAAAGCTTTTCAATATTTATGCCATTCAAATATGATAAGGCATACTCACCGGCAATGGCTGTTTTATTGAGCACAACATTTCTATCCCATTTTTCAATGGACATCCTTCTGTTTATCTCGCCTATGAGCGAAAATAATGTGGCAGCATTAAGGCTTATGCCGCACATATCTGATATGGACCTTGGATCGGAATTTACAAGTCTTGTAATAGAGCCGCCAAATTCATTCAGCACCCTATGGGCCGTTTCATTCATGTCTCTTCTGGGATATGCATAATAAAGAAGCATCTCTATTATCTCATGGTCATTGAAACTCTGGCCGCCATACTCGATGTATTTACTTCTCATTCTTTCCCTGTGTCCATCATGTACGCCCATATATTATGCCCTCGTATCAAAATACTCCCTGGTCATATCCTTCCATTTACCGCTGTACACCAGCTCAAGGAGCTTATCCAGCTTAACAAGAAGTTCCTTGACCGTATCTTCGTTTATAAGTTTTTCATCAAGCGCCTCAGCGACCTCTCCAACGTCTACGACTTCAACAAAGCCGCTTGGATATATTTTAACATCAACCAGAAGATCCGTAAATATCCATGTATTCTCTTCCTTCTGATACTCACTGTTTATTATATCGCAGTAATAATAAACGACTTCACCGTTATCCTTCATAAATTTGCTTATCTTATATCCTTCGTTCATAAAAGTATATGAGATACCCTTTGAAAATTCCTTTTTAGGCTTAAAAGTATTCCATTTAGTAACTATAACATCATCTGTTATAAGCAGAATCTCATCGTCATTAAGGGATTTTATCTCAAGGGGTATATATCTTTTTCTATAAAGCAAAGGTTTCTCCATAAATTTCTCCCCCGTAAATATTATTCATTAGTAGTCTGGCTGCTGGTCTGGTCCTGGCCTGAATTCTGTCCTGAACTCTGGCCTGAAGCGACAGACGCACTTAATGTATCGATGCTGTTCTGGGCATTGGCAGCCTGAGAAGACTTAGGATAGTCATTAACTACTTTCTGATAATATGATATGGCTGTGGCAGTCTCTCCCTTGGCCTCAGCTATCTTTCCTAAATAATATATCACATCGCCTGCATAGTCCTCATCAGTTATCAGATCAAGACAGTCATTTAAGGATTTTTCAGCATCATCATAGTTGCCGGCAAGATAATACATCTTTCCTTCGCTGTAAAGATCCTCAGCAGCCTTGGCAAATGTCTGCTCCCTGACTGTATCATACATTGCTATATCCTCATCGGACATATCACTTATATCCACATCTTTTACAAGCAGAGCAGCTTCCTTATATTCACCATTGGCAAGCAGAGCGTATGCTTTGCTGACATTTCCTATCTTTGTCTGTAATGCGACGGATTCCTTGTATTTTTCAACTTCTTCCTTAAGCTGTGCATTTTCATTGAGCACATCATCATAGCTGGCGCTTCCATCACCGCCGTTATATGACTCATAATTCTCAAGAGTAGTCTTAAGGTCGTTTATGGTCTTGTTCTTGCTCTCAAGCATCGTCGGGAAGGCAAGGGCAAGAAGTACCGCTGCGGCACATACGACACCGCCGGCAAAGGATATTATCTCCTGCTTTCCTATAATGCTCCTTCCTGAATCCTTATAGGCAAGACGCCTCTTTCTTCTTGATACCGAGTCTTCTTCTCCTACCTTGACATCGGCGGCATTATTCCCCGCAGATACCTTGCTCACCGGAGTTATCTCCTGCATATATCTTAAAGCTGTAGGGTTCTTCTTATCAAGATAAAGCACCCTCTTTACAAAGGGCTCAGCAGCTGAGTTGTTGCCGCTTGCCATATTGCAGAGCGCAGCCAGGTTATAAGCGTCAACAAGTTTTGAATTATATGATATCGCTTTCTTAAGCTGAATAAGAGCAAGGTCCTCACTGTGCTGTCCGATATACTGTATGGCAAGATTATACAGCCTCAGGGCATCATTCATTTTCTCAAGATCCCTTGCGTTTTTCTGAAGTTTTTCCATGTATTCAGAAGCGGTTTTATCGTTTTTATTAAGGTTTGAGCTCATGACCCATTCCTTCAGCGCATCAGCGACAAGTCCCTTTTCATAATATACAAGTCCAAGGAGATTTCTTGCTTTGGTGTTAAATTTATTCACCATTATGCTCTTTTTTAAGTTCTCAATGGCACCTGTCAGATCTCTTTCATTGGCGCACTTAAGTCCGGCATTATAAAGTTTGTCGGAAATCGTCCTTGTCTTATTGTATAAAATGATGTCCGTTCCACAGTCCGGACAAATATTGCCGCTTTTAAATATGTATCCACAAACTGGACATTTCACGGCAATCTACTCCTTTTCTTCTCTCTTTTTTGAACTGTCTACCACATACTGCATCAATTCGAATATATCTCTGAAATCGGCCGAATATATGGAGTCTTCCATATCTTCTATAAGCATAGCCGGCTCATATTTTTTCAATTCGTCCTTATAGCTAAACAAATCATATTCCTCCCATAATTATCGTGCGCAGCCGTCCAATGAGATAGAGTGAGCCCGCACACAAAAGCACATCGTCTTTACCAGTAAGACTAAGCGCAAATTCATAAGCTTCTTTGATATTTCCAATGCTGTAAACCTTATCACAGTATCTGCTGACCACATTTTTAAAGCCTTCAGCAGATAAAGCCCTGTCACTGTCAGGTTCGGTTATTACAGCCGTATCGACAAGGGGCACTATCTCAGATGCCATTTTGTCATATTCCTTGTCCCCAAGCACTCCCATCAGCAGTACTATCCTCCTGCCGGTGAAATATTTCTTCACTGACTCGGCAAGCATATATACCCCACCCGCATTATGCGCTCCATCGATTATCGTAAGCGGATTTTTGGAGCATACTTCCATCCTGCCGTTCCACTTAGTATCTGCTATACCTTTAAGTATGTTTTCATCACTTATATTTATACCATATTTCCTGAGTACAACCGCAGCCAGGACAGCTGTTTCACAGTTTTTCAGCTGGTACTGGCCTATAAGCGGCAGAAATATGTTCTTTATGTCAAAAATGTCATTCTTAATGGATATTGTAGTTCCATTAATATCACTTTTCTCTGTCCTGATTTCTGAAACTGCATTATAGTATAGTTTAGCGTTTCTTTCAATACAAAGTTTGTTTATAACATCATATACACGTTTATCCTGCCTGTAAAGCACAACAGGACATCCTTCTTTTATTATGCCTCCCTTTTCAAAGGCAATGCTCTCAATGGTATTGCCAAGAAATTCTGTATGGTCAAGGCTTATTGATGTTATTACGCTCAGTACCGGTTTTTTCACCACATTCGTGGCGTCAAACCTTCCTCCAAGCCCTACTTCTATAACGGCATAATCAACATTCTGTTCAGCAAAATATAAATATGCCGCAGCTGTCAGCTGTTCAAACACAGTTGGCCTTCCGATGGGTTCCTTATTCATCTCATCGGCTTGAAACTTTATTCTTTCAATATACTCAGCAAATTCCTCATTGCTTATTTCTTTGTCATTTATTTTGTATCTCTCGTTATATCTCTCAAGATGCGGCGAAGTATAAAGAGCGGTCCTATAGCCCGCTTCAATCAGAATCTGTGTGAGCATTGAACTTACTGAACCTTTTCCATTGGTTCCCGCAACATGTATTATTTTCAATCTGTCCTGCGGGTCACCAAGTCTATTCAGTATTTCCCTTATCCTGCTCAGGTCCAGCCTGGAGCCCAGGGCGCTAAGATTATCTATATAATTCAATGCCTCTATGTAATTCAATTACGGTTCCTCCGAAGTAAAATTTCTGTCATAATCAAGCCTTCCGGCAGTAATTCTAATATATAGTAACAGCTTTGTCTTTTTTTATCAACATATTTATTCCTTTTTAGTCAAAAAGAGATATTTGTCGATATTCATCTTTTTTCTGTTCGGAATATCTTTCTCTGAAAATTTTCGCATAGTCTCTGTCTATGCCATACTTTTTCATCAGCTCTGCAGCTCTGTCAGCCAGCTCAGTCCTATAGGTCTTTGTGGCATATCCGCCATCCCTGTACATATCCATAAGATCATTAAATATATTTGGATACTCCCTTTTTATGAATGTCATAAAGACATTTTTAGTCTCTCCCCTAAGGTTCAAAGCCTGGACTATGGCATAATCCACACCAGCCTTTTCAGCCCTTTCAAAAAGTCCCTCAAGATTTTCATTGGTGTCAGTCAGGAATGGTATGACAGGCATAATATGAAGCCCTGTCCTGACATTGGTATCTTTAAATGCCTTAAGCATCTCAAACCGTCTCTTATAGGAAACAGCGCCCGGTTCAAGTTTCTCCCTTATGTCCTCATCCACCCCTGTTATGGTCGAGGCTACATTAACATATGCCACTTTTGACAGCTCCTCAATAAGGTCAAAATCCCTGAGTATCAAGTCCGATTTAGTGGATATGGTACAGGGGTTTTTATATTTGATGAGAAGCTTCCATATATCCGGCATTATCCCATATTTTTCCTCCAGAGGCTGGTAATTATCCGTAACGCCTCCTAAATTTATGGGCTCACCCTTCCAGCTCTTAGAACGAAGGAGCTTTTCCAGACATTCCGCCATATTTATTTTAACATAAATTTCATTAAAAAAATCATTGGATTTTATATATTTATGTGTATACAGAGCAAAACAGTATTTGCATCCGTGTCCACATCCACGGTATACGTTCATATCCCATAAATATGGTACTCCGCCCTTTACTTTATTGCAGGCTGATACACATTTTGTCTCCCTGACCTGATACTGCATATAAATCACCATTTTTATTATACCATAAAAGTTAAAAATTCCTCATAAATTTAAGGCCATTACAGCCTTAACTGCACAAAAAGGAACTCCCAAAGGGAGTTCCTTTTATATGTATATTCATTTATTATCAGTCAACGATAAATCCTTCATCATCAAACTTGAGCTCATAGGGTCCCTCAACATAATTGATCTCAGGATGAGATTTAAGTTCTTCATAAAGGGGCTCTGATACTTCGATGTGGGCTGTCTCAAGGGTATTCTTTATCCTTACGATACGGGGTCTCTTCATATCTATGCCTGAGCAGCATTTGATAGATGTGTATATTGCATCTCTATCATTGTTTCTATATGTGGGGATTCCACCGCCGCCGCCAAGCACCGTTGCTGTAACAACGTTTGTCCATGTAGCGTCCCAGTCGATGCTGTTAAGGCATCTTCTTGTTGACATATCAGCAAGACCGATACCAACACCTGAATGATGAGATTCCTCTGTCACGCCTCTTACCATTATGTATCTGATTCCTGTATCATCTACGAATGTCTGGGCCATATTGCGTCCAACAACATTGGGGTCCATACCTGAACCTGAAATATTTTTGCCGATCTCATCGATAATAAGAAGGTCGATATCTTTAAATTTGAAATTGGGTATCTTAGCCTTTGCTTCTTCCTGCATCTCCGCATCCACCTGGAAAATGTTGCTCCTGTCGCACATCTTTATGGTGCATATATCATCATAGGCATTCTGAAGAACACCGATACCGAATACGAACTTGCAGTTATCAAGGAATACCTGTCCGAGTTCGGGTAAAAGTGTGGGGATATATTTATATCCCTGAGCGTGGAACATGGAAGCTCCCTTATGGTTTCCAAGACCGATGGCAACCATCTTGAAAAGTCCGCTTTCATGTTTGCCCCTGAACTCTGTATGGGGTTTTACCTTATTGAAAAGAACAATACCATCAGCTTCTGTGGCGATCTTATCCACATAAACGGGAGCTCCGTTGGAAAGTTTGCCTACCTCAACTACTTCCATTGATGAAGGTATCTTAACTCCCATGCTTTCCTCTGTTATTCCAAGGCTCGCAAGAACTTCCAGCTGTCCCTCAGCTGTAGCTCCGCCATGGCTTCCCATCGCGGGAACGATGAACGGATCTGCTCCCCATTCTTTCATTGTATCAAGGATAGCTCTTACCATTTCAGGAAGGAAAGGAATACCACGGCTTCCAACGGTAACGGCGATTTTTTTGCCCTTTAAAGCTGCCTTATCGATACCCTGGTAATCAGCCATCATTTTTTTGATATATGCTGCCGGATCATCGATCTTATTTGAGTCATAAACCTGTGTCATCTTATACATGGGAGGAATTTCCACCATGTCAAGTCCCTGGATTACAAAATCCATTTCCGGAAAATCAATAAATCTCATAAAAATAACCTCCTTGTGATGTGTATAATTTTTTATCGTGCCCGCGGTCTAATCCCCATTAAAACCACGAAACACTTTATTTCCCATTAAAAATTATAAACTGTAAAATTGTGTATGTCAATGAATTTTGTTTAATTTTATCATTAAATTTGACTTGTATTATGTGTAATATGACATAATACAATGGATGCTTTTCGTCTTTTATTATAATTTATTGTGAATTTTTCATCTAATTTTTAAAAAGATAACTAAAAATTTATTAGTTTTAAACAAACGAATTTTTAAAGGCAAAGATTTTAAATTATGTAAACTATAGACTATAAATTTTGATTTATTTTCCTGTATTATATTTCAAACATTGCAAATAATAACAGCACATAAAAAATCTGTGAATCTGGAAAGGAAAATGATAATATGAAAGCAACAGGCATTGTAAGAAGAATAGATGATCTTGGAAGAGTAGTAATACCAAAGGAAATAAGAAGAACATTAAGGATAAGAGAAGGAGATCCCCTTGAGATCTTCACTGACTCAGACGGAGAGATAATCCTCAAAAAATATTCACCCATAGGAGAACTTGGCGCCTTTGCCAGAGAATATGCTGAATCCCTGGCCCAGACCATCGGACATGTTACCTGTATCGTTGATAAAGACCAGATAATAGCCGTTTCCGGGGGCCCCAAAAAAGACTTTTATGAAAAACATATCAGTTCAGCCATGGAAAAATGCATCAACGCCAGAAGCACACATGTCGCCAACAGAAACGACAGCGATTTCGTTCCTTTACTTGAAGAAGATACACCTGCTGAGGGAAAATATAATTACCAGCTCATCGCTCCCATCATCTGTGAAGGAGACGCCCTTGGTGCCATCGTATTCCTCTCTCCCGATAAAAAGATGGGTGAGGTCGAAGGCAAACTTGCCCAGACTGCCGCAGGATTTTTAGGAAAACAGATGGAGCAGTGATCTTTGAAAACATTTCACATCCCTGAAAAACAAAAATGACGGATATACCTGAGGGTAATATCCGTCATTTTATATTGCTGTATACTTATTTTTTTATTTCAAATATTTTTTCCGTAAGGGTTGCAAACTGCTCGATGCTCATGGCCTCTCCCCTTATTTTCTCATTAAGGCCTGCTGAGTTTATAACAGCAGCCATTTCTTCCTTTGTGAGCTCAAAGCCGCCCTGATTGCAGAGGGTATTCAAAAGAGTTTTCCTCCTCTGTCCAAAGGCGCATTTTACCAGCTTGAAAAACAGCTTTTTATCGCACACATCAACGGGAGGCTTATCCCTTAGCTTTAAAGTTATGACAGCTGAAGCCACCTTAGGCCTTGGCATAAAGCATGAAGGCTGTACTATCATATTTATCTCCGCATCTGAATAAAACTGCACCGCTATGGAAAGAGCTCCATAATCTCCATTTCCGGGGCCGGCCTGCATGCGCTCGGCCACCTCCTTCTGGACCATCACGGTCATGGATTCTACGGCATTTTTCTTTTCCAGCATATCCATGATTATGGGTGTCGTTATATAGTAAGGCAGATTGGCAACGACTTTAAATGGCTTTCCATCATTCTTTTCCGCTGATAACTTTTCTATATCACATTTAAGGACATCGGCATTTATTATCTCCACATTATCATAGTCAGCAAGCGTCTCTGAAAGTATAGGTATGAGTTTTGTGTCTATCTCCAGGGCTATGACCTTTTTAGCCCTCTCAGCGGCCACCTGGGTCAAAGCTCCAAATCCCGGGCCAATCTCAAGTACCGTGTCATCCTTTGTTATACCAGCAGCGTCGGCTATATTTTCAAGGATATTTGAGTCTATGAGGAAGTTCTGGCCAAATCCCTTTTTGAAATTGAAGCCGTAACGTTCCATTATCGCCTTAGTTCTTAAGGGCGTAGCAATACGTTCTGTCATATTAATGTTTCTCCTTACATAACGATTCCAAGCAGTCCATAGCTGAATATGGATATTATAACACCGGCCATTATTACTCCGACTACAATGACACCGAATGACTTTTTGACATCCATATTAAGAAGGGCCGCTATGAGTGAGCCTGTCCAGGCACCCGTTCCGGGAAGAGGTATCCCAACAAATAAAAGAAGTCCCCAATAGGCATATTTCTGTATTTTATCGCTCTTGCTTATGGCCTTGCTCTCAAGTTTTTCTACCATTCCCCTGAGCCTTGTTTTTTTCATAAGCTTGAAAATATACTTGATAAAAACAAGTATAAAGGGTATAGGAATGATATTTCCTATAAAAGCAATCAAAAACGACGGCACAAGATCAAGTCCCAGCAGGAATCCCGCGATGATACCGCCTCTTAATTCAAGTATCGGAAAAAGCGATACTATAAAAACAATCGCTTCCGGGCTGAATGTACCTCCAAGGTTCTGTACAAACCAGCCCGCTATCTGTTCTGACATTACTCAGCCTCCAAATCAAATATTTTTTTCAAACCAGTTATAAAGAATGCTGTATACCTTCTGTTTTTTGACATCATTGAGAAGTTCATGTCTTGCCCCATGAAGAAGTTTTATCTCAACGGCGGTACATCCTGCTTTTAACATCATATTATATACTTTTCTGACACCTTTTCCATAGTTTCCGACGGGGTCCTCTGATCCTGATATGAGAAGCATCGGAAGGTCAGGCGGAAGGGATTTAGCCCATTTTGATGTATTCACATCTTTTATCAGAAGGAAAAGATCTCTGTATCCCTCATTTGTGAATAAAAATCCACAGTTATCATCGTTGATATATTTATCCACGGCACTTTTATCCGTTGAGAGCCAGTCAAAATTAGTCTCCGCATCCTTTATCCTTTTGTTGAATGAGCCAAAGGCTATTTTATTTAAAAGCTCACCCTTTTCTCCCGGTTTCTTCTTTGCCAAATATTTTGAAAGAAGTATACCTCCCGGAAGTTTTGGATCAGCATATCCGCTTCCCATAAATACAGCGCCATTAAAATTATTTCCATAATCGGCCATATATTCCCTTGCCAGAAATGAACCCATGCTGTGGCCAAGCATAAAATAAGGAATATCAGGAAATTCCAGCCTCATAACTCCCTCAAGATAATTCATATCATCAATGAGATACTGCCAGCTGTTATCCCTCTTTCCAAAGTATCCCCTTTCTTTGCCGCTTTCCACAGAAAGGCCATGGCCGGCATGGTCATTGCCTACGACCACATAGCCCCTCCTTGCAAGATAAACAGCAAAATCCTCATATCTGAGTATGTACTCCGCCATGCCGTGCACCAGCTGTACGACAGCTCTGTAATGTTTGCAGTCGGCGTCCCTCCATACGCAGCCAAATATATCATGACCTCCGTTGGATGCGGGAAAATTAAGTTCATATCTAGTTATATCCATCTTGTCACTCTCCGTCTATATTTCCCTTAAGGCCAATGGCTTCAGCACATTCTCTCATGCCCTCGATGGTCTCCTTTATGACGTCATCAAGGCTGAGTCCGAGCATCTGACAGCCATTTTCGATAACTTCCCTGTTGACTCCAGCCGCAAAGCTGTGTGTCTTGAATTTTTTCTTAACACTCTTTACTTCGATATCCAGAACGCTCTTTGACGGCCTCATAAGACAGGCAGCTGTTATAAGCCCTGTAAGCTCATCGATGGTATATAATACCTTCTCCATCCTTTCCACCGGCTCCACATCTGAACATAATCCCCATCCATGGGAACATACAGCGTGTATATAATCCTCATCTATTCCCTTCTGGCGCATTATCTCAGCGGATTTTGTACAGTGTTCATCGGGGTACATCTCATAATCAAGGTCATGTATAAGACCTATTATTCCCCATTTTTCAATATCTTCACCATATAAAGCCGCAAAATGCCTCATAACTCCCTCAACGGTAAGGCCATGCTTTATAAGCGCCTCCGATTTGTTGTACTCAGTAAAAAGTTCCCATGCCTGTTCTCTTGTAAGTCTCATTATTATGCCTCCGTAAAAATTTATGTTTATTTAAGTCCCAGAATCCTCAGGGCATTATTCATGTCATAGACCGTTGCCGCATCCTTTGGACTTATCATATTGTCATCATCAGCCGTAAGTATACCTTCACTTACTGCCCATCTCATGCTGTCCTGCGCCCATCCGCTTATATCCTCAGCATCTGAAAAATTAAGAAGAAGATTAGGCACCTTACCATCGGCGAATCTGAAAAGCATGGCTGCCAGCTGTTCCCTTGTGGCAATATCAGCCTTGCCATACTCATCTTCTCCATAGCCATACATTATTTCATTATAATATGACCATATGGCCGCGGGTCCTTCCTCGGAATCAAAATATGCCACGCCAACACTGCCGCTTACGGCAACTTCAGGCCTGCCGGCTATATCATACAGTTCCTGCATGAGCATATCTCTAGTCAAGGTCTGGCTTTTCTCCTTCTCCTCCACACTTTCCTTTATGCCCGTGATATTTTCAAGCTCATAGGTCCTTGACACGGGCACAGAGGCATCATTATCTCCAATTTCGTCTGTCACTCCATCGGGCATTTCCACCCCTTCTGAGACTTTCTGAGTATCCTGGGCAAATACCGGAACGGTGTTTAAGGCTAAAGCCGCGATCATAACAGAACATAACATTTTTTTCATAATAATACCCCCTTTTATAGTGTAAGTTTATCTACATTATAAAGCAAAGGGGGTATTTTGTCATTATTTAAGTTATTATGTTCAACTTTTTTAAAGAATTATACATATCAGTCCGCCGCTGCCCTCATTGAGTATTTTCTGCAGGGATTCCTGAAGCTTCATCTGTGCGTCTTCAGGAATGGTATATATCTTCTTATTCCTTCCCTCATTTACAAGGGTATCCAGCGTCCTTCCAAAAAGATTCAGCTCCCATATCTTATTTTTATCCGTCCTGTATGTATTGAGTATATCTTCGATAAACTCCTTGCTCTGTTCCTCTGTGCCAACTATTGGAGCCACTTCTGTCTCGATATCGGTCTTTATCATATTTATGGCCTCACCTTTGGCTTTTATCCTTATGCCGTATCTTGAACCGTGTTTGAACACCTCCGGCTCCTCAAGGGTTATATCCTCAAACACCGGACCTACTATGCCGTATCCCTTTCTTTTTACATCAGCCAGCGCCGGGCTTATTTTTCCGTATTCATTTTTGATCTCTGAAAGCTCCTTCATTATACTTATGAGCTCATAGTCACCCTTTATATCCATTCCTATGGTCTCACTGAGCACATTATAAAAAAGACTGTCATTCATGGCCACATCTATATCAGCACTGCCGTTTCCAGCGGATATGTCTCCGATATAGGCCTTCCTTACATACTCATTTTCCTCAAGCTCGGATACACAGTCCTGTATCTCCCTGAGTTTTGCTGTTTTTTCCGTAAGGGACAAAAGGGTGGATATTATGGAACTCTTGAGCCAGTGTCCGTTTTCCAGCCCTTCCAGCCATCTGGGGATATTTATATTTATCTCATTTACAGGGAATTCATATAAAAGGCTCTCCATAAGCTCATTTATATCCTCATCCTTAAGTCTGGCACAGTCGGCGGTCTTTACTGGTATCTGATACTTTTCCTCCAGTTCCGCTCTGAGGGCGTCTGTCTCAGGACTGTAGGGATTTGCACTGTTGAGCACCATGATAAATGGCTTTCCTGATTTTTTAAGGGTGTCAACTATGTCTTCCTCGGCCTCCACATAGTTTTCCCTTGGTATATCAGTTATGCTTCCATCGGTTGTCATGGCTATGGCTATGGTGGAATGGTCATTTATAACCTTATTTGTTCCTGTGAGTGCAGCGGCGGCCAGTGGCATGGGTTTATCGGACCAGGGAGTACTGACCATTCTCGGCTCGTCTTCCTCAAGTATCCCCTCAGCTCCATCAACTATGTACCCCACGCAGTCTATGAGCCTCATCTTAAATCTGAGATTATCCCCTGCCTTTATCTCAGCCGGCCTGGAAGGCACAAATTTAGGCTCCGTGGTCGTTATCATCTTTCCTGCCCCTATGAGGGGAAGTTCGTCCGTCGCTCTCTCCTTTTCAAATTCGTCCGTCATATTTGGCAAAACAGCTTTTTCCATAAATCTTCTGATAAATGTTGATTTTCCTGTCCTGCAGGGACCCGTTATGCCAATATATATGGCCCCTCCCGTTCTTTCGGAAATATCCTGATATATATTCGTATTTGTCATATTCTCCTCCGATTTTCCTTTTGTAAAAATCTATGAGGCTTCTCCTTTTATTATTACTATAACCGTTAATTAAGCCCTCTGTCATACACAGGTTTGTGTGAAATTCATGTTGCAAAAGGATGGCAACTTATATAATATTGTAACTATCAAAATAACGGAGGTATATTATGTCAATAGATAAAGTCAGAGAATATATGAAACAGTTTTCCAGAGAAAATGATATTATGGAATTTTCCGTATCCAGCGCAACTGTAGCCCTGGCAGCTGAGGCTCTCCATGTCATCCCCGCCAGGATCACACAGACCCTGGCCCTTAAAAATGGTGATGGATGCATGGTCATTGCTGTGGCAGGAGACGGCAAAATAGATAACCACAAATTCAAAAGCGAATTCGGTTTTAAGGCAAAGATGCTCTCTCCTGAGGAGACTCTGGAAATGACAGGACACGCCATCGGAGGTGTCTGTCCCTTTGCCCTTCCGGAAGGCGTAAAAACCTACTGTGACGTATCCCTTAAACGCTTTGATACCGTTTTTCCGGCCTGCGGAAGTTCTAACTCAGCCATAGAAGTCACCTGCGATGAGCTTTTTGAATATTCAAAGGCGGAAAAATGGGTAGATATATGTAAGGACTGGGAATAATATTTTTAATATCAGCTTAGATCAGGTATATCAATATAGTTTGACGGAAGTTCTCCCTTTATTACCGTATCCGCCAGCATTATTTTCCTGTTCATGCTTATATTTTTGTCATATAAAGGATTTACAAGGCTTATGGTAATATTTACTGTAAGCCATATTTTATAATTGGTCTGGTTTATGCCCGCTGAAGTGAATTCTGTCTCATAATCTACTTCGGCATCGCCTGCCGGCTTTATCTCAAATGTAAGGTCTGGGCCTGTATTTGCCAATATCCCTATTCCTGATGCCGCACCATAGGGCACTTTTATAGTATTGTTTTGCATATCGGAAATTTTTTCGGTTATACTGGAGCTTATTTCGGCACATATTAAGTTTATGGTTATGGTATCTGCTGTTATCATAGTAGTACCGTTTTCGGTTTTTAAGCTCAGTATATTTTTACCTCCTTCTGACCTCTTCATAAGTACTTCATCCACCGCTGAGTTTATTATCCGGTTTGCGCTCTCCTTCGCTTCGATAAGACATATATTGGCAGCCGAAGGCATTATATATTTTTCAGTGGCCGCTATGAACGCTCCCGCAGCCAATGATACAATAAATGTAAACAGCACCACATACTTTCTAAATTTCCGTCTGATAGGACATATCTCCTCCACTTTTGATTAAAAAACAGGTAAAAAATAAATTTTGTAATATAATCTTAAAGAAAATACACAATTATTTCCTTTATTCCGCCTGCCTTATCTGTTATAATATATTCTGAGTTAGGAGGCTTAAGTATGGATTACTCGGAACATAACGGAAATAGACCAAAAATATTTAAATATACTGATGAAAACGGTAATGTTCATTATGTGGATGAGCATGGAAATCCTGTAAGACGAAAAAGGACAAGCTCCGGAGATTCAAATTCGTCAAGAAGATCTCCGCACTCCTCAGGCTCGTCCGGTTCGTCAGGTTCCTCTTCTTCGGCATCGAACCGCCGCAGACTGCCTGAGGACAGACATCGTTCTTCAACTCCTGCTGTTCACACCCGGTCTGCTTCCGATTCATATGCAAAGAAAAGAAAACCTAATAAAAAGAAAAAGAAGAAGCGTAAGGGACTGCGCATATTCCTTGCTGTACTGGCTGTTATAATACTTGCTGTTGTCGGCCTTTGCATAGGAGTATGGATCAGCATAGTAAAAGACGCTCCAAAACTGAATACTTCGGATATCGTTCCAAGCAACTATACTTCAATAATATACGATGACAACGGTGTCGAGATAGATAAGCTCCATGGTGAGGAAAACCGAGAATATGTTACCCTTGACCAGATACCTGAAGATCTGCAGCACGCTGTGGTCGCCATAGAAGATGAACGTTTCTATGAGCATAATGGTATAGATATACAGGGTATATTCAGGGCGCTCATAATCGATATAAAAGAGAGGAACTTCTCCCAGGGAGCGAGTACCATCACCCAGCAGCTCATTAAAAACGAGATGCTCACCAGTGATAAGAAAATAACCAGAAAGATACAGGAACAGTATCTTGCCGTTAAATATGAGGATGAACTTGAAAAGACCCTTGGAAGCAAGAAGGCTGCCAAGGACTATATCCTCGAGCTGTATCTGAACACCATCGGCCTTAATCATGGTCTAAACGGTGTTGGAGCCGCGGCTGAATATTATTTCGGAAAGGAAGTTAGTGAGCTCGACCTTGCAGAATGTGCCTGCATAGCCGGTATAACAAAGAATCCTTCCAAATATTCGCCCATAAGCAATCCCGAGGCAAATAAGGAAAGGCAGACCCTTGTTCTTGACAAGATGCTTGAGCTTGGATACATCACCCAGGAAGAACATGATTCCGCCCTTGCTGAAGACATATATTCCAACCTTGTTGGAAAACAGACCACAGATGAGGACACTGTAGCTCTCCACAACTATTTTGTTGACCACCTCATAGTTACTCTGGCTGAAGACCTTCAGGAAGAAAGAGGTATGACAAAACAGGAAGCATACAACCTTATTTACAGCGGCGGACTTCAGATATATTCAACCATGAGTCAGGATGTCCAGAATACTCTGGAAAGCGCCTTTGCTGATGATTCACTGTTCCCGCCATCGGACACAACATATGATGCTACCTACACGATATCAGTATTAAATACTGCCACCAACGAACAGGAACATCATTCCGAGTCTAAGACGGTATCAAACAGAGATGAAGCTGAAGCCTTTGCTGAGGAAGTCAAGGCAAAATATGTAGATGATACGCATAAGCTTGTCCTTGATAATCTGGCCGTATCAAACTCACTCCAGGCTGCCATGGTAGTAATGGACTACAAGACAGGAAACATAAAAGGTCTTGTGGGAGGAAGAGGAACTAAGAGCGGTGACCTGGTATTTAACAGAGCCACTCAGTCATACCGTCAGCCAGGTTCCTGCTTCAAGGTGCTTGCGGCATATGCTCCAGCCATTGACCAGGATCTGTATGCGGCAGGATCATTTATTAAAGATGAGGCCTACACCGTAGGCGACTGGACCCCTGGAAACTGGTGGGGCAGCAGCTATAGAGGATATGCCACAGTCAGAGAAGGTATTAGGGATTCAATGAATATCCTTGCTGCCAAGGTAATAGTTGATGCAGGAGTATATAACGCTTATAACTACCTGCTTAACTTTGGATTTGAAAACATAACAGAGGATGATATAAACGCCAATACAGCCCTTGGAGGACTTACAAACGGTGTTACCGTTCTGGAACTTACGGCTGCATACGGCGCCATAGCCAACGGCGGAGTATATATGGAGCCCACTCCTTATACAAAAGTTCTTGACCATGACGGAAATGTTCTTCTTGAATATGATTACGAAGGAAAACGAGTTATCAAAGAGACTACTGCATATCTTCTTACGGATATGATGGAAGACGTAGTATCAGGCGGAGGAACCGGTGGTCTTGCGAGATTCCAGAAAAACAATATGCCTGTGGCAGGAAAAACAGGTACAACAACTGATGATAAGGACCTTACCTTTGCCGGATATACACCATATTATGTAGCCGGTATATGGATGGGATATGATACTCCAAAGAAGATAAATTATGATAAGAGTTACCATCTTATCGTATGGCGTACGGTAATGGATGAACTGCATAACAACCTGCCATATAAAGACTTTGAAAAGCCGGAAGGCATAATGACGGCAAGTTACTGTGCTATACAAAACGCAGCGCCAATCGATGGAGTATGTTCAGCGGATTATTATGGTGCCGGATATTACGGCAATATGGTTTCAACGGACTATTGTGTTGAGGCCACAGCTCCCAAGTCCCAGTGTACTGCCCATTCTATCTACAGGATATGTACTGAAAGCGGATGTCTTGCTGGTCCTAACTGCCCTGATGACGTTGTTGCAGAATATTCACTTGCTGTTGTAAACGGACAGATAGTCAACAGGCCAAGCAGAGAAGCCTGTGCTGAAAGCGGCAAGCTTTATATCGATATAAGCCATACATGCTCGCTTACTACCCACGGAAGCTCATCACAGACAACGGTGCCTGATGATATGGTCATCGGCGGCGACGGTCTCAATGGCGGCAGCGGAAACGACAGCAGTACTTCAAACGGACATTCAGGTGACACAAATACTTCATCTGAAAACAACAATAACAGCCATACAAATGACAGCGATGGTCAGGAATTTGTAATCGGTGCCAATTAAAGCACCTGGCTGGATCATTATTTATGATATGTAACAAGAAACCGGCAAAAATGCCGGTTTCTTTTCGTCTATACGGCTTTAAACTAAATAGCCGTGGATATTTAGCTTAAATATTTACTAAACGTTCTAAAATCCCTGTAACGGCTATAAAAGCCAGCTGATGATTTTAGGCATAAAAATACCCGGGTTAATATACCCGGGTATTTTTTTATGTTTATCTGTATTTATTATACTTGTCTCTTCTCTTGTCTCTTTTTCTTCTGTGCCTTCCGTTATTTATCCTGCTTGTATCGTATACATTATTTCTGTTATAGTAATTTCCTTTGAGTTTGTATCTCTGTTTTCTTTTATGTCTTGCCACAAGGATAAGGACTACAATAAGTATTACCACAAAAGCAATGGCTGTATACTTAAGGTTTTCCTTAGCTATGGCTTTAGTAAAAAAAGTTTTCAGGTAAAAGAGCGAAGTATTAAAAATATTGGCTTTTTTGACCTCTGCGGCCGCGTAAGCATCAGCCTGGCCAATTACTTCACCATTAAGTGTAAATTTCAATACACCGACTTTAGCGCCCTTTTCCACCGGCGCCTGAAGCTTGTCTCCTCCGTTATCATATACGATCTCTGTCTGGACCGAAGCCGCTTCATCAGCCGTCATATACTGTGACATGGGCTCGTTTATGGAAAGTTCCACTGTGTCGCCCTTAAGCCTGTTGTTTCCCGTAAGTTCAGCCGTAGCAGCTATGCCTTCCTGTCTGTATACTACCATATCATAGTTATTGAAACCCCATTCAAATAGATTAGTGGCATCCTGCCATCTTCCCGGGTCTTCAGAATTCATGATTATGGCTACGAGGTTCTCTCCGTCTTTTGTAGCGGAGGCAGCCACACAGTCACCTGCCTGGTCAGTAAATCCAGTCTTTATTCCTGTAGCATACTCATAATAATTAGCTCCGCTTGTTATGAGCTCATTATGGCTGTACCAAGTATAATCTCTGGTATTACCATCAACATTATATTTTTGTTTTCCAGCACTGTTTCCAGAAAACACCGTTTCCTTTGCTGCCTCTTTTATGGCATCATATTTCATGGCAGCAGCGGCTATAAGTGACATATCATAGGCCGTTGTATAATGATTTTCGTCCTGGTAACCGTGGGCATTGACAAAATTTGATTCCGTACATCCAAGGGATCTGGCCTTTTCGTTCATAAGCCCTGTAAAGTATTTTTCTGCCTCTTCAAAGGTTATGTCATTTCCAAGGTTTTTCTTTGCAACCGCCGATGCAGCCGCATTAGCTATATCATTTCCAGAAGGGATTATAAGTCCCCTTATGACGTTTTCAACAGTGAACACATCACCAACATATACGCCCGCCCTGCTGGAATCCAGAGGTATCTCGTTTATGGAGTAATCAATGGTTATGGTCTCATCTACTGATATATTATCAAGCACTACCATTGCCGTAAGCAGCTTTGTCATACTTGCAGGGTACATTTTTTCGTGGTCATTTTTCTCATATAATACCCTGCCTGTATCAGCATTTATAAGTATGGCGCTCTGTGCCGCCACCGTGGGAGGTGCGGAAGCTGTGGCCGTTTCAGTTTCGTCAGCAAATGCCGTAACTGAAAAAGCAGTAACAGCAGCAACAAGCAAAGCTATAAATCTCTTAAAGGATCTCATTAAAACCACCCTCTCATATAAGCCCCTTGTCTAACATTGTCTGTAAACCGGTCATTATTCCTATTTTCGCATGGTGCCAGCTCAAGCCGCCCTGCATATATACGATATATGGAGGCTTAATGGGACCGTCAGCGCTGAGCTCAATGGAAGCTCCCTGTACGAAGGCTCCGGCAGCCATTATGACATCGCTGTCATATCCGGGCATAGCCCACGGTTCAGGTGTAACATAGCTGTCAACGGGTGCTCCCTTCTGTATTCCTTCACAAAAAGCTATCACCTTTTCAGCTGACTTCATTTTGAGGGACTGAACTATATCTCCCCTTGCAGCATCGGAAGACGGAAGTACCTCTATGCCTATATTTTCAAAAAGTTTTGCGGCAAACATGGCTCCCTTAAGACTTCCGCAAACTACCTGAGGAGCCATAAATAATCCCTGTATCATTGAAGGAGTAACGCCAAGGGTGGCTCCTACCTCTTTTCCCATGCCGGGAGCAGTAAGCCTGAAGGCTGCATTATCAACATATTCTTCTTTTCCTACGATATATCCTCCTATGGGGGCAAGTCCGCCGCCAGGATTTTTTATAAGGGAGCCTACACAGAGATCCGCTCCCACATCCGTAGGCTCTATGGTCTCAACAAATTCACCATAGCAGTTATCGACCATACATATAACATCCGGTCTTATGCCTTTTATGAATGATATAAGATCACCTATTTTTTCCACTGTAAATGACTCTCTCCAGGCATATCCCCTTGAACGCTGTATCTCTACCAGTCTTATTTTTTTGTTTTTAAGGGCACTTTTTATGCCTTCATAGTCAAATGAGCCATCGGGGAGCAGTTCTGTCTGGCTGTATGTTATGCCATACTCCGCAAGGCATCCCCTTTCCTTTCTTATGCCTATAACTCCCTGAAGAGTATCATAGGGCAGGCCTACTGGTGAGAATATCTCATCCCCTGGCCTGAGGTTTCCCGCAAGGGCCACCGTAAGGGCATGGGTCCCTGATATTACCTGGGGCCTTACAAGACCGCTCTCAGCATGAAATACATCGGCATATATGCTCTCCAGCACCTCACGTCCCAGGTCGTTATATCCATAACCTGTTGTTCCCGCAAAATGCACATCACTGAGCTTATTTTTCTGCATGGCGTTCAAAACCTTATACTGGTTGTACTCGGTTATTTTGTCTGCCTGGGCAAACCTTTCCTTAAGTTCCTCCTCAGCTCTGTCAGCCATATTAAGTACTTTATCGGACATTCCGTAGTTGTTTCTGAGAAAATCCGCTGTTTCTTTGTTAAACATAAACTTCACCTGTCAAATTATATTTTTATCCTTTAATTCCTTTATCATTATTTCAAGGGCGCCTTCCTTGTCCCCTGAAGTCATATCTATCCAAGTGCCTTCTGTCTGCCTTCTGAACCAGGTCAGCTGTCTCTTGGCAAAGTGTCTAGTATATTTCTTGATGTCTTCCACTGCCTCATCAAGGTTTTTTTCGCCGTTAAAATATGGTATGAACTCCTTATAGCCAAGTCCCTGCATGCTCACCAGTTCCGGAGAATAACCCATTTTAACTAGGTTCCTAACTTCTGCTTCAAGGCCGTTTTTCATCATTATATCGACTCTCAGGTCTATCCTCTCATAGAGCTTCTGCCTGTCCATATTAAGGACGAAAAACGCCAGATTATAGGGGGATTCCTTCTGCTTCGCCTCTTTATTGTGCTCTGACATTTTTTCTCCCGTGAGCCTGTAGTACTCAAGGGCCCTGGCGACCCTTTTCACATTATTGAAATGTATTTCGGAAGCATATTCCGGATCGACTTCCGCAAGCATGGAGTGCAGTTTCTCCGGTCCTTCCTCTTCCGCTATTTTATAAAGCTCATCCCTTATCCCTGAGCCATTTTCTTCTGTAAAGTCATTGTCATATACAAGGGCGTTTATATAAAATCCGGTGCCCCCCACTATCATGGGTATATGCCCTCTTTCGTATATGCCCTCCATATACTCCTTGGCCTTTTTCTGGAATATCATAACATTATATTCCTCATCGGGATAAAGCTCATCAATAAGAAAGTGCGGTATCCCGCACATTTCTTCATGATCAGGCTTAGCCGTTCCTATATCCATATATTTATATACCTGCATGGAATCTCCGGAGATGACCTCTCCTCCTATCCTTTTTGCAAGTTCGATGGAAATGTCAGTCTTTCCGCAGGCCGTCGGCCCGGCAATAACTATCAGCGGCTTTTTCACTGTCGATCACCCTTTTTACTGTATCCTCTTAAATTTCTTTTCAAGTTCATATTCTGTCATTTCTATTATCGTCGGTCTTCCATGGGGGCAGCTGAAGGGATTTTTCAGCGAAAGCATCTTAACTATGAGTTTTTCCGCCTCTTCGTATGTAAGCTTATCTCCGCCCTTGACCGCAGCTTTACACGCCATGGTAGCTAAATTCAAAAGTTTTGTATCATAAACGCTGTCAATATTTTCTGTCTTTATTGTATCTATTATATCCATCAGGAAAGATGTGGAAGCCGGCCTGTCAAAAATATAGGGAACACTGTAAACATAATAATCTTCCCCATCTTTTCTTATGCCAAAACCAAAGCTTTTCATCTTTTCCATATTGTTTTCAAGAATATCCTTTTCCATATCACTGAGCAGTAGTTTTTCCTCAGCGACCAGGTCCTGGGATACGATCTTTCCATTTTTAAAATCTTCCGTGAACTGTTCAAAAAGCACCCTTTCATGGGCCGCATGCTGGTCGATCATAAATATACTGCTGCCCTGCTCGATTATCCAGTATGTATTAAATATCTGGCCTATTATTTTGTAATTGCTGAAAAATGGCTTTTCTTCCGAAAATGTATCCGGCTGGGGTGCATCTTCAAATATGTATTCGCCCTCAACGGGTTCTTCCATATCCGTCTCTGGTGCAGTCTTAGGTATATAAACAGCCTTTTTCTCAGGTTTTGGCTGTGTTCTAGGCTGCACCTTAGGCTCTGGTCTCCATTCAGAAGCCCAGGCCATTTCCTTCCTTATACTTTCAGCCATTTCCCTATGTTCAGGGAGTATCTCTATATCAGAGGATGAAGTATACTGGGCCTTAGGCTCCCTGATGCCAGGAGCATCCTGTTCCTTATTATCCATTCCCATAAGAAGCATCTCAGCTGCTTTTCTGTCACTTTCAGATACCGAGTGGTTAAATCCAATTTTTTCAGCTTCCTCCCTCAGGGATACCGGCTTTTTATCATCTTTATTTACATCTACAGCCTTCCGTGTCTGAACATTGCCGCCTAAAGGCTCCAGCTCCTGCTGTACTGGTTTCAATATGGTTTCGGGAGCGTTTATGTATTCCTTTACCGGAGAAGAAGGAGCGCTTTCCCAATCAGCTCCCTTTATGAGCACCTTATCTTTGAATGTATTTACTATGCTGTCATAAACAAAACGGTAGACAGCATCATCGTCCCTGAACCTTACCTCAAGTTTAGCGGGATGTACATTGACATCGACCATGGAAGGATCAATATCCATATCCAGCACATAAACAGGGAATTTGCCTATCATCATCCTTGTTTTATATGCTTCCTCTGCAGCCGCTGAAACTACGCTGTTTCTTATGAACCTTCCATTTATAAAAAGATTTTCAGAACCTCTATTAGCCTTGGAAAGCTCAGGTCTTCCTATGAGGCCGCTTATTTTCATTTCCGGCACTTCGGATGATATATCCAGCATTTTGAAAGCCGTATCCTTTCCATAGACGTGGTATACCGCTGTTTTAAGGTCGTTATTTCCGGATGTATGTATTATGACAGTACCGTTATTTATATATTTGAATGATATTTCCGGATGTCCAAGAACAAACTTCATTACCACATCGGAAATATACCCTGCCTCCGTGGATGGCTTCTTCAAAAACTTTCTTCTGGCCGGCACATTGTAAAATATATCTTCGATGGTTATGGTAGTTCCATCGGCCGCTCCATCGGATTTGATATCCTCAAGTATGCCGCCGTTTATCCTTATCCTTGTTCCAACGGCTGACTCCCTTGTTTTTGTAAGCATTTCCACCTTTGATACCGCCGCTATACTGGCAAGGGCCTCACCCCTGAATCCCAGAGAAAATACACTTTCCAGATCGTCAGCAGTCCTTATCTTGCTTGTGGCATGCCTCAAAAAGGCGGTCTTTACCTCATCCTGTGGTATTCCGCATCCATCATCGGTTATACGCATAAAAGTGGTGCCGCCGTCCCTTATCTCTACGGTAATGGCTCCAGCTCCGGCATCAATGGCGTTTTCCACCAGTTCCTTTATTACGGAACCCGGCCTTTCCACCACTTCTCCGGCGGCTATTTTATTTATTGTACTGTTATCCAGCAGTTTGATCTTGTTCATGGCCGTCACATTCCCTTAATTTTGTTCTGCAAATCGAAAAGCGTCTGCAGCGCCTGTATGGGCGTCAGAGACATAACATCAATTTTATTTATCTCGTCGATTATCTGTGTTTCCTCTACGTTGAACATATTTATCTGAACTGCCTCTTCCTCAGCGGCTTCCTTTGCCTCATTGGCAAGTTTTTTGGTCTTTTTGGTTATATCGGCCGCATTGAGTTTCTTAAGTATGGCAGTCGATCTTTTTATGACCTTATTGGGCAGCCCTGCAAGCCTAGCTACCTGTATGCCGTAGCTGTGGTCAGCTCCGCCTCTTTTTATCTTTCTGAGGAATATTATGTCCTCCCCTTCTTCCTTTACTGTTATACAGTAGTTCTTAACTCCGGGGAGTTTTCCTTCAAGTTCTGTAAGTTCATGATAATGGGTAGCAAACAGCGTCTTTGCTCCTATCTGTTTTTTGTCGGCTATATACTCCATAACGGCCCAGGCAATGGAAAGTCCATCAAATGTACTTGTTCCCCTTCCTATCTCATCCAGTATGAGAAGGCTTTTTGCCGTGGCGTTATTAAGTATATTTGCCACCTCTGTCATTTCCACCATAAATGTGCTCTGTCCGGATGCCAGGTCATCGGAAGCTCCGACCCTGGTAAATATCCTGTCACATACACCTATATGGGCCGACGAAGCCGGAACAAATGAACCTATCTGCGCCAGCAGAGTTATTATGGCTGTCTGTCTCATATATGTTGATTTTCCTGCCATATTGGGTCCGGTTATTATGAGCAGTCTGTTTTCATCGTTATCAAGATAAACATCATTGGCGATAAATGCGTCAGATGTCATCTTTTCCACAGACGGATGCCTTCCGTCCTTTATGTCTATGATGTCTCCGTCATCAACTATCGGTTTTATATAATTCTGAGCCTGGGCAGTTTCAGCCAGTGACTGAAGGGCATCACAGAGAGCCGTTATGTAGGCAGTAAACTGTATCCTGTTTACCTGGGACGCTACCTTTTCCCTTATCTCGCAGAATATTTCATATTCAAGGTCTATGAGCCTGTCAGCTGATCCAAGTATCAGATCCGCCAGTTCATTGAGTTCCTTGGTAGTATATCTTTCACAGTTTGTCAGTGTCTGTTTTCGCATATACCCCTCAGGCACCTGTCCGACGTTTGACTTGGTGACCTCTATATAATATCCAAATACTCTGTTATAGCTTATCCTGAGGTTTTTGATGCCGGTCTTTTCCTTTTCCTCCTGCTCCATATCCTTTATCCACTCAGAGCCTTTTCTTTTAGCCTGTATAAGGGTATCAGCATCTTTGGAATATCCTTCCTTTATCATTCCGCCCTCTCTTACAGAAAATGGAGGATCATCAACTATGGCTTTGTCTATAAGGGCAAATATATCTTCCAGTGTATCCAGCTCAGAATATATTTCCTTAAGATAGCCGCTCTTGGAGTTTTCAAGTATCTTCTTGAGCTGTGGAAGGTTCTCAATGGAGTTTTTAAGGCTTACCAGCTCCCTGGCATTGGCAGTCTTATACACTATCCTGCTCATTATACGCTCAAAATCATGCATGGTGGACAGAACTTCCTTGAGTTCCTCACGTTTGAAGAAATCGTCTTTAAGTTCCTCCACGCTGTCTAATCTTCTATTTATATCAGCCGAACTTATGAGGGGCTGTTCCACCCATTTTCTGAGAAGCCTGGCCCCCATGGCTGTTTTTGTCTTATCAATTACCCATAAAAGTGAACCCTTGCGGTTCTTTTCTCTCATGGTTTCAGTAAGTTCCAGATTTCTTCTTGTATTTGCATCAAGAAGCATGAAATCATTGGTCGAATATATCGATATCTTGCTTATGTGTTCAAGATTATTTTTCTGTGTGTCATAGAGATAGTCTAAAAGCCCTCCTGACGCACATACGGCAAATATCTTCTCCTGAAGTCCAAGACCGTCCACAGCGATTATATTAAAATGCCTGCAAATGGTCTTTGCCGCGTTCCTATATGTAAAACCTGAATCTCCTACGGATGTGGGTTTTAAATTAAGATGTTTTTTGATCTTCTCCGCACAGTCCGTCGTAAGGAAATAATCATTGGTTATGAGCTCAGCCGGCATAAACCTGGCTGCCTCATCAAAAAGTTTTTCCTCGGCATTGGCCGATACAAATTCAGCTGTCTGAAATTCTCCGGTGGTGACATCACACACCGCAAGGGCATATCCCTTTGAATCCCCATAAACAGCCATTATGTAGTTATTTTTATTCTCATCAAGGACCTCATTGTCGATAACAGTTCCGGGAGTTACTATCCTTATTACGTCCCTTTTGACTATCCCCTTTGCTTCTTTGGGGTCCTCTATTTGTTCGCATATAGCGACTTTATATCCACTTTGAACGAGTTTATCTATATAACTGTCAGCGGAATGGAAAGGGACGCCGCACATGGGCGCCCTCTCTTTCTGTCCCCAGTCCTTGCCTGTCAGCGTAAGCCCAAGCACTCTGGAGCCTATTACCGCATCGTCAAAAAATAATTCGTAAAAGTCGCCTAATCGGAAAAACAGCAGACAATGTCTGTATCTATTTTTTATTTCAAAATATTGTTCCATCATCGGTGTGACTTTTGCCATTTTTATCCCCTCTTAAACGTCGTTTACGTTACCAAATACTATGCCTTTTAATTATCAGTGGCATCCGCTGCATGTTGAACATCCGCCGCCGCAGCCGCCTGCGCTTTCAGGTGTAAGTGAGTTCTGAACAGCTGTCATAATGATGTTGTAGATGCTCTGCATATACTCATTGAACTCGCTCTCTGCTTTGTAAAGTGCACCTGATGTTCCATGGTTTCTTATGTCGTTGTTGAGCTTGTTGATCTCATCATAGAAAGCATCTTTTTCTTCATCAGATACATTTCCTGCAACAAGTTTGTCCTGGAATGCATTCTGTTTATTTACATAATCCTGAACCATTTTCTGTGCTACAAGATCCTCATCATATGCCTGTTTTGCAACTTTAAAAGCCTGTCCATATTCAGAGTTTATAAGTTCCTCTGCTAACTGTCTAGCTATCTGTTCTACCATAATAATTACATCCTTTCTCCTATTAAATAGAAAATCTTATTTTGTATAATTTTAACAGGTACTACCTGTCCTATTAACTCTTCTGAGCCCTCAAAATGTACCAGTGAATTTCTTTCTGTCCTTCCCGTAAGCATTTTGGGGTCCTGCCTGTTGACTTCCTCCACAAGAACATTTTCTACTGTTCCCACAAGGCTTTCACTTATTTTTTCAACTCCAGCATTTACATGCTCAAGCAGTCTGTTGAATCTTTCCTTGGCTGTCTCCTCATCTATCTGATTTTCCATGACAGCTGCAGGAGTGCCTGTCCTCTTTGAATATAAGAACGTAAATGCCGTTGAATATCCAACTTTGTCGACCACATCAAGTGTCTCCTCAAAGTCTTCCTCAGTCTCACCGGGGAAACCTACAATGATGTCAGTGCTTATGAGTATGTCAGGTATCTCTTTTCTTATTTTATCAACAAGTTCAAGATATTTTTCCTTTGTATACCTTCTGTTCATCTTCTCAAGGATGGCTGTGCTTCCTGACTGTACAGGCAGATGCAGATAATTGCATACCTTATCACAGTCTCTCATGGCTTCAATGAGCTCATCTGACAGATCCTTGGGATGGGACGTCATAAACCTTATCCTCTCTATGCCGTCTATCTCATTTATCATTCTGAGAAGCTCAGCAAATGTGACCGGTTTTTCCAGGGTCTTGCCATAGCTGTTGACATTCTGGCCAAGGAGCATTACTTCCTTTACGCCTTCTTTTGCAAGGCCTCTTATTTCATTTAATATATCCTCAGCTTCCCTGCTTCTTTCCCTGCCTCTGACATAGGGTACTATGCAGTAGCTGCAGAAGTTGTTGCAGCCATACATGATATTTACACTGGCCTTAAACGGGATCTTTCTTATGCTCCTGAAATCTTCCATTATCTCGCCATGCTCCTGCCATATGTCATAGATAGTATCTCCTGTTTCCATATTGGTAAGCATAAGGGTCGGAAGTTTGTATATGTTAAAAGTTCCAAAAACTATGTCAACATTTCTGTATGATTTCTTTATTTTCTTTAATACGCTTTCCTGCTGCATCATGCATCCGCAGAGGGCGATCTTTATATTTGGATTCTTTTCCTTGTAATATTTGAGATATCCAAGCCTGCCGTATACCTTTTCTTCGGCATTCTCCCTTATACAGCAAGTATTGTAAAGGATAAAATCCGCTTCTGTCTCATTTTCTGTATGCTCATATCCCATATCAGTGAGCATATATGAAAGCTTCTCTGAGTCATGGGCATTCATCTGGCATCCCGTAGTGAAGATAAAATATTTCTTTTTTCTTCCAGTCTCTTCTGTATATTTGTCATTGATGGCCTTTATTTTGCTCATGGCCTCTTTCTGCATTTCAAGCTCTTCATCGTGTATGATATTTCTTTCAGACAATTTTCAAACCACCTTAAAATATTAATGGAGGACACATATCCACAGTATATTTAAGTATATCACATAAAATCTCTATACTCAATATTTTTCGCAATATTTCATATTAATTTAGTATGAATTGAGCGCAACCGCCGCCAGTGGCGGATGAAGGGAGCGCGAAATTCCGTGAGTTTCGATGGATCGCGAACTTTTGTGAGCGAGACAAGTTAAACGAACGGCGTCATTGTCCCGACCTCTGCCGGTGGCAGGTGAAGGGAGGACGAAATTCCGTGAAAAACAAGTGATTCGAGCTTCTTGCGACGAATCACGCCGATTTTGAACGGAGCCATTGTCCCGACCGCTGCCTGTGGCAGAATCGAGCTCGACCGCCGCCAGTGGGAGAAATAAGCTCGACCGCCGCCAGTGGGAGAAATAAGCTCGACCGCTGCCAGTGGCAGGTGAAGGGAGAGCGACTTTCTGTGAGATACTAGTGATGTGAGCGGTAGCGAAACAGCACGCCGATATCGAACAGAGTACTATTGCGAGATTCCGTGAGACACTAGCAATACGAACTTTTGTGAGTAGTGCGACGTTTTCGAACGGAGTTAATTGGAGAGCGCCTTTCTGTGAGATACTAGTGATGTGAGCGATAGCGAAACAGCACGCCGATATCAAACAGAGTACTGGAGTGAGATTCCGTGAGACACTAGCATTACGAACGTTAGTGAGTACTGCGTCGATATCGAACGGAGTTAATTAATGAGTGCAAGCTCACCCCCTGCCAACTTCACCTCTGGCAATCAGCTTACTTCCTGCAACATAACCTCTATTTACCCAACACAAAAGGCACGCCTAAGCGTGCCTTTAATCATTTTATCTTATTTATCAGCGTCTTTGATGGAGAAGTTAAGTCTTCCGTGGTCATCGATCTCAAGAAGTTTAACTCTTACTTTGTCGCCTGCCTTAACAACATCCTCGACCTTAGCTGTTCTCTTGTCAGCAAGTTTTGAAATGTGGATAAGTCCCTCTTTTCCGGGAGCGAGCTCAACGAATGCGCCGAATGTCATAAGTCTTGTTATTGTTCCGTTATATGGCTTTCCAGGTTCGGGCTCAAGTACGATGAGGTTTATCATATCCATTGCTTTCTGGATATTTGCCATATCAGTACCTTTGATGAATATTCTTCCGTCATCCTCAGTATCGATCTCGCACTGGCTCTCCTCGATGATCTTCTTGATAACCTTTCCTCTTGCTCCGATAACTTCTGCTATCTTATCAACATCGATAGTCATTGTAGCCATCTTAGGAGCATAGGGTGAAAGCTCTTTTCTGGGCTCTGCGATAGCCTTGAGCATTACTTCATCGATGATGTAGTTTCTTGCTCTATGTGTCTGGGCAATGGCATCCTCAATGATCTTGAATGTAAGACCATGGATCTTCATATCCATCTGGATGGCTGTAATACCTTCCTTTGTACCTGCTACCTTGAAGTCCATATCTCCAAAGAAGTCCTCAAGACCCTGGATGTCTGTAAGCATAACGTAGTCATCATCATTGTCGCCTGTTACAAGACCAACTGAAATACCTGCTACAGGGCGGTTGATGGGAACGCCGGCTGCCATAAGGGAAAGTGTGCTTCCGCAGATACTTGCCTGTGATGTTGAACCATTTGAGCTGAGTATATCTGATACAAGTCTAATAGCGTAAGGGAATTCCTCTTCGCTGGGGATAACGGGAAGGAGTGCCTTTTCAGCAAGGGCTCCATGTCCGATCTCACGTCTTCCGGGTCCTCTTGAAGTTTTAGCTTCACCTGTTGAATATCCAGGCATGTTATAGTGGTGGATATATCTCTTTGATACTTCAGATGTATCAAGTCCGTCAAGTCTCTGGATCTCGCTCATGGCTCCAAGTGTTGTTACTGTAAGAGCCTGTGTCTGTCCTCTCTTGAAGAGTGCTGATCCGTGAGTTCTGGGAAGGATATCTACCTCAGCTGAAAGGGGTCTGATCTCCTCAAGGCCACGTCCATCGGGACGTTTATGCTCTCTTAAGATCATCCTTCTTACTGTCATTTTCTCAAATTTATAAATAGTCTCATCGATGAGTGCAGGAATGTCTTTTTCCTCATCAACAAGGGCTGCTATGGCATCTGTAAGCTCTTCATTTACCTTGTCTGTTATTTCTCTGATGGCAAGGTCTCTGTCCTGCTTAAGTTCTTTGTATACAGCTACTTCCATAGCCTCGTCTGTTATATATTCTGAAATAAGTTTGTAAACATCCTCGGGAATTACATGCTCTGTATATTCCTGAAGAGGTTTTCCTTCTTTTTCGTGGATATCATTGATAAAGTCGATAACTTCACCGTTTACCTTATGGGCAAGTTTGATAGCCTCAAGCATAAGATCATCGGGTATCTCATCTGCGCCTGCTTCGATCATCATTACCTTATCCTTTGTTGATGAAACAGTAAGGTTAAGTCTGCTTATCTCTCTCTGAGCTGCTGTGGGGTTAACTACAAGTTCACCGTCACAGTATCCGATGGAAACAGATGACATAGTGTCAACAAAAGGAATATCAGATATGATAAGCGCAATTGATGAACCGATCATTGCTGCGATCTCAGGTGAGCAGTCCTGGTCAACTGACATTACCGTTGCAACGATTGCAACATCATTTCTGTAATCCTTGGGGAAAAGAGGACGAAGAGGTCTGTCAATACATCTTGATGTAAGTATAGCCTTTTCACTGGGTCTGCCCTCTCTCTTGATGAAGCCTCCGGGTATCTTTCCTACTGAATAAAGTCTTTCCTCATAATCGATTGAAAGAGGGAAGAAATCGATACCATCTCTGGGTTTGTCAGATGCTGTTGCTGTTACGAGTACAACGGTATCTCCGTAAAATACGAGAGCGGCACCGTTTGCCTGCTCGGCTACTCTTCCGATCTCAACAGAAAGTTTACGGCCGGCAAGTTCCATAGAGTATGTTCTGTACATGTTAAATCTCCTTTTTTATTTATTTTTGAAGATATTGTGTAACTCACATAAACCCTGATGTGTTATCCGTAACACCATAAAAATACTGTCGAAACTCTCTAAACCTCGGCGGCATTTCTATGGTGTCATAATTTATGTGAGTACATCCATCTTCCTGGTTACTAAAAGAAATCCGGCCATACAGGAAACCGTATGCCCGGATCTAAATGTTTTTGATATGCGTCAAATACGCAAGGCAAAACCTGTTTTCTTAAGAGAGTAAATAATATTAAAAACCGAAATTACTTTCTTAAGCCTAACTCGCTGATGATAGCACGATATCTTTCGATATCCTTATCCTTAAGGTATGCAAGTAAGCCTCTTCTCTGACCAACCATCTTTAAAAGACCTCTTCTTGAATGATGGTCTTTCTTGTGCTCTTTAAGATGCTCTGTAAGAAGATCGATTCTTGCTGTTAAAAGAGCGATCTGAACTTCGGGAGAACCTGTATCGTTAGGTGTTCTTCCGTACTTTTCGATAATTTCCTGTTTGTTGATTGTTGCTTTCATTTAAAAATCCTCCTATATATTATTATCAGCGCCCAAGGCTAAGCCGCGGTTGGAGATTCCGTCTGCTGAACCCGGGTTTATCAACTATTGCAGTATATCATATATTATTTTACTTTTCAACAGTTTTATAAGTGCTTTCAAAATTTTCTTTCCAATATTTGTACTCTTCGGACTTAAAATATTCAGCCGCATTCACCGTATCAATGGCAAGGCGGTCACGAAGGGCCTCAACACTTGGAAATTTATGCTCATCCCTGAGCCATTTAAAGAAAAATGTGAGTATGGGCTCGCCATAAATGACCTTATCAAAATCAAACAGATTCGTCTCAACTGTCTTATGTTTTCCATTTACAGTTGGATTATATCCCACGTTGGTCATTCCATAATAAACCTGGCCGTCATATACCGTGGCTGTAGCATAAACGCCATTTGGAGGAAAAAGCTTGTCCTCATGGGCAAGTATGTTCACCGTGGGGAATCCAAGCTGTCTTCCAAGCCTCTTTCCTTCGGAAACATGTCCGTAAATATAATATGGCTCCGTAAGCAGTCTGTTGGCTGTTTCCACATCTTTATTTACAAGACATTCCCTTATTTTAGTGCTGCTTACCCTTTCGCCGTCATATATGACATTGGGGATAAATACGGTCTTTACTCCATATTCCTTTCCCAGCTTTTCCAGGAGCTTATAATCTCCGGCGTTCCTGCATCCAAATCTATAATCATATCCTACCACAAGGACCTTGCATTTCAATTTTTTAAATACTATATCAATGGCGAAATCTTCCGGTGACATTGAGGCGAATTCCCTGTCAAAGGGATATTCGATATATGTGTCCACACCCATTTTTCTAATGGCTATCTCCTTTTCTTCAGGGGACATGATAAGGGCATTATTTTCCCTGTTGCCAAAAATAAACATGGGGTGAGGCTTAAAGGTAAATACGATGGATTTAAGATTTTCTTTCTCAGCGTATTCCTTTGCGGTCTCGATGAGTTTCCTGTGGCCCATATGCACACCGTCAAAATTTCCTATTGTAACAGCCGTAGGCTGGCTCTGCTCGATCTCACAGTTAGTTATATGTTCCATTGCAAAATCTCCTTACAACATAAGACGTACCGGCTTTATGTAAAAGCTTTCTTTGTCTTTATCATACAAGAAGGTATAAATACCGACAAGCCTGCCGTTTTCATCATATCCCAGAACAAGTTCCGATGTTTCAGGCTTACTTTCACAGGTAAAATATCTGCTGTAAATTTTACCGCCATTATATAAATACTTGGAAGCTCTCTGGCTGACAACTATCTTTTTATATTCCGAAAGCGCTTCATCAGGGGCTATTACCACCGACTCGATATGGCCTTTAGCAGCTTTTTCCTTAAGCTCATCAAGCTTTATGGCGTCTTTTATAAGAAAGTTTCCACTGGCAGTCCTTGTCAGCTGCGACATATATGCTCCCCAGCCAAGTTTTTTGCCGATGTCACTGCATAAGGTCCTGATATAGGTGCCTTTGGAACAGTCAACATCTATTATTGCCTTGTCTGGAGGCATTATTTCAACTATTTTTATATCAAAAATTTCTATTTTTCTTGTTTTTCTCTCTATTTCCTTTCCCTCACGGGCAAGTTCATAGAGTTTTTTTCCGTTGACCTTTATCGCCGAATACATGGGCGGCAGCTGCGTCTGCTCTCCGATGAAGCTTTTTACAGCCTCCCTGAGGGCGTCCTCATCAAAGTCATAGTCGAATTTTTCTACCACTTCACCTGAGGCATCCTGGGTAGTCGTCTCAGCACCAAAGGTGATCTCTGCCCTATATCTCTTTCTTTCAGCCATTATATAATCAGCAAGCTTTGTTGCCTGGCCGATGCATACCGGAAGGACTCCTTCCGCATCAGGGTCAAGGGTGCCGGTATGGCCCACCTTTTTGATATTGAGGGTCTTTCTGACTATGGCTACCACATCGTGGGAAGTATATCCCTTTTCTTTGTATACGTTTATTATACCGTCCAATTTTATACCTCCAGCGCTTTTTTAAGCTCGTCAACGACCTTTGGCATCACTTCATCAAATCCGCCGTAAAGGGTGCATCCGCTGGCTCTCACATGTCCGCCGCCGCCAAATTTAACGGCTATCTCAGACACATTTACCGCTTCATTGGAGCGCATGCTTGCCTTTATCTCGCCCTTTTTCTTCTCATAGAAGAATACTGCCGCATCTACACCATCGGTATTTTTGATATATGATACGACGGCATCGGCATCTTTGGATGAGCCTCCGTTTTTCTCCATTTCTTCAATGGACAGCTTTGATATGGCCAGTCTTCCGTTACATTCAAGACGCATATTTTTTACGGCTTCAGCAAGTATCTTTGCCTCAACGAATGTATGGGAATAAAAAAGTTTTTCCTGTATCTCCGTAAAAGGTATGTTGTATGTCATAAGCTCCCCGGCAATTTTCATGGTAAAGGGAGTTGTGCTTGAATGTTTAAAACAGCCTGTATCAAATATTATTCCAGTGTATATGGCATAGGCAGTGTTTTTATCCATATCACACCAGCCGTCCAGGAGCCTGTATACTATCTCGCTGGTAGATGAGGCATCAGCGTCAACAAAATTCAGCTTTCCAAAATATGTGTTGCTGGGGTGATGGTCTATATTTATGGTATATACCATTTTCACCAGCTTTGAAAACTCCCCAAGCCTTGCTTCATCTCCGCAGTCAAGGGAAATGAAAAGATCAAAATCCTCATTTTCTATCTTTCTGAGAGTTTTTTCTGAATAGGGTATGGAGCTGAACTTTTCAGGTATATCCTCCAGGAACACACTGACCTTTTTACCCTTTTTCTCAAGGGCCATGGCCAGAGCGCAGCAGGAGGCAACAGCATCACCGTCGGGACTTGTATGTCCGGCGACGGCTATGCTTTCACTATTTTCTATAACTTCGAGTATTTCATCAAAGCTGTTATTCATAAAGCTCTCCCTCCCCTACGGGCGGTTCTGAGCTTATCTGTTCAATGAGTTTTGACATTCTTATGCCATATTCAACGGAGTCATCCAGCTTGAACATAAGCTCCGGTGTTATACGCAAGTTTATCCTCTCCGCAAGGAGATGTCTTATATATCCTGAGGCACTCTTAAGGCCCTTCATTACTCCAGCCTTTTCCTCATCGTTTCCGAGGACGCTTATATATACTTTGCAGTATTTGAGGTCCTGGGTCGTCTCTACTCTCAGAACAGATGTCATAACGCCTATTCTGGGGTCCTTGAGTTCGCCTCTTATTATATTGGCCAGTTCCTTTGTTATTTCATCATTGACTCTGGTCATTCTATTGTTTCTTTTCATAATATCACCTGCCGATTTTTATCTGGGCACTTCAACCATTATGAACGCTTCGGCTATATCGCCTTCCTTGAGGTCATTGAATTTTTTGAATACAAGACCACATTCATATCCGGCGTTTACTTCCTTAACGTCATCCTTAAATCTCTTAAGGGATTCAAGCTCTCCTTCGTATATAACGATGTTGTCACGAAGCAGACGTACTTTTGCAGTCCTTGTGAACTTTCCGTCCAGTATATAGCTTCCGGCGATGGTTCCGACACCTGAAGCCTTGAAAAGCTGACGTACTTCGGCATGACCGATTACCTTTTCTTCGTATACGGGATCGAGCATACCTTTCATAGCTGCTGTAATATCTTCTATGGCATTATAAATTACTCTGTAAAGTCTTATATCTACCTTTTCTTCGTCAGCAAAAGCCTTTGCTGAAGGCTCAGGACGAACATTGAAACCAATGATTATGGCGTTTGAAGCTGTGGCAAGCATAACGTCAGATTCTGTTATGGCACCAACACCGCCGTGGATTATCTTTATCCTTACCTCATCATTTGAAAGTTTCTCAAGGCTCTGCTTAACAGCTTCAACAGATCCCTGAACGTCTGCTTTAACTACGATATTGAGTTCCTTCATATTTCCTGACTGTATCTGGCTGAACAGGTCATCAAGGGATACCTTCTGAGGTGTTTCCTTGAGCATATCCTTCCTTGACTTAGCTACTACGGACTCAGCCAGCTGACGAGCCTGTTTTTCGCTGGATGCCACATAGAATGTGTCACCTGCAGCGGGTACTTCTGAAAGTCCTAATATCTCAACGGGTTTTGAAGGTCCTGCTTTCTTGACTCTTCTTCCCTTATCATCCATCATTGCCCTTATCTTTCCATAGGAAGCTCCCGCAACTATGGGATCGCCTATGTTAAGAGTTCCTTCCTGTACAAGTACTGTGGCAACGGGGCCTCTGCCCTTATCAAGCTGTGCCTCAATGATGGCACCCTTAGCGGGTTTATTGGGATTAGCCTTGAGCTCTTTCATCTCAGCTGTGAGGATGATCATTTCAAGAAGGGTATCGATACCTTCCTTTGTGGCTGCGGAAACGGGAACACATATTGTTTCTCCACCCCAGTCTTCTGCCACAAGACCATACTCAACAAGTTCCTGTTTTACTCTGTCAGGGTTTGCTGAAGGTTTATCCATCTTGTTGATGGCTACGATTACTTCAACTCCGGCTGCCTTAGCATGGTTTATGGCCTCTACTGTCTGAGGCATAACTCCATCATCTGCTGCTACGACAAGAACAGCTATATCCGTTATCTGAGCACCTCTCATACGCATTGCAGTGAATGCCTCGTGTCCGGGAGTATCAAGGAATGTTATGGGGTTTCCATTTATCTGTACTGTATAAGCACCTATGTGCTGAGTGATTCCGCCGGCCTCTTTGCTTGTAACGTGGCTGTGTCTGATGGCGTCAAGAAGGGATGTCTTACCGTGGTCAACATGGCCCATTACAACTACAACGGGAGGTCTGGGCTCAAGCTGGGATTCGTCTTCCTCTTCCTGCTTGAAAGCTTCCTCAAAAATATCTTTTTCCTTCTCAAGCTCGAATATAACATTATATTCCTCACCGATGGAAACTGCTGTATCAAAATCAATGCTCTGATTTATAGCGGCCATTATGCCCTTTTTCATAAGACATTTGACAATTTCAGCACCGGATTTTCCAAGCTTTTCTGCCAGTTCCTTAACTGTGAGGCTCTCGGGGATCTCCATGAATTTTATCTCGTCGTCTTCCTCAGCAGGTTCAGGAGCGGGTGCGGGTTTATTGAAATTCTTATTGTTTTTATTGTTGTTCTTATTGTTGTTTTTATTGTTCTTTTTGTTTTTGCCGCCAAAGTTTCCGTTCTGCTCACCCTGGCTGTCATTCTGGCCGTTCTGCCAGCCGTTTTTCTTATTCTTGTTTTTCTTGTCAAATCCGCCTTCGGCTGCCTTGAAACTTTTGTTGTTTTTATCATTTCTGTCATTCTGGGGCTGCTCGTTTTTATGCTCATTTTTGTGCTCGTTTTTATTGTCCTTTGCGGGTCTGTTGTCTTCTCTGTTTTTTCCCTGAAAGCCGGCAGCTTCCTTGGGAGCCTCCTTATGCTTCTGGACATTCTTTTCCTCAGGCGCGGGCTTTGCTTCCTCTTTTTTCTCTGCCTTTGCCTCAGGCTTTTTGCTCTCCTCTTTTTCACCTGAAATAAGTTCCTCGACAAGAGCAGCGTTTTCCTCATCGACCGTTGACATATGGTTGTTGACCTCTATACCAAGATCTTTCAGCTTGTCGATAAGTTCTTTGTTGCTTATATTTAACTGTTTAGCTAATTCATATACACGTTTTTTAGCCAAATATGCCACCTCCATACAGATGGGCTCACTCGGCGATCATTTTTACGATCTTGTCGGCAAAACCTCTGTCTCTGACTGCCAAAACAGCCCTTTCATCCTTGCCGATCGCGCTTCCCATCTCAAATTTATCTCCATAAACTACTATCTTTCTGCCATAATATTTCGCTGAATCATTGAATTTCTTCTTTGTGTTATCTGACGCGTTTTCCGCAACGATAACCAGTTCTGCACTTCCGTCTTTTATGGCATTCAAAACCCCGGTCTCACCTGAAGCAAGTTTCCCAGCTCTCTGGCAGAGACCCATAAACTGCAGCAATTTTTTATCCATTTATCTGTTCCAGCTCCTCTCTGAGCTTCTCATATACTTCAGAAGGGACCTGGGATTTAAAGGATCTTTCAAGGCCCTTGGATTTCCTTGCTTTTTCAAGGCATTCCGTGCTCGGACAAATATATGCTCCCCTTCCGGCCTTTTTTCCTGTGGTATCTATGGAAAACTCACCTTCATCACTTCTGACTATCCTGATGAGTTCCTTTTTATTTTTCATTTCCTGACATCCGGTACATTTCCTTAAAGGTATTTTTCTCTGTTTCATGGAGTACCTCCTGTCTTTTATTCTTCTTCGTCCTCGATATCAAGTTCATCGGCGATCACATCTTCTGTATCATCGAGTTCCTCATCATCCTCAAGCTCGATATCGTTTTCTGTCTTTGCAAGATCCTCTTCAGGGAACTCTCCGTCCTCTGTGATGAATCCTGTTTCCTTAGCCTGAGACTCACTCTTTATATCTATTCTCCAGCCGGTAAGTTTAGCTGAAAGTCTGGCATTCTGTCCCTCTTTACCAATGGCAAGTGAAAGCTGCTGGTCAGGCACAACTATCCTTGCGCTCTGTTCATTGGGATTGATCGCAACTGCGAGCACCTTTGAAGGGCTGAGAGCCGCTGCGATAAATTCCTTAGGATCTTCACTCCAGTTTACGATATCGATCTTTTCTCCACAGAGCTCGTTAACGATAACGTTTACTCTGTATCCATTCTGGCCTACGCAGGCGCCTACAGCGTCAACATTGGGGTCCTTGGAATATACCGCGATCTTTGTTCTGGAGCCGGCCTCTCTGGCAATGCTCTTGATCTCAACTGTTCCATCGAATACTTCGGGAACTTCCTGCTCAAAAAGTCTCTTAACAAGTTCAGGATGGGTCCTTGAAACATATATCTGGGGACCTTTGGTAGTCTGTTTTACTTCGATCACATATACCTTTATCCTGTCCATGAATTTGTACTGCTCACCGGGTATCTGTTCATTAGGAGCAAGTATGGCATCGATCTTTCCAAGCTGTACTATAACATTTTTCTTTTCTATTCTCTGAACTATACCTATTACCAGTTCCTTTTCCTTGGAAATATACTGGTTGTAAAGTATTTCTCTTTCTGCCTCTCTGAATTTCTGAACAACTACCTGCTTAGCTGTCTGTGCAGATATACGTCCGAAATTCTTAGGTGTAACTACAAAGTCAACTACATCCCCTATCTGATAAACAGGGTTGATCTTTTTTGCCTCCTCGAGACTTATCTGAAGCATAGGGTCTTCGACTTCTTCAACAACGTCCTTCTGTGCATAGACATCGATGTTTCCTGTTTCTCTGTCCATAACTACCTTTATATTCTGAGACGTTCCGAAGTTTTTCTTGCAGGCTGAAACGAGTGAAGTCTCTATGGCCTCATAAATTACTTCCTCATCTATGCCTTTTTCCTTAACGATTTCCCTTAAAGCCTCCATAAATTCGGCGCTGTCCATTTTTTACAAATCCTCCCTTTTTAGAATATTACCGCAAGCCTTACACTCGCTATATCTTTTTTCTCAAATGATAATTGTTTATCTTCTGTCTCAATGGTAACTGTTCCGTCGTCACTGTAGCCTGTGAGTTTTCCGGTATGCTCCTTGGAGCCTTCAATGGGTTTGTAAAGCTTTACATCCACCATTTCACCGTTGAACTTTATAAAGTCTTCTTTTCTTTTAAGGGGCCTGTCGATACCCGGCGAACTTATTTCAAGGAAATAAGCCTGTTCTATGGGATCGTTCTCATCAAGTATCTTTTCCAGTTCTTTGCTTATGAGCTCGCAGTCATCTATGCTGACTCCGCCATCCTTATCCACAAAAACTCTAAGATACCAGTTAGGACCCTCCTTTACAAATTCTACATCTGCTATCTCATATCCCATTTCTTCAACTTTGGGTCTGAGCATAGCGTCCAACTTCTTTTCCGTATTTGATGATCCGGACATTTTCCGACCTCCTTTATATATATTCCGGGCAAAAGCAAAGAGTAGGTTTTCACCTACTCTTATCGCCAACATACAATAAATTACACATAAAGTATAACATTGTGCCCATGCAATTGCAAGCATTTTTTAAAAAAAAGCCCGTTTTTCAAGGTTTTTAGCACAAAATAATAATTCTTAACTCCATTTAATGCCGCGTTTTATACATTTATACATCGGCATATTCAAAAATCATCTGCTGATATTTATCCATCGGCCATAATGATACAGTTTACAAAAAAACACAGACTATCCTGCAGAATACAGGCACAGTCCGTGTCAGTGATTTCTAATATATATTCTATATCATACGCTTATCTGTATATGATCTCGCTTCTCTTAGGTCCGTTTGAAACTATTGTTATGGGGAAGCCTATTTCTTTTTCAATGAACTCCACATAGTTCCTTGCTTCCACAGGAAGTTCCTCATATTTTGTTATTCCCCTAAGGTCGCATTTCCATCCGGGAAGATACTCAAATACAGGTTTTGCCTTTTCCAGTTTAGGTGTCACAGGGAAAGTCTTTGTTACTTCTCCATCTATCTCATATCCAACGCATACGGGGATAGTATCCAGGTATCCAAGAACATCTATGGCTGTAAGGGCAACATCAGTAGCTCCCTGGAGCATACATCCATAACGTGTGGCAACACAGTCGAACCATCCCATCCTTCTGGGCCTTCCTGTTGTTGCGCCAAATTCTCCGGCATCTCCGCCCCTGAGTCTAAGCTCCTGAGCCTCGTCTCCAAATATCTCACTTACAAAAGCTCCAGCACCTACAGCACTTGAATATGCCTTCGTAACAGTGATGACCTTCTCGATCTTATGGGGAGGAAGTCCTGCTCCAACTGCTCCAAATCCAGCAAGGGTAGAAGATGATGTTGTCATGGGATAAATACCATGGTCAGGGTCCTTAAGGGCTCCCAGCTGTCCTTCAAGAAGTATGTTCTTTCCTTCCTTTACGGCATTGAACAGGTATTCTTCCGTATTAGCGATGTAAGGCTCAACCGCGTCTCTATATGACATTACTTCATCATATATTTTCTGAGGGTCAAGCTTAGGCATATGATAAAGGTTCTCAAGAAGGATATTCTTTATCTCACAGGCTGCCTGTATCCTTTCCATAAGTATTTCAGGATAGAAGAGGTCGCATATCTGTATACCTGTTTTGGCATATTTATCAGAATAGAAAGGAGCGATTCCGCTCTTTGTTGAACCAAACTGCTTATTTGCCAGTCTGGCTTCTTCATATGTGTCAAAATCGACATGATAAGGCATAAGTATCTGTACCCTGTCTGAGATCATTATTTTAGGATTCTCTATTCCGCTTTCCTTTATATAATTGAGCTCTTTAATGAAATAGGGAATATTAAAGGCTACACCAGTACCGATGATGTTCACTGTATTTTCATTGAATACTCCGGAAGGCATCTGGTGAAGTGCGAATTTTCCATAGTCATTGATTATTGTATGTCCTGCATTGCTTCCGCCCTGAAATCTTATTACAATGTCAGCATCAGCAGCAAGCATATCAGTTATTTTTCCTTTTCCTTCGTCGCCCCAGTTGGCACCTACTATTGCTTTGATCATATCGACCACTCCTGTTTGGTATATAATAATAAAATCAACTTACACCTTATTATAAGCTATACTTATACCAAAGTAAAATAAGTTTTTTTTATATTATCTATAAGCAAATTTATACTGGCATAAAAATACCCCGGGAATAAATCATCCCCAGGGCATATTAACGGTATCAGACTCTTACAGCCTCTCCGTTTTTCTCTATTAAATCTTTATTTTCCTCAAGTACAGGGTTTACATAGCCATTGATGTACTCCTCTGTCTGTTCGGGAGCCCTTCCAACGAAGTTCTTAGGCTCCATAATGGCATTGAGTTCCTCAATGGTAAGTCCAAACATGGGGTCAGAAGCTATCCTCTCAAGAAGGTCATTTTTCTTGCCTTCCATTTTAACTGTCTTTCCTGCTTCCATGGAGTGCTGGCGTATCCTTTCATGGAGTTCCTGTCTGTCTCCGCCCTTCTTTACGGCATCCATCATTATGTTTTCTGTTGCCATAAAGGGAAGCTCATTCATAAGGTGCTGTTCGATTACCTTAGGATATACCACAAGGCCGTCAACTACATTCCTATAGAGGATAAGAACAGCGTCAATACAGAGGAATGCCTCAGGTATGGATATCCTCTTATTGGCTGAATCATCCAAGGTCCTTTCAAACCACTGTGTTGAAGCTGTTACAGCGGGATTTATGGCGTCTGCAATAACATATCTGGAAAGTGAACCGATCCTTTCACTTCTCATGGGGTTACGCTTATATGCCATGGCTGATGAACCGATCTGGTTCTTCTCAAAGGGTTCTTCTATTTCCTTAAGATGCTGTAAAAGTCTTATATCGTTACTGAATTTATATGCACTCTGTGCTATCTCAGAAAGCACATTGAGCACCTGAGAGTCCAATTTTCTGGGATAGGTCTGGCCGGATACTTTAAAGTAATCCTTGAAGCCCATCTTTTCCGTTATCCTTCTGTCAAGTTCACGGCATTTTTCATGGTCGCCTTCAAATAATTCCAAAAAGCTTGCCTGTGTGCCTGTGGTACCCTTAGAACCGAGAAGTTTAGCCTTGCTCAGCTGATGGTCAAGGTCTTCCAAGTCCATCATAAGATCCTGTATCCACAATGTTGCCCTTTTACCTACAGTGGTAGTCTGGGCAGCCTGGAAATGAGTAAATCCAAGGGTGGGCATATCCTTATATTTCATGGCAAAGGCAGTAAGCTCATTTATTACATTTACAAGACGTTTTTTGACCAGCTTCATGGCCTCTGTCATTATGATGATATCCGTGTTATCTCCAACATAACAGCTGGTAGCACCAAGATGGATTATGGGCTTTGCAAGGGGTGCCTGAAGACCATAGGCATATACATGGCTCATAACATCATGTCTTACTTCCTTTTCCCTCGCTTCGGCATCAGCATAATTGATGTCATAGATATGCTCCTTCATCTGGGCGATCTGTTCGTCAGTAATATCCAGACCAAGCTCCTTTTCCGTCTCCGCAAGAGCTATCCAAAGCTTTCTCCATGTGGAAAATTTATAGTCAGCAGAAAAAAGATATGACATTTCATCACTGGCATATCTAAGATTTAAAGGACTCTCATATTTATTCTTCATTTTTCTACTCCTTAAAATATTGATTTGTTGATAACTTATTTCGACGTTTTTCCCCGGCGCTTTCCTTCAGGCGCCAAGTAAATATTATATTAACATACATATTTATATTTTTAAATACCAAAAATGAACAAAAAGAAACCCCGACGCCGAGGCGTCGGGGTAAAAATGAGCGATTAGAGAGTTTCTACTAATGCCTGGATTCTTGTAGCTGCCTGCTCGAATGAAACAGCCTGCTGTTCGATTTCGATCTTGAGGTTCTTGATTCCAAGCTCTGTAAATTTCTTAAGGTAGATAGGATAGTCAAATTCTTCGGGCTCGCAGAACTTCATCTGGCAAAGGATAACTGCGTCAGCCTTTGTCTCGTTAACCATGTCAACAAGCATCTGTGTTCTGCCTTTCTTACGGTCTGTAAGAAGTGAGCATCCATACATGTTCTTTGTCCACTGCATAGCAAGTCTTTCAAGAACTGTGCCGCCTTCCATGGGAACGTCTGCTCTGAACTGTCTGCTTTCCTGTGCAAGGTCATCAGCAACAACTGCAACTTTGTTGTCAATGAGAACCTGAAGGAGTTCGTTGGGCTCAGCAAGGATACCTGTAAGGATAACTTTCTTGCCATCCCAAGGCTGAACGGGCATAGCCTTTAATTCAGCGATGATCTCTTTAACAGCTGCTGTATGTTTAGCTTTGTCCATGAAGAAACCAGCTTTGATTATAGCATGACGTTTGATGGGATCGATAACCTGAGGATAGTCTGCTGCTACTTTGCAGAACTCTCTCATTGTTGCACGATGCTCGTTGTAAACTACGATAGCTTTTTCGATAGCTTCGTCTGTGATCTTTTCACCAAATACTTTTTCAAGTTCATCTTTAACGAACTGATATTCTGTTGCAAGGAATTTTGTTGATCCTTCAACAACTACGTTCTGGGGATGTACGAACTGGATTGCAGGGCATTTGCCTTTCCATTTCTGTCCCATACATTTAAGTGTATCGCAAGGAGCTGAGAAGATAACTGCTTCAAGTCCGTCGTAAACGCCGTTGCACTCAAGCTCCATAACTGACTGCATGATTGAGCAAGCAAATGCGGGAAGATAAGCACGTGCTTTTGAAACTTCAACCTGTCCGCCCCAGCATCCGATAGGTAAACGGCCTGCTGCGTAAACGATTTCTTCAGGTGTGTAAACGGGAACCATACCTACAGCGCCCTTACCTGTTTCTGCTTTATAATCTTCCATTGCTTTTTTAGGATTAGCTGCAATTGCCTGTAATTCGCTGATTAATGTATCTACTTTACTCATTATAAACCCCTCCTTAGTTTGCTGCTTCCTGTTTGTTCTGTTCCATAATTTCAGCTAAAGCCTGAACACGTGTCTCATACTGAGCAGGTGAGAACGCACGAGGGTCAGCCTGGTCGCCGTCGAAGCTTACGTAAGGTACGCCTGTTCTTTCTTTAACAAGTTCAGCTTCTTCAACATTAAGGAAGTCCATAAGTTTGCAGCTTCTGTTAAGGTGGTATAAAGCACCGTCACAATGAGTAGATTCAATTGCAGTACTGATAACGTCAACCTTGTTAGCAAGGTTTGTGTTAGAATACATCTTTGAATATCCAGCAGCCATTCCTTCAAGGTCGCCAACTTCATAGTGGATTGACCAAGCGCCGGGATATGTAGAACCAACCATGTTTGCTCCAAGAGCTTTAAGAGGTTTAGATGTAGCACCAAGATAAGGCCATACAGCGATACCTTCCCATAATACACGGTAGTTTTCTTTCTCGCCTTTGAATGTTGATGTACCATTCTTTACATGCTCAGCAAGTTCTTCATAAAGTCTGTTGAATGTAACTTCTGTATCATGTTTTGATCTAGCACAAACGATAAGTCCCATGTAGTTGAACATATCGAATCCGTTCATAGGTGAAGGAACGTTAGCACACATAGCCATAGCTCTGTCCCAAGCTGCTACTGAACGCTGTGTCTGTTCCTGAACCTTTACGAATTTCTCATAGTCGAAAGGTTTGCCGCAAACTTCCTCGAGCTGTTTGATGCAGTACTTGAACTGATCAACGATGTACTCTTTGCAGTGTTTTGCAACGGGCATTACATGGTTGTAGGGAACGTCGATTACGATGTAGGGAACATCAAGTTCAACTGCAAGGTTCTCATACCATTTAAGAAGTGTATTACAAATGTTGTTACATGTAATTACAAGGTCGGGAAGGGGCATTCTGGGTGCAGGACAGTCCTTAAGAGCATCAGGTGTAACGCCTGTCTTAGCTTCTTCCTTAAGAAGTTCCATGTATCCTAAGTTAACTCTTGAATAAGCACAAAGGTCTACATCGTATCCTTTACCTTCTGCAATATTAATGATTGTTTCAGCATATTTCTTAGCGCTGATAGCAGCTGCATGGTTTTCAGGATAAAGCATTATGATATCCATAACTTCGCAGAATTCTGCGGGTGCGATTGATGATGACCAGCAGACAAGCTGTCCGTTCTCATGTGCATTGTAAGAATCGGAATAAGCCTTTTCCTGGAAAGAACTGAACAACTGTTTAGAAGTCATTGTACTGAAATCTACTGCTTCGCTCATGTTAAAATCCCTCTTTCTTTTTATCTTTTTATTTTTTCATAGCTTTTAAAGCGTCCTCATATGCAAAAAGTGCAGCACCAAGAGCGCCTGCTACCTGTGGATGTGGAGCAACTATTACGTCCTGTTTTAATTCTTTGCTTATAGCGCGGACAACGCCAGCATTCTGAGCAACACCACCGCTCATAACTACATCAGGAGTAACTCCTCCTCTATGTGCCAGACCGCAAGCTTTAACAGCTACTGATGCGTGTACTCCGGCAATAATGTTTTCCTTTGCTGTGCCCTGTGACAGCTGAGAAATAACCTCTGACTCAGCAAATACTGTACAAGTACTGCTTATTGGAGCCGGTTCTGTGGCTTTAGCATCATAATCCTGCATTTCTGATATTGTTACCTCAAGAACTCTTGCCATAACTTCAATGAAACGGCCTGTTCCGGCAGCACATTTGTCATTCATAAAGAACTGGCTAACTCCGCCTCTTTCATCAAGCTTAATAGCTTTAGCATCTTGTCCGCCGATATCGATGATTGTTCTCGCACTGGGAACCAGATGATAGATGCCTTTAGCATGGCAGCTGATCTCACTGACCTGTCTGTCAGCCTGTTCAAATGAAAATCTGCCGTAACCTGTTGCAACTATCTTAGCCATATCCTCGATTCTAAGGCCGCTTTCGCTTAAAGCCTCATCAAGAACACGCTGAGGTCCGGATGAACCTGTACCGAGCTGAACAACTTTTTCCACAACAACGCGGATACCGTCTTCAAGAATAACTACTTTTGATGATGCAGAACCTACGTCAACACCCATGGTGTACATAATAAAAAAACCTCCTCCAGTTAATAACCGCCAAGCAATTGATTAATCCCAGTTAAGGCACTACGCTTTTCAGCGCAAATGTATCCTTATAGGCCATAAGTTCCTCGCAAAATACAGCCTATATGTTGCCTAAAGCGATTTTTTATGAGAGTACATAAATCTACAAAATATATACTCTACAATATATTTTAATCATTTGATTATTAATTGTCAATCAAATAAAGGTGAAATGTAGCCGAATTTTGATATAAAATTTTTACTATAATTAATGTAAATGTCTTGGATATTGTTTACAATAGCCTATTTTGTATAAAATCACAACCCACATTTTGGAACCCTTATAAACACTGCTTTTTAAAGACGTTAATAATGTTTACGATCTCCTTTTCAGGCTGAAATTTATGTTTTTTCCCAGGCACAATTTTTATATCTCAGTTCCTGTTTCACCCATCAAACCATCCTGCTTAGCACCTGGCAGTCTGCCAAATAAAAAACAGGGAATCATAAATGATTCCCTGTATAATGTTTGCAAATAAATTACTCGCCTTTGTATTCAGGATGCTCAGCAAGGAACTTTCTGTTCTTTTTGATACCAACTGTAAGGAAAGGTATAACGATAACGAACAGACCAACGATACCGCAGTAGTTGTAACCATACTTGATAACGTTTGTAAGACCGATTGTTGAGAAAGCCATAACGATAACGCTTACGAGTAAAGCAATGATAAATGAACTCTTTCTTGAATCCATGCCCTGGAATACTTTGATACTCTTCTGGAAACGAGGAATAAGTCCATAGATTGATGTAACTGCTGTAGAGATGAAGCACATGCAAAGAGCGATTGCGTAGCAGATAGGAAGAGCAGAAACACCGAGCTGTTTAGCAACATAAAGTGTAGGAACTGCTGTATTTCCTGTAGCAAGGTAGCTGTCTGCACCTGTGTCATACCAAGCAAGAAGCATTACGCAGCTAAGTCCAAGAGCGATACCATTCATTAATGTACCGATTAAAGCAGCTTTTGAGCAAGCTTTTTTGTTTTTAAGAACGCCTGATGTACCGATGATAGCAGGTACAACTACGCACTGGAATCCAGCGTATACGAATACTTTCCAGATAGCTCCACCAACGTTGTTATATTTCATTTCTGAGTAAACCTGAGAAATACCGTCAGGTCTTCCAACGATACCTGAAATATAGATGATGCAGATTGCAACTATGATGATTATTGACATAACTCCTGATGCTTTAGCAACAAGGTTAGCACCGAACATAACAAGGATTATTGTAAGAACTGTTACTATTATGATACCTGTCATATAAGGAATACCATAGTCTGCGAAAAGTTCTCCGGCACCAGCGAAACAAGCTGAAACTGCACAGATAACTATGATGTAGAAATAAATTTCAAAGAGAATCTCAAGCTTTGTATAAGGAGCAAACAGATGGCAGAATACATCTTTGTATGTTGTATATCCTGTTGTGTTTGTCATGATCATAACTTCTCTAAGTACAAGACCAAGAACTACCATTGCTAAGAAAGCCATGATAGGTGCATACCATCCATACTGTACGAAGTACTGTGTAGCCTGGTTACCAGAAGCGAAACCACCGCCGGCATGTGAGCCAAACCATACAGAAGCAATTGAGAAACATGTACCTAATGATACTTTTTTACTAACATCACTTGACATTTAATTCACACCCCATTTTTTATTAGATTTTAAAGGAACAAATTACTCCGAGGTCATAAAATCATCAAATGATATAATATGTATGTACAATTCCTGACTTTTTTATAGACCTTCGGTCACAGCTTTACTTTGAAGATGGCCATCTGCTTTTCAGCTGTTATATACACGGGGCCCCCGCCCCGCATATTGAACTTTAGTTAAGCATAATAATATGGCATAAGTTCAATACATATAGATAATAGCCTATTGTTAAGATTTTTTCAATCGGCTAATTTAACAAAAATGCATCATAATAATACAACCCAATATTTTTTTATATATTTTTTTGTACATATTGCACTATTTATAGCGAAAATAATCTACTTATCGTATATTTAAATACCTAAATCCCGCCCCATAATACCACAACTGTCATCATACATATTCTGTCTTACTCATAATACGGGCAGTTGTATTATCTTTATCTGCTTATATCATTATATTTTCGTTTTTTATTATTATTACCTCTTTGTCTGATAAGCTCTTTATTTAACCAAAATCAGTGATCTGCATGTCATCTTCCGGCAGCTTAAACTAAAATATGAAGTTAAAATCTGCACCTCAAAACCAGGTATACTATATTTACTATATTTAAGATCAAAAATAAAAAATGCCCTCTCTTAAATTCTTTGGAAGGCATTTTATAATGTTTCAGTGTTTTCTTTTGAGCAGCTCGATCATATTTAAAATGACATTTACTTCTTCATCCTCTAAACCCGTTATATCTACAACTCTCTTTTTCTCTAATCCAAGCAGATAATCCGTCGTTACTCCAAATACGAACGAAAGCTTTATCAGTACATCATATGAAGGATGCCTTATCTCTGTCTCATAGGAGGATTTCATGGCTTTGGGTACACCCACTCTTTTTGCCAGTTCAGCCTGAGTCATATGCTTTTCCTGCCTTAGTTTTTTTATGTTCATTCTAAAGTCGACCATTTTCGTCACCAGCCTTTACAAATAGTGTATAGATAGTGTATTTGCTTTAGGTTGATTTTATTAACGATAATAGTTGACTATATTACCCTTAAAGTTATAATAGAAACAGGGGGTGATGTTAAAAAATGGCATATCATAAATATAAAAACAAATCTGGAGGATATTATCGCCATAGGAATAGATTCGGTAAATATTCAACGACCCCAGGTTGTCTGGTTTCACTGTTATCAATCGCTGCCTCAATATTACTGCTTACTGTGACAGCTATTTGTATATTTTAAAGTGAATCCAGTAAATTTTCAGTTTATACTTGTAATTGTCATTTGCTTTGCGAACGATCAAAAGGAGATTTTATAATGAAAAAAATTTTAGCATGTATTTTATCCTTAAATTTATTGTTTTCAAGCGTTCCTGTATACGCTCACAGCGGACGAACTGATTCTGCCGGCGGCCACCACGATTATAAAAATGTAAGCGGCCTTGGTCCTTATCACTATCATCACGGATATGGCCCCCATCTTCATCCCAATGGTATCTGCCCTTATGGCAGCACTGGCAGTTCTAATTCTTCCAGCCAGCGTTCAAGTTCTTCCGGCAGCTCATACACTTATAAACCTAAAGCCGAAGTTACTTACCTTGGAACAGCATATAAATCCTCTATTACTGCATACATTGATGGATATTACATACCAACTATAGATTACAATGGTAATACATATGTTATAGCTGAAGACTTAAATAATTATGGTTTCGATGTTCAATGGGTCTCTGAAGAAAGAGCTTTAAAAATTAAGGCTGACCCTTCTAAGGCTAAGGGACAGATTTCATCATCATTAACAGAAAATTCATTTAACGTTATAAAAAGTGACATTAAAACTTTCTATTATAATGGTACAACTAACTCATATGTAGAAGTTGCATCTTATAATATAGGCGGAAAGACACTTATTAATGTAACAAATATAGGTTCAAGGTATTTAGATTCTCAGACAAATACCCTGTGGATAATTTTATAATTGAAAATATCAAAAAAGCCGCAGATCATATCCGCGGCTTATTTCTTATTCTTTTTCTTAATTCAAGTTCACTGAATGCCAGGTTAATATCCTTAATCATCCAGTTTGGGAGTTTCATGTTCTCGGCTTCCACTGCTGTCAGCCAGTAAAACTTCTCGTGCTCATCACTTAAAACCACTTCTCCAGAGCGGTATTCACATAAATACGTGACTATGGTCATATGTACCCTTGACTTTATAGCATCAAATACTCTCATGGGTCTTATGATCCTTACCTTAAGCGATGTTTCTTCCTTTATTTCCCTTACTAAGCCTTCCAGAGAGTTCTCAGAATATCTAACGCTTCCTCCAGGAAGGTCCCAGGGCTCATTTTTATTTACATAGCTGCTTTTTATTTCTTTTTCGCTTCTTCTTAAAACAAGCACCTTGTCATCTCTTACTATAACAGCCTTGACCGTAAGAGCAAAACCGCCTTTCATTGTGGCACCTCCGATGGATATCAGTTTCCGCCGGCTTCTTTGAGAAGTCGTTTCAGATCGGCTTCATCAAAATTATATACCTTGTTGCAGAAGTGACATGAAAGCTCAGCCTTTCCGTCTTCCTCAAGCAGCTGCTTAAGATCATCCTTGCCAATGGCAAGAAGTGCCTTTTCTACTCTGTCCCTTGAACATCCACAGTAGTATTCAGTAGGTATCTTATCTATTATCTGTAAGTCCATATCTCCAAGTATAAGATTAAGTATAGACTCAGGTGTATCTCCCATGGAAAGGAGCTCAGTAATATAAGGGATAACATTTATCCTGCTTTCAAGCCTGTCAAGTATCTCCTCTGTTATGCCGGGCATTACCTGGATTATGAATCCGCCGGCTTCCTTTATGGATGTGTCTGTATCAACAAGTACTCCAAGGGCTATGGCTGAAGGTATCTGTTCGCTTTTTGCAAAATAGTATGTCAGGTCCTCAGCGATCTCTCCTGATACGAGCTCAGTCTTTCCCACATAGGGCTCTTTGAGTCCCAGGTCCTTTATTACCGTAAGGAAGCCCTTTCCAACAGCTCCGCCAACATCAAGTTTTTCAGGGGATTTGGGAGGTATGTCAACATTAGGATTAAATACATATCCCTTTACCCTTCCCTTGCTGTCTGCTGTTACAAGTTCTCCCTCAAGGGGGCCGTCACCCTTTATCTGAAGTGTTACCAGGTCCTTTTCTCCCTTAAGCATTATTCCCATCATAGCTCCTGCCGTAAGAAGTCTTCCAAGAGCTGCTGAAGCAACAGGTGTTGTATTATGCAGTTCCCTGGCTTTCTGCACAGTCTCTTTTGTAGTAGCGGCAAAGGCTCTTATGCAGTCATTGGCCGCTGTGGCTCTTAATATATAATCACCCATTTTCATTTCTCCTTTTTCTGTATTTCTCTGGCGACGACATATATCCTCTCACTGTCTTCCCTTGCCGGCTCAAAGGTAAATGCGTCATATGCCGCCTCAAATCTCATTCCGCTTTTTTCAATGAAATTCTTTATCTCGTCAAGGCTGTATGCCCTCTCATAATGTTCTTCCTGGGTCCTGTCATATGTACCGCCGCTGTTTTTAACAAAAAAGTTAAGATAATACTCATTTATCTTTTCTTCTTCATCATAATAGTTTTCCCATATATAAACAGCGTCGTCATCCACCTCGGAAAAGGTGTTCTCTCCATATATTTCCTTGAATTTATATTCGGTGTTCAGATCAAATATAAAAAGTCCCCCGGGATGAAGATAGTTATTGACAAGATCAAAAACATCCTGCATATCCTGGTCATCGGTGATATAATTAAGGCTGTCACAGAGGCACAGGATGGAATTTACAGTGCCGTAAAGCTCAAACTCCCTCATATCCTGAAGGAGAAAAAGCACATCCGCGTTCTGCTCTGCCGCTTTTTTTCTGGCCTCAGAGAGCATGTCCGCCGAAAGGTCTATGCCTATCATGTCATAACCCTTTTTTGCCAGGCGCAGCGTTATATTGCCGGTGCCGCATCCAAGCTCACATACGAGTTCAGGGTCAATATTATATTTTTTCCATATTTTTTCGATATACTCCACCCAGCTGTCATAGTCTATATCTCCCATGAAAAGGTCGTATACCGAAGCGAAACTTTCATAAGCTCCCATAATATCACCGTCTTTAACGTCTTAAGATATACATTTATACATAACTTATTAATTATAAATAATAAGACGGCTATTTTCAATATATTTATTCGTTTTTTTCCTTTTCTCTGCGTCTTCTTCCGGACATCTTACCGCCCATGGCTCCGCTCTCCCTTGAAGTAAGGCTTTTCCATCCATTTTTTTCTATTTTATCCTTGAGTCCAAGTTCTTCAGCGATTTCCATTTTTAGTCTTCCTACCTCTGTTGTCAGATCGAATTTCGGTTTATCCTCTTTTTTCATAAATATTCCTCCTTAATGCAGCATTATTTGCTTACAGGTGTCCAGTGAATTTTATCGTATTTATTATTTACATATCGATGCATATTTATGAGCTAAAAGGGGGTTAATTTTATTGACAGTGTTTTATTTTGGTGATACTATAGTAAACAACTTTTTAAGTCTTACATTAGATACTTTTTGTAGGATTTGTTTTATTAATTTTAATAAAAAATTATATACTATGTATAAAAAGGAGTGTATCCAATGAAAAAAGTTAATCTCGCAGTCGTTGGCGCGACAGGCATGGTAGGAAGAACATTTTTAAAGGTTCTCAAGGAAAGAAACTTCCCCATAGACAACCTCTATCTTATGGCCTCTAAACGTTCAGCAGGCAAAACCATGGAATATGACGGAAAAGAATATGTTGTTGAGGAACTTACAGAACATTCCTTTGATAAACCCATAGATATAGCTCTTTTCTCAGCAGGCGGCTCCACAAGCGCAAAATTTGCCCCCATCGCCGCTGAACATGGAGTTATAGTTGTTGACAACTCTGCCCAGTGGAGACAGGACCCCAAGGTACCCCTTGTTGTTCCTGAATGCAATCCCGAGGATATTTCATGGAACAGCGGTATAATCGCTAACCCTAACTGCTCAACTATCCAGGCAGTTGCTGTCCTTAAGCCCCTTGATGACAAATACAAGATCAAACGTGTCGTATATTCTACATATCAGGCTGTTTCAGGAGCAGGTATGGCTGGCTGGAGCGACCTTGAAAACGGACTTAAAGGCGAGGCTCCCAAAAAGTTCCCTCACCCCATCGCAGGAAACTGCCTCCCTCACATAGACGTATTTATGGATAACGGCTATACAAAGGAAGAAATGAAGATGATATGGGAAACAAGAAAAATCCTTCACCATCCTGAACTTAAGGTAACAGCTACAACAGTTCGTGTTCCCGTATTCAACAGCCATTCTGAATCAGTAAACGTTGAATTTGAAAACCCCGTTGATATCGACGAAGTAAGGGATATCCTCTCCAAGGCACCCGGTGTAGTTGTTATCGATGACCCTGCCCATGATAAATATCCCCTTGCCCTTGACGCAGCTGGAACCGATGAGGTTTATGTTGGACGTATAAGAAGGGACGAAAGCGTTGACAACGGAATCAACTTCTGGGTCGTTGCTGATAACATCAGAAAGGGCGCTGCAACAAACGCCGTTCAGATAGCTCAGATCTTAGTTGAGTCAATGAAATAAAATTCATAATTCTATTGATTTTAAAAAGCATATTATAGTATACTTGTTATATACAGTATACAAAGGTTGGAGGTAATAATATGTCAATATTTACAGGATCTTGTGTGGCAATGGTAACACCTTTTAACGCAGACGGCTCAGTTAACTTCAAAAAGCTTATTGAGCTTGCTGACTACCATCTCGCACATAAAACCGACGCACTTTTAATTTGTGGAACAACCGGAGAGGCCTCCACACTTTCCGACGAAGATCAGATCGAATGTGTTAGACTCGTGGCAGAACACGTCAACAAAAAAGTTCCAGTAATCGCCGGTGCCGGAAGCAATGACACAGCCCATGCCATAATGCTGGCATCAGCCTGTGAAAAGGCAGGAGCTGACGGACTTCTTCTTGTTACTCCTTACTATAACAAGACTACTCAGAGAGGTCTTATCGCTCACTATACAAAAATAGCAGAGGCTGTCAATATCCCCATCATACTTTACAATGTTCCCGGAAGGACAGGAATGGGGATCGCTCCTGAGACCTGCGCTGAACTTGCTAAAGTACCCAATATCGTAGCCATTAAGGAAGCCAGCGGAAATATTTCAGAAATAGCCAAGACAGCGGCATTATGCGGACCTGACTTCGATATATACTCAGGAAACGACGACGAAACACTTCCTATCCTTTCCCTTGGCGGTAAGGGCGTCATTTCAGTAACAGCAAACATCATCCCAGATGAGATGCATGATATATGCGAAGCATACTGGAAGGGCGACTATAAGGAAGCATGCCGTATTCAGCTGGCAATACTCGGCGTATTTGATGCTCTTTTCTGCGAAGTAAATCCCATACCCGTAAAGGGTGCCATGAATATGCTTGGCTTTGAAGTAGGCGAATGCCACCTTCCCCTTGTAGAGATGAGCGACGCCCACAAAGAGTTCGTTGAAAAGGAACTTAAAAAATTTGGTCTTTTAAAATGAGGTAATACTATGACAAAAATAATTATGCATGGCTGTTCAGGAAAAATGGGAAAGGTCGTATGTTCCCTTGTAAAGGAAGATCCTAACTGTGTCATAGCCGCAGGTATAGACCCAAAAGGAGACAGCGATGATTTTCCCGTATTCAGGACACCGGCAGAATGTACGGTGGATGCTGATGTTATAATAGATTTTTCCACAGCTTCGGCTATACCGGCTCTGCTGGATTATGCCGTAAATAAAAAAATACCCGTTGTGCTCTGTACCACAGGTTTTTCAGATGAACTCAATGAGCAGGTAAAAAAAGCATCTGAAAAAACAGCTGTACTCAAGAGCGCAAATATGTCAGTTGGTGTAAACCTGCTTTTCTCCCTTGTTCAGAAGGCAGCCCTTGCCCTGGCTGATTCAGGATTCGATATGGAGATCGTTGAAAAGCACCACAATCAGAAGATAGACGCTCCCAGCGGTACAGCCCTTGCCATTGCAGACGCCATAAACGAGGTAATGGGAAACAAATACGATTATGTTTATGACCGTTCCCAGAAGAGAGAAAAACGTTCTCAAAACGAGATCGGCATACATGCCGTAAGAGGCGGCAACATCGTTGGTGAACATGAGGTTATGTTTGCCGGAAAAGATGAAATAATCGAGATCAACCACAGAGCAATGTCCAAGGAAATCTTTGCTGTAGGTGCTGTTAAGGCAGCTAAGTACTTAGCTGGAAAGCCTGCAGGCTTCTATACCATGAAGGACGTTCTCGAATGATTTAATTTCATAAGATAAAAACAAAAGCGCAGTATGTAAAATCATCTGCGCTTTATTTTTTCAATTTTCTTCAGACCCTTCGGCACTGCTGGTACCAAGGCCTATTTTTGATATGGAGACTTCATAGGCAGTTCTTTCCTCCACCCTGTCGTCATCGAGCCTCTTTTGATATGTTCTGGACTGTATCCTTCCCCAAAGCTCTATGTTGGTGCCTATCTCAAGACTGCCGGCAAACTTGGCATTTCTTCCCCAGGCGATGCACGGTATATAATCGCTTTTACCGTAGCTTCTGTTTACTGCAATGAGCAGGTCTGTTATCTCTCTGCCAAAGGGAGTTATCCTATAAACCGGCTTTTTGCACACAAAACCATTTAAAAATATCTCGTTGGGATTTTGCAGACTTTCCTCGTCCAGGCTTATTTCCCTGGCAAAGGCCGTCAGGATAAGTCTGTTTTTATTTCCTGAATAATGATTGTAGCTTCTAAGCTGGCCCTTTACATTAACATACATGCCCTTTTTCAGACTGTTTACATCGATAAGTCTTTCCGAAACCGTCACCGGAAGGATATCGTCCTTGTCACTGAGCCTTCTTACGTCCATCTTGAATATATAAAATCCTTCTCCGTATACCTCATGGCTGAACGTACACTCCTCAGATATCGTTCCTGAGAGACTCACACGGTTATTATCAGCCGTTTTGCTGTTTTCCATTATGTTTTCCCCTCTTTCATCTGCCTTAATAACTACTAATTCATTTTATTCACCAAGAGGAAAATAAGAACATAAATCATATAAGACTGTCCGAAGTAACGGTCTCTTCTATATCTCCGGTTATGGCGGCGGCGGTTATGGCAAGCACCTCTGAAATGGGATATTTAAGGCCTATAACATTTACTGAAAATTCCTGGGGTTCTATTTTTCTCCCCGATACGGTCCTGATCTCCCGCTGGATACAGCAGAGTATGCTCTCACTTCCATTTCTGTTCTCACTTATGCCCGAAAATGTAACCGAAGCTGAACTATTTACTCCGCAGGTGATGATATTTACACCATAGGGTATCATATAGGGAAAAATGCCGCAGTCATCGGCATTGATTATCAAGTATCCATTTTCTTTTATGTTTTTTATTTTTGATATGCCCCTGAATACAGCTGAAATAACTATGAGTATGTCATATTTTATGCATCCGTTATTAGTCTCTGTCTCAGCAATGACTACCCCTGCTCCATCTTTCCTTGCATTATCTATAAATGTTGAAAATTCAAGATGAGACTCAGACCCTGTATATCTCTCCGCACCTATTCCGGCATCGGAATATTTTTTTAAAAGCTGTCTTATTACTCTTTCACAATCCTCTCCACATACACCAATACAGATCATAACCTGCCCCCTAAATCATCTGTTGACCTTGTCAAAGCAGCATATTTCTATCTATATTATTTACTTATCACACACAATTATACAGCCATCATCACACACAAAAAACTATAGGTTAATTTGGTTTTATATCAGGTAAAATATCGTCAAAAACCCTATATTTTCAGCATTAATCGATTTTAAAGGAATATTGTCGAATTATTTTTCCAACAAAATTCTGTATTTTTATTTAAATTTCTACATTTTGTATTAAAATATGATAGTACATTTTTATAGGGAGGTTGTAATTATGAAAAGTGCAAATCAGACTTATATTCTCATAGTCACATTAAAGGGAGATAAGGAATCAAAGGAATCTGTTGAAAAGTTCATCAATAATGAATATGTATCAGCAGTAATTTATGATGATTACAAAATCCTGAAAAAGGACAATTCATTGGATTCGGATATTATCCCTAATATAATCAGTGATATTAAATCAGAAGAACTTTCTTTGTTTTTAAGAAGGCTCAACCTTCTTCCCAATCACAGCGGTTTTCATTACCTCATTACAGCCATAGCTTATCAGCTTTCAAATCCCGGCCAGCCTGTGTATATAACCAAATATATCTATCCCTATGTTGCCAAAAAGTTCAACTCCACTCCCAGCAGGGTAGAACGCTGTATGAGAAATGCTATCGATTATTCCTGGCAGAATGACGGCCGCTCAAGATTTGAGGAAATAGCCGGTTTTCCCATTAGCAAAAAGCCTACTAACTCTCAGTTCATATCTCTTGCAGCAGAATATATAAGAATGCATAAAAATTCATTCTACGAATAAAACGATGAGGCTCAGCATCTTTAACATGCTGAGCCCCACAAAACGGCTTTTTATGCTTTTATTATCCGTTATCATCTTTCATCTTTCTCAAGTTTTGATATAAGATTCTGGTCAGGGTCTACATAAAGAGTCCTGTTTCTCTCGTAAATGACCATCCCCGGTTTTGCTCCCCCAGGTTTTTTAACATACTTTCTGGCCGTATAATCCACCGGCACCTTGGATGAATCCTTTGCCTTGGAATACCCAGCCGCTATGACAGCCGCCTCAAATATTGTCCTGTCAGGCGGGGTTTCACTTCCACATCTGATTATTACATGGGAACCGGGTATATTCTTTGTATGAAGCCATATATCATCACTGTCCGCAAACTTCAGCGTCAGCTCATCATTCTGAACATTGCTCTTTCCAGCGTATATATCTATGCCGTCAGATGATACGAAATGCATGGGCTTTGATTTCTTAAGGTTCTGCATTCTTCCCTTCGGCTGTTTTTTAGCCTTTATATATCCCTGAGATACAAGCTCTGCCTTTATCTCCCTTATATCACTGTCATCCTCTGATGAGTCTATGGCCGTAAGGACACTCTCCAGATAGCTGAGCTCCTCTTCTGTCTGCTTTTTCTGCTCCGCAGCCGCCGCCCTTGTCCTCTTTGCCTTATTATACTTGGCAAAATATTTATTCGCGTTTTCCGAAGCCGTAAGCAGCGGATCGAGCTTTATAACTATCTCCGGCATATCTTCCTCATAATAGTTCAGGGCCGTAAATTTATCAGCCTTTTCTTCTATGGAATATATATTGGCCGTTATCAGCTCTCCGCAGAGTTTGTAATAATCCATATTTTCAGTGTCCTTTATGGATTTTATCTGTATCTCCAGCTTTCTGGAGCATCTTTCTATATTGGACATTACTGTCCTTCTTATGTCATGGGCCCTCTGCCTTACATGATATTTTTCGTCCTTTTTATAGTAGAACTCCTCTAAAAGCTCTGAAAAAGAATCAAAATATTTCCGCTCTCTGTCTCCATACTGGTTTGACGTGAGCGAAAAGAAATCCGTTACACTTCCATCAGCATCATATACTATATGGGGTGTATACTGGCCATTCTTTATCTTTTCCACATCTTTCTTAAAGCTGTCATAAAGTCTTTTTATGCCTTCTTCTCCAAGCTGCTCCGCCCTGTCGGAAGAATCATATCCGGCATTGAAACAGATTTCAGAAGCATAGGCCGGGCTTATGCCCGTGTAGCTTTTATATATCAAAGCCTGAAGGGTAAATCCGGACTTGTCGCGGGCATTATCTTTAAACTGCTCAAACTCCAGTTTCATGGGGTCCATTTTATTCTGGGAAGGCGGGAATTCATAGGTCCCTCCTGGCAGGACCTCCCTTACAGAACTTCTGTCATGG
>JAHZAW010000040.1:82471-88890 GCA_019423725.1 Clostridiales bacterium
CCAGTATTTTCCCGTTCTCATCTGTCAGTATTATGTTGGAGTATTTGCCCATGAATTCAGTTATTATATGTTTTACTCCCAGGTCGCCCATTTCGTTCATACTCTCAACGTCTATTATTATTATCCTCTCAAAATCAGGCTGGCGTATGTCAAGTATCCTTCCTCCTGCTATATGCTTTCTGAGCACCATGCAGAACATAGGGGCAGAAACGGGATTTTCTTTTTTAATGTCAGTTATGTGTATCCTTGGATTCATCGAATTTGCTGAAAGCAGCACTCTGAAGTTTCCTTCCTTCACCGAACGGACAGAAAATATTATCTCATCATTTCTTGGCTGATATATTTTATCTATCCTGCCTCCGGTAAACTTTTCCTTCAGCTCATATACGATGTTGGATACGGCTATTCCGTCGTAAGCCACCGTTTTTACTCCTCTCATTTTAAAATTAACGGGCTTGAACCAAGCCCGTTTTTATCATTTACCATTTCTTATTTCTTATTTTTCTTTTCCATAGCTGTCACACAGATACATCTGTGTCAGAAGATTTTTACCCTTTCTGGTCTTAAAGACTCTGTCTCTTATGATAGTTATCTTTTCTTTATCGGTAATCTTCCTGTCAAATATGTTCACCAGTGTATCAGCTTCAACTACAGCCTGGAAATCCAGACCATCTATGGCGCTGAGCGTATGGTGGTGAGCCACTATATAACATACTCTGTCTACTATCCATGAGGGTATGTGGGCATCTTCCATTATTGCCCTTGCCACAGGTTCGCCCTCTATCTCCTGATACTTACCGTCTATTGACCCATACTTTTTCTCTGCGTTGTGTATGCCTATATCATGAAGTATAGCCGCAAGTTCCGTTATCTTCTGATTATTTTCATCGAACCCATCGGCCTTTCCGATTATCCTTGCAAATGAATGTACTCTGATCAAATGATGTATACGCGCAGCATCGTCACCATCATATTCAACAGCCCGTGCCATTACGCCAAATACCACAAGAAAGCCCCCTTTCAGCAGCAAAAAAAACAATATATCAGGACTATTATATATCATCATCATCTATATTGCAAGGACACTATGGAATGTACTACCAATTATTACAAACACCGGCCAATATAGGACCCACAGCTTAATTACATTCCATCCCATTAAAAGGCATAGTTTCCACATCATATCTATCAATCGGCAATGATATACATAAAATCTCTAGCCCATTATATAAAAAAACTGCATCAAATATACGCTGTCAAACAGCCAGACATTGTCTGGCTTTCAGATATTATCAATTATACTGCTTTCTCCCAAAACTTCTATCCCGTTTTCAAGAAGAAGCTGTGCTGTTATTCCGTTTCCCTGGACCAGCTTTCTGCTGAATGTTCCATCATATATCTTTCCACATCCGCATGACGGGCTTTTTTCCTTTAGTACTGCCTTCCTGCATCCAAAAAGTCCTGCAAGTCTAAGTGCCTCAAAAGCTCCCCTTTGGTACTCCATTGTCACATCTTTTCCATTCTCCATAACTACCCGTCCATTTACTATTTCCGACGGGAGCCTCGGTGTAGGCAGTCCTCCCATTATTTCAGGGCACACTGGTATCATATTGTACTTGTCCTTAAGGGCAATTACATTTTCATTTGGCCTGCTTTGGCCGTCATATCTGCATGATACCCCTAAAAGACAGGCACTCACAAGTATATTATCCATTTTACTCTCCTATATTCAGACTTTTACCGTTAAGCACAGCAAGCACTAGTTTTTCTCCCTCATATTTTAGTTTTAAGGAGAAAAAAGGAGCATCTGAGGCAAGAAGGTTCAAAAATATCTTATCCCCCTCCCACATGGGCAGCTTGAGCAGATCATCCAGCTTTATCCACTCCAGGTCACCCTCGTCACATTCTATTATCTCTCCACAGAAATCCGTGACCGTAAACAGGTGCATATACTCAGTCTCCCATACGTCCGATATGAATGTGACTATGCCTCTATAGCGGTAATTTATAACATCAAGTCCCGTTTCCTCTTTGATCTCCCTCAAAGCGCAGTCCTCAGGACTTTCCTTGTCCTCAAATTTTCCACCTATCCCGAGCCATTTGTCATGGGACTGGTCATTTTCTTTTTTCGTTCTGTGCAGCATAAGGCAGCTGCCATCCTTGATTATATAACAAAGAGTTGTATTTCTCATAATTCATCTCAATCCTGATAATTTAAATCACTGGGTCCAAAACCGTTTGGAAGGAGCTCACGCAGAGTATGGACCGTAAAATCATCCGCACTTCTGGCAGTTATGACCTTGAATTTATCCGGGCTGCAAAATTCCATCATGACCTGGCGGCATACTCCGCAGGGATAAAAATATCCATAGTCCTCAGGCTTGGCGTCCTTATGCGCACCAATAACAGCAATGGCTTTGAACTTTCTCTCTCCCTCTGATACTGCCTTGAAAAAGGCTGTCCTTTCAGCACAGTTGGTTGGTGAATAGGCAGCGTTTTCCACATTGCAGCCCCTGTATACCTTTCCATCTTCCGTAAGCAGAGCCGCACCTACCATATATCCCGAATATGGAACATAAGCGTTTTTTCTGGCTTCTATTGCCTCCATAACAAGTTCTTTATCAGTCATAGCTTTTACCTCCCTTTTATAGTCCAAAGAAAGAATTTAAGGTCAAAAAAGCGGCCGAAGCCTTACTTCGACCGCTCACTTTAATAATTATGCCAGTGAAAGAGCTACTTTCATCATATTTGTAAATGATTTCTCCCTTGCCTCAACCGTTGTCTCTGTTCCCTTTAAAGGGCAGTCAGAAACTGTAAGTACGCAGAGAGCGTTCTTGTTTGCCTGAGCGGCATTCATATAAAGGGCAGCTGATTCCATCTCTACGCAGAGAACGCCCATCTTCTTCCATTTAAGGTTTCTGTCATTTGTTTCATTATAGAATACATCACTTGAAAGTACGTTTCCTACCATATAGTCTATGCCAAGCTTTTCAGCAGCCTCAACGGCTCCTCTAAGGAGTTTAAAGCTTGCAATAGGTGCGTATGTTCCGGGAAGTTCAAAGTGGCTTGCAAAGTTTGAATCCGTACATGAACCCTGAGCGATTACAAGATCTCCAAGGTCAAGATCATCATGAAGGGCTCCTGTTGTTCCGATCCTTATTATGTTCTCAACATCATAGAAGTTGAAAAGCTCATATGAATAAAGTCCCATTGAAGGCATACCCATACCGCTTCCCATAACTGATACTTCCTTGCCGTTATATTTTCCGGTAAATCCATACATGTTCCTGATCCCTGTAAACTGTTTTACATCCGTAAGGAATGTCTCAGCAACGAATTTCGCTCTGAGGGGATCTCCAGGCATTAAAACTGTTTTAGCGATCTCACCGTATTTTGCGGCGTTATGGGGGGTAGGTGTGTTTGCAGCTGACATAAATAATTCCTCCTTGTTATATCAATTTTTAACAATATTCTTAGCTCCGCTTGTTCCGATACGGCTGCATCCGGCATTGATGAACTCTTCCATTGCTTCCTTAGTTCTTATGCCTCCGGCAGCTTTTATTTTTACACCGGGGCCGATATGTTCCTTAAAAAGCCTGATATCCTTGATATCCGCTCCGGAATCGCCAAATCCTGTGGAAGTCTTGATATAGTCCGCTCCTCCGTCAGTAACGCATTTGCAGAGCTTTATCTTTTCCTCCTCCGTAAGATAGCAGGTCTCTATTATTACTTTTAATATCCTGCTGCCTGCAGCCTTTTTGACTGCGGCTATCTCAGCAGTGACCTTGTCGAATTCCCCGTTTTTAACAAATCCAAGATCAATTACCATATCGATCTCATCGGCTCCGTTTTTAACGGCGTCCTCGGCCTCAAACACCTTCACTGCCGTAGTGCAGTACCCAAGAGGGAACCCTATTACAGTACATACATTTAATGAAGGGAATTTTTCCTTCGCCTCTTTTACATAGGAAGGCGGGATACATACTGATGCAGTTCCATACTCGATAGCTTCCTCACAAAGCGCCATGATACCCTGTCTGTCTGAAACAGCCTTCAGAAGCGTATGATCTATGCGTTTCAATATTTCCTTTGTTTCCATAAAGCACCTCCTTAGTATTATAGGAATATCGTAACATTTTTAATTGTAAGTGTCAACTCAACACCTCCCCTGCAGCACTCATTCCAGTACGCAGAACCTTTTAAAAATCCAATTAGTCATTTTGTAATATGCCAGTGATTTTAAGCCTGTACCGCGTTTACTTTTCCTCATATTTATGCTAAAATTACAATACATTGTGAGGTGTAAAAAATGTATAATACCCTAAAACAAAGAGCAAGATCATCAGTAAAATCCAAAAAAGGCGCCTGTGCTGCCTATGCTCTTATATGTATGCTGATTTTCCCTGTAGTAGATTTTTCGGCATATTACCTCTCCATACTTTTCAGAAGATATTCATCCTTTATCATTTGGGGTGAATATGCGGCCCTTCTCATATTCTCATCTGCCATCGCTCTGGGAGGATCTTTATTTTTCCTTGAGCTGTCAAAAAAGAATGATGTCAGTTTTATAAATTTTTTTGACGGCTTTGAGAATCTGTTTAAGGCCATTGCCCTGGCTTTTGTTATAGCTCTGTTTACCGCTCTCTGGTCGGTGCTTCTGATCGTTCCGGGAATAATCGCATTCTACAGCTACAGAGTCTCCATGTATATTTTGGCAGAATGTCCTGAACTGGCTCCCCTTGATGCCTTAAGGATAAGCAAAAATATGATGCAGGGTAAAAAAATGAGGCTTTTTCTTTTAGACCTTTCATTTATCGGCTGGTTCCTTCTTACTGCTGCCACCTGCGGAATAGCCGGAATATATGTTATCCCTTACTACAAAGCAACAAATACTGAATTTTACAGGGAGATAAAGGCAGACTATATAGACCGTCAGAATAACCCTACGCCAGATGACATTGATGATAACAAAAATACTGACCGCTCCGATGATGCCGGCGGCGCAGATGGTACTGGTTCTCATGGCAGCGCTTTTGACGACGAAAACAATAAAAAAGATATACACTACCGTTCGGATGAAGAGAGGAAAAACCACACCTGGTCCAATCAATAGTTAATACCGGTATGTGCCCCATACCGCATTAAATAGATATATAGAATTATATGGAATACAGAAAGGAAGAACATAATGGAAAACAAAAATCCTGTTGTGACAATCGAAATGGAAAACGGCGGCATAATCAAAGTAGAGCTTTATCCCGAATATGCTCCCAATACAGTCAACAACTTTATATCACTTGTAAACAAAAACTTCTATGACGGAGTTATCTTCCACAGAGTTATAAAGGGCTTTATGATCCAGGGCGGAGATCCCCTCGGCCAGGGTACAGGCGGCCCCGGTTACCGTATCAGAGGCGAATTCGCACACAACGGCTTTGGAAAGAATACCCTTAAGCACGAAAGAGGAGTAATCTCCATGGCAAGATCAATGATGAACGACTCAGCAGGTTCTCAGTTCTTCATCATGCACCAGGACGCTCCCCATCTTGATGGAGAATATGCAGCTTTCGGAAAGGTAATAGAAGGAATGGATGTTGTTGACGCCATTGCAGATGTAAGAACAAACTATTCTGATAAGCCCCTTGATGAACAGAAAATGAAGAAAGTAACTGTTGAAACTTTCGGTGTCGAGTATCCCGAAGTTGAAAAGTGCTGAAAATGACGGCGGAGACTATCCGCCGTTTTTTATTATATATGCCATCTGCCCCGTTCAGGTTGAACGGGGTATTTTTTTGCCCGAATTTGCGAATTGTTTTTGTATTTAATGTCCATAATTTATATTATAGTAAACTTACCGCATAAAAGCGGAAGCAGTGAAAGGAGAGTTTATATGGATATCCATTTCAGAAAAAGAGGCAAAACAGTCATTGCCGAAATAGAAGGCGATATTGACCACAGTTCCTCCGAGGACATACGCCGCCTTACGGAAAGGGAGCTGTACATATCCGGAGCGGACAGTCTTATCCTGGATATGAGCGGAGTAAAATTTATGGACAGTTCCGGCATAGGGGTCATCATAGGCAGATACAAGACGGTATCAGCCCTTGGAGGAAGGCTTTCCATCGCCGACCCGTCAAAGGAAGCGGACAGGATACTTTCCATATCAGGCATTTACAGGATAATTCATTCCTATAAAACAGTTGAGGATGCTGTTCTTGGCATCAACCAGGAGGTACATAAAAATGAAAAATAAAAACACCATGTCATTGACCTTTTCTTCCCTTCCAGTCAACGAGGCGTTTGCAAGGATGGCTGTGTCAGCCTTTATAATGCCCCTTGACCCTACGGTATCGGAAATAACTGATATAAAAACAGCAGTTTCTGAATGCCCTTGGCCTTTACACGTTCATGAATCCACA
>JAHZAW010000041.1:0-4281 GCA_019423725.1 Clostridiales bacterium
AGCCAGGATCAAACTCTTATGTTTAATTCCTTCGTCAGTTAACTCTGACTTTTTTCCATTCATTACTTGGCAGTATATCTTTTTCAAGATAACTCATTTGTTTTTGACTTGGGTTTAATTTTTATCATCAACTGTTCAGTTTTCAAGGATCATTGTTAATTCTTTTTTGCTGTTCTCGGTGACAGCTTGATTATAATACACCATTTGACGAAGTATGTCAATAGTTTTTCTTAACATTTTCCAAGTTTTTTTAAAGTGCTTTAACAATTCGTCTTTTTAGACAAAATGTTATGTTCCACCTCATTCATTTGAGCAGTCAAAAGAGCCCAGTCATCATAGGTTATATCCTCCTCAAAGCCCGTTTCTGTCAGGTTTCTGAGAGATCTTAAAGCTTCATTGGAAGAAAGACAGCCTTTTTTCCAATTTTTGTATATTGTTAATATTTTCGTCTCCATCTTTCTGGATATGTCATTTTCCGTTAAATATATGTCATTTTCAATAAAGCCTTTTACGATGGCAATTTTAGCCTTTTCCACCAGTTCAGGCTTTCCTTCGATCATAATATCCGATGAGTTCAGATATATGCTCACATTTTCCGCAGCAATATAAAACTCCCTGTCCGATACATAGTCAAAGAGTTCTTTCATTATGCCGTTTATCATTTTAACGGGCACTGAATAAAATTTAGACGGCACCCTTTTCATAGCCCTCATATCAGCCTTGCCAAGGGCGATTATTATTTCGTCCATGACATATATGTTGCCCTTTCCGGCCACTCCGGCAGGCATACTTTCAGCTGTTATATGCTTAAGTATCCTCTTTATTCGTATAACAGGCGTACATACGAGTATAACGGCCATGGTGACACCAAGCATCAGTGAATATCTGTACCCCTTTAAAAGCCATCTTAAAAACTTGGCCTCTTCCTCCTTTTTTACGTCCGTTATGTAGGCACCCATGGCACCTACAGTTGGCGGTATGCCTATAACACACACAATATAAAGAAGAGCCTTCATGGCCCTTGTAAACGCACCCTCCGGAATATAGTCCGTAAATATATTGAACATCCACGGAAACGCCTTGGCAAGAAGACAGTATATCCACACAAATGATAAAACAAGCATCATATAAAACCAAATCTTGTTTTTGTCGGGAAGTTTACCGAAAAATATATTTGTTGCCCATCCGAATATGGTGAGCACTATTTTTATAAAAAATCTTATTAATAGAAGAATTATGAAGTCCAGCAGTATGACCAGAGTCATAATTTCACCTCCCAACAAATAAGGCATATTACATGTAATATTATATATGTAATATGCCTTAAAATTCAATACGTTATCCTCTGCTTTAAATCAAACAGTCTGTCCTAAAATGCATACAGCTGTCCTAAAGCCGCATTTTTACAGCATTTCTGGCGCAAAGTGACGTTTCATATTTTTGTCATTCCTGACATAATTTCATTATCATAACAGCCGTCTGGGCACGGGAAGCTTTACCCTGAGGGTCGATATATCCATCTCCATTACCGCTTATTATGCCCTCAGATACAGCCCATTTTAGACCATCGACGGCATATCCTCTTATATTTCCAGCATCGGCAAAGGAGCTGAGGTCATCTGTTTTGTTTGAAACATCTCCCTTGAGGCTGGCATATCTGTATAACATCGAAACCAGCTGCTCACGGGTGACAGCCTTATCCGGGTCAGTGCCGTCGGATATTCCATTGTCCACAGCCCATTTCTGTCCCTTTTCATACCAAAGGCCAAGGCCTCCATCCACATCCTGTCCATCAAGACGTGCCAGTACAGTCCATATCATAGCCCTTGTCATGGTGCCGTCAGGATCAAAGAGACCATCACTTATGCCCGAGAATATTTCACGTCCGGTCACAAAATCAACGGCATCCTTTCCCCAGAAATCCGCCTTAACATCAGTAAATTCCTTACTGTTATCAAGTATCATTATGGTGTCTCCGTCCGATATTTCGGCCGCCACACCCTTACCAGTAAATACGGTATCCTTTATTATTTCCTCTGTTCCATCGTTTTGCATCTTGATTATGACCGTTCCAGCGCCTCCGTTTATAACAGGTATCTCAACAAGGGCATCCATTCCCGTAAGGTCAACGGATATGACGGCTGCCTTATTTCTGTCCTTTGTATTTGAAACTATGGGTATGGGCAGGGAAACATATCCCTGTTCCCTGATCTCCTTTATTATTTTGTCATCGGGTACCTTCACATCGGATTTCATCCAGCCGTCGCTGTTTACAATTGTCTCTGACCAGGAACCATCCACATTGCTTATCATAATGCTTTTATTTCCGTAAGTATCTTCAACTGTATCCGTATAATTTCCATATCCATCGGTGAGCACCGTAGTTACAGTGCCGTCACTGGATGTTGTCACTGTCCTCGTTGAGCCATCTGCATAATTCGTTGTCTCGACCGTAGAACCGTCAGGATTTTCCGTCTTTGTAGTCACTGATCCATCGGGATTTGTGACCTTATCTGTTTTATCAGTCTTATCAGTCTTGTCGTCCCTGATGATCTCAGGCAGCGATATGCTTGATGATGGCTTCGACTCCTTATCACCGCTGTCCTGCTTTTTGTGTCCGCAGATGATACATATACCGTCCTCATATTCATGGGTATGCTCCCGGTCAACATCTACACCTTTATTTTTCAAAAATTCTTCGGCAGATTTATCGGCGTTCTTTTCCTTCTCGCTGTCAGTTACGCCATCTGCATTCCATTCACTGGAGCCATAAAGTTTGCATCCATCTTTGATATAGTTATTGTCGATGGTAAGGGACGAACCATCTATCCATTTTATATTTTTAAATAAACATACTCCCATATATGCGTCCACATAGTTACTGCTGAATGACACATCTCCATTTATCATTCCCACCAGCTGAAAGGCTATGGCTTTATTTGTATAGCTGCTGTCCTTGAGCTCAAAGCGGTTATAGTCCACGGTCATATCCACTTTTCCGCTGCTGGTCTCAATGTGTACTCCCCTCAGTCCTTTGACCGTATTGTTTTCAAAAACAAATTCCATATCATTCTGGACCTTATACCATATGGGGAAGGCATTATTTGTATAGAAATTTCCAGCAGTGCCGTCAAAATCAAATGTATTATCTCTGAATTCTATCCTGTCCGCCGCGGGATAGTCTGAAATAGAACCGTTAAATACACAATTTTTTATCAATACACTGCCATCCCTGGAGTCAAAACTGAGATCATCGGGGAATGTCAGGTCTCTGATTATAAGTTCAGCATTTTCAGGAAGTTTGATATTTATTGAAGGGCAGTAAACAGGGCCGTCAATATCGTTTCCGTCAACGCCGCTCATTATCTTCCTGTTTTCCCCACCGTCAGAACATATGGTGAGCCTTTCAATCTCTGAATCCGAAAGATCAAAGTTTATATTCGCGCCTGATATATCCAAATCTCCAATGAGTTCTATTTTCACACTGCCTGACATGTCCTCAGCCGCTTCAAGCGCTTCTTCAAGGCCGGCAAAATATTCATTTTCTATCTTTACAGACATCATCTCAAGTCCGGCTCCATCTGAGCCAATGCCATTTTCCGAACTGTTATCGGAAATGAGCTCCACATGGTCTGAAAAGTCATTTCCGCCGACAGCTATGCTGTTGTTATCTCCCACACGGCCTATTATCTGTCCGCACTTAGGATCATCACTCGCCCCATTGGTTTTGTCCTGTACTATGAACGCATCGGATACACTGCTTCCAGTCACCTCAGCACTTCCCGAAGCCGCTGTGCCAAGTATTCCAGCCGCCTCACGGTAAGCCGACACGGTGCCATCGGAATAACTGCAGTCTGAAATAATACAGTCAGAACTGGCCTGTCCAAGTATTCCTCCTGCCTTATCTCCATCATCGTCTGCCGTTTTATTATAAACCGCTGATATGTCTCCTGTAACTGAGCATCCGCTTATTTCAACGCCCTTTGTACTGTCGATGACCCAGCCGATTATGCCTCCCACACGTCCATTGGCGCTTATTCGAGCATTTTCGACATTGACATTTAAAATTTTTACCCTTTCAGAAGAAGCTGAATATGCCACTCCTCCCAAAAGAGCTCCAGCATTTTTGGCCTGGTCCAGTTCGATATACGGCGACTGGATATTGAGGTCGGAAAATTCTGCACCAGTACCAGCTGCACCAAAAAGTCCGTAGGCACTGTATGTATAATCACTGTTTTCGTATGTATCCGTTATTTTAAGGCCATATATTGTATGTCCTCC
>JAHZAW010000041.1:4376-11372 GCA_019423725.1 Clostridiales bacterium
AGGCTGGATATTTCATACGGATCTTCCTTTGTTCCTGTTCCGCCGTCAAAGACTGTTTCAGCTTCCCAGCCATTTCCGTTTTCCATGAGTACACTGCCATAGTCCACATATTTGGAAATATCGCTTGAAAAGCTGCCTCCGGACACGCTTAAATACTGCTCAGCCCCAGTACCTTCAGCATCTATGGCAGCATTATCTCCTCCGCCGATGAATCTTCCTCCATGGATCACAAGATATGTCCCTGTTCCGGCTGAAAATGCCGATATATATCCGATAGATTCAAATTCGTATGCAGAACCATCCACAAAAACAGAAACATTGTTAAAGGCTTCAAACGTGCCTCCGTAAATGTTTACTTTATTTCCCGAGCCGTTTCCTTTGAAATATGCCGCATAATATGCTTCTCCATGACCCTTATCACAGTCCATCGTCCTATATACGCCGTTATAAATGTCCGCAGTTCCTCCCTTTATGCTGAGAGCTCCGTAAAAGCCGCATACATTCACACTGTCATCCTCACTGCCCTTTATCAGAAGGCTGGCACTTTCAGAATCTTCTCCGCTTTGTATAGTATATCCAGGCTGAAATGAACATCTTGCACAGGAAGTATCGATAAATTCACCTCCGGTTATTTCCATATAACCGTTGTTTTCAACTGCGGAATATATCTCACTGGAATATTTGCCTCCATAAATATATGTTTCCGAACCTTCCTGAGATTTGATGCATCCTGCTCCGGCCTCCATATCCGGTGCATAAAATACAGCCTTTCCGCCCTTTCTATTGTAGAAATTACTGGTAAATGTTTCCTTAAGACTTATATAGCTGCCATCTTCCACTTCCAGACAGCCATAATTATCTGCAGTTCCATAGCCTTTCCTTCCGGCTGCGGAAACATCTATCGTTCCTCCGCCCTCTATCCTGAGGTAACCATGATTTTCAAAGACCCTGCCGGAAAATCCGGCTGCAGCTGTTATGCTGTATCCATTTAAATCAAGTATTATTTTCTTATCCTCAGGTATAACGACCGTTTCACTGACTTTGGCATCATCAGTCAGCCTTATGACAGTGGGTATGCCTTCCCCAGTTGTTTCTACAGCACTCTCAATCGTCGTATTTATCCCGTCAGCCTCGATCTCCGTCTGCCCTTCATTCTGGCCACCGCCGCCTATGGGATCAGTACCATATACCTCACCGCCATCATATGCCTCTTCTTTCACGTTCTCACCTGCCATGGCTTGTCCCGGTACATAGGCCGCGGCCATGGCAGCTGCAATAAAAATTGTTATCGCTTTCCTTTTCATAATAATACCTCCATTATATTTTAAAACTTCCATAATTACCCTTAATTTGATTATACAGTCAGCAAAATCCCTTATCAATGCAAATATCTTTTCTGTTATTATACTTTAATGGCATAATTTGTTTGTGCTGTAAAAAGACAATACTGGGTGAGATGAATCAAAAAGCTCCTGAAAGCATGAACTCTCAGGAGCTTTATATTTCTATTATTTTGTTATTATTATTCTTTCTTTGTATCCGCTCCGCCAAGGGGTTTCATTGTCGGGAAGAGGATAACGTCCCTTATGCTCACAGACTCAGTCATGAACATAACAAGTCTGTCGATACCGATTCCGATACCGCCTGTGGGAGGCATACCATATTCAAGGGCTGTAAGGAAGTCCTCATCGATCATGTTAGCTTCGTCGTCTCCGGCAGCTCTCATGGCTTCCTGATGCTCAAAACGTTTTCTCTGGTCAATGGGGTCATTGAGCTCTGAATATGCGTTTCCGTATTCACGTCCTACTATGAAAAGCTCAAATCTCTCTGTATAGTCAGGATTTGAAGGTTTTCTCTTTGTAAGGGGTGATATTTCAACGGGGTAGTCCATGATGAATGTGGGCTGGATAAGATTCTTCTCAACAAATTCTTCAAAGAAGAGGTTGAGGATATCGCCCTTTGCATGTCTTTCCTCGTATTCGATTCCCTTTTCCTTGGCAATGGCTCTTGCTGCCTCTGTATCGGGTATCTGGTCAAAGTCAACACCAGCATATTTCTTAACGGCGTCTACCATTGTAAGTCTCTCGAAGGGTTTCTCCAGGTCAAGATCATATCCGCCGTAATGAAGTGTAGTTGAACCTACTACATTTCTGGCAATTGTCCTGAAAAGTCCTTCTGCAAGGTCCATCATGCCGTGGTAGTCTGTATATGCCTGATATATCTCGATAAGAGTAAATTCAGGGTTGTGGCGGATATCTATACCTTCATTCCTGAAAACCCTGCCTATCTCATAAACTCTCTCAAGTCCGCCGACTATAAGCCTCTTTAAGGGGAGCTCAAGGGCGATACGGCAGTACATATCTATATCCAGTGCGTTATGATGGGTAATGAAAGGTCTTGCTGCTGCTCCTCCGGGGATGGTCTGGAGAACGGGTGTCTCAACTTCAAGGAATCCCTGGGCATCAAGATAGTTCCTTATCTCCCTTAAAATAGCTGAACGCTTGATGAATGTATCCTTAACTTCGGGGTTCATGATAAGGTCAAGGTATCTCTGTCTATATCTAAGTTCCTGGTCGTTAAGGCCATGGAATTTCTCAGGAAGCACCTTAAGGCTCTTGGAAAGGAGTGTGATCTCTGAAGCTCTTACTGAGATCTCGCCCTTCTGAGTCTTGAAAACGACTCCCTTTATTCCGATGATGTCGCCGATGTCGAATTTCTTGAAAGCAAGATAGCTTTCTTCTCCAACATCGTTTTTGCTTATATATCCCTGAAGTCTTCCTTCTCTGTCCTGGATATTGATGAAAGAAGCCTTGCCCATGACACGTTTATTCATAAGTCTTCCGGCAACTGAAACTTCTTTGCCTTCCAGTTCATCGAAATTATTTATAACGTCACTGCTGTGGTGTGTTACGTCGTATTTAACTATCTGGAAAGGATCTTTGCCTTCAGCCTGGAGGGCTGCAAGCTTATCCCTTCTGAAACCTTCCTGCTCGGAAAGCTGTCCGGCTGTTAATTCTTTTGTATTCTGTTCTGACACTTCTTTATTCCTCCCACTGATTATCTTGATATTGCAAGGACTTTGAACTCCGCCATGCCCCCGGGAGTTTCAATTGAGACAACATCACCTATCTTATGTCCAAGAAGTCCGCGTCCTACGGGTGATTCGTTGGAGATCTTTCCATTTTCTGCGTTCATTGGGTCTGCCTCAGCTGAACCAACGATGGCATATTCGATCTCTTCCTCAAATTCAACGTCCCATATTTTTACCTTGCTTCCTACTGTTATTATGTCATCGCTTACTTCATCGTCGTCGATGACTTCAGCGTTACGGAGCATCTTTTCGATAACAACGATCCTTGATTCTATCTCGCCCTGTTCTTCCTTAGCGGCGTCATACTCGGCATTCTCTGATAAGTCTCCCTGTCCTCTGGCCTCTTTGATCTTTTCGGCTACTTCTTTTCTTTTTACGGTTTTTAAATCTTCGAGTTCTTCCTCAAGTTTTCTAAGGCCTTCATATGTTAATACTACTTTTTTATTATCTGCCATAAGCCCACTCCTCATTACTATTACTAAAATGTCTTGATTTCAAGACGCAAAATATCATATCTAAAAAATTATAAACTACCTTTAATGGCTTGTCAACGCTGATATTCCCATATTTTCAGCTATTTTCATCTTTTCGTCTATGCCGCAGCGCCCATTGAGAAGGTTTAAGAAGTCTTTTGACAGCGCACAAAGGACACATTCCATTTTTTCAGCTGACATTTTTATGCCGTCCTCCCCTTCATCTATCTCATCTATCCTCTGGCCGTCTATCTTCCAGTTTCTCTTCCTCTGGCTTTCCTCAAAAAGGCTTATATACAGGCATTTTTCTTTACCCTGTGGAAAACTTTTATTTTTCCGGCAGTCGATGATTATATCCGCCTGTTTAAAATTTTCTGACATATCCCTTTTCTGTGTTTTTCCCATGTGCTGTATATTTATCCCGTATTCAAAGAAAAAATATTCATCTTCTTCCGATGTATCCCATGGGCAGCCGGCCAAAGATATGCTCCTGACCCTGGGGCATACGGCGCATAAGACCATATCCGTTATGTTCCTGTCCACACCGGAGGCCATATCATCCTCATTTTCACCCCTGTCCATATCAGAGCAGATGACCAAAGCCTGCTGATAGTAGGACACATATTTCCGGCAGATTAAAGCCGAAAGCATCATGCCCTCAGCCCTCCTTATGCCCTCTATGCCCTCTCCCGTCACACAGCATACTTCATTTTCATATAAAAACTCACTGAGCTTTTTAATCACCCTTTTTCTGATATTCTCCCCTGTGTCTCGTCTTATGTTTATCCTTATCCTAAATCCGTCCGCCCCAAATATCTGGCATTTTTCAGTGTCGAAGGGCCTAAGGATGGAAAGTGCCTTCTCCATAAATCTGTTTTTCTTTTCCCTTTCGTATTCGATAAAAGCAAATTTTCTTTCTTCTTTCATATCATCACCCCATATCTGTCATGTATGTGGCTGGATATGGAAAAATACCCATAAATCCAATGTCTCCGGCTAAAAAAGGACCGCTCTCCAAAACAGCTGCTTAAAAACGGGCATAAAAATATCCGGCTGTGGTAAAACCACAGCCGGATACAGATATTTCTTATTTATATTATCTTTATATTATCGATATCAGAATTCTACCTTTTCCTCAAGGTAAGCTGCAAGCTCGTCAATCTTTATCCTTACCTGTTCCATGGTATCCCTGTCACGGACTGTTACAGAGTTGTCCTCAAGGGTATCAAAGTCTACTGTTACGCAGAAAGGAGTTCCGATCTCGTCCTGTCTTCTATAACGTTTTCCGATGCTTCCTGACTCATCGTATTCGCAGTTGAATTTCTTTGAAAGCATGCTGTAAACTTCATCAGCCTTATCAGAAAGTTTCTTTGAAAGGGGAAGGACAGCTGCCTTTACGGGAGCAAGTGCAGGATGGAAATGAAGCACTGTTCTTACGTCGTTTTCTCCAACTTCTTCCTCATCGTAAGCATCGCAGAGGAATGCAAGAGCTACACGGTCAGCACCCAGTGAAGGCTCGATTACATAGGGGATATACTTCTCGTTCTTTGTCTGGTCGAAGTATGTCATATCCTCGCCTGATGTGTTCTGATGCTGTGTAAGGTCGTAGTCTGTTCTGTCGGCTACGCCCCAGAGCTCGCCCCATCCGAAGGGGAAGAGATACTCTATGTCTGATGTGGCCTTGCTGTAGAAGCAGAGCTCCTCAGGGCTGTGGTCACGGACACGGGTGTTCTCTGTCTTAAGTCCAAGGTTTTCAAGCCAGTCTAAGCAGTATTTTTTCCAGTATGCAAACCATTCAAGGTCTGTTCCGGGCTCACAGAAGAACTCAAGCTCCATCTGCTCGAACTCCCTTGTACGGAATGTGAAGTTTCCGGGTGTTATCTCGTTTCTGAATGATTTTCCGATCTGGCCGATACCAAAGGGAAGTTTCTTCCTTGCTGTACGCTGTACATTTTTGAAGTTTACGAATATACCCTGGGCTGTTTCGGGTCTCAGGTATACTGTGTTCTTAGCGTCCTCTGTAACTCCCTGGAATGTTTTGAACATAAGGTTGAACTGTCTTATATCAGTAAAGTTATGGCTTCCGCATGTGGGGCAGGGAATATTGTTTTCCTTGATGTAGTCAAGCATTTTTTCGTTTGACCAGCCGTCAACTGTTATATCTTCGCCCTTTTCGTGGCAGAAATCTTCGATGAGTTTATCTGCTCTGAATCTTTCCTTACAGTCTTTACAGTCCATAAGGGGGTCTGAGAATCCGCCGAGATGTCCGCTGGCTACCCATGTCTGGGGGTTCATAAGGATGGCACAGTCAAGACCTACATTGTATTTATTGTCCTGAACGAATTTTTTCCACCATGCCTTTTTTATGTTGTTCTTGAGCTCAACACCAAGAGGGCCGTAGTCCCATGTATTGGCAAGTCCGCCGTAGATCTCACTGCCGGGATATACGAATCCTCTGGATTTGGCAAGCGCAACTATTTTCTCCATTGTTTTTTCCATTTTTTATTCCTCCGTTTTTTTGTGCCGTTAAAAATAAAAAAGGCCTCTGTCCCATAAGGGACGAAGGTCTGTATTCTCCGCGGTTCCACCCTTGTTGGCCAAAAGCCCACTTTGTGAAATGCCGTTCAAAAGCTCCTTTCACCAAAGGTCATTGACGGTTCCCAGCTCCCACCGTCTCTCTGAAAATGATCTCTTAAGCTACTTTTTCTTTATCATAACGGCTTATTTAATTTATAATCCTTAATCTAACAAATAAAGTCCTTCTTGTCAATATCAAAATCCCATATTATTTATATAATCCAGGGTTTTATAATTGCTTCCGAAACATTCCCTGCCATATACCATTGACAGCTCCCACAGTTCTCCCAGCACGCCTTCGGACACATCAAAGGAAAACAGTTCCTTTACTGGGCTTTCCGTTATATGCCCCAGAGCCTTTACCGCTCCCCTTCCGAGCTTTCCAATCCTCTCAGGAGCGCAGTCATCACAGTATATGCCGTCTGCCGAAGGTGAATACCAGGCCTCTTCCAGCTTTTTTCCGCAGGAGGAGCATATATCGCCGTCCCCCATGAAGCCATATTCCCTTAACAGTCTCAGTATATACACCACAGCCACCAGCTTTGGCCTCCTCTTTCCCGAGGCCAGCACGAAAAGGGTCCTTAAAAGCAGGTCAAAGGCCATGTTGTTCTGAAGTTCCTCAAATGACGCCCTTTCAGTTATCTCCAGTATGTAGGCCCCATAGGCCAGACGCTCAAAGTCATTCCTTATGTTATAAAAACTCTCGATCACATCCGCCTGGGTCACGGAATAAAATCCCCGGCCCTCAAACAGGGTGAACTCACAGCAGGAAAACAGCTGAACCGCCGCCTGCATGCCCTTTTTCGTATTTTTTGCCCCACGGACAGAAAGGAGCATCTTTCCATGCTCCCTTGT
>JAHZAW010000042.1:0-2696 GCA_019423725.1 Clostridiales bacterium
TTGTGATGACGATCTTTCTTGTTGTTGTAGAGTCATCCTGGTCACGAGCTGCTGTTACAACTTCTACATAGCTGTCGTTTACTGTTACTGCGCTGTATTTGAAGAGACCGTTTGATGCTTCGTCTGCATCGGGAACATAGTCATATGCGAGGTCATCAGCAACTTCGTCATCAACTTTTACTGATGTTGAGTTTTCCCAAAGAATGTTATCAGCATAAACGTTTTCAAGGGCATATCCACCAACAGGGAGAGTTCTGTCAAGATAGAGCTCAAGGCCGCTGATTGTGATTGTTGATGCCTCTGTTGATTCATCTTTTACTGTTACTTTGAGCTGTGCTCTATCATTAACACCGTCTTCGATTGCAACATCAACTTCGATATCGCCTGATGTTACTTCGTATGTTCCAGCGTCTTCAAAATCCATCTTTTCTACCTGAAGGAAGATTTCATCATCGTCTGCAAGGATACCTTCTTCAGCTTCTGTGATAACGATCTCATTTACGGGTACATATCTGTAGTCGATAAGTACTTCGCTTGTCTTAGCCTCTACTGTGTAGGGAGCTTTTACTGTAGCAACTTTAAGTTCAACATCGTCGAACTCGCCACCAAGTGTTACATTAACATCTCCGCTGAATGTGGGTGCTGCATTAAGGATGAATTTGAGTGACATATCTGTAGCGTCAGACTCTGCTGTTTCGCCATAGTTCCAGATAGTAACAACGTTTTCATCTATTTCATATTTGAATTTATAAGTGCCAGGTGTTGTTACAACTCCATCATAATCAACTATATCAACTACTTCGATTCCTTCAGGGAATGTGAATGTAGCTTTTCTTGATGTGTTAAGGATATCACCTGTATTTTCTTCGATTGATACTTCAAGAGTGTTAGCTCCTTCATCAGCATAATCTTTACCAGCCCAGATTGTAGGAAGATCGTCGTCTTCTACTGTGTATGTAACAGCTTCTTCTACCATCTTAGCAACTTCAAGTTTAACTGATGAAAAGTCATCACTTTTAACTGTAATTATAGCTGTATCTCCGGCATCACAATTCTTTGTAGCTTTAAGCTGGATACCAGTAATTGTTAAATCCTCTAATTTTACATCAGTACTTCCAACATTAGATACTGTTACCTTAAGTTCGTCTTTATCAACATAGCTAATAGTTCCTGTTGCTGAGCTGTTAAGGAATGTTGCTGTACCTACATGTCCGTCAACGAATTCCCAGTTGCCACTAAGTTTAAGAGTAATATCTCCATTTGAAATAGCGTCTTCTCTTAATTCTTTTAAAGTAATTGATTTAATTTCAAGAGGGTTTTCTCCATCTTCAACAAAAGTTTTAACACCTGCTGATTCGATAGAAACTGCTCCGTCATAAGCTGTAGCAACTACTTCTGAAGCTGATTTGAAGTTTGCAACGTTGCTTGTAAATTTAACAACAACATCTCCAGCTTCAAGTGCATAAGCCTTAATTGTAAGAACACATGCCTTTACAGAATCATTTTTTCCGTTAAAAACATCAGCGTTGAGCCAAATTTTAGCTGTAGTATCATCTACTTTTTCGATTTTTGTTACTCCATCGTGTCCGTAGTTGGCAGCAGCAAACATATCATCTGTAAATTCTCCGTTAGTAAGTGTTGCATATACCTCGAATGTATCTACAGTACTTACCTTTCCTGTAGATTCAACATCTACCTGGTCGTCGTTCTTAGAAAGTTCAACTCTTGATTCAAATGCATGTTTTGAACCAATACCAGCGTAAATCTCATCTACAGCTGTTAACTTTGTGGATGCGAACGCTGTCATGGGAACCATAGCAACAGTCATGATCGCAGCCATTAATAAAGCTAATTTCTTCTTCATTTTGTTGTCCTCCTTTTAAAATTTTTGGGGTATCCCCCACTTTTGGTTATTTGTTCTTTGGGGTTTTCCCCTTTACAAAATGAATTGTAGCAATTGTCGGTTTTTAAGTCAACAGAAATGCATAATCTGTAACAATAATGTAATACTGAGGGTAATGTCGGGGTGCCCCTTTCTTCCAAAACAGCCCCAGACAGGCATACCACTGCCCTAAAAACTGCTATTGCAAATAGAATTATAACAGAATCCTAATAATTTTCAAGAGAAAATCTCATCTTGTAACATACTTGTAACAATAAGTAATATTATCAAAAAAATGCGGAGAAACCAGCGTTTCTCCGCGTAATATCCTACCTCATAAACTTCTTCTTTATCCTTATATCATCGCCTGTTAAGGTCAAAAACTCAAACTCATCTGTCATCCTTGACAATACTCTGTCAGAATACTGTTCCTTTATCCTGTCAGGGGTCAGGTTAGTAGAGATGACCAGCGGCCTCCTATTTGCCATACGCTCATTTATTATATTGAAAAACTGCGAGTTTACAAGCGTTGTCGAAAATTCAGTCCCCAGGTCGTCTATTATGAGCAGGTCCACCGTAAGTACATCGTCATAAAATGTCTCTGTCTCCTCATCTTCATTACGGCTGAACTGCTCGTCCTGAAGCGTCTTAAACAGCCTGCCGGCTGAAATATATATTACCGTGAACCCTTCGTCTAATACCTTCCTAGCTATGCAGTTACATAAAAACGTCTTTCCAAGCCCCGTCTTTCCCATAATGAGCAGATTCTTATATTCCTTTGAAAAACGCTCCGCAAATCTATAGCATGTCCCAT
>JAHZAW010000042.1:2706-22161 GCA_019423725.1 Clostridiales bacterium
TGCGCATATTTTCATAGGGAGTTATGCCGTGCCTGTCTTTCTCTGTCTTTGAATAATACTCCGGCTCGAAGGTGTCAAACCTCTCATCCTCTGATATCTCATTCAAAAGCGATCTGCCATAGGCCTTCTGTATAAGATACTGCCTGAAACAAGAACATTCTTTCCCTTCCACCATTCCTGTGTCCCTGCATTTTTTACATTTATAAACACTGTCAAAAAAGTCTTCCGTTATCCCCAGCTGCTCATAAATGCTCTCCTTTTCATCGGATAAGGACTTAAGCCTTTTATCAAGCTCGCTCTTTATTTCTTCCTTTTCCTCTTCGCTTCCTGCCCTAAGGGTCTTTACTGCTGCCTTTACTCCGGCTGTGTTCATCTCCCGGTCTATCTCCTCAAGACGCGGATTGGCTGCGTATATCTTACCCTTCAGCGCCTTCCTGGCAGAATCCGAAGCTGTTTTCCTGGAATCAAAATCCCTTAAGGCCGATCTGTAAATTTCAGTTTTTATACTCATAGCTTATTCCTCCAGATTTCTGCGGAGTTCCTCTCTCTTAAGCCTCTCCAGCTCGTCAAAATCCCAGTTCCTCTGCTCATAATTGAACCTGCTCTTCTTTGTTTCCGTCCTCTGCGGCTTTATTCCCCTGCTCTCAGCAAACCTGATGTCCGCCGCCTTAGCCTTCTCCACACTGTCTACTCCGTCCTTTTTCCAGTTGGAAAATATCTTGTCCGCATAGGGGAACGGATTTCCGCTGGTCACCGCAAGAGCTGTCTTCTCACAGCCGTAAAGTATAAGATCAAGCGGCATTTCCTCTGTCCACTTTTTCATATATTCCTTCTGCTTTCCAACGGGGGATTTGCCGTATATGCCAAGGGCTTTCATTATCCGCATATATACCTGGCTGTAGTCCTTTATATGCTCCAGTGCCCCCGCCGCTGTCTCCACTCCGTCATCAGCCCAGCTTATGGCCACCTTTTCTATGTACCTCATATTCCTGTGTCCGTTTTCACAGCAGTATGCCAATAGTATCTCTATCACATCCAGCGGAAGCCTCAGCCAGTCATGCAGACTGTAAAGCGTCCTTATCTCAGACATGGTCAATAGTTTTCCCATATAGCTTTCAGCACTGTTCAAAAGGGATCTGAAACTGTCATTATGGCTCATATAATAATTTATCTCATCCGCTGAATAATCCGGAGCTGCTGATGGTATATGCCTGTATACTGCCTCAGGACTGGTCCTGACTATCTTCTCCCCGCAGCTCTCCCAAAACTCCAGCGCCTTTTTTACATCGCTTTCCGTCATCTTAAGATACTCTGCCAGCTCTGCGTCCGTAAAGGAAAGTTTCCCCTCCTGTATGAACTTCTGAGCGCATATATAAACAACTATATATGCCGTAGGCGCTGTCTGCACATATTTATTTAAAAACTCATTGGATATGCTCGTTCTGCCTTTTTCCGTCATAATAACCGTTCCTTTTTCTGTAGTTATATAAGTATATCATCAGAGAAATTTTATTTCAATCCAAAGGATGTCTAACCTAAAAAAGGGCTGATAAATCAACCCTTTTTCTGCTCCTTAACGCGGTTTTTATTATTAAATATAAATATCACAAGACTAAGGACTATGACCGTAAGGACCGCAACCGCCAGCGCCCTTGAGTCTTTAATGGCGATGAATATCGCTAAAAGCGCAAGCAGAGCGCTTATGCCGTACATAATGAGCACTGCCTGTTTCTGAGTATATCCCTTGTCTATAAGTTTATGGTGAAGATGTCCTCTGTCGGCCTGCATGATGGGCTTATGTGTCGCAGCTCTCCTGAGCATGGCACAGAGCGTATCAAATATGGGAAGTCCAATGGACAAAAGACATACGATAAGCGCCAGTATGGCATATCCCTTAAATACTCCCATGATACTGGTCACGGCAAGGACATATCCAAGGAATGTGGCTCCCGTATCTCCCATAAATATTTCAGCGGGGTTAAAGTTCCTCGGTAAAAATCCGAGACAGCTTCCCGCCAGGGCAGCCGTGAACATAACCGCTGATTCCGTACCAGTCAGCATACAAAGCACCATAAGACATATCGAAGCTATGGACGATACACCGGCTGCAAGACCGTCAAGTCCATCGATAAGATTGACCGCATTGGTAACGCCGATTATCCATATGAGCGTTATGGGGCCGCTGAGTTTCTGAAGATAAGCCGTTACAGGCCACATAACGACATTTATCCTTATTCCAGAGCCGATTACCAAAAGGGCCGCTACTATCTGGAATACAAGTTTTACCCTGGCCGGGAGCTGCTTTGTATCATCGACTATGCCTACGCATACGATGACAGCCGCACCGGCGATAAAACCGCAGAAATGCCTTATATTTATATCGTTTACGAACCTGTAGAGCAGCAGTACCGTTATCATAAAGCCAAGTACGATGGCTATGCCTCCAAGACGGGGCATGGGCTTAGTATGCATACCCCTGGCTTTAGGGTAATCTATGGCTCCAAGTTTTTCAGAAACCTTTTTTGCAAAAGGCGTTGCGACCATTGATATGGCAAAGGCACAGGCAAACGCCGCTATATATAATACCCAGTTGTGAACCATTTCTATCTCCTACTTAAAAAATCATTTTGTGCCAAAGATCCTGTCTCCCGCATCTCCAAGACCTGGAACAATATATCCGTGTTCATTGAGGCGCTCATCATAGGCAGCGGCATAAATATCCACATCAGGATGAGCTTCCTGAAGCTTTTTGACTCCTTCGGGAGCGGCAAGTATGCAGAGGAATGTTATTTTCTTAGCACCCTTTGCCTTGACGAAATCTATACCTGCAACGGCAGTTCCGCCGGTAGCAAGCATGGGGTCTGTAACGAATACCTCCATATCAGCTATTTCCTTAGGGAGCTTGCAGTAATATTCCACAGGCTCAAGCGTCTCAGGATCACGGTAAAGACCTATGAATCCAACCTTGGCAGTCGGCATCAGTGTAAGAAGTCCGTCGAGCATTCCCATTCCAGCACGGAGTATGGGAACGATGGCAAAACCTCTGTTGATGATATTTACATCTGCACTTGCGATGGGAGTTTCAACCTTTGAGGGAACAAGTTCGATATTCCTTGTGGCCTCATAGCAGAGGAGCATGGCAACTTCAGATATGATCTCCTTGAACTCCTTTGTACATGTATTTTTGTTTCTTAACATAGCCATCTTGTTCTGAATAAGGGGATGGTTTGATACAAAAAACTCACTCATAGCCGGCTTCCTTTCTTTCGTGTTTATCGTTTATTTTTATTCTTCGATCTGTTTTATCCTTCTTATGTGTCTTTCCTCGTTTGAAAAAGGTGTCTCAAGGAATATCCTTACGATCTCTGTCGCAAGGCCGGGTCCTATAACTCTGGCGCCCATGGTAACGATGTTGGCGTCGTTATGTTCCCTTGTTGCCTTAGCTGAGAAACAGTCATGCACAAGAGCTGCCCTTATGCCCTTTACCTTATTGGCAGTGATACATACTCCGATGCCTGTTCCGCATATAAGTATACCCTTTTCACATTTTCCGTCAGCTACGGCATGGGCTACCTTTTTTGCATACACGGGATAGTCACAGCTTTCCTCGCTGTATGTTCCAAAGTCCTCATACTCGTATCCAGCGCTTTCGAGGAATTTGATTATTTCTTTTTTAAGCACAAATCCGCCGTGGTCACAGCCTATAGCTATCATATCATTCATTTCCTTTCATAAATCCTGCCACTATCTTCAATGTGTTTCAAATACCGCCTGTTCAATATGGACCAAAATACAGGCCGGTTTATAAATATATATCATTTATCTTCAGCCTTGAGCTTGTCCGCAAGGGCTAAGGCACAGTCAGCTATCTCCTCAGCACACTCCAGATAAACGGAAGGGCTCTGTCCGAATGGATCGGATATGTCTCCGCTTTTTCCAAGGCTGTATTCCTTAAATGTAAATAGTTTTTCCGGCGGGCATACCTTTTCCAGAGCCTTTTTATGGGACTCTGTCATGGTGAGCACCAGATCAGCTCCACTTATATCCTCAGGTGTGATATTTTTAGCCATGTGTGAATCAAGGGAAAGGCCGTAATTTTTTACAGCCAGCTTAGCGTAATCGCTGGCAGGCTCCCCTTCCGACGCATAAAGGCCTCTGCTCTTTACATCAGCCTCGATGCCCTTATTTTCAAGCACAGCCTTTAAAATGACCTCAGCCATGGGGCTTCTGCATGTGTTTCCAGTGCATACGACAAGTATATTCATATCTATCACCGCCGTTTCAGCATCTTATGTAGTTAAATCCCGCAGCCTTATTGAGCCTGTTCATAATGGCGGCACCTTCTCCGTCCTCGTCAAAGACTTCAGAATAAACCACATCAGTTCCGATAAAATCAAACTTTCTCAATATTTTAAATAAGTTCGCACCAATGGTCTCAGGCTTTTCTCTGTCGCCCACTACAAGTACGCTTCCGCCCACATAGCTGTCCTTTGTCTGGACCGTGGCCATGACACCTACTCTGAGGCCCTTAGCGCTGTCTTCAGCAATTTTCTCATTGATGGTCTTAATGACATTTTCCCTGCTTCCTGAAACCAGTATTACCTGGGCAGCAGGGGAATAATGTTTGTATTTCATTCCAGGGGCCTTGGGAACGATATCGTCCGAAGGTTTAGAATATACAGCCGGGTCAACGTCTATCTCTCCAACGACTTCTTCTATCATTTCCTTTGTTATTGCTCCCGGACGCAGCAAAACAGGCTTGTCCGCCGACACATCAAGTATCGTTGATTCAAGCCCCCAGTCAGCGGGTCCGCCATCGATTATCATATCTATTTTCCCACTGAGGTCAAACTCAACATGTGATGCTCTTGTGGGACTGGGTTTTCCGGAAGAATTGGCACTGGGAGCAGCCACGGGTATGCCCGCAGTCTTTATGAGCTCTCTTGCTATCAAATTAGACGGAAATCTTACAGCCACCGTATCAAGCCCGCCAGTTACCTCAGGAGGGACACAGTCCGCCTTTGGAAGCACAAGGGTTATGGGTCCTGGCCAGAAGGCGTCTATTATCTTCTGGGCATTTTCAGTCACCCTGCTTACGATGGGATAAAGGCCGCTTATATCACCAATGGTGAGTATGAGCGGATTATCGCTCGGTCTGCCCTTAGCCTCATATATTTTTTTGCAGGCCGCGGCGTCAAGGCCGTTTGCGCCGAGACCATAGACCGTTTCCGTGGGGAAAGCCACCAGTCCTCCATTTCTAAGGATACTGGCAGCTTCCTCAAATACGCCGGCATCGGGATTATCCCTGTCGACTTTTATTATCTTTGTTTCCATGATCTATTACAGGTTGGCTCCGCAGCATTTTTTATATTTTTTGCCGCTTCCGCAGGGGCAGGGATCATTTCTGCCGATCTTGGGTCCGTTATTTACTACAGTACGGGCGTTTTTCTGCTCTTTGTAAAGTTTTTTGCGCTCGTCTTCTGTAAAAATTCCATCCCACTGGGGAAGTGTATAAAGATGCTCGGCCTTGTATTCAACCATCTTTTTATAAAGCTTGTCAAACTCAATGTGGAGTTTTACAACTGAATCAGCTGTGAGCTCATTTACATCATAGGGCTCAGGAAGAACGTCATTGATGCCGTCTACAAATGCAACGGCCTGTTCGTCTGTCATTGAGAATTTCTCAGCGATCTCAGAAATTTTATACTCCATATCCTGCACTTTTTCACCGATTATATATTCATAAATCTTCTGTTCAAGGGGAAGATAAACATCCCATACAGCGTCAACGCTCTGTCCTTTCGGTGTAAAGGCTTTTTTCATCCAGTTTTCATATAAGCTCATCTTATATTCTCTCCTTGTTAAACAAATAATATTTTAAAACACATACTTATGAAATAATAATATATTTTGAGCCTTATTGCAACAAAAATATATAAATTCCTTAAGCTCTGAGTGCTTCCTGTGTTTCTTCTTTCTCTCTCTTAACTATTATTATCTCAACTTTACATCTATGGAGCACTTTTTCTATCTTATCGAATTCAGATTCTTTTATTTTCTGCATCTCCACAAACTTTGCAGGCGGCTCGCCAAGAACTATCTTGGTTATACCGTATTCCTCAATGAAATCTCCTATGGCCTTTGCCACATCCTCACTGCAGAGCATATGTATCATTCCGCCCCTTTCGCTTCCATATTCAAAAAGCTTGTCGAGCATTATGGGAGTATTATCATTGATAAAAATGCTGCTTCCTTTATTTACATGAAGTATGTGAAGTTCGGCATTGAATTTATCGGCGACTTCCGCCGCTGTATCTATAAGTCTTTCTGAATTATACTGTGCCGTAATGCAGGCTACAACTTTATTCGTACCCATTGGTGCTGAAGCATCGAAATCTCTGACCATTAGCAAAACCTCCTCTTATAAACTATAAATCGGTTTAAATCTATATCTAATATCTTCATCTGTTATTCCCATTGTGTGTTATCAATATTCTGTATTTGTGTTCTGCATAGCATCTGTCATTCACTACAGTACAATACTAACACACTAATTTGAAATAATATTGAACACATAATTAAAAATTTCTTAAATTAGGATAACACAATAATAAAACCCCGTCAAACTGCATTAAATATCAGCCGGACAGGGCTCTATTCTATAAAAATTCACAACAAGAGGTCAGCTGTTTATTATTTTGTCCGCTGTATACCATGGTATATATACGGTCTGACCGCATACATACGCCTCAGCCCCGGCTTCATAGGTTTTTCCATTGGTAAGCAGGCTTCCGCCCCTTTCATAGACTATATCAATTTTATTATTTCCACAGAGGATATCCAGATATATTTTATCAGCCTCTCCGGCATCTCCGCCAGCATTGTCATACAACCAGGGATCTTCCGCAAGTTTAACTGCTGTCGCACCAGGCTTTATGGTTATTGTCTTTCCGTCAAAAGTCCATTCTGCCCCGGCTTCCTTAAGAACGTCGGTCAGTGACACATAATGGGTATTGTAGTCAGAGGCAAATAGCCCTCTTATGGTATGACCGTTATCCAGGCGTATGCTTGCCTTTTTTGTGGACTCAGCTATATCAGGAGCCAGCCTGCCTGTGACTATCACATCTCCCAGGTCAGAAGGTGTTTTATTAAACTCGCCGTTGCCGCTTACGGACAATGTCCTGGCATCAGCGTTCCATTCAACATCGTATCCGTAGTTTCTGAGGTCCTCGCATACTATGGCTGTCTGGCCGCCCACATTGTATCCCTTTATCTCTCTGCCGTTCAAATATGTTTTTATATCAGTTTCATATATGGTGTCAGGTGCTTTTCTTGAATAGTATCCATCGGGCAGTATGTATAAACTTATGTCCCTGGCGTAACCTTCATCCAGAGGGTTGTTATATTTGTCATCCACCTCAAGGGTCCTTTTATCCTGGTTCCATATGACATCAAAGCCAAAGTACCCCAGGTCTTCACATAGGACCACCGTCTGGCCGCCAATGTTATAGGCGTTTATTTCCCTGCCGTAAAAGTCGGTGCGTATGTCCGTATCATAAATACGGCCCGCAATGTCTCCTGTCTTTCCCCAGGCAGTAGAAGCCATCATAACAGTTACAAGCGCCGTCAATACTATCTTTTTCATACTTTACCGCACCTCCTGAAACATCATTCTCCGTAGTTTTCAAAGGTTATAGATTCGATTATAACATCGTCAGCAGGTTTATCATTTTCATCTACAGCAACAGAAGCTATGGCATCTACCACATCAAGGCCCTCAAATACCTGGCCGAATACTGTGTGGCAGTAGTCCAGATGTGGCGTTCCGCCAAGTTCATTGTATGTCTGGCGCGCTTCGTCTGAATAATTTACCCTTACCATATTGCCTGTCTGGCTGTTGTAAAGGACATTATCTGTTCCGTACTGCTCAACTATCTGATCGATGTAATCCCAGTATCCATCCTGTACATTGTGGGTCTGGACGATAAAGAACTGGCTTCCATTGGTGTTAGGTCCACTGTTGGCCATGGAAAGGGCTCCCCTGAAGTTATAGAGATTAGGTGAAAACTCATCCTCAAATGGTTTTCCATATATACACTCTCCGCCGCTTCCTGTGCCAGTGGGGTCGCCGCCCTGGATCATAAAGTCATTTATTACCCTGTGGAATGTTATTCCATCATAGTATCCTTCCTTGGCAAGGGTCTTGAAATTCTCCACTGCCTTAGGTGCCTCATCAGGGAAAAATCTTACTTTGATGTCTCCCATACTCGTATGGATGACAGCTATTTCCTCACCCTGTGCAGGCGGGTCAAGCTGGGGTATGGAATCTCCCTGGGACGCAAGATTATCAAGATATGCCTGATATGCCTCCTGCTCCTCGGGTGAAAGTTCGCTTTCTCCATCTGTGCTTCCGTCTGTGCTGCTTTCTCCGCTGTTCTCAGTGTTTCCGTTATCAGTGCTTCCCGTTGAAGAGCATCCGCTAAGTACCATTACAGCGCATACGGATAAAAGTGCCGCAGCTTTAAATATATTGAATTTCATTACTCGTTTTCCTCTCCTTCTTTGGCGTCGATACCTGCCGCCTTGTCTATTTCTTTTATGATAAGGCCTACACCGTTTGCAGCGTGGCTCTTCTCCATATTTTTGATATAGGTATCCCTGTTTTTGTAAAGATCTCTTATCTCAATTTCTATCTTCTCTATTTCTTCCTCATTGAGCACCTTGGCAAATCCCTGTTTCTCAAAGGATTCAGCGTTCAATATCTGGTCTCCCCTGCTGGCCCTTGCTGAAAGAGGTATGAGAAGGCAGGGCTTTTTAAGGGCAAGGAACTCGGAAATAGAGTTGCTTCCAGCCCTGGATATGATAACATCAGCAGCCGCAAAAACATCTTTCAGTTCTTCGTTGACATATTCAAACTGTTTGTATCCCTTCATTCCTTCCAGAGACTTATCAAGATTGCCCTTTCCGCAGAGATGTACCACCTGAAAGTCTTTCAAAAGTGAAGGCAGAGCTGCCCTCAGGGCATTATTTATTTTGACCGCTCCAAGGCTTCCTCCCATGGAAAGTATGACAGGTTTTTCATCATTGAAACCACAGTACTTAAGACCTCTTTCCCTGCTGCTGTCAAAGAGCTCCTTTCTTATGGGAGATCCCGTATAAACTCCCTTGCCGTCCTTTATGTATTTAACGGTCTCAGGGAATGTGGTGCATACGGTCTTTGCATAGGGTATGGCTATCTTATTGGCAAGGCCGGGTGTCATATCCGATTCATGGGCTACAACGGGTATTCCAAGTTTTCCCGCAGCTATGACCACTGGAACTGCCACAAATCCGCCTTTAGAAAATACAACATCAGGTTTTATCTCCTTAAGGACCTTTTTAGCGTCAGATATGCCGCCAAGGACTCTGAAGGCGTCCTTTACATTTTCCTTTGACAGGTACCTTCTGAGTTTGCCGCTTCTGACCGAATAAAAGGGTATGCCTTCCCTTTCGATGAGTTCGTGTTCGATTCCATTTTCAGTGCCGATATAGTATACTTCCCAGCCCCTGCTCTTGAGCTCAGGTATAAGAGCTATATTGGGTGTGACATGTCCAGCGGTGCCTCCGCCAGTTAAAACTATTTTTTTCAATTTGATCCACTCCAATTTTGTAATTCAGCTTTAGTTTATAATATCAGAAAACAAAATATCCTTCCATAAAATTAAATAAATTTTAAAGAATTCGTCAAAATTAAAGACCCGGCGCATATAGTTTAAAAAAGGAGTGATGTTATGCGTACATATACCAATGAACACCAGCAGAATTTAACGCGCCGAAATATTTCAGCCGCATCGGACAATGTCAATGATGCTGATATACAGCCAGTCATCGATATGATAAATGATGCCCTGGAGGACGAATACAGAGATTATTACAAATATATGGCCCTTTCAGAAAAAATGGCTGACGGCACCGATGCGGAAACGGTAAAATCCATGGCCTACGACGAATATAAGCACAGACGTCTTTTTGAGGAAATTTACACCGCCCTCACAGGAGCGGCTCCTCTTCCGCCTAAAAATATATTCAAACCCGAAAACATCGATAACCTCACCGAAGTCTTCACCGACAGTCTTTTTGGAGAGCTGGACGCCGTTGAGTTATACAGGGATATTATGTTTTCCATATCCAACACCGGCATAAGGGATATGATATTTGAAATAATAACCGATGAACAGTCCCATGCCGATCTTATCAATTATCTCCTGCCAAAACTCTATTCAGGAGCAGTCCAGTGATACAGTCTCATAAGCCATATCAGTAGTATCAGTAATATCAGTAATAACGATAATAGTTGAGGGTGCAGAAGTTCTGCACCCCCTTTTTATATTTGGTCTTTCCTTTATTCTTTCAAGTTGAGTTCCACGGTGACCTTAGTTCCGTGGGGCTTATTGTTTTCTAGTTTGAGCCTTCCTCCATTCTGCTCGACTATCCTTCTGCACATAAAGAGGCCGACTCCGCTACCGCCTTTTTTGGTGGTATAAAAAAGTTCTCCCACCCTGGCTATTTCGCCGTCTGATATGCCGCATCCGGTGTCCGTTATCTTTATGACTGCCTTTCTCCTTCTCACCTTGGCCTCAATGGATATGGAATCCCCTTCTTTTGTGGCTTCCACTGAGTTTTTAATGAGATTTTCAAAGAGGCTTTCCAAAAGTTCTCTGCCGCAGTTAACTTCTATTTTATCTGTCTCAGCCTTCAGGGAAAATATCCTGCCGCCCTTAGTCTCGTATTTTTCCAATATATTCTTAAGCACCTGCACCACATTGGAATCGGCCGCACTTTTGGCGCTTTTGATATACTCCATATTCTCCTTTATGAGTGTATTTATCTTTTCTATGCACTCGTAGACAGTCTCAAAGCTCTTTTTGTTCACCCCTTTGTTATCAAGCTCAATGAGCTGCACGTTAGCCTTTATCACCGCAAGCGGATTTTTGATCTCGTGGGCAAAAAATGCCGCTTTTTCAGCATATTTTTCCGCCGTTGAATTTTCCATATAACTTCCTCCCTTTATTTTCCATATTTATTTATATTTTATTTCCAACCTGTCCCATGAACAATGATTTTTTATCCTCAAAATCTGCCTTTAAATTCTAAAATACGACATATAAACTTAAATTATTTACCCATAAGAGCCGCATTTGTGATATACTTATAATCAGCTTGATGCTCATAATGGGCAATTTTAAGAAAGGAATGATATAATGGATAACTGTATTTTTTGCAAAATAATCGCAGGAGAGATACCTTCAGCAACAATTTACGAAGACGATAAATTCAAAGTGATACTGGACAGATTCCCCGGAAACATCGGCCATGCCCTTGTACTTACCAAAGAGCACTACTCAAACATTTTTGAGATCGATGAAGACACAGCTGCTGAACTTTTCAGACTTGCTGTTAAAGTAGCTAAAAACATGAAGGAAGTACTTGGTTTTGAAGCCATGAACGTGGTACAGAACAACGGAAGCCTTGCCGGACAGACTGTACATCACTTCCATATGCACCTTATACCCAGATATGAGGGAGACAAAGTAAACATCAAATGGGATCAGCTTGACCTTACTGATGAGCAGATAGCTGAAGTAAGAGAAAAACTCAGCATGAAATAATAAAAAAGCCTGGGGCAGTCATCATATTTTTGATGCAGCCACAGGCTTTTGTTTTTATATTTATTTTTGTATCTATGTTTCACCATTTCTATTTTTTGGTTTTTATCCTTTTTCGGCCTAAAAAGATTTCTAAACCTCAAATTCTATGACCAGATTTTAAAAATCAGTCAGATATCTAATCCGCTAAAAATCAGTGTTATGACCAAATTTATAATTACGGTCATCGATTACGCCCTTTTATTGGCTTTATCAAGCCTTGCGCCCTCCGAGCTTACTATCATAGAGGATATTTTATTGGCTTCTCTAAGAGATTCAGATATTCCTTTTCCTAACTGTCTCTGGGCAATGAATGTTCCGATGTGGGCATCGCCTGCACCTATGGTATCCACCACATCCACCTTAAAGGCCGGTTCCTCATACCATTTTCCATCGTCGCGGCACAGACAGCAACTTCCCTTTTCTCCGTTAGTTACTATGACCGTATTGTCTGTAATGGCCATAAGGCTCTCAGCAGCTTCCCTTATGGTTTTCTTTCCTGTAAATGACAGGGCTTCAGTCTCATTTACATGGAGTATGGGTTTAAGGGCTAAAAGCCTTCCCATTTTTTCCTTCTCTATCTCATTTATTCTTGGACCAGGAGCAAAATATACGGGTATGTTCTTTTCCCTTAAAAAGCTTATGACTATATCTCCCGTTTCTTCCTCCATCTCCAGACCGCATATATAGGCGCAGTCAAAGTCGTTGGGGTCCAGAGCGTCACACCACTCTTTTTTAAATCTGTATTCAGCTCCGTGTTCACATATAAATGTCCTTTCCCCGTCATCCTCCACAAGACAGTAGCAGCATCCATTGGGTTCATCGGGATTCAGATCAGCCCTTGTAACATTCATCCTGGAAATTTCTTTTCTTATATAATCGGCATAAAGTCCAGTTCCCGTTGGCGAAAAAAGCAGATATGGTACATCAAAATATGCTATTGCCTGGGAAACATTGAAAGCACAGCCTCCCATGGACATCTTCTGCCAGTGTACATTTACATCTCCGCCGGTCGTTGGTATCTTATTAAGCCTGATTATTATGTCCGCCACCGTTGAACCTATTACAAGAACTTTTTTCATAATATCCCCCAAAATATTTTAATTTTTTCCTTAATTATAATATCCTGCCACAAATTTATCAACTATGATGTATAAAGACATAAACCGCTTGCTTTCTTCACCTGATCCACGTCCTTATACATAACAGCTGGAGCCCTCTCTGCCTTGATTATATTAAAATAAAAACCCCTTCCATAAGGAAGGGGCATTATTTTAATTACTGAGCAGCTTTTTCAGCTTTACGTTTTGTGATAGCTTCTGTTAATCTGGGAACAATAGCTTTTACATCACCAACGATGCCAAGGTCAGCTACGTCGAATATAGGAGCTGTATCATTGTTGTTGATAGCTACGATATATTCTGAACTTTCCATACCTGCAACGTGCTGGATAGCACCTGAGATACCGCATGCAACATAGAGGTCAGGACGTACTGTCTTACCTGTCTGTCCAACCTGACGGTCTTTTTCGATCCAGCCAGCGTCAACGTTTGCTCTTGATGAAGAAACTTCTCCGCCAAGTACGTCAGCAAGTTTCTGGAGTTCTCCGAAGAATTCAGGTGAACCGATACCACGTCCGCCTGAGATAAGAACTTTAGCTTCTGTGATATCAACTTTCTTCTTGTTTTCTTTAACAACTTCTTTGATAGTTACGTTCATATCAGCGGGTGTAAAGTCAACTTTGAAGTCAACGATCTCGCCTGTTCTTGATTCGTCTCTGTCAAGGGCTTTCATAACGCCGGGACGTACTGTAGCCATCTGAGGTCTATGGTCTTTGCAGACGATAGTAGCCATGATGTTGCCGCCGAATGCAGGACGTGTCATAAGAAGAAGTTTTGTATCAGGCATTGATTCGATAGTTCCGATATCAAGTTTTGTACAGTCAGCTGTAAGACCTGTATGTACCCTTGCTGATACACGGGGAGCAAGGTCACGTCCGATTGATGTAGCTCCGTAGAGTACGATCTCGGGATCTGATGCCTTGATAACTTCATATAATGCCTTTGCATAAGGCTCTGTTACATATTCAGCAAGCATGGGATCATCAACAACGATAACTTTGTCAGCACCATGTTTGATGAGAATGTCTGCTTTATCTTTAATGTTGCTTCCTAATAATACAGCAACAACTTTCTGTCCAAGGTCTGCGGCAAGTTCTGTTGCTTTGCCAACAAGCTCTATACTAACCTTCTGGATCTCTCCGTCTCTCTGTTCTGCTAATACGTATACATCTTTACTCATTAGCCTACCATTCCTTTCTACTTATTATAGTTTATCAAGTCAGCTTATCTTAGATAATGTGTCTTTCTTCTAACTTAGCCACGATAGTCTCAACAGCTTCTTCAGGTGAAAGATCTTTGTAGTAAAGTCCTTTACCCTTAGCCTGTTTTGTAAATGACTGTTTAACGTTTGTAGGAGAACCTTTAAGACCGATATTAGCCATATCTACTGTATCCTTAAGTTCTTCAAGTGTCCAAACCTTTACTTCTTTTTCTCTGTAAGCATCAAAAATACCATGTACTGTCATATATCTGGGTGTAGCTAACTCTGATAATGCTGTAATAAGGCAGGGTGTTTTGATCTCGATAACGTGATATCTGTCCTCGAACTGTCTCTTAACAACGAGCTTGTCTTCGCTTGCCTCAAGGATCTCCTCAGCGTATGAAACCTGGGGGATTCCAAGGTGCTCTGCTATCTGGGGACCAACCTGAGCTGTATCTCCGTCGATAGCCTGACGTCCTGTGATTATAACATCAAAATCAAGTTTCTTTAAAGCGGCAGCTATTGTTGAAGATGTAGCCCATGTATCAGCACCACCGAAAGCTCTGTCTGAAATAAGGATAGCTTCATCGCATCCCATAGCGAGAGCTTCTCTTAATGCAGCATCAGCCTGGGCAGGGCCCATGGAAACAACTGTAACTGTTCCGCCTACTTTTTCTTTTAACTGTAAAGCAGCCTCGATACCTGCTTTATCATCGGGATTTATAATACTGGGAACACCATCTCTGATGAGTGTATTTGTTTTAGGATCAAGCTTAACTTCTGTGGTATCAGGTACCTGTTTTGCACAAACAACTATTTTCATTGTCTTACTCCTTCCGCATATTTATATTCAAAATTTCATAAGGATTTTTACCGCAGGTAAATAAAATTATTTACCAACCTTTAAGTGGCCTGCGATAACCATCTTCTGAATTTCACTTGTGCCTTCGTAAATCTCAACGATCTTAGCGTCACGCATCATTCTTTCTACGTGGTACTCTCTCATATAACCGTATCCACCGAAGAGCTGTACGCATCTTCTTGTTATATCAGAACCAACTGTAGCGCCGTAGTATTTACCCATACAAGCATACATTCCGAAAGGAAGGCCGGCATCTTTTGTGCAAGCAGCTCTGTAGATGATAAGCTGAGCAGAATCAACTCTAGTCTTCATATCAGCGATCTCGAACTGTGTATTCTGGAATGATCCGATTGTTTTGCCGAACTGTTTTCTCTGGCTTACATATTTAAGAGTCTCTTCAAGAGCGCCCTCTGCAATACCAAGACCAACAGCACCTACACCGATACGGCCGATATCAAGTGTCTGCATGATCATCTTGAAACCGTCGCCCTCTTTACCGATAAGGTTTTCCTTGGGAACTATACAGTTATCGAAGATAAGGTCAGCTGTAGCTGAAGCACGGATACCCATTTTCTTCTCGTGTTTACCGATTGAGAAACCAGGAGCATCAGCGGGGATAACGAGGATTGACATACCCTTATTTCCCTTTGACTTATCTGTCATAACAACTGTTGTGTAATATTTAGCTTCTCCAGCGTTTGTGATGAAGCACTTTCTACCATTAACTACATAGTGGTCGCCGTCAAGATAAGCTTTTGTCTGCTGCATAGCTGCATCAGAACCAGCGCCGGGCTCTGTAAGACCCATAGCACCGATAGCTTTACCTGAAAGCAGTTCAGGAAGGAATCTCTGTTTCTGTTCTTCAGTACCAAACTGGTAAATAGGCCAGCAGCAGAGTGATGAATGAGCAGCCATACCTGATGTTACAGATGCACAATATTTAGAAATTTCCTCAATAGCCATAACATAAGCAAGGTAGTCTCCGCCCTGTCCGCCATATTCCTTGGGATACTGGATACCAAGAAGTCCTGTGGGGCCAAGTTTATCCCAAACTTCCTTGGGGAATCTTTCTTCTTCATCAATGTCCTGCATTATGGGTTTGATCTCGTTCTCTACGAACTCTCTTACCATTTGTCTGAATAACAGGTGTTCTTTTGATAACGTAAAATCCATTAATACTTCCTCCTTTATTTTGTAAAAAAGTAAAATCATCAATCAAAATTGATGTTATAAAATCAGCAGAACAAAAATTCCCCGACTGCGACAATTGCCCTGCCCATTTAGTTTCAGGAAAACACTTAAAATGTGCATAAAGATACATTATTAATAATCTTCCATATAACATATATTATACTACTGTTAATTATATGTCAATGTTTCACTTATACAAAAATCTGTTTTTCGCGGGAAACCTGTCGCAATATAGAGACTTATTTTTCGTGCAAATTACACATAAAATTCAACTGTATAATGTTGAAAACATATATTATGTCAGTTTTTTCAATAATTCAACCTATGTATACAAAAGCTCTACATCAATTTTGCCCCATAGAGCTTCTTATAGATGAGACGTCCATTCACCCTTTTGCTTTCCATTAAGCTTATTTCCTTAACAATCATTCCATCAAAATCCGGTTTAAACTTCTCAGTGAGTATTTTTTTGCTGTAAAAAAGGGAAGTTTCCCTAGAAATGGTAATATGAGGTGAAAAATTTGCCCTTTCGCGCTTAAAACCCTGTTTTCCGAGGTTCTTTTCCAGAGTCTCATAAAGTCTGACAAGAGCCTTGCTTTTATCTACACCGACCCATACGATGCACTTATCCCCCCTGTCAAAATAACCGACCTTATCAAATACCAGTGGGAATGATCGGTTAGCCGATGCGGTCTCTTCCATGGCCAGGGCCACATTTTCAAGGTCGTCCGCCTCAACTTCCCCTAAAAACCTCAAAGTAAGATGCAGATTGTCCTTAGTGGTAAAATTGCCTCTTTTGCAGTCTTCCTTTATTTTATCCTGAAGCTGTGAAAGGTTGTTTTTGGTCACTTTGTCAAATTCAACAGCTATAAATGTTCTCATAAAAATTCTCCTTGCCGATAGTAAAAAGACTGTATCCGTATTACGAATACAGTCTTTTGAATATTTATTTTATTTCATTATCTTCATAACAGTCTCAACTACGTTATCAACTGTGAATCCGAATTTCTCAAAAAGCTTTCCAGCAGGAGCTGAAGCGCCATAACCATCCATGGCTATCACAGCACCATCAAGTCCTACATATTTATACCAGCCAAAATCACATGCAGCCTCAACAGCTACTCTCTTTCTTACGGCTGAAGGGATAACGCTTTCCTTATATTTTTCGGACTGTTCCTCGAATATTTCCCATGAAGGCATGCTTATTACCCTTGCATCGATGCCCTTCTCCTGAAGCACATCCCAGGCGTTATAAATAAGCTCGACCTCTGAACCTGTGGCCATAAGGAGAACATCAGGTACTTTCTTTTTGCTGTCCTTAAGTATATAAGCACCCTTGAGGGCATTCTTTCCTGTGCCGTCAAGGAGAGGAAGGTTCTGTCTTGAAAGTACGATGCCTGTAGGTCCGTCTGTCCTTGTGAGAGCTGAATACCAGGCAGCTGCCGTTTCTCTGGAATCGCAGGGACGGATAACTGTATAGTTGGGCATGCTCCTTAGGGCTGCCAGCTGTTCGATGGGCTGATGGGTAGGTCCGTCTTCTCCTACACCGATGCTGTCGTGGGTAAATATGCTCACAACAGGAAGTCCCATAAGTGCTGACATTCTGAGTCCTGCCTTCATATAGTCACTGAATACGAAGAATCCGGCGATATAAGGGCGAAGGCCTCCGTGGAGGTACATTCCGCTGGCGATAACAGTCATGGCAAATTCCCTTATTCCAAAGTGCATATTTGAACCGCCTCTGTTTTCAGGTGAATAGTATTCCCTGTCCTTCATAACGCTCTTGTTTGAAGGAGCCAGGTCAGCCGAGCCGCCGATGAGATTAGGTATAACCTTTGAAAGTTTATTGAGCACCTTCTCAGATGAAGCTCTTGTGGCTATAGTTCCTTCGTATGTCCAGTAGTCCTCGTCCTTAAGAAGATCAACGGGGAGCTTCCTGCTGTGCCATACCTTCCACTCAGCAGCCAGTTCAGGATATTCCTTGCCATAGGCTGTAAAGAGCTTTTTCCATTCCTTTTCTGCCTTTGCGCCGTTCTTTGTTATTTCTTCGATATGTTCCTTTACCTGTTTGGGAACATAGAAATCTTTTTTGTATTTCCAGCCGAGGTTTTCCTTAGCAAGGGCTATTTCTTCCTCTCCAAGGGGTTCGCCATGGGCTGAAGCCTTGCCCTGTTTATTGGGCGCGCCATAGCCGATCTGTGTTATGACCTTGATTATTGAAGGTCTTTCAGTGTCAGCCTTAGCTTCTTTTATTGCTGCGTCGATGGCGTCAACGTCGTTTCCGTCCTCAACGGTTATGGTCTGCCAGCCGTATGCATCAAAACGTTTGAGCACATCCTCATCAAATGATGTCTTTGTGTCGCCCTCAATGGTTATATGGTTGCAGTCATATAAAAGAACGAGTTTTCCAAGTTTAAGTGTTCCTGCCAGGGAAGCAGCCTCTGAAGCAACACCTTCCATAAGGCATCCGTCTCCGCAGAGAACATATGTGTAATGGTCTACTATATCATATCCGGGCTTATTGAATTTTGCCGCAAGCACAGTTTCTGCAATGGCCATACCTACAGCGCCCGCAATACCCTGTCCAAGGGGTCCTGAGCCCATCTCTACTCCGTCTGTGAGTTCATACTCGGGATGTCCGGGTGTGACACTTCCCAGCTGACGGAAGTTTTTGAGATCCTCAATGGTCACATTGTATCCGAAAACATGAAGAAGTGAGTATAAAAGAGCTGAACCATGTCCTGCTGAAAGGACGAAACGGTCTCTGTCAGCCCATTTTGAATCAGCGGGATTTATCTTCATATTTTTTGCCCAGAGATCATAAGCAGCGGGAGCGGCTCCCATGGGAAGTCCAGGATGTCCGCTTTTTGCCTTCTGGATAGCCTCAACTGACAGGAATCTGAGTGTATTTACGCTTAACTGGTCGATGTTCATAATTAACCCTCCTAAATTATTTCTTAGGTACGCCTTCCCAGTCTTTAAGGAATCTTTCGATTCCGATATCTGTAAGGGGATGCTTTGTCATCTGAACGATTACGTTATAAGGTACTGTAGCGATATCACAGCCTAAACGTGCAGCATGTGTTACATGAAGAGGATTTCTTATGCTTGCTGCGATGATCTCTGTCTCGATGCCCTGAACATTGAATATATCAACTATTTCTTCGATAAGTGCCATACCGTCGCATCCTACGTCATCAACTCTTCCGATGAAGGGGCTTACATATGTTGCGCCGGCTCTTGCGGCAAGAAGGGCCTGAGCTGCTGAGAAAATAAGAGTTACGTTAGTTTTTACTCCCTCTGCGCTGAGGATCTTAACAGCCTTAAGACCTTCAAGGGTCATGGGGATTTTGATTACGATATTTTCATGGATCTTAACAAGTTCTCTTGCCTCTT
>JAHZAW010000042.1:22171-24830 GCA_019423725.1 Clostridiales bacterium
GACCTCTGCGCTGATGGGTCCGTTGACGATCGTTGTTATTTCCTTTACTACTTCAACAAAATCTCTGCCTTCCTTAGCGATGAGCGAAGGGTTTGTTGTTACTCCGCAGATAACGCCGAGTTCATTAGCCTCTCTTATCTGATCAACATTGGCAGTATCGATAAATAATTTCATGGTATGTCCTCCTGTAATTTAAACTTATTAAAGTTACCACATTATCTGTATACAGTTTTATTTTAAAACACACTAACGCATAAATCAATGAAAAATTAACAAAAATAACGGCTCTGTTTTTTTTAGTGTTCATTTACCTTTTTCAGGAAGCTAATGCTGTTTATGAAACAATATCTGTATCATACCATTTTTTTCGACCACTTGGTTTTCTACGCCATAGACAAATTTTATTTTTTCCTCGGTTATGGTATTTTTAGGCGTTCCAAAACCGCATACCACAGAATCTTTGATAAACATTATTTTATCGGCATAGATGGCCGCCAGATTTATGTCATGCACTGACATTACCACCGATATTTTTTCATTCCTGGCCAGGGACGATACTAACTCCATGGTATCCAGCTGGTTTTTTATATCAAGCGCTGAGGTCGGCTCATCTAAAACAAGCACCCTTGGATACTGGGCAAGGGCCCTTGCTATAAATATACGCTGTCTTTCTCCCCCGCTCATTTCTCCAAGTTTTTTATATATGAGGTCCTCTATATGCATCCTGCCCACGAGTTCAAATACCCTTTCCCTGTCTTTCTCCTCAGGCCTTCGCCCAAGTCCTGCTGAAAGTCCGAGCATTATTATGTCTATGGCCTCGGTCCCAAATACATCACGGCTGCTTTGAGGCACATATCCGATATTTCTGGCCCTTTGAGAAAGGCTCATTCTGCTAATGTCATCCCCATCGACGCTCACACTTCCAGACTCGGGCTTTAATATGCCGCAGAGGCATTTTAAAAGGGTAGTCTTTCCCGTGCCGTTTGGGCCAAGAATAAATACGGATTCACCATTTTCCACTGTAAAACTGATATCCGACAGCACTGAGGCACCGTTTTTATATCGATAGCTAATGTTTTCTGCCTTCAGGCTCAAACCCTATTCCTCCTTTCCCTTAATATAAGGTGGATAAAAATTGGAACTCCCAGAAATGACACCACTATACCGACCGGTATGCTTACCGGCTGCATCACAGTCCTGCCAATGGCATCGGCACACATAAGCAGGAGGCTTCCCATTATGGCTGAAAACGGTATGAGATATTTATGGTCATTGCCGATAATCATCCTTGCCATATGCGGAGCTGCCAGTCCAACAAATCCTATGACCCCAGTAAAGCTTATGATAGCTGCCGTCATCATTACTGAGACAACACATATCAAGCCCCTTATTTTTTTCGGATTTATGCCAAGACCCACGGCCATTTCATCATCACCATAGGACATAATATTAAGTTCTCTGCTCTTGGAAGCCGATAATACCAGACCGGCAAGTATTATTACGCCTGATATGGCCGCATCCCTCCAAACACTTCCGTTGAATGTGCCAAAGGCCCACTGAACTATGGAAGAAAGTTTATTTTCCTGGGCAAAAAACTCCACGGCAGATGAGAGAGCACTGAAAAAATAATTAAGGGCTATGCCAGTAAGCACCACCGTTTCAGCCTTCATCCCAGCCTTTAAAGATATCACATAAACGAACATTATACAAAGTGCAGATGATATGAATGCTCCCGTTATGACACCGGCTTCATTCCCCCAGAATATGCCGTTTCCGAAAACTATACACATGGAAGCTCCAAAGGCTGCTGCAGATGATATACCCATGGTAAATGGGCTGACCAGCGGGTTCCTGGTTACAGCCTGCATGGCCGTACCCGATACAGCCAGGCCGGCACCGGCCGTAATGGCCAGTGCTACCCTTGGCATACGCATAAGCACGATTATTTTATATATGGAGTTCTGATCGCTGTTTCCAGATGAAAGCTCTCCAGATATCCAGGCAGCAAGCGCCTTTACCGCCTGGGTCATACTGGTGTCAGCATATCCGACCGTAACAAAATAAAATCCGGCAGCCACCAGTATAACTAAGCCAAGCACAAGGACATATTTTTTTCTTCTTTCCCTCTGCCTGTATTTTTCTCTTATATCTTTATCTGCCATACTCTCAGTCCTCAAATGAAAAAGCAGGATATGTGTGGCCCTCTATATAGTCCAGCTTCTGGTATTTCTCAAGCCATTCTTTGAATATGCTTTCAGGATGCAGGTCTTTCAGCTGCTCTGGATAGAGGAACTTAGCTATATACATGGTGCCCACAAGTTTTGAAGCACCTCCATGGACATAGTGGGAGAGCAGGAGGATATTATCATTTTTCACCGCCTCTATCTCATCCCAGCCGGGCCTTGATATGAGTTCTTCCTTAATGGCCTTATGTTCTTCCTCAGTGGGAGGATAATAGGACGAGTATACATCTGGCGCAGATACCTTTACTATGTACTCAGGGTCCGCCTCAACCACGGCTTCCGATTCTACCTGAACGGCAGATGCGTCTTTAAACACATTATCCCCTCCGGAATACTCAACCATGTAATAGAAAAAGTCTCCGGGAACGGTCGTTTTTCCCTCTGTCCTATATTCAAAATATACTGTTTTCTTTTCC